>NZ_JBSFWK010000001.1:0-793897 GCF_053594815.1 Streptomyces sp. NPDC002577 | reverse complement strand
GAGACGGGGTATCAACATATCTGGCGTTGATTTTTGGCACGCTGTTGAGTTCTCAAGGAACGGACGCTTCCTTTGTACTCACCCGAGAGACTCTCTCAGGCTTTCCTCCGGGCGCTTCCCTTCGGTCTTGCGTTTCCGACTCTATCAGATCTTTCCGACCCGATTTCCTCGGTGCTTTCCAGGTTCTCGCTCTCGCGTTTCCCTTTCCGGCGTTTCCGACTCTATCAGACTCTTTCGGGCCTGATCCCCGGTCGGCGGGGCATCCCGCAAGCGGGATATTCACTCTTCGTCTTTTCGGCCTCGCGGCCTTTCGACATTCACTACGCTAGCTGATTCTCCCGGCTGCTCATAATCGAGCTTCACGAGTTCAGATTTCGGCATGCAAAAGGCACGCGAAATAAGCACCCGCTGATGGGGAGTCCTTGCTGAGTAGTGGGGTTTGGCCACTTCCGGCTGCTGACTGAACGCAGTACCCGGTTCAAGCGGCTCGGGCTACGTTACGCGTCCCCCAGGGGCGAGTCAAGTTCGGCGCCGGCGTGGCGTGTGGGCCCGATAGGGGCTGACCGTGGGGTCGTTGGCGATCCAGTAGCGCCAGGGGTGCGCCTCTCCGTCGCCTCCGTCGCCGGCCACTCCGGTGCGGGGACCATTGCGGATCTGGTCAGGACGGACCGGCGTACCCGTGAGGATGCTGAGCGGGGCGTCCCGGCCGGCGCATATGTCGCTGCCGTCGAGTGCTCGGTCGACACCGAGAGCCGTCGCCAGGCGAGCCGGACCTTTGGCCAGTTCCTTGTCGTTGCGGGCCGAGAGTCGGCGTCTGCGGGCGAGGTCGGCGCCCTCCGTGATCTCGCCGGCGCGGAGCAGGACCGCGCTCGCCCTGTCTTCGGGCCCGCACACCAGGTTCATGCAGTGCCACATGCCATAGGTGAAGTAGACGTACACATGGCCGGGCGGACCGAACATCACGTCGTTTCGGGGGGTGCGGCCGCGATACGCATGGGAGCCGGGGTCGTCCGGACCCGCGTACGCCTCGACCTCCGTGAGACGGAGTTCGATCGGGCCGTCCGGGGTGTTGCGCACGAGGATGCGGCCCAGGAGGTCCGGTGCGACCTGCAGGACGGGGCGGTCGAAGAACTCCCGGCTGAGGGGCGTACGGTCAGGGGCCGTGATCACGGCGTACGAGCGTAGTGCAACCGGTGTGCACGCGCGGGTGGCCATGGGCCCTTCTGCTTGCCAGGGTGTGGGCGCGGAACCGGCCGGGGGCCGACCGCGTTTCTAAGGATCAAGGATCAGAGGATCAAGGGCCCGAGGATCAGGGATCAGAGTGATCAGGGACGCGTCTGGCTGACGGGCGCGTCCTGGGGAGGAGAGATATGGGGTTCAAGAGGCTGCTGGCGAGCCTGGGAGCCGGTGGGGCGTCGGTGGAGACGGTCCTGACCGAGGCCAACGTGGTGCCGGGCGGTGTCGTCCAGGGCGAGGTCCGGATCCAGGGCGGATCCGTCGACCAGGAGATCGAGGGGCTCTCGGTCGGTCTTCAGGCCCGGGTCGAGGTCGAGGGGAACGACCAGGAGTACAAGCAGGACATCGAGTTCACCAAGGTTCGGCTCGGTGGTGCCTTCTCGCTGCAGGCAGGCGCGGTGCACGCGGTGCCGTTCGGGCTCGCGATCCCCTGGGAGACGCCGATCACCAGCTTCGCCGGGCGTCAGCTGCACGGCATGAACATCGGTGTGACGACCGAGCTGCAGATCGCGCGAGCCGTGGACTCCGGTGACCTGGACCCGATCAACGTGCATCCGCTGCCGGCGCAGCAGGCGATTCTGGACGCCTTCGGGCAGCTCGGGTTCCGGTTCAAGAACGCCGACATGGAGCGCGGTCACATCCGGGGTACGCGGCAGCAGCTGCCGTTCTACCAGGAGATCGAGTTCTTCCCGCCGGAGCAGTACCGCGGCCTGAACCAGGTCGAGTTGAGCTTCGTCGCGGACGACCGGGAGATGGACGTCATCCTGGAGATGGACAAGAAGCCCGGGCTCTTCAGCGAGGGCAGCGACTCGTACAAGGCGTTCAGGGTCGGGCTGCACGACTTCCAGGCGACCGACTGGGCGGCGTACCTCAATGAGTGGCTGTCCCAGGTCGGCAGCCGTCGTAACTGGTTCTAGGCTCGGAGCGGGAGACATCACCGATCCAGGAGGTTCCGACGTGACCGAGCTCAAGAGGGCACCGCTTCCGCATGACTTCCATCCGCCGGTGCCCTCGTTCACGGTCGTGAGCGATGACATCGAGCCGGGCGCGGTGCTGAAGGACGCTCAGGTCTACGCGGCCGGGAACACCTCGCCGCAGCTGCGGTGGGAGGGATTCCCGCCGGAGACCAAGAGCTTCGCCGTGACGTGCTTCGACCCGGACGCCCCGACGGGCAGCGGGTTCTGGCACTGGAGCGTGTTCGACATCCCGGCCTCCGTGACGGAGTTGCCCGTGGGTGCGGGCAGCGGCAAGTTCGAGGGGCTGCCCGAGGGCGCGATCCAGGTGCGCAACGACTACGGGACGAAGGACTTCGGGGGCGCCGCGCCGCCGCCCGGGGACCCGGCGCACCGGTATGTGTTCACCGTCTATGCGGTGGACCAGGAGAAGCTCGGTCCGGACTCCGACGCGTCGCCCGCCGTGGTCGGGTTCAATCTGCGTTTCCACACGCTGGCGCGTGCGCAGCTGATCGGTGAGTACGCATCGGGCGCCGAGGGATAGGCGTCCAGATATCCGCCGAGCATCGAACTGGATGTTCATGGAACGTTTGCCCGTCTCTGGTCTTGGAAGTGATCAGGGGCGGGCATTTTTGTTGCCGGGGGTCCCGGGGATCTGCGACGGAGTGGTGAGGTCGCATCGCCTCGGGAGGCACAGATATTGCGTTGTCCATCTCGGCGTGCCCGGCCAGAGTTGATCCCAGCCCGCCATGGGGGTGGGCCGGTGGCACGGGAGGTGGGCTGGATGCGGGACACGCTGGTACTGAACGCGAGCTTTGAGCCGCTGTCGACGGTGACGTTGAACCGAGCCGTCGTTCTGGTGCTCCAGGACAAGGCCGTTGTCGAGCAGGCCCACCCCGATCTCCGTATGCGGGCTGCCGCGGTGGATCTTCCCGTGCCGCGGGTGATCCGGTTGTGCAGGTATGTGAGGGTGCCGTTCCGAAGACAAGCACCGTGGTCGCGGCGCGGTGTTCTCGTACGGGACGGGCACAGGTGCGCGTACTGCGGGAAGCGGGCGACGACCGTGGACCATGTGGTGCCGCGGTCGCGGGGTGGCGCGGACAGCTGGCTGAACACGGTGGCCTCGTGCGCGGAGGACAACCACCGCAAGGCGGACCGTACGCCGGAGCAGGCGGGTATGCCGCTGCTGAGGGAGCCGTTCGAGCCGACGCCTGCCGATGCGATGCTGCTGGCGCTCGGGCACGACGACTTGGACGCCCTTCCTGAGTGGATGGCGCAGCCGGCTGCGTGACCGCACCGGTAGGACGACATGAAGGTGCCCCACCTCCTCTGGAGGTGGGGCACCTTCATGTCCTGGGGGGGCACCTTCGGGTGCTAGTCGATGCGCGGCTGCTCGCGGCGCTCGGTGCCGCTGCCATTGCCGCTGTGGCCGCCCGAACCCCCGTTCGCCGGGCCGAAGTTGCCGATGGCGCCGGACAGGCCCTTGAGGGCGTCGCCGATCTCGCTGGGGACGATCCAGAGCTTGTTGGCGTCGCCCTCGGCGATCTTCGGCAGCATCTGGAGGTACTGGTAGGAGAGCAGCTTCTGGTCGGGGTCGCCGGCGTGGATCGCCTCGAAGACCGTACGGACGGCCTGGGCCTCGCCCTCGGCGCGCAGGGCGGCAGCCTTGGCCTCACCCTCGGCGCGCAGGATCGCGGACTGCTTCTCACCCTCGGCGCGGAGGATCTCGGACTGCCGGACACCCTCGGCCTGGAGGATGGCGGCGCGCTTGTCACGGTCGGCGCGCATCTGCTTCTCCATCGAGTCCTGGATGGAGGTGGGCGGCTCGATGGCCTTGAGCTCGACGCGGTTGACGCGGATGCCCCACTTGCCGGTGGCCTCGTCGAGGACGCCGCGCAGGGCCGCGTTGATCTCCTCACGGGATGTGAGGGTCCGCTCGAGGTCCATGCCGCCGATGATGTTGCGCAGGGTGGTGACGGTGAGCTGCTCGATCGCCTGGATGTAGCTCGCCACTTCGTAGGTCGCGGCACGGGCGTCGGTCACCTGGTAGTAGATGACGGTGTCGATGTTGACGACCAGGTTGTCCTGGGTGATCACCGGCTGGGGCGGGAAGGGTACGACCTGCTCGCGGAGGTCGATGCGGTTGCGGATGGAGTCGATGAACGGGACGACGATGTTGAGTCCCGCGTTCAGCGTTCTCGTGTAGCGGCCGAAGCGCTCGACGATGGCGGCGCTCGCCTGTGGAATGACCTGGATCGTCTTGATCAGGGCGATGAAGACCAGCACCACCAGAATGATCAGGACGATGATGATCGGTTCCATCGTGGCTCCCCGTACCCTTCTTGACTCGTCATTTCCGTTGGATCCCGGGGGTGTTGGGACACCTCGGGCTCCTGGAGATCTTGCTGGTCGAGTCTGTCAGACCACCGCCTGCATCGGGAGGAGTTCGGTCGCATGACGTGACATCACCTACGAGATCATGCCCCGGATCCCCGCTTCACATGACGACGGCGGTGGCCCCGTCGATGTCCACGACATCCACCTCCTGGCCCGCCTCGTAGGCCTGTCCTGGGTCGAGTGCGCGTGCCGACCAGATCTCGCCGGCGAGTTTGATACGCCCTCCGGCCCCGTCCACTCGTTCGAGTACGACGGCTTGTCTGCCCTTCAGCGCCTCGACGCCCGTTGCCAATTGGGGGCGCTGGGCCAGGTGCCGGGCGGCGACCGGGCGTACGACGGCGATCAGAGCGACCGAGACGACGGCGAAGACGAGAACCTGGAGAACGATGCCGCCGTCGAGACTCGCGGTCACGGCGGCGGCGACGGCACCCACGGCAAGCATGCCGAATTCGGGCATCGCGGTCAGTACGAGCGGAATTCCCAGTGCAGCAGCGCCGATGAGCCACCACACCCACGCATCGATGTCCACATGGTCATGGTAAGACCGCGAGTCCGTCCGCGGACAGGGGTCCGATCCGGCCGCGCGGCCGGACGGCCCGGTCACGTCGGTCGGGCGGCCCGGTCGGGACGGTCAACGGAAGGGGGTCAGGACAGAGGCAGGCCCTGCGCCGTCCAGCGGTCGCCGTTCTGCTCGACGACCAGCGGAAGGCCGAAGCAGTGGGAGAGGTTGCGGGAGGTGAGCTCCAGCTCCAGCGGACCCGCGGCGATGACCTTGCCCTGGCGGATCATGAGGACGTGGGTGAAGCCGGGGGCGATCTCCTCGACGTGGTGCGTGACCATGATCATCGAGGGGGCGATGGGGTCCTTGGCCAGGCGGCCGAGGCGGCGTACGAGGTCCTCGCGGCCGCCGAGGTCCAGGCCCGCCGCCGGCTCGTCGAGGAGGAGCAGCTCAGGGTCGGTCATCAGGGCGCGGGCGATCAGGGTGCGCTTGCGCTCGCCCTCGGAGAGGGTGCCGAACTTGCGGTCCAGGTAGTCGCTCATGCCGAGGCGGTCGAGGAAGGCGCGGGCGCGCTGCTCGTCGACGTCCTCGTAGTCCTCGTGCCAGCCGGCGGTCATGCCGTAGGCCGCGGTGAGCACGGTCTGCAGGACGGTCTGGCGCTTGGGGAGCTTTTCGGCCATGGCGACGCCGGCCACGCCGATGCGCGGGCGGAGCTCGAAGACGTCCACCTTGCCGAGGGTCTCGCCGAGGATGGTGGCGGTGCCCTTGCTCGGGAAGAGGTAGCTGGACGCGACATTCAGGAGGGTCGTTTTCCCGGCACCGTTCGGGCCGAGGATCACCCAGCGCTCCCCCTCCTTGACCGACCAGGAGACCTGGTCCACCAGAGCCCGGCCCTCGCGGACCACGGATACGTCCTCCAGCTCCAGTACATCGCTCATGAGCGCACTGTCTCCCATTGCAGTCTCGGCTGTCGCGTGCGCCTGTGGGCGCAGCCCCCAGGGAAAACCTACGCCACCGGTCGCGCGCTCCGGCCGCTAGGCCGGTCCTTAGGCTGGGCGCATGCTCTCGGAACCACGCTCAGGACGGCTGGCCGCATGGGGAAACGCCCTTTTGGCCGGGTTTGCTGCACCCGACGATGCCGCGGAGGCCATCGTCGGCGATGATGCGATCCACCGGGTGGAGGGGCTCCCCGGGGAGACTGCTCCGGTCGGGTTGACGCTCGCGCTGGGGCGGTTGCGTGCCCTGGGGACGACGGGCCTGCGGGTCGCGTTGCCCGCGCCCGGGCATCCGCTGGGGTTGAGCGGCCCGCCCGAGTTCAACGCGCGGGCGCTGGAGGCGGAGGAGGCGGTCGTCTGCCAGGGCGCTGCGCTGGGGCTCGTGCCGGAGGTGCACGAGGTGGGGCCCGAGGGCGACGTCCATGTGGAGGTCGTCTGGCACTGCCTGCCCGTACGGGAGGCCCCACCGGCCGATGTGCCGTCGCTCGGTGAGGCCGAACGGGAACTGGCAGAGGCGTTGCGGGAGGCGACGGCGGTGCTGTCGCGGCTCGACGTCGCCGCGTCGGGCCCGGTCGCGGAGGCGGCGATCGACGCGTACCGGGCGCGGGCCGAGCAGGGCGGCGAGGTGCTCGCGCCGGGCTACCCGCCGAGGGCGGTGCGGGTCCTGGAACTGGCGCAGCGCGTGGGGCTGCTGATCTCGGTGGCGTACGAGAACGGGCAGGGCGGGGCCGTGAGCGCTTCGGAGATGGCGGCGCGGGCCGAGGCCCTGCGTCCTGTGGAACGCACCGCGCGCCGGGCGCAGGTCGCCGCCTACAACGCGTACGTGGAGGAGCGGGAGCGGGGGTAGACGCGAGGGGCCCCGCGAACCCGCTGAGGTTCGCGGGGCCCGAGACCCGAGACCGGGGGCGTCAGCTGTTCGACCCCGAGTTGTCGGAAGCCGGATTGCCCACACCGATCACGTTGACGGTGTTGCCGACGACATTGACAGGCACGTGGACCGGGACCTGAACGAGGTTGCCCGAGAGGATTCCGGGCGACCCGCTGGTCGTCCCGCCGGCGTTGGCGTCCGCGACCGCGGCGCCTGCGGAGGCGCCCGCGGCGATACCGGCGACGGCGAGGGTCAGGGCTGCCTTCTTGGCGATGTTCATGGGAAGCGTTCCTCCTGCTGAGCGTTCCGACCCCGTATCCACGGGGGCCGCATGCACTGGGGAACGGCACCGGTCGGGCCGATGGCACGGGGTGCACGGCCGATGTACCCATAAGGCGCACACATGGGCACGGATCAGACCAATGAGCAGATCATCCGATCCCGGGGAACGCGGACCGGCCCTCGGGGTACCCCGAGGGCCGGTGGTCGACGATGGACCCGAGGCGCTTGTCAGCCGTTGAACCCGGAGTTCCCGAAGGCCGGGTTCAGGGCACCGACGACGCTCACGGTGTTGCCGACCACGTTCACCGGGACGTGGACCGGCACCTGGATCAGGTTGCCGGAGCCGATGCCCGGCGAGTGGCTGGCGCTGCCGCCCGCGTACGCACCGTCGGTGGCCGAGGCCATACCAGCACCGGCGGCAACCAGACCCCCCGCCACCATCGTGACGGCCATGACCTTCTTCAGGTTCTTCACTTTCCTGGACCCTCCTAGCGATCACTGCGGCGAAGTGCCGCAGCACGCCTGGAGAACGGCCGGGGCCTCACACGGGATGCGCCATCAGAGGGGCATCTACACGACAGTATGAATCTCACTCCGGAACGGAACCTTCCGCGTCACCGCCCGCTCCGCGTGCCCTGTCAGCTGGAGTCAGGGCGATCAGCTGCGGAGATCAGCCGGTCACACCGTGTCGCACGGCCCACAGCGCGGCCTGGGTGCGGTCCGCGAGGTCGAGCTTCATCAGGATGTTCGACACGTGCGTCTTGACCGTCTTCTCGGAGAGGACGAGGGCGCGGGCGATCTCCCGGTTCGAGCGCCCGTCCGCGATCAGGCCCAGCACCTCGCGCTCGCGCTCGGTGAGCGAGCCGCCCCTCCCCTGCCCGCTGCCGGTCTCGTCCTGGGACAGCAGGGCACCGGCGACCTCCGGCTGCAGCAGCACATGGCCGGCGTGGACCGAGCGGATGGCTCCGGCGAGGGCGTCCGGGTCGATGTCCTTGTATACGTACCCGGCGGCGCCCGCCCGGAGAGCGGGGACGACCGTGCGCTGCTCGGTGAAGCTGGTGACGACGAGCACACGCGCGGGGTTGTCGAGCTCGCGGAGTTTACGCAGGGCGTCTATGCCGTCCATGCCGGGCATCTTGATGTCCATCAGGACGACGTCCGGCTTGAGCTCCTCGGCCAGGGCGATCCCTGCGGCGCCGTCGGCCGCCTCCCCCACGACCTCGATGTCGTCCTGCACCTCGAGGAAGGTACGCAGGCCGCGACGGACCACCTGGTGGTCGTCGACGAGCAGCACCCTGATCGGTTCAGCCACCGGGGACCTCCATCTCGATCGTGGTGCCCTTGCCGGGCGCCGACTCCACCGTCAGTGTGCCGCCGACGCCGCTTGCCCGGTCGCGCATGGACACGAGGCCGAGGTGGCGCCCCGCGCGTCGTATGGCCTTCGGGTCGAAGCCGCTGCCGTCGTCGGTGACGCGGAGCACCGCGCCGGGGCCGTGCTTGGCGAGGAGGACGTTCACGCGCCCGGCGCCGGAGTGGCGCAGCGCGTTGTGCAGGGCTTCCTGGGCGACCCGCAGCATGGCCTCCTCCTGTGCGGCGGGCAGGGCGCGCACCCCGCAGGCATCGAAGGCGACCCGCGCGGAGTGGGCGCGGTCGAGGACCTGGACCTGCGTGCGCAGCGTGGCGACCAGGCCGTCCTCGTCGAGGGCGGCCGGGCGCAGCTCGATGACGGCGGCGCGCAGTTCGTCCGCGGCCTCCGCCGCGAGCGCCGCCACGTGCTGCAGCTCGCCCTTGGCGCGTGACGGGTCGCGGTCGACGAGGGCGGTCGCGGCCTGGGCGGTCAGGCGCAGCGAGAAGAGCTTCTGGCTGACGGCGTCGTGCAGCTCATGGGCGAGGCGGGAGCGCTCCTCGGCGATGGTGAGCTCGCGGCTGCGCTCGTACAGCCGGGCGTTGGTGAGGGCGATGGCGGCGTGCTGGGCGAGGATCGACAGCAACTCCTCGTCCTCCTCGGTGAAGCCGCAGCCGCCTTCGGGTTTGGGGCACCTCTTGTTGGCGAGGAAGAGGGCGCCGATGGTCTCGTCACCGTCGCGGATGGGGAGGCCGAGGAAGTCGGACATGTCCGGGTGGGCGGCGGGCCAGCCCTCGAAACGGGGGTCGTTGCGTACGTCGGCGAGGCGCTGAGGCTTCGCCTCGTGCAGCATCGCCGCGAGGATGCCGTGCTGGCGCGGGAGCGGGCCGATGGCCCGCCACTGTGCGTCGCTGACTCCGTCGACCACGAACTGCGCGAAACCGCCGTGGTCGTCCGGGACGCCGAGCGCCGCGTACTCCGCGTCGAGCAGCTCGCGGGCCGAGGCGACGATCGTCTTGAGGACGTCGCGCACCTCGAGGTGCCTGCTCATGGCCAGCAGCGCGGAGCTCACCGCGTACAGGCCGGACCGGGGGCCGTGACTCATGGCTTCACCGTACCGGCGGGGTGTGGCACGGCGTATCGGTCCTGTGGCGGCGGCGGACTAGTGCGCGGGGCTTAGGGCGAAGGGCCCTCACGTTCCCCGGCCCGCGGACGAGGTGCCGGGAGCGGGTCCGTTCCTACGTTGAGGGCGGCCGGGGAGCCGGCCGGAGGCAGCCGCCGGTACGGCGGTGCCCGGTGCGATGAGGGGACGGATGTCATGCCGGTGGCGATCGTTACGGGTGCTTCGAGGGGTTTCGGGCGTGCGCTGGGTGCAGCCCTGGCGGAGCGGGGCTGGGATCTCGTACTGAGTGCGCGGTCCGCTGGGCCGCTGGAGAGGACGGCGCGGGAGGTGGGCGGGCATGGAGTCCGGGTGGTGGCCCTGGCGGGGGACGTCACGGACGGCGGACACCGTGCTGAGCTGGTGGCCGCCGCACGCGGGCTCGGCGGCCTCGATCTGCTCGTGAACAATGCGGGGATCCTGGGCGCGGAGCCGCTGGTACGCCTCGGCAGCCAGCCGCTGGACGGATTCAGGGCCGCGCTGGAGACCAATGTGGTGGCGCCTCTCGGGCTGCTGCAGGAGGCGCTGCCGCTGCTGCGTGCGGCGCCCGCCGGTGCCGTGATCAATCTGAGCTCCGACGCGGCGGTGGAGGCGTACCGGACGTGGGGTGCCTACGGAGCGACGAAGGCGGCCCTGGACCAGCTGTCGGCCGTACTGGCGGTGGAGGAGCCGGAGCTGCGGGTCTGGTGGGTCGATCCGGGCGGAATGCGTACGGACATGCTGGCCGCGGCGGAACCCGACGAGGATCTGTCGCAGACGCCCACGCCCGAGGAGATCGCTCCTGTCTTCCTGCGGCTGCTGGACGGGCGGCCGGCGAGTGGCCGGTACACCGCTTCCTCCCTTGTGGAGACACCCTCGGCCGTCGAGACACCCTCGGTGCGGTGACGGCCGTGGCTGCACGAACGACGACCGTGGCGATGGTGCCGGAGGAGCTGTCGGCGCGGGTGCCGGCCGAGCAGCGCGGGCCCGGACTCGACCGGGACGCGGTGCGGCTGCTGGTGTCGCGCGGCACGGAGGTGTCGCACCACGGCTTCGTGGATCTGCCGCGGCTGCTGCGCGCGGGCGATCTGCTCGTCGTCAACACGTCGCCGACGCTGGCCGCCGCCGTCGACGGTCGGATCGGGCACGCGCGCGTGGTGGTGCACTTCTCGACGCGGGGCGACGACGGCCGGTGGGCCGTGGAGCTGCGCGATCCGGACGGCAGGGGCACCACGCGCGCGCGTGCCGGCGGGCCCGCGGGAACAGTGGTGGAGCTGCCCGGGGGCGCGCACCTCGTATATGAGGAGCCGCTGAGCCCGGGGAGCGGGCGGCTGTGGTGGGCCCGGCTGCCGGGAGATGAGGTGCCCGCGCTGCTGCGGCGGCACGGCCGGCCCATCCGCTACTCCTATACGGAGCGGGACCAGCCGCTCTCCGCGTATCAGACGGTGTTCGCACTGCCGTCGGCCGACGGGTCGGGGAGCGCGGAGATGCCGAGCGCGGCCCGGCCCTTCACCGCGCGTCTGGTCGTGGAGCTGGTGAGCAGGGGCGTTCAATTCGCACCTATCACTTTGCACACGGGAGTCGCGTCGGCGGAGGTGCACGAACCGCCGTATCCGGAGCGGTTCACGGTGCCGGAGACCTCGGCCCGGCTCATCAACGCGGTGCGGCAGGCGGACGGGCGGGTCATCGCGGTCGGCACCACGGCCGTGCGCGCGGTGGAGTCGGCGACCGGCCCCGACGGGGTCGTCCGGGCGGCGTCGGGCTGGACGGACCTGGTGGTCACGCCGGAGCGCGGCGTGCGCGCGGTCGACGGCCTGCTGACCGGACTGCACGAGCCTCAGGCCTCTCACCTGCTGATGCTCGAGGCGATCGCCGGGCGGCGGGCGATCGGCCGTGGTTACGGGGAAGCACTGCACCACGGCTATCTGTGGCACGAGTTCGGCGACACCCACCTCCTGCTGCCCGAAATGTCCCACCACGGAGAGCGTCGCGGCGGAAGCGCTGAGTGAGAAACACATGGGCGCCATGTGAGCCCGCGCATAGGGCGCACATCACGTACGAAGAGGGGTAGTAGCGGGCGAAAACGCCCATCACTGGCGTAAGAGGGGTTTTACCGCGATCCGCCCGTTTCGTGATCCACTACCGCGGATCGTACGTCACACCTTTGCCCCGGGATTTTGCGGCCGCTAAGAATGGCTGCCGTCGCCTGGTGCCGCGGAAAAGCAACGGAGCTTACCCGCGGCGCTTGTGCCGGAAACCCGTCCCACCGGCCGAGAGCGACTCCAGCTACTCGAAGAGGTCCTACACCCATGTCGATCTTCCATGCCAAGTCCGGTGATCGCCGTCTGAAGAAGTCCCAGAAGTTCGCCCTCGCCGGTGTCGCCACGCTCGGTGCCGCGGCCATGGCCTTCACCGTCGTACCCGCCTCCCACGGCGAGGTCCAGGAAGCCCAGGCGGTCGCCGCGACGACCCCGGTCGGCCTGGTCGCCGCCGGCGCCACCAAGGACATCAAGGCGAGCGTCACCGACCAGCTGGCGAACGCCAACCTGAAGGCCCAGGACGCCGCCGCCCGCCTGAAGGCGCAGCAGGAGGCCGCCGCCAAGCAGAAGGCCGAGGCCGAGGCCAAGGCGGAGGCCCAGCAGGAGCGCAACATCGCCCCGGCCGTGAGCCGCTCGGCGGAGCGCACCGCGGTGGCCACCCCGATCGCGGTGAAGACCTACGCCAACAACCTCGACGGCTGGATCCGCCAGTCCCTCGACATCATGAAGAAGCACAAGATCCCGGGCACCTACAACGGGCTGTACCGCAACATCATGCGTGAGTCCTCGGGCAACCCGATGGCCATCAACAACTGGGACATCAACGCCATCAACGGTGTCCCGTCGAAGGGTCTGCTCCAGGTCATCCAGCCGACCTTCAACACGTACCACGTCTCCGGCACGTCCTGGGACATCTACAACCCGGTCGCCAACATCACCGCTGCGGCCAACTACGCGGCCCACCGTTACGGGTCGATCGACAACGTCTTCAGCGCCTACTGAGTCTCTTCGGGACCTCTGGGCCTCAGTAAGACGCTGAAGTAACGCCGAAGGGCGGCACCCCCGCGGGGTGCCGCCCTTCGCGTTGTGCGACCCGTGGTCCGGGCAGGTGCGGCAGGCACCTACTTGCGCATGACCTCCGGCTCGTGGCGGCGCAGGAAGCGGGCCACGAGGAAGCCGCACAGCACGCCGAGGGCGAGCAGCGCTCCCATGTCGACGAACCACTGGGACGCCGCGTGGTCCCACAGCGGGTCCGTGCTGCCCGGGTCGTCGGTGTTGGGGCTGACGAGGTTGAAGTCGAGCGTCGCGCCCGCGGCCGCCACCGCCCAGCGGGACGGCATCAGATACGAGAACTCGTTCACACCGGGACTGCCGTTCAGGATGAAGAGGCAGCCGGTGAAGACGACCTGGACGATCGCGAACATCACCAGCAGCGGCATGGTCTTCTCAGCCGTCTTCACCAATGCGGAGATGATCAGGCCGAACATCATCGAGGTGAAGCCGAGCGCCATGACCGGCAGAGACATCTCGAGGAGCGTCAGCTTGCCGAGGACCAGGCCCTCCTTGGGGATCTCGCGGGGCGTGAAGCCGATGCCGCCCACGATCGCGCCCTGGATCACGGTGATCATGCCGAGGACGATGACCTTGGACATCAGGTACGCCGATCGGGACAGGCCGGTGGCGCGCTCCCGCTCGTAGATCACGCGTTCCTTGATCAGCTCACGGACGGAGTTGGCGGCGCCGGCGAAGCAGGCGCCCACGGCGAGGATCAGCAGGACGGTGGTGGCCGTGCCGTTGGGGACGAGGGTGCCGTTGGCACGCGGCGGGTTGGGCAGCAGACCCTGGTCGGGGTCGATGAGCAGGCTGACCGTGCCGAGCACCGCCGGCAGGGCCAGCATCAGCGCCATGAAGCCCTTGTCGGACGCGATCACCGAGGTGTATCGGCGGACCAGGGTCCACAGCTGGGACCCCCAGCTCTGCGGCTTGGGCGGGCGGACGGCCTGGGGCGGCGGCGCCTGCATCGACTGCGGGGCGACGGCGTCGATGTCCGCGGCGTACATCTGGTAGTGCTGCGAGCCTTTCCAGCGGCCCGCCCAGTCATAGTCGCGGTAGTTCTCGAAGGCGGAGAAGACGTCGGCCCAGGTGTCGTAGCCGAAGAAGTTCAGCGCCTCCCCGGGCGGGCCGAAGTAGGCGACCGCGCCGCCCGGGGCCATCACCAGCAGCTTGTCGCAGAGCGCCAGCTCGGCGACGGAGTGCGTGACGACCAGGACCGTACGGCCGTCGTCGGCGAGGCCGCGCAGCAGCTGCATGACGTCGCGGTCCATGCCCGGGTCGAGACCGGAGGTCGGCTCGTCCAGGAAGATCAGGGACGGCTTGGTCAGCAGCTCCAGGGCGACCGAGACGCGCTTGCGCTGGCCGCCGGAGAGCGAGGTGACCTTCTTGTCCTTGTGGATGTCCAGCTTGAGCTCGCGCAGGACCTCGTCGATACGGGCCGAGCGCTCGGCCTGCGTGGTGTCCGCGGGGAAGCGCAGCTTGGCCGCGTACTTGAGGGCCTTCTGGACGGACAGCTCCTTGTGCAGGATGTCGTCCTGCGGGACGAGACCGATGCGCTGGCGCAGCTCGGCGAACTGCTTGTACAGGTTCCGGTTGTCGTAGAGGACGTCTCCCTGGTCGGCCGGGCGGTAACCGGTGAGCGCCTTCAGGAGCGTGGACTTGCCGGAGCCGGACGGGCCGATGACCGCGACGAGGGACTTCTCCGGGACGCCGAAGGAGACGTCCTTGAGGATCTGCCTGCCGCCGTCGACGGTGACGGTGAGATGGCGCGCGGAGAAGGAGATCTCACCGGTGTCGACGAACTCCTCGAGGCGGTCGCCGACGAGGCGGAACGTCGAGTGGCCGACACCGACGATGTCGTTCGGGCCGAGGAGTGCGGAGCCGCCCTTGGGGATCGGCTGGCCGTTGACGTATGTGCCGTTGTGGGAGCCGAGGTCGCGTATCTCGAAGCGGCCGTCGGGCGTCGCGTGGAACTCGGCGTGGTGGCGCGAGACCTGGAGGTCGGCGACGACCAGGTCGTTCTCGAGCGCACGGCCGATGCGCATCACGCGGCCGAGTGCCAGCCGGTGGAACGTGGTGGGGCTGCGGTCGCCGTAGACCGGTGGGGCGTCCGCGCCCCCGGCCCCCGGTCCCTGCTGGTGCGGGATCCCCGGGGCTGCCTGCTTCGGCTGCGGCCATGCCTGCTGGGGAGCCTGCTGCTGCGGAAACTGCTCCTGCGGGGCCTGCTGGGCCCAGCCCGGGCCGCCGGCCGGCGACTGCTGCGCGGGCTGCTGGGCCTGCTGCGGCGTCGCCATGGCGGCGGCACCCTGGACGTTCAGCCGCGGGCCGTCCGTCGGGTTGCCGAGGTGCACGGCAGAGCCCGGGCCTATCTCCATGTGGTGGATGCGCTGGCCCTGTACATAGGTGCCGTTCGTGCTGCCGTGGTCCTCGATGACCCAACTCCGGCCACCCCAGCTGATCGTGGCGTGACGCCAGGAGACGCGGGCGTCGTCGAACACGATGTCACCCTGCGGATCGCGCCCGAGGGTGCAGGGCCTGGACGAATCGAGCGTCCAGGTTTGTCCGTTCCGTTCCAGTACGAGTTCAGGCGCTCCATACCCCACTGATTGTCCCCCCGATTTCCCCGAGTTGCCCCGTCTATGGCGAGTCTAGGGATGTCTAACATCGTGAGGAACTATTCCAGGCTGAGCGGTCCGTCCGAAACCCGGCTCTTGTGAGGAGTGCGCATACCCCTCCCCGGTCGCCCGGTTGACGGGGCAGATACCGGCCCGGAGAGTGGTAAGCGCCTACGAGTGCACACGGATCATGATCATCCTGAGCGAACTGGGCATCGCTGTACAGATCGGCGGTACGGATCGGGGGGTCCTGATGGAGACCGGCGGGCGTAAGAGCGATGTCAACGGCCCCAGGGGAAGCGTGCGTTGGGCGGACGTGCTCCTCTCCGCGACAGCTGCCGTGAGCTGGGCCTTGATCGGTATGGCGGTCACAGCGGCACTCGGGCTGCATCTGCTGGGCGCCGATGCGGCGGGGTCGCTCGGGCCGATGACAGCTGCCGTGGTGGCGCTCGCCTCGGGCGGGTCGGTCACGCCGTCCGGGGACGTGTCGGCGTTCGGGCTGGAGGGCGCTCAGGCGGACACGGCCATCGATATCACGCCACTCGGCGTGGGTCTGGTGGGTGCGCTGCTGCTGGTGCATTTCTTTCTGCGGTCCTTGCGGGGAGCGGGGGTTGTGATCTCCCCCGCCGAACTCCTCGCGCGCGTGGGGACGGTCGCCGTGCTGTTCCTGGCGATGCTCGGCGGGCTCGCCTGGGCGGGTCATGACGTCATCACGATCGACGGCGGCGCGCTCGGTCTGGACGGACTGCCGGGCGGTGATCTGCCGGGTGATCCCGGTGGCACAGGTGACGGTCTGGGGCTCGGGGACATCGGCGGCCTCCTGCCGGACCGGCTCGGCGATCTCGCGAGCGCGAAGGCCTCGGTCGGTTTCACCGTGGACACGGCGCCCACGCTGCTCGGCGGCGCCGCCTGGGTGGTGGGCGTCCTGCTGATCGCACTGCTCGCCTCGCGCCGGACGCCGCTGCCGCGCGGCTGGGACGCCGTGCACCGTGTGGTGCGGCCGGCCGCGTCGGCGCTGGTCGACGTATTACTGGTGGCCGTCGCCGCGGGCCTCGCCGCGGCGGTGTTCGCGCTGATCGGCGACGACCACCCGCGGCGGATCGCGGGCGCCGCGCTGCTGGGTGCGCCGGGCGGCGTCTGGCTGGGCATCCCGCTGGGGCTGTTCGTGCCGTGGGACGGCCGGGCGACGGGTGAGCTGGCACGGCTTCTGCCGGATCCGCTGGACGAGCTGTTACGCGTCTCGGCCGACGAGCCGGTCACGCTGGGGCGTCTTGCCGAACTGCACGGCTCGGTGTGGCTGCTGGGGGTCGCGGCTGCGGCGATGATGCTGTTCGCGGGGGTGCTCACCGCTGTGCGCACGCCCCTCGCGGGTGGCGTGCGCATCCCTGACCCGGGCCATGTGGGGGCGGCGGGTGCGGTCGGCTCCTCGGCTGGTGCCAGCGGAGCCGGGGCCGGCGGCCGGGGCGGTACCGGCGGCCGGGCCGGTACGGGAACGGGTCCGGTACGCGACCGCGGTGGCCGAGGCGCCCTCGGGTTCGCCGGACGGTGCGCGCTGCGGCTCGGCGTCGTGACGGCACTGGGGCTGCCCCTCCTCGTATGGCTGACGGAGGTGTCCGTGGGCGCCTCCCTGTCGGTGCTCGGCTTCGACGCCTTCGGTGCCGGGATCGAACTGCACGGGAGGGCGGGGACGGCCGTGCTGCTGGGCGCGGCGTGGGGCGCGGGCGCCGGCGCGGCGGGAGCCCTGCTCGCGTACGCCACGAGCAAGGCGGGCACGCGCGCGGCACCTTTCGCCCTGGCCGGGTACGCCGGCTCGGGCGGCCCCCCGGACGGTACGTATCCACTCGCGTACAGCTCGGGTCCGTACAACCCCGGCAGCCCCTACCGCCCCTCCCACAACGAGACCAACCCCTACCTCCGGCCGCCCGACGACGTGTACGGCGCGCCCACCGTGATGGGGCCGATCACGCCGCCCCCTCCCCGGCCGACGCCGCGGCCCCGGGACGCGGGGTGGCCGCCGCCTCCCCCACCTCCGCCTCCTCCGTCGCCTCCCGAGGACGGCCCGCCGCCACCGGGACCGCCGGGGGGCCGCCGACGCTGAGAGCTGCCTGTTCACCTAGTGGGCACCCGGGCGTCGGCCCCTGTTCCAGCCCTCTGTCCGGTACGCGGACCACGGGCGCGGAAGGCACGGGGCGGCGGATACGGTGGTGACATCATGAGCGCTTCGCAGACCTCTGACATCCCCACTCTTCTGGTCAAGATCTTCGGCAAGGACCGGCCGGGGATCACCGCCGGCCTGTTCGACACCCTCGCCGCCTACTCGCTCGACGTCGTCGACATCGAGCAGGTGGTCACCCGTGGCCGCATCGTCCTGTGCGCGCTCGTGACCAAGCCGTCGGCCGCCCTCGAGGGCTCCCTACGGGCCACCGTCCACAGCTGGGCGGAGTCCATGAAACTGCAGGCGGAGATCATCTCCGGGATCGGTGACAACCGTCCCCGCGGCCTCGGGCGCTCGCACGTGACCGTGCTCGGGCATCCGCTCACCGCCGAGTCGACGGCCGTGATCGCCGCACGGATCACCTCGACGGGCGGCAACATCGACCGTATCTTCCGCCTGGCGAAGTACCCCGTGACAGCCGTCGAGTTGATGGTCTCCGGCGTGGAGACCGAGCCGCTGCGCACCGCGCTCGTGACCGAGGCCGCCGCGCTCGGCGTCGATATCGCGGTGGTGGCGGCGGGGCTGCACCGACGGGCGCAGCGCCTCGTCGTCATGGACGTCGACTCGACCCTCATCCAGGACGAGGTGATCGAGCTGTTCGCCGCCCACGCGGGCTGCGAGGACAAGGTCGCCGAGGTCACGGCAGCCGCGATGCGCGGTGAGCTCGACTTCGAGCAGTCGCTGCACGCGCGCGTGGCGCTCCTCGAGGGGCTCGACGCGTCGGTCGTGGACAAGGTACGCAGCGAGGTGCGGCTCACGCCCGGTGCCCGCACCCTGATCCGTACGCTCAAGCGGCTCGGCTACCAAGTCGGTGTGGTCTCCGGCGGATTCACGCAGGTCACGGACGACCTGAAGGAACGTCTCGGCCTCGACTTCGCCCAGGCCAACACGCTGGAGATAGTCGACGGGAAGCTCACGGGCCGCGTCACCGGCGAGATAGTGGACCGGGCGGGCAAGGCGCGGCTGCTCCGCCGGTTCGCCGCGGAGGCCGGGGTGCCGCTCGCCCAGACCGTGGCGATCGGCGACGGCGCCAACGACCTCGACATGCTGAACGCCGCCGGACTCGGCGTCGCCTTCAACGCCAAGCCGGTCGTACGCAAGGCCGCGCACACCGCGGTGAACGTGCCGTTCCTCGACACGGTGCTGTACCTGCTGGGCATCACGCGCGAAGAGGTCGAGGCCGCGGACATGCACGACGACTGACGCGATCAGCGACACGAGGACGGCGAACGGGGCCGGCACCGCTGTGGTGCCGGCCCCGTTCGCCGTCGTTGGGAGTGTCCGGGTAAGGGGGGTCCGGGTACGGGTACGCGCATGAGCGCGCGTCGCGAGGGACGAGAAGGGCTACGCCCCGCCCGGCGCCCAGTAGCCGACGAGCGTGCCCACGCCCGGTTCGACCGACTTCCACGGACCGGGGATCGAGAGCACCGCGAAGGCCGAGGTCGGGAAGCCGCGGCGGCTCATACGCTGCTGGGCGTCGCCCTCCGCCTGGCCGGCGAGGATCTCGGTGAGCCCCTGCACACCGGGGTTGTGGCCGATCAGGATGGCGTTATGCACGTCCTCGGGGATCTCGTTGAGCACGGCGATGAGCTCGCCCGGCGAGGCTTCGTAGACCCGCTCCTCGTAGACCGTCTTGGGCCGGTGCTGGAGCTCGTGCACGGCGAGCTTCCAGGTCTCGCGGGTCCTGGCCGCGGTCGAGCAGAGGGCGAGGTCGAAGGAGATGCCGGTGTCGGCCAGCTTTCGGCCTGCTACGGGGGCGTCCTTGCGGCCCCGCTCGGCGAGCGGCCGCTCGTGGTCGGACACCTGTGGCCAGTCGGCCTTCGCATGTCGGAAAAGGACAATCCTGCGGGGGTCTGCGACGCTCATGGGTCCCAGCTTCGCATGAAACAGGCCATGGAGCGCAGGGAGTTGACGCGGTCTCCCCGACGTGGTTGACGCCCTGCGGGCAGGTGGCCCAAGGGCTGATGCCGCACGGGTGCCTGTGCCTGGTCGGCGCCGGTCGACCGGTGTGACGCGGACGCCTCAGGGGACCTGCCTGAGGACCGCCTGCTGCATGCGCTCGAAGACATGGGTGATCGAGGGGTCGCCGCTCGCCGCCTGGGCGTCGGCCGGGTTGAGCACCAGCATCAGCAGGGCCGCGAAGGCGATCGCGGGGAGAACGACGGCCCACCAGGGCAGCCGGGGCACGGCGCCGCCCGTGCGTGCCGGATGGGGCCGGGAGTGCGCAGGGGCCGACATGCCGCCTCCATGGTCCTCGAGAAGTCCTTGCCGCGTCGTCGCGTCCACATCTCGAAGCTACGGAGTACGCACCCTTCAGCCCATCCGGTGATCCACCCACTTGACCCTGACACTGACCCCCTAGGGGGTGGTGGGGACAACCCCACCGAGTCCCGCGCCGGGTCACGGGAGCGGGGGCTCAGGGAGAGGCGATCGACGCGATGATGCCGATGATCACGGTGATGGCCAGCATGGCGCCGAACACGAGGAGCAGCTTCCTCTGGCCGTTCTGGGGATTGGGATCGAGCACAGGCATGCGGCAAGTGTCGCACCCGTGATACGGCGGGCTGCCGCCGGGGTGAGCGGGGACCACTCCGGCGGCTCAGGCCGCTACGCGCGCCTCGCACTCATCCTCGACCGTCCGGTTGCGGCCCGCCAGGACGCCCATGACGATCTGCGGGATCATCAGCGCCGCCATGAGTGCGAGGGGCAGGCCCCAGCCGCCGCTGTGCTGGTAGAGGACGCCCACGAGCAGCGGGCCCGGGATGGAGATCAGGTAGCCCGTGCTCTGGGCGAAGGCGGAGAGCCTCGCGACACCTGCCGACGTACGGGAGCGCATCCCGACCAGGGTGAGCGCCAGCGGGAAGGCGCAGTTGGAGATGCCGAGCAGGAGCGCCCAGGCCCAGGCGCCGCCGGCGGGCGCGAGGTAGAGGCCGGCGTATCCGGCGAGGCCGCAGAGTCCGATGGCGACCACGATGGGGCCCTGCTGGGGCAGCCGGGTGGCCACCCGTGGGATGACGACGGAGAGCGGTACGCCGATCGCCATGGTGGCGGCCAGCAGCAGACCGGCGGTGCCCGCCGACACCCCGGCGTCGCGGAAGATCTGCGCCATCCAGCCCATCGTGATGTACGCGGCCGTGGCCTGGAGCCCGAAGAAGACGGCGAGCGCCCAGGCGGTACGGCTACGGGCGATCCGGAGCCCGTCGGGTGCGCGGCCGGGCCCGTTCTCGGCCCCGCTCGGCACGCCGACGCCGGACGCGTCACCGGTTCCCGTCGCGCCGCCCGAGCGGAACGTACCGCCCGCTCCCGACTGATCACCGGTCCCGGTCCGCCCCGCTCCCCGGGCACCCACGAACGGGAGCCACGGCAGTACGGCGGCCACGGCCAGCACGGCCCAGACGGCGAGCCCCGGCTGCCAGCGGCCGCCCAGCGCGTCGGCGATCGGCACGGTGGCCGCGGCTGCGAGGGAGGTGCCGAGCGCGAGCGCCATCGAGTAGAGGCCGGTCATCGAGCCGACGCGGTCCGGGAACCAGCGCTTGACGATCACGGGCATCAGGATGTTGCTCACGGCGATGCCCATCAGGGCGAGGGCGCTCGCCGCGAGAAACCCGGCCGTGCCGCCGGCGTACGGCCGGACGGCGAGTCCCGCCGCGATCGCGGCCATACCGGCGCAGACCACCGCGACAGGGCCGAAGCGACGGGCGAGACGCGGGGCCATGACGCCGAAGACGGCGAAGCAGAGCGGCGGCACGGAGGTGAGCAGGCCGGCGACGGTGCCGCTCATACCGAGGCCGTCGCGTACCTCTTCGAGGAGGGCGCCGAGGCTCGTGATGGCCGGGCGGAGGTTGAGTGCGGACAGCACGAGGCCGAGGATCACAAGCCGCGTCGTCCACGCGCGCGTGGCCGGTCGTCCGGAAGCGGCACCTGCGGTCATGGAGGCACCGGTGGTCGTGTCCTCGGAGGCGTCAGCAGTGGCCACGGCCGCACCACGGACCCTGGTCGCACGTGCCGATGCCGGTGGGGTCGACGCCATCGTCGACATCGTCGGTGATTCCTCGCTAGCCATGCCGACCATCATAGAATCATGGGATGATTGACTGTCCACCCCTCGTCACGGCCGCCCGGCCGACTCCGCCCGAAGGACCGTCATGCCGTTGAGTCACGCACGCCGATCGGTGCTCTCGGAGCAGGTCATCGCCGCGCTGCGGAACCAGATCAGCTCGGGCGAGTGGCCTGTCGGTTCCCGTATCCCGACCGAGCCGGAGCTCGTCGAGCAGCTCGGCGTCGCCCGCAACACTGTCCGCGAGGCGGTGCGCGCGCTCGCGCACAACGGGCTGCTCGACATCCGCCAGGGGTCCGGAACCTATGTGGTGGCGACCAGCGAGCTGGCGGGCGTGATGCATCGTCGGTTCGCGGACGCCGACCCGCGGCACATCGCCGAGCTGCGCTCCACGCTGGAGTCCAGCGCGGCCCGGCTGGCCGCCGAGCGGCGCACCGAGCGGGACCTCAAACAGCTCGACGCGCTGCTGCTGCGCCGCGAGGAGGCGTGGGAGTCCGGCGATACGGAGGCCTTCGTGACGGCCGACGCGACGTTCCACATGGCGGTGGTGGCCGCTTCCCACAACGACGTGATGACCGCGATGTACGCGGATCTCGGCGAGGTGCTGCGCGACTGGCTGCGCGAGGACGTCGGCGAGAAGCTGACGCCCGAGAACCACATGGACCACACGCGGCTGGTGGATGCGATCCGCACGGGCGACGCGGAGGCGGCCGCTTCCGAGGCCGCCGGTTATCCGTTCCTGTGCCGCCCCGGTCGTCTCCGCGGCGGAAGCCGTACCGCCGACGACACATCCGACGGCCAGGAACGTCCCGTCACCGCTCGTGGCTGACCCACACCGAGCGGACCTCCTTCCAGCACCGCCCGGTGAGCCGGACCGTCATGGCGGGCTCGGCCACGACGGGGGCGCTGTCGCTGTCGAGGTCCCACCAGCGGTCGCACTCGATGTGCAGCGTCACCCGGTCGGTCTCGGCATTCGGGTTGTGGCAGTAGGCCGTCACCTGGGAGCCGTCGATGCTGGTGCGGCACTCCGATCCGAAGGCCTCCGGCACGGCTTTGTCGCCCTCCACGCGCGCGTGCTCGCGCGCGGATTCTTCCGAGCCGTTCGATGAGGCGAGGAACGGCAGGACGGCGATGAGGGCGAGAGCGGCGAGAACCGCCCCGGGGAGCGCGGCGTAGCCGCTCCAGCGGAGCCGGTGCCCGGACCCTCGGTGGAACACGCGCACAAGGGGTACCTCCTCGGCCGTACTGCGGCAGTCGGCGAGGCCGCCGCGGCTGCACCACAAGGGGGAATGCCTTTTTGGGAGAAACCTGGGGAACCTCCGGGAGAACTCGGACTTCTCGATATCTCGACTTCTCGTACTCCAGAGTGCGCGGTTTCGCGCCCCGGCCGCCCGTCGGGTGGGCCGAACAGGTGACGCCCCGCCCCCGCGCAGTGCGGGAGACGGGGCGCCGCCTATGTGTGAACTTGTGAACGCACGACCGTAGCCGCATCCTGAACCGCGAACATGGCCGCGACCTCGGCCGTACGAAGGTGCCGGGCCGCTCAGGCGCCGATCGCGTGCAGACCGCCGTCGACGTGGATGATCTCGCCGGTGGTCTTGGGGAACCAGTCCGACAGCAGGGCCACGACGCCGCGGCCGGCCGGCTCGGGGTCGGTGAGGTCCCACTCCAGGGGGGCGCGGGTGTCCCACACGGAGGCCAGCTCGCCGAAGCCCGGGATGGACTTGGCGGCCATGGAGCCGATCGGGCCGGCCGAGATCAGGTTGCAGCGGATGTTCTGCTTGCCGAGGTCGCGCGCCATGTAGCGGCTGGTGGCCTCGAGCGCCGCCTTGGCCGGGCCCATCCAGTCGTACTGCGGCCAGGCGTACTGCGCGTCGAAGGTGAGGCCGACGACCGAGCCGCCGTTCTGCATCAGCGGCAGACAGGCCATGGTCAGCGACTTCAGCGAGAACGCGGAGACGTGCATGGCCGTCGAGACCGACTCGAAGGGCGTGTTGAGGAAGTTGCCGCCGAGCGCGTCCTGCGGCGCGAAGCCGATGGAGTGGACGACACCGTCGAGGCCGCCGAGCTCCTCGCCCACGATGTCGGCGAGGCGGCCCAGGTGCTCGTCGTTGGTGACGTCGAGCTCGATGACCTTGGTGGGCTTGGGCAGCTTCCTGGCGATGCGCTCGGTGAGCGTGGGCCGCGGGAAGGCGGTGAGGATGATCTCGGCACCCTGCTCCTGGGCCAGCTTCGCGGCGTGGAAGGCGATGGAGGACTCCATCAGCACACCGGTGATCAGGACGCGCTTGCCGTCGAGGATTCCACTCATGGTGATCAGTGACCCATTCCCAGTCCGCCGTCAACCGGAATGACGGCTCCAGTGATGTACGAAGCGTCGTCGGAGGCGAGGAACCGCACCGCGGCGGCGATCTCCTCGGGCTGCGCGTACCGGGCGAGCGGCACCTGCGACAGGATGCCCTCGCGCTGCTCGTCGGAGAGCGCCTTGGTCATGTCGGTGTCGACGAAGCCGGGGGCGACGACGTTGAAGGTGATGTTGCGCGACCCGAGCTCACGGGCGAGGGAGCGCGCGAAGCCGACCAGGCCCGCCTTGGACGCGGCGTAGTTGGCCTGGCCGGCCGAGCCGAGCAGGCCCACGACGGAGGAGATCAGCACGACGCGGCCCTTCTTGGCGCGCAGCATGCCGCGGTTGGCGCGCTTGACGACCCGGAAGGTGCCGGTGAGGTTGGTGTCGAGGACGGAGGTGAAGTCGTCCTCGGACATGCGCATCAGCAGCTGGTCCTTGGTGACACCGGCGTTGGCGACGAGCACCTCGACGTTGCCGTGCTCGGCCTCGATCTCCTTGTAGGCCTGCTCCACCTGCTCGCTGTCGGTGATGTCGCACTTGACTGCCAGGCAGCCCAGTTCCGTCAGGGCGGCCGGCGGCTCACCCGAGCGGTACGTGATCGCGACCTTGTCGCCTGCCTCCGCGAAAGCGCGGGCGATGGCGAGGCCGATGCCCCGGTTTCCTCCGGTGACGAGAACCGAGCGGCTCAACGGATCACCCTTTCGATAGCGGGTCTGGTACCTCGAAAACCTATCGGTATCGACCCCCTCGCGGAGAATCGGCCACCCACAGTGGCTCGGGGTACACACTGTCGGGTCCCTACAGAATCGGCGCCGCGTCCCCACGGAATCACCCGGCGGAGGCACCCGCTCTCGGTCCGCCGCGGGCAGCGGGCCGAGAGCGGGGCCGAAGCCGGGCCGCGACCTGGGAAAGTCCAGCGCCCGGCGGCCGTGTGTCGTGCTTCACTTCGGACTGGCAAACGGAGGGTACGAGGGAAGGAAGGCCACCCGTGGCCCATGACATTGACCAGTCGTTCCTCGCGCTGCCGCTGAGGGCTCTCGCCGATGCGGCGCTCGCCCGGGCGCGGGCGCTCGGAGCGGAGCATGCGGACTTCCGCTTCGAGCGGGTGCGCAGCGCGTCGTGGCGACTGCGTGACGCGAAACCGTCGGGGTCGGCGGACAGCACGGATCTGGGCTATGCGGTCCGGGTGGTGCACGGCGGCACCTGGGGGTTCGCGTCGGGCGTGGATCTGACGATGGACGCCGCGGCCAAGGTGGCCGGCCAGGCCGTGGCGATGGCGAAGCTGTCGGCCCAGGTGATCGCGGCCGCAGGGTCCGACGAGCGGGTGGAGCTCGCCGGCGAGCCCGTGCACAGCGAGAAGACCTGGGTCTCCGCGTACGAGATCGACCCCTTCTCCGTACCGGACGAGGAGAAGACCGGGCTGCTCGGCGCCTGGAGCGAGCGGCTGCTGGCGTCCGACGCGGTTGCGCACGTCGACGCCTCGCTGCTCACCGTGCACGAGAACAAGTTCTACGCGGACACGGCGGGGACGGTCACGACGCAGCAGCGCGTGCGGCTGCATCCGCAGCTCACGGCGGTCGCGGTGGACGAGTCGAGCGGCGAGTTCGACTCGATGCGCACGCTGGCGCCGCCGGTCGGGCGCGGCTGGGAGTACCTGACGGGCACCGGCTGGGACTGGGACGGCGAGCTCGCCGAGATCCCCGAGCTGCTCGCCGAGAAGATGCGCGCGCCGAGCGTCGAGGCGGGCGTGTACGACCTGGTCGTCGACCCGTCCAATCTGTGGCTGACCATCCACGAGTCCATCGGGCACGCGACGGAGCTGGACCGGGCGCTCGGCTACGAGGCCGCCTACGCCGGGACGTCCTTCGCCACCTTCGACCAGCTCGGCAAGTTGAAGTACGGCTCCGAGATCATGAACGTGACGGGCGACCGAACCGCCGAGCACGGGCTCGCCACCGTCGGATACGACGACGAGGGCGTGGCCGCGCAGTCCTGGGACCTGGTGAAGGACGGCACGCTCGTCGGCTACCAGCTGGACCGGCGCATCGCGAAGCTGACCGGCTTCGAACGGTCCAACGGCTGCGCGTACGCCGACTCCCCCGGCCACGTGCCCGTGCAGCGGATGGCGAACGTGTCGCTGCAGCCGGATCCGGGAGGGCTGTCGACGGAGGATCTGATCGGCGGGGTCGACCGCGGGATCTACGTCGTCGGCGACCGGTCCTGGTCCATCGACATGCAGCGCTACAACTTCCAGTTCACCGGGCAGCGGTTCTTCAGGATCGAGAACGGGCGGCTCGCCGGGCAGCTCCGCGATGTCGCCTACCAGGCGACGACCACCGACTTCTGGGGCTCGATGGCCGCGGTCGGCGGCCCGCAGACGTATGTCCTGGGCGGCGCCTTCAACTGCGGCAAGGCCCAGCCGGGCCAGGTCGCGGCCGTCTCGCACGGCTGCCCGTCGGCCCTCTTCAAGGGCGTGAACATTCTGAACACGACGCAGGAGGCCGGTCGATGAGCACGACGACGCGTACGAACAAGCCGCACGAGGTCGTCGAGCGCGCCCTCGACCTGTCCCGCGCCGACGGCTGCGTCGTGATCGCCGACGAGTACTCGACCGCGAACCTGCGCTGGGCGGGGAACGCGCTGACGACGAACGGCGTCACGCGCGGCCGTGCCCTCACCGTCATCGCGACCGTGGACGGCAAGGAGGGGACGGCGTCGGGCGTCGTCTCACGGTCGGCCGTCACCGCGGACGAGCTCGAGCCGTTGGTGCGCGCCGCCGAGGCCGCAGCCCGGGCAGCGGGCCCCGCCGAGGACGCGCAGCCGCTCGTCGAGGGTGTCCCCGCCTCGCCGGACTTCACGGACGCGCCCGCCGAGACGTCGTCGGCGGTCTTCGCGGACTTCGCCCCGGCACTCGGCGAGGCCTTCGCGCGGGCCCGTGCGGGCGGCCGCGAGCTGTACGGGTTCGCCAACCACGAGCTCGTGTCCAGCTACCTCGGTACGTCGACGGGGCTGCGGCTGCGGCACGACCAGCCGAACGGGACGCTGGAGCTGAACGCCAAGTCGCCGGACCGCATCCGCTCGGCCTGGGCGGGCCGTTCCACCCGGGACTTCAAGGACGTCGACCCGGGCGCCATGGATGAGGAACTCGCCACACGACTGCGCTGGGCCGAACGGCGCCTGGACCTGCCCGCGGGCCGCTACGAGACGCTGCTGCCTCCGACCGCCGTGGCCGACCTGCTGATCTACCAGATGTGGTCGTCGTCGGGGCGGGACGCCGCCGAGGGGCGGACGGTCTTCAGCAAGCCGGGCGGCGGCACGCGACTCGGTGAGAAGCTGTCCGAGCTGCCGCTGACCCTGCGCAGCGACCCGAAGGAGCCAGGACTCGAATCCTCCCCCTTCGTCCTCGCGCACTCCTCCGGCGACGACGCCTCCGCCTTCGACAACGGGCTGCCGCTGTCCGCCACCGACTGGATCCGGGAGGGCACGCTGGCTCACCTCGTCACGACGAGGCACAGCGCGGGCCTCACCGGACTGCCGGTGGCACCGGGGATCGGCAATCTGATCCTGGACGGCGGCGGCGACCGCTCGCTGGAGGAGATGGTTGTTTCGACCGAACGCGGGCTGCTGCTGACCTGCCTCTGGTACATCCGCGAGGTCGACCCGGCCACGCTGCTGCTCACCGGACTGACCCGGGACGGCGTCTACCTCGTCGAGAACGGCGAGGTCACGGGCCAGGTGAACAACTTCCGGTTCAACGAGTCGCCGGTCGACCTGCTGGGCCGGGCGGTGGAAGCCGGCCGTACGGAAAAGACACTGCCGCGGGAATGGAGCGATTATTTCACCCGGGCCGCGATGCCCGCCCTGCGCGTGCCGGACTTCAACATGAGCTCGGTGAGTCAGGGCGTGTGACCCCCATAGACTTGCGGGGAGCGGGTCCACACCGTTCACACATTCCACCTGTTTGAACCGTTCAAGGAGACAAGCAACCGTGACGGACATCGTCGACGAGCTGAAGTGGCGGGGGCTTTTCGCCCTGTCCACTGACGAGGACGCTCTGCGCAAGGCGCTCGCGAACGGTCCCGTCACCTTCTATTGCGGTTTCGACCCGACGGCGCCGTCGTTGCACGTGGGGCACCTGGTGCAGGTGCTCACCGTGCGCCGGCTCCAGCAGGCCGGCCACCGGCCGCTGGCGCTGGTCGGCGGTGCCACGGGGCTGATCGGCGACCCGCGCCCGACCGCGGAGCGCACGCTGAACGACCCGGAGACGGTCGCCGGCTGGGTCGGCAAGCTGCGCTCCCAGATCGAGCCGTTCCTGTCCTTCGAGGGCGAGAACGCGGCCGTCATGGTCAACAACCTCGACTGGACCGCCGGTCTGTCCGCGATCGAGTTCCTGCGCGACATCGGCAAGCACTTCCGCGTCAACAAGATGCTGACCAAGGACTCCGTCGCCCGGCGCCTGGAGTCCGACCAGGGCATCAGCTACACGGAGTTCAGCTACCAGATCCTGCAGGGCATGGACTTCCTGCAGCTGTACCGGCGGTACGGCTGCACGCTCCAGCAGGGCGGCAGCGACCAGTGGGGCAACCTCACAGCGGGTCTGGACCTGATCCACAAGCTGGAGCCGCACGCCGGCGTGCACGCGCTGGCGACGCCGCTGATGACCAAGGCGGACGGCACCAAGTTCGGCAAGACCGAGGGCGGGGCCGTCTGGCTCGACCCGGAGATGACGACGCCGTACGCGTTCTACCAGTTCTGGCTGAACGTGGACGACCGGGACATCTCGACGTACATGCGGATCCTGTCCTTCAAGTCCCGCGAAGAGCTGGAGGAGCTGGAGAAGCAGACGGAGGAGCGTCCGCAGGCCCGGGCCGCCCAGCGTGCGCTGGCCGAGGAGCTGACGACGCTGGTGCACGGCGCCGACCAGACGGCGGCGGTCATCGCGGCGTCCAAGGCCCTCTTCGGCCAGGGTGAGCTGGGCGAGCTGGACGAGGCCACGCTGAGCGCGGCCCTCTCCGAGCTGCCGCAGGCGAAGGTCTCCGAGCTGGGCCCGGTCGTGGACCTGCTCGCGGACACCGGCCTGGTACCGAGCAAGTCCGCCGCCCGCCGCACCGTCAAGGAGGGCGGGGCCTACGTGAACAACGTCAAGGTCGTCGGCGAGGACGCCGTGGTGGCGTCCGAGGAGCTGCTGCACGGCCGCTGGCTGGTGCTGCGCCGGGGCAAGAAGAACCTGGCGGCCGTCGAGGTCACGGGGGGCTGACCAGCCGGAAGTCTCCCGGCCGGGTACGCCGAAGGGGGCGGTTCCGCCATCGTGCGGAGCCGCCCCCTTCGGCGTACCGGCTCGGCAGCCGGTACGCGCCTCACGCTTTCCGCCTCCCGCGGAGCGATACGTACACCATGTCTCCGAGCCCCACGATGACCAGCGCCGCGACGAGCTGCAGAGCATGCCGGCCCCAGTCGATGCCCCTGGTCTCGGCGATGCCGAAGGACGCGGCCAGCGCGTTGCCGATGACGCCGCCGATGATGCCGAAGACAGTGGTCAGCCACAGCGGGCTGTGCTGCTTGCCGGGCAGGATCGCCTTGGCCAGCAAACCGAGTACGAATCCCACGATGATCGCCCACAACCAGCCCATGACGCCTCCTCGTGCGGCTTGACGCGAGCCTGCACCCAGTCTCGGACGGTCGGCCATACGGCGCATGTCGGCGGCACCGTACGGCAGACGGCCCGGCGAACCCGCCCAGGCGGGACCGGGGCCCGGTGTCGAACCCGGCGCATCCGCGGCGTAACGTGGAGTGTGTTCGGACCGGGCTCCGGCCGGATCGGTCAGGTCCGGGCCGGGGGAGAGTCCTTACACAGCACTCAGGCGGTGGAACACGATGCGGAAGCAGAGCGGGGGCCAGGTCTTCCGGATCACAGCGGCCAGGCAGGGGCTCGCGGACGATGTGCGGGCGCGCCAGCGCCGGTATGTCATCTCGATGTCGATCCGTACGGTCTCGGTGATCCTCGCCGCAGTGCTGTGGAACGTGGAACGGCACGTCGCCATCGTGGCTCTTGTGCTCGGCCTTGTCCTCCCCTATATCGCCGTGGTGATCGCCAATGCGGGCCGCGAGAACGCCCCGTCGCTTCCTTCGTCCGTGATCCTCGCGCCACCCCGGCCGATGATCGCTCCGCCTCAGCAGGACGCCTCCGCGGGATCCACGGAATCCGTCCCGGAAGACGCCACCGATGCCGCCGGCACCGCGGGCGCCGCCTCCAGCAGTGTCGCCGGTGACACACACGGCCAGTCCGGTGACGCGGCGCGGGACCAGAGCTGATCACGGGAATTCCGCAAAGCCCAAGAAAAGCTCAGATCAATCATGACGATCCGGTGCCGGGCGCCGGGTCCTCCGTGACATACTTCCTACGCGCTCCGCATCCCCCGTCGGAGCGACAGACCGACGCCGGGCAGCTCCCCCCGTGGCTGCTCGGCGTCGCCTTTTGTGTGTGCCATGACCGTGTCAGCGACGCGTTAGGGTCGAGGTCGTGAACGCCCCCGACTTCTCCTTTCCGCTCCCCTCCACACCGGAGTCCCCGGAGTCCCCGATCTGTTCCGCAAAGGGCTGCCGCGCCGCCGCGGTATGGGTCCTGGCCTGGAACAACCCGAAGGTCCATACACCGGAGCGCCGCAAGACCTGGCTCGCGTGCGAGGAACACCGCGAGCATCTGTCGAAGTTCCTCGGGATACGCGGCTTCCTCAAGGACGTGGTGACGCTCGAGGAGTGGGAAGAGCCGGAGGAACAGGACGGCTGAGGCTCAGCCGCCGATCGCCGACATCGGCCGCTCCGGCTGGAGGAACGTGGGGTCGTCGAGCCCCGAGCCCGCCTTCTTGCCCCACATCGCCAGCTTCCATATGCGGGCGATCTCCTCGTCGGACGCGTCCGAGCGCAGTGCTCCCCGCAGGTCCGTCTCCTCGGTGGCGAACAGGCAGGTGCGCACCTGGCCGTCGGCGGTGAGCCGGGTGCGGTCGCAGGCCGCGCAGAACGGGCGGGTGACGGAGGCGATGACGCCGACGCGGTGCGGGCCGCCGTCGACGATCCACCGCTCGGCGGGTGCCGAACCGCGCTCCTCCGCCCCTTCGGGGGTGAGCTCGAAGCGCCTGCGCAGCGACTGCAGGATGTCGCCCGCGGTGATCATGCCCTCGCGCTTCCAGCCGTGCTGGGCGTCCAGCGGCATCTGCTCGATGAAGCGCAGCTCGTAGTCGTTCTCGATGGCCCAGGCGAGGAGCTCCGGGGCCTCGTCGTCGTTGAGCCCGGGCATCAGCACGGTGTTGACCTTGACCGGGTCGAGACCGGCCGCGCGGGCTGCTTCGAGGCCCGCCAGCACGTCGTGGTGGCGGTCGCGGCGGGTGAGGGTCTTGAAGACGTCCGGGCGGAGGGTGTCCAGTGAGACGTTGACCCGGTCGAGGCCCGCGTCCTTCAGCGCCTTCGCCGTGCGGCCGAGGCCGATGCCGTTCGTCGTGAGGGACATCTGGGGGCGCGGCTCCAGCCGGGCGACACGGTCGACGATGCCGACCAGACCAGGGCGCAGCAGCGGCTCGCCGCCGGTGAAACGGACCTCGGTGATGCCGAGCCGGGTGACGGCTATCCGGATGAGGCGGACGATCTCGTCGTCGGTGAGCAGAGTGGACTTCGACAGCCACTGAAGGCCCTCTTCGGGCATGCAATAGGCGCAGCGCAGATTGCACCGGTCGGTCAGCGACACGCGTAGGTCGGTGGCCACGCGGCCATAGGTGTCGATGAGCACGTCGGCCCCTCCCTGGTCCGGATCACTCAGTCACCTGCGAGCCTACGTGACGGGACCGACATCGACACCCGCCTGATCACCACGAGGAACGGCGCGGCCGCGTCGCGGAGACCCACCATGGGCTCCACGACGCGGCCGTACGCGCTCGGCTCCGCACGCGCGCGAGGTCGATCAGCGCAGTCGGCGGGGCACCGGCTCAGTGCGCCCCGGTGCCCGTCAGCGACCGCACCTCCAGCTCGGCGTACTTGGCGGAGTCCGCCGCCTCCTTGGACAGGACGGTGCCGAGCCAGCCGAGCAGGAAGCCCACCGGGATCGAGATGATGCCCGGGTTCTCCAGCGGGAACCAGTGGAAGTCGACGCCCTTGAACATCGACGTCTTCGGGTTGCCGGAGACGACCGGCGAGAACAGCACCAGGACGACGGCCGTGGTCAGACCGCCGTAGATCGACCACAGCGCGCCCTGGGTGGTGAACCGCTTCCAGAAGAGGCTGTAGAGGATCGTCGGCAGGTTGGCGGACGCGGCGACCGCGAACGCGAGGGCGACCAGGCCGGCCACGTTCAGGTCGCGGGCGAGCGCGCCCAGGCCGATGGAGACGACGCCGATCGCGACCGTCGCGTAGCGGGCAGCGTTGACCTCCTCCTTCTCGGTGGCCTGGCCCTTCCTGATGACGTTGGCGTAGATGTCGTGCGCGAACGACGAGGACGAGGCCAGGGTCAGCCCCGCGACGACCGCGAGGATCGTGGCGAACGCGACCGCGGAGATGGTGGCCAGCAGGACGGCGCCCCAGGTCGAGTCGACGCCGCCGAGGTGCAGGGCGAGCAGCGGCGCCGCCGTGTTGCCCGCCGGGTTGGAGGCGATGATCTCGTCCGGCTTGATGAGGGCGGCGGCGCCGAAGCCGAGCGCGATGGTCATCAGGTAGAAGCCGCCGATGATGCCGATCGCCCAGATCACGGACTTACGGGCGGCCTTGGCGGTCGGCACCGTGTAGAAGCGGATCAGGATGTGCGGCAGACCCGCGGTGCCGAGGACCAGCGCGATGCCCAGCGAGATGAAGTCCAGCTTGGACGTGGCCGTGGCACCGTACTTGAGTCCAGGCTCCAGGAACGCCGCGCCCTTGCCGCTGTTGTCGGCCGCCCTGCCGAGCAGTTCGGAGACGTTGAAGTTGAACTTGAGGAGCACCAGGAACGTGATGAGGATCGTGCCGGTGATGAGCAGCACGGCCTTCACCATCTGGACCCACGTGGTCCCCTTCATGCCGCCGATCGAGACGTACACGATCATCAGGACGCCGACGAGCGCGACGATGCCGACCTTGCCCGCGTCGCTGGTGATGCCGAGCAGCAGCGAGACGAGCACACCGGCGCCCGCCATCTGGGCGAGCAGGTAGAAGATCGAGACGACGATCGTGGAGGTGCCGGCGGCGGTGCGCACCGGGCGCTGGCGCATCCGGTAGGCGAGCACGTCGCCCATGGTGTAGCGGCCGGAGTTGCGCAGCGGCTCGGCGACCAGGAGCAGCGCCACCAGCCAGGCGACGAGGAAGCCGATCGAGTACAGGAACCCGTCGTAGCCGAAGAGGGCGATGGCGCCGGCGATGCCGAGGAACGAGGCGGCGGACATGTAGTCGCCGGAGACGGCGAGTCCGTTCTGGAAGCCGGTGAACTGGCGGCCGCCGGCGTAGAAGTCGGCGGCGTCCCTGGTCTGCCGTCCCGCCCACACGGTGATGACGAGGGTCGCGACGACGAAGCACGCGAACAGGGTGATGATCAGCGGCCGGTGCTCGCTCGCCTCACCCGCTGCGAGCTGGACCTGTGCGACTGCGGGGCTCATGCGCCGCCCTCCATCCGGGACTTGATGGCCTCGGCCTTCGGGTCGAGCTTGGCCGCGGCGTGGCGGGCGTACCACCAGGCGATCAGGAACGTGGTGAGGAACTGGGCGAGGCCCAGCACGAGGGCGACGTTGATGTTGCCGAAGAGCTTGGTGCCCATGAAGCCGCCCGCGTAGTTGGACAGCAGCACGTACACCAGGTACCAGGCGATGAACGCGATGGTGAGCGGGAAGGCGAAGGAGCGGTACGAGCGGCGCAGTTCGCCGAACTCCGCACTCTCCTGCACCTCGATGAAGTCCTCCGCCGAGGGTGTTGCGGAACTGGTTGCCGGGCCGTCCTTCGAAGGCGGCAGTGCATCGGTAGCCACGGAGTCTCCTCGCGATGCGGGTGCGGTGGTGGTCTGGGACTTGGTCGGGTTCTGAGTCGGGTACTGATCGGACATGTGCTGTTGTCTGACGTCGTGTGATGTGGATCACGAGGCCACGTGCGGATACATACCCATGGCCCGGAGCGTGACCCGGCCGGGAGCTCGATGGTGCTGACACCCCCCGTCCAACGTCACGGCGGCGCGCGCGGCTCGGTTCAACCGACTTCATTTCTTTCGAAAGTCGTTGCTGGCCAGGGACGACGGGGGATAGCTTCGCCCTGAACCATCGTCATGTACCTGCCCGAGCGCCATCTGTGTTCGGGCAGTTCACGTTTCCCGGATGATGTGGAGATCCCATGGCTCATCTGCGTTCCAGACGACCCGGACGCCCAGGCCGCCGAAGGACCGCTGCTCTCGCCGTGCCGATCGGCATCGCGCTCACGGCGTCCTTCGGGCTGATGCCGGGCGTCGCGACGGCCGTGACGTCCGCCCCTTCGACCGCCGCGGCCGCGGAGAGCCCGGCCTACGCGTACGTCGTCAACACCTCGACGGACCACGCGACGATCGAGTCGGTGAAGAAGGCGATCGCCAAGGCCGACGGCACGGTGGTCATCGCGTACGAGAAGATCGGCGTCATCGTCGTCCACTCGGCCAACCCGGACTTCGGCAAGCAGATGCGCGCGGTGCGCGGGGTGCAGTCGGCGGGGGCGACCCGGACGGCGCCGCTGACGGCGGCGGGGACCACGGAGGCCGGAGCCCCCCAGTACATATCGGCCGCCCAGGCCGCCAAGGCCGAGGCGCAGGCCGCGGGCTCGGATGCCGAGCCGCTCGAGGCCGAGCAGTGGGATCTGCGGGCGATCGGCGCCGACAAGGCCGCGAAGATCAACCCCGGCAGCAAGGACGTCACCGTCGCCGTGATCGACACCGGCGTCGACGACACCCACCCGGACATCGCCCCGAACTTCTCCGCCTCGCAGTCCGCGAACTGCGTGAGCGGCAAGCCCGACACGACGTACGGCGCCTGGCGGCCTGTGGACGCCGACCACTACCACGGCACGCATGTGGCGGGCGAGATCGCCGCGGCCCGCAACGGCGTCGGTGTCGCGGGCGTCGCACCCGGCGTCAAGGTCGCCGGCATCACGGTGGCCCAGCCGGACGAGAACCAGCTGTTCTTCCCGGAGAGCGTGGTCTGCGCCTTCGTGTTCGCCGCCGACCACGGCGTCGAGATCACCAACAACAGCTACTACGTGGACCCGTGGCTGTACAACTGCATGGACGACCCCGACCAGCGGGCCATCGTCGACGCGGTCAACCGGGCGCAGCTGTACGCCCAGAAGAAGGGCACGCTGAATGTGGCGGCCGCGGGCAACTCCAACGACGACCTCGCCTCGGACGCGATCGTCGACGACTCGAGTCCCGACGACTCGACCCCCGTCACCCGCACCATCGACCCGAGCGAGTGCTTCGACGTGCCGACGCAGCTGCCCGGCGTGGTCACCGTCAGCGCCGTGGGTGTCAAGAACCTCAAGTCGTACTACTCCACGTACGGCGAGGGCGTCATCGACATCGCCGCGCCGGGCGGCGACAAGTACCAGATTCCGGACACCCCGTCGGCGAACGGCCGCATCCTCTCCACGATGCCGAACGGCGAGTACGCCTATCTGCAGGGCACCTCGATGGCGTCGCCGCACGCGGCCGGTGTCGCCGCTCTGCTGAAGTCCACGCATCCGAACGCCACTCCGGCGCAGCTCCAGGCGCTGCTGAAGGCGCAGGCAGACAACCCGGGCTGCCCGGCCGAGCCGTACGACCCGGACGGCAACGGCACCGTGGACGCGACCTGCGAGGGCGGCGCGCGCGTGAACGGCTTCTACGGCTTCGGGGTCGTCGATGCTCTGAAGGCGGTCAAGTAGCGATCACATAGCAAGGTACCGAGGGCCGTTCGGTTGAGTTGATCACACCGGACGGCCCTCACTGGTGCCCGTACGGCATAGTGCGTGCATGACGCATTCGGATTTGGGTGACGTGGGCGGCTTGGGTGGTACGCGCGTGGCATGGGCCGCGCTCGGCGGGGATCCGGGGCTGCTCGACCGTGTCTCGCACGTCGTCCGCGAGGGGGCGCTGCCCGCGCGGCTTCCCGTCATCGAGCTCGCGCGCGCCTGTGTGGGAGCGTGTGGGCTGGCCGCCGCCGAGCTCACGGCGCGCCGCACGGGGCGGCCCGTGCCCGATGTGCGGGTCGACGACGGCGCTGTGGCCACGGCGTTCGTGAGCGAGCGGCATCTGCTCGTGGACGGCAGGGCCCCGGTCAACTTCGCGCCACTGTCCCGGTTCTGGCGTACGGCGGACGGCTGGGTGCGGACACACGCGAACTATCCGCATCACCGGGAGCGGTTGCTCGCCGCGCTGGGGCTGGCGGACGGCGAGGACGCGGTCGAGCGGGTGGCCGCGGCCCTGGCGGAGCGGCGCGCGATCGAGGTGGAGGACACGGTGTACCTTGCCGGGGGCCTCGCCGTCGCGCTGCGCACCCCCGAGGAGTGGGCCGCCCATCCGCAGGGCACCGCCGCGGCCGGGCAGCCGCTGCTCAGGCGGGAGTCGATCGGCGAGCCGGATACTTCCATGAGCCGCCGGCCGGGAGCCCGTCGGCTGCCGGAGCTGTCCGGCGATCCGCTGCTGCCCGCGGCCGGGCTGCGCGTCCTCGACCTCACCCGCGTCATCTCGGGCCCGGTGGCGACTCGCACCCTCGGCCTGCTGGGTGCCGACGTGCTGCGCGTGGACTCTCCCCAGCTGCCCGAACTCCCCGACCAGCACGCCGACACCGGCTTCGGCAAGCGCTCCACCACGCTCGATCTGACCGCGCACGCCGACCGCCGCACCTTCGAGGACCTGCTCGCCGAGGCCGATGTCGTCGTCACCGGCTACCGGCCCGGCGCGCTGGACCGGCTCGAGCTCTCTCCCGAGGCGCTGGCCGAGCGGCGGCCGGGCATCGTGGTCGCGCAGGTGTCGGCCTGGGGTGACTACGGGCCATGGGGCGAGCGGCGGGGCTTCGACAGCCTGGTGCAGGTCGCCACCGGCATCGCGGCTCTGGAGGGGTCCACCGAACGGCCGGGGGCGCTGCCCGCCCAGGCGCTGGACCACGGCACCGGCTATCTGCTGGCCGCGGCGGTGCTCCGCTCCGTCACCGAGCAACTGGACGGTGCCGGCGCGACGTCCGTCCGGCTGGCCCTCACGCAGACCGCGCAGTGGCTGGTGCACCGGCTCGCCGACGATGCGGGGCAGTGGACCGCCGCGGACGCTGCCGCGTACGACGCGGAGAACCCCGCGCAGTGGCTCGCCGTCACGCAGAGCCCGCTGGGGCGGCTGCGGCACGCGCTGCCGCCGGTCTCCTTCCGCGGCGGACCGGACAACTGGGCGCAGGCGCCGAGCTGTTGGGGCGAGGACGCTCCCAAGTGGGGCTGAACTGCCGCCTGCAGGCTGCCGGGGCGAGGCGACATCTGTACGTGGTAATCCGTACCGTACTGACCGTCGTATAACCGGAATGCCGTTGAACCAGTTGTCCTAGTGGAGTTGCCCCGGTCTGCGGCGACTGGCGAAGCTCTTGCAGTGAGCTCCATACGACCGGACGCCGGCCCGAACGGCGAAAGACCTGTCCGAGAGGCGCCCGCGCCCGCCTCTTCCCCTGCTCCCGCTGCTCCCGTGCGGCGGGAGACCGCAGGGCGGGCCGTCGCGGTGCTCGTCCTGGTGACCGCCGCGGCGCTGGTGCCGCTGCTCGGGCCGTCGGCCGCCCTGCACGGCACCGGGGAGGCCGCGGCACCCGGTGCCGGAGGGATCGGACTGCTCCGTATGGTCCTGTTCGCCGCGCTGTGTGTGCAGGTGGGCGAGGCGTTCGGGGGATGGCTGGCCCGGCGGGTGCCGGGAGCACCACTGGAGTCGTCACCGCGCAGTTGGGCGCCCTTCGCGGCGGGTGCGGGGTGCGTGGCGGCGCTGGGGCTCGCCTCAGTCGTGTCCACCGGGAACCTGGTGCCGCACCGGCTGTCCGAGATGGACATCGGCGGGCTGTACCAGACACGTGACGGTGCGGTCGCGCTGCTGGAGTTCAACGCGTTCCTCGTCGCCGGACTGTGCGCACGCTCGCGCCGGCCCTCGACGCAGTTGCTGCCGCTCGCCGCGGTCATCATCGCCGAGGCCCTGCGCGCGCACCCCACGACGGAGGACACCCCGCTCGTCGGCTCGGGCCTGACCCTCGTCCATCTGACGTGCGCGGCCCTGTGGGCGGGTGGGCTGCTGCACGTGCTGCGCCGCACACGGCTGTGGCGTCGGACGGCACCCGCGGCAGGCACCGCGCTTCTCGGGCTGTACGCGCGCGTGGCGATCGTTCTGCTAGCCGCCATCACGGCGACGGGGCTGTGGAGCACACTGCGGCGGATGCCGCCCTCCACGGTCCTCGACCAGCTGGTGACGACGGCCTACGGGCGCACCCTCCTGGCGAAGGTGCTCCTCGTGGCCGTCGTCTCCGCTCTCGCGCTGACCGCCAGACGCCGCCTGAGGCGGTCCGCCGACCGGTGCGGCGCGTACGTCCCCGCGCGCGTGGAGGTGGCCGTACTCGGCCTGGTCGTGGCCGTGTCGGCGCTGCTCACGGCATTGCCGCTGCCGATCCGCTGGTAGTGCCCGGCGGTGGCACCACCTGGTTCACGGCGGTGTCACCCCATGGGTTGTCACAGAGCGACGAGAACCTTGAGCGCGGCGCGCTCGTCCATCGCCTTGTAGCCGCCCGGCACGCCCTCCAGGCCGACGGTGAGATCGAAGACCGGCGACGGGTCGATGGTGCCGTCGAGGACGTCGGGCAGCAGCTCGGGGATGTACGCGCGCACGGGCGCGACGCCGCCGCGCAGGGCGATGTTCCGGTCGAACATCACGCTCAGGTCCAGGCCCGTACCGCTGCCGTGCGGAACGCCGACGAACCCGATGGCGCCGCCGTCCCGGGCGATGTTCACGGCCGTCCGCATGGACTGCTCGGTGCCCACCGCCTCGACGACCGCGTGCGCGCCCTGGCCGCGGGTGAGTTCGCGCACCGCCTCCACGGCCGCGTCGCCGCGCTCGGCGACGACGTCCGTGGCGCCGAAGCGGCGCGCGATGTCCGTACGGTCCTGGTGGCGGCCCAGCGCGATGACGCGCTCGGCACCGAGCCGCTTGGCGGCCAGCACGGCGCAGAGGCCGACCGCGCCGTCCCCGACCACGGCGACGGTGGCGCCGGGCCTGGCGCCCGCGCCCAGCGCGGCGTGGTGGCCGGTCCCCATCACATCGGAGAGCGTGAGGAGAGCCGACAGCAGACGTTCGTCCGACGCGGCGTCCGAGGGCAGCTGGACGAGGGTGCCGTCCGCGTACGGCACGCGCACGGCCTCGCCCTGTCCGCCGTCGTAACCGACGGAACCCCAGAATCCGCCGTGTTCGCAGGACGTCGTCAGGCCCTCCTGGCAGTAGTCGCAGACGCCGTCGGACCACATGAACGGCGCCACGACGAGGTCCCCGCGCCTGACGCGGGTCACCTCCGCCCCGGCGTCCTCCACGATGCCGAGGAACTCGTGTCCGATCCGCTGACCGGCCTCGCGAGCGGCCTCGCCGCGGTACGCCCACAGATCGCTGCCGCAGATGCAGGCGCGCAGCACCCGGACGACGGCGTCGGTGGGCAGCTGCACCACGGGCTCGGGCACATCCTCCACGCGCATGTCGTACGGGGCGTGGATGGTGGTGGCGCGCATGTCCGGTTCCTCTGACTCTTCACGATCTACCTGATCAAGGGGTGGCTGATCAGGACGTTTCCGATCAGCTTATGTCTGATCAGGGGCTGATGTTGCTGGTTCACCGTACGCCGGTGCCAGGGCGGGCCGCCTGCCGTGGACGTGGAGCGCGGCGTGCTGCGTGGGCGTGGAGCACCGCGCGGGTGAGCAGGTACTGCGCCACGAGATAGGTGCCCATGATCCATAGATCGGGGCGCGGGAGCTGCGGCCACTCGGCGACACCGGTCGCGATGAGTGTGTCGGACAGGAGGAAGAGCGCTCCCCCGATGCCGGCCGTGAGCCCGAGCCGGCCGGCACCGTACGCCATGGCCGTCAGCAGCAGGCTGTACCCGGCGACGGGCCCGCGCAGTTCGTTCGGCAGGTCACGCCACAGCAGTGCGACGGTGCACGCGAGCACGACGCCGTACGCGAGCGGCACCCAGGCGGCACGCGCGCGTGCGCTGAAGGGCACATGCCGTCCGAACGGCACGAGCCTCTCGGCAGACGCGAGCCTCCCGAAGAGCACCAGGTAGCAGCCGTGCCCGGCGGCGAACGCCGCCATCCCGGCGAGGAACGCCGGATCGGCCTCGGACAGCAACAGCGTGTCGCCGGCCCACCCGCACAACAGCGCCCCGACCAGGAGCCGTGGCGCGCCGCGCGCGGCCGCATGGGCCGCGAGCAACGGCATGAGGAGCGGCTTGACGGCGGTGTGGGCCGTGTCGGCCCCGGCGGTCAGGGCGACGAGATCGGCGACCGCCGCGAGTGCGAAGGCCCACAGCATCGCGTGGGCAGCCCGCTCACGGCGGCCGTTCACGCAGCGCCCTCCCCGGCCGCCTGCCGCTCACACGTGCCCTCTCCGGCCGTCCGGCGCCCGGCCCCGGACGGCACGGGCCCCGCCGGCTGCCACCCCGGACCGCGGAACACGTGTCCCGCACGCTCACGCCAACTGCCCGCCGCGCGGAGGTCCTTGGCGATGGCGACGTACTCGTGCGTGGCCACGCGCAGCGGGTTGTAGGTCGCGATGTTCTTGGTCAGTCCGTAGACGGGCCGCTCGGTCTCCGGCACGAAGCTGCCGAACAGCCGGTCCCAGACGATCAGGATGCCGCCGAAGTTGCGGTCCAGGTAGCCGCCCTGGGAGGCGTGGTGGACGCGGTGGTGCGACGGCGTGTTGAAGACGAACTCGACGGCGTGGGGCAGCTTGCCGATGCGTTCGGTGTGGATCCAGAACTGGTACACGAGGCTCACCGACGAGCAGAACGCGAGCGCCGCCGGGTGCACGCCGAGCGCGATCAGCGGCAGGTAGAACGGCCAGACCGTCCACGTCGTCCAGGGCTGCCGGAGCGCGGTCGTGAGGTTGAACCTCCGGCTGGAGTGGTGGACGACGTGGCAGGCCCACAGGACCCGCACGACGTGGTGGCCGCGGTGCGACCAGTAGTAGAAGAAGTCCTGCCCGAGCAGCATCAGCGGGACCGTCCACCACAGCACGGGCACCCGCAGGGGCGTGAGCTCGTACACCGCCGTGTAGATCGCGACGATCGGGATCTTCCACAGGAAGTCGAAGACAAGGCTGCCGAGCCCCATCGTGACACTGGTGGCGGCGTCCTTGGCCGCGTATCCCGCGGCGTCCTCGTCGGGATGGAGACGGACGCTCACCATCTCGACGACGGTGAGCAGGACGAAGGCCGGTATGGACCACAGCACGACATCGGGCAGGTTCGGCATGGAGGCACCGTAGAGGCCGGAGTGTGTGGCGGCCAGACCTCGTTACCGACAAGTATTACCGGCGGTACGGCCCCACTTCTTGGCGGCTTCAGCCATTGATCTCCAGGCCGTTCTCGGGGTCGGCCTTCCGGCGCGGAAGAGTTCGGGATGGTCACCCGGTGTCGCCGAGTGCACCCTTACGTGGCCTCGCCGTGCGGAGAACCGCTACTGGGCGTAGCGTCACCTGCGGGTGCCTGATCGCTCACCCGGGAGCCTCTGCCCTCGGGTGAGCGATCGGCCATGCGCACACCGCACCATCACCAGACGCGGACCGATCCCCCGGTCGCGAACACCGGGCTGGTGGCGTCGGCAGGCGGTTCCTTCAGCGGTTCGGCCAGCTCGCCCACGGTCGGGCCGGCCCTCTCCGCGATCGGCCGGAGGAGGTCCAGGTCGAAGCCGTAGACGCGGGCCGCGTTGCCGCCCACCATCGCCGCGATCTCGTCGCGCGGAAGACCCGCGTACGCGAACCGCAGGCCCTCCCGGGAGTACGGAAACGTCCCTTCGTCGTGCGGGTAGTCGCTGCCCCACATGATCTTGTCGAGGCCGATGCGGTCGCGCAGCGGTACCTCGTGGGGCCGCATGAAGCTCGCGCCCACGAAGCAGTTCTCCCGCCAGACCTCGCTCGGGCCCTTGCCCATAGATTCGGCGAGGCCCGCACCGAACTTGGACTCCGCGGTGGACGCGCGCGTGGCCGCCGCGACCAGCCGCCCGTGGTAGTAGTCCAGCATGTCGAGCACGCCCGGGATCCAGCCCGAGCCCTGCTCGGTGAGGACCAGTCTCAGCTCCGGATGACGGCGGAACGCCCCGCCGAACACCAGGTGCCACAGCGCCCGGTGTGAGAACCACGTCGTCTCGACCATGAAGACGGCGCGCGCGGCCGGTTCGTCGCCGAGCGGCGGGGATGCGGAGCCCGCGTGGTGGTTGACGGGCACGCCGAGCTCGGCGCAGACCGCCCAGATCGGGTCGTACGCCTCGGAGTACAGCTCGGGCAGGCCCGATCCCGGAGGGGTGCCGGGCAGGAGCAGACCGCCCTTGAGACCCGCGTCCGCCGCCCAGCGGATCTCCTTCACCGCCTCGTCGACGTCGCCCAGAAGGATCTGGAAGACGCCTGCGCGGCGGCCGGGCGCGGCCGCGCAGAAGTCGGCGAGCCAGCGGTTGTGGGCCCGCAAGCCCGCCCAGCGCTGCTCGAACTCCTCTGTGGTCGGCGCGGGGGCCGTCAGCGCGGCGGACGGGAAGAACGGCGGGATGGTGTTGGGATAGACGACCTCGGCGACGATGCCGTCCCGCTCCAGCTCGGCCAGGCGCAGGTCCGAGTCCCAGTTCCGGTCGGCGGAGTCGGCGAGCAGGTCCTCGTACGGATTGACGTAGCCGGCCGCCCAGGCGTCGAACGCGTCGTGGTGCCGGGACTCCAGGTACGGCTTGTAGTCGAGGAGGTCGGCGCCCGCGTGGCAGTCGGCGGAGATGACCGTGTAGCGGTCGGTCCTGGCCGTCACGGGGTCTCGGTCGGTCGTGGTCGTCACGGGGTCACCCCCAGGGCCGGGAAGTCGTGGTCGGTCAGCCAGTGGCGGCCGACCTCGCGCGAACGCGCCCAGGACGCCTCGACGGCCGTCTGGTCGGCCGACTGGCCCAGTTCGGCCGGTGTCGGTCCGATGCGGCGGGCCAGCGGGGTCAGCTTCTGGACGTCGAAGCCGAACACCTCCGCCGCGGCCAGGCCGAGGATCCGGCGGGTCTCCGCCACGGGGATGTCGTGGAAGGTTTTCGCGAGCCACGCGCGCGTGTCGGGCCAGGTGCCCTCGGGGTGCGGGAAATCGCTGCCCCAGAGGATGTTGTCGACGCCGATCTCGTAGCGCTGGGCGAGTTCACGGCGCTTGGTGTTGGTGGCGCAGACGAAGACCTGCCGGTCCAGGTACTCGTGCGGGGGCCGCTTCAGCTCGGCGAACGGGGAGAGCTTCTTGCCGCCGTGCGCGCCGAGGTAGAGGCGGTCCATGAACCACAGCAGGTTAGGCAGCCACCAGCAGCCCGACTCGGCGACACCGAACCTCAGCCGGGGGTGCCGCTCGAAGACTCCCGACCAGAGCAGGAACCACAGCGGCCGGGCGGGCCACCAGGTCACCTCGCTCACGAAGATGCCCAGATGGTCGCCGTACTCGTGGCGCGGCGCCGCTCCCGAGTGGGTGACCACCGGCATCCCGCACTCGGCGGCCGCGGCCCACACGGGGTCGTAACGCCGGTCGTGGTAGGGCTCCTTGTCGACCCACATGGAGGGGATCATGAGGGCGCCGAGTCCGGAATCCTTGGCGCGGTGGATCTCGGCCACGACCTTGCCGGGGTCGGCTGTGACCGGCAGCAGGGCGACACCGCAGTGCCGGTCCGGGTTCTCGGAGACGAAGTCGGCGAGCCAGCGGTTGTGGGCCAGCGCGCCCGCCATGCCCAGCTCGGGGTCCTGGTCGCCGGAGAGACCGAGGCCCACGCCGAAGGGCGCGGCGGTCTGGCTGTCGACGGCGTCGGCATCCGGGAAGACCACCTCCGCCGCCACCCCGTCGCCGTCGAGCTCCTTGAGCCGCTGGGCGGTGTCCCAACCGCCACGCAGCCCTTCCTCGTTGTCCTGGAACCACTTGTTCGCGAACGCCTCGTTGCGTATGCCGAGGCGTGTCATCTCCTCGCGGCGCGCGTCCCGCCCCGCGAGGAAGTCGTCGAAGTCCCGGTGGAAGCGGGCGTCCAGATAGGGCCGGTACTCCTCGGTGGGGAGCCCGGCGTGGCAGTCGGAGGAGATGATCAGGTACGGGTCGTTCCCGTGCGGGTCCGTCATGGCGGCTCCCTCGTCAGTCCAGGATGAAGCTCTCGAGATACGACGGGGCGGCGCGGTCGAGCATCGACTGCGACCTCGCCCGGATCTGCCGGTCGCTGTGCTCGCTCGGCGGCAGCAGCCAGAAGCGGTCATCCCTGATGCCGTCGGCCACCAGGTCCGCGACCTCCTCCACCGGCGTGAACTGCACCTCGTGCCCCGCTTCCCGCATCGCCGCCTCCCACTGGTCGAGGCTTCGGTACGGGGTCCTGCGGGGCTTCTCCTTCGCGTACCGGGCGGGCCTGTTGCGGTGCGACTCCCACAGGCCGGTGCGCAGCATGTGCGGGCCGGGGAAGAGCACCGAGGCCCCCACGCGCGCGTGCTCCGCCTTCAGATGGGCGTACAGCGACTCGGTCATCGTCACGACGGCCGCCTTGGTGACCGCGTACACGGATGCGGTGGGCAGCGGGGCGATGCCGCCGTCGCCCGACGAGGTGTTGACGACGTGTCCCGGCTCGCCCGCCGCCAGCATGCGGGGCACGAACGCCTGGATGCCGTGGAAGACGCCCCACACGTTGACGGCGAAGGCCCACTTCCAGTCGTTCGGGTCGTGCTCCCACATCCGGCCCTCGGCACCCGAGCCGACGCCCGCGTTGTTGCACAGCACGTGGACGGCGCCGAAGGCGTCGTACGCCGCGTCCGCCAGGGCCATCACCTGCTCGCGCTCGCCGACGTCGACCACGCGCGCGTGCACCTGCGCCCCGTCCTCGCGCAGCCCGGCGGCCGCCTTCTCGAGGGCGCTCTCCTCGACGTCCGCGAGGACCACCTTGAGGCCGTCCGCCGCGAAGCGCCGCGCCATGGCCAGCCCGATACCGCTCGCCGCGCCCGTGACGACGGCGACCTGTCCTGCCCGCAGCTCCATCAGGCACTCCCCCGTCCCGGCCCGTCCGGCGGGCCGTCCAGGACGTGCGCCGGATCGTCGTAGCGCTGATGGATGTACGGCAGCAGCGCCTGCGCGCTCACCCGCTCGGCGACCCTGCCCTTCTGGTCGCTGGTCTTCTCGCCGATGGTGATCTCGACGAGCCGGCGGACGGGAAGATCGGCGACGGGGTCGTACATCGATTCGCGCAGCACGACGTCGCCGCTGATCTGCTCCAGCTTGCGCACCTTCTCGTTGCGCAGGCAGTGCACCAGCACCGGATCGCCCTCGAGGCCCGAGCCGTCGACCGCGGGAAGGAACTTGAAGTAGAAGTCGGTCTTCTGGGCGGGCTCCGGAACCGGCAGCGCCCCGCTCACCGCGCCGCGCACCTCGACGAACGCGATGCCGTGCCGCGCCAGCGACGCCCGTACGACGAGGCCGTCCCGCTCGACCGTCACCTCGCCCAGCTTCTTCGGCTCGCCGAAGACCTCCCGGCCGCCGACGAGGGCCCGCTCGTGGGTCATCGGCATGACCAGCGGATACCAGCCCTCGACGCCGTCGTGCGCGGCGGCGACGGCCACCGATCCGGCGCCCAGCGGATAGCCCGGCAGCTCGACCTTGCTGATGTTCGCCCGCACCAGGGGGCGCCCGGTGGGCTTGAGCGGCGGCGGCAGCACGGCCGCCACCGCGTCCGGGTCGCTCTCCCAGACGGCCACCACGCCGGTTGACCAGATGTCGGGCAGTGCGGAGTTCGCGGTGCGCGCGGCGGCGATCTCCGCCTCGGTCCGCGCGCCGTACCGTACGCGTGCCATGTGGTACCACCCTTTCGTCGACTCTGACGTGCCGGGGGCCCGGCGGCTCGGCCGCTGATGTCACCGCTCGCCGGCGGCGGTCCGGCAGCGACCTGTAACACAGTTACAGCGGACGCCGATGAAGGTAAAGAGGCGTGCACGGCGACGACTTGGCCGGCGAGCGCCCAGGGGACTCAGGGGCGTTCAGGGGACTTGGGGGCACTCATGGCGAGACCGTCACTCAGCCGCGACGAGGTCCTGGACGCCGCCGCGAAGCTGGTGAAACAGCAGGGCCCGGCGGCTCTGACGATGCGCAAGCTCGCGGCCGAACTCGGCACGGCGGTCACCTCGATCTACTGGCACGTGGGCAACCGCGAGTCCCTCCTCGACGCCCTCGTCGAGCGCACCGTCGCCGACCTCGGCGAGCTGCGCCCCACCGGGCGTACCCCGGCGCAGCGCATCGCCTCCGTGGCCCGCGCACTGCGCTGCCGGCTGCGCGACCATCCGCATCTCGTGGCGATGGTGCACGAACGCGGCCTGACCGAGCAGATGTTCCTGCCCGCCCAGGAGGCGCTGGCGCGGGAGGTGCATGCGGCGGGCCTGCACGGGGCGCGCGCCGCCGAGGTGGTACGGGCCGTGCAGTTCCACGTCGTGGGCCACGTCCTGGTCGAGCGCAACCGCGAGCGCGCACCCGTGCAGCGACCCGGCGAGGAGGAGCTGTGGAGCGCGCGCACGGCGGACGGCGATCCGGCGCTGGCCCGCGCATTGGCCGCGACCGTCGACACGGAGAAGCTGTTCGCCATGTCCGTACGGGCACTGGTGACGGGGCTGCTCGAAGCACGGCCCCGCTGAGCCGCCAGCCGCAGACCCGCAGACCCGCAGAGCGACGACTGCAGCGGCCGTCAGTTCGACCGCCATCCCGGCCGCCACCTCAGTCGCCACCTCGGCCGCCAACTCGTACAAATGGGGCGGACCAGAGAGCGCGGTACCCAACCCGGTCTGTCAACAGACCGATGGGACATACCCCGTCGAGAGCTGCCGGTCACGGCCCGTACGAGCACTGTCGGTCGGGGCCCGTATCCTCAGTGACCATGCTCGAAGACCTCACGACCGCAGCGCCCGCGGGTCCATGGCCGGCCGCGTATCCCAAGGGGTACGCGGTCGTCGACGTGGAGACCACCGGCCTCGCCCGGGACGACCGGATAATCTCGGCCGCCGTCTACCGGCTGGATGAGCGCGGCGAGGTCGAGGACCACTGGTACACGACGGTCAACCCCGAGCGCGACCCGGGACCGGTGTGGATCCACGGCCTGACGAGTGACGCGTTGTCGGACTCGCCGCTCTTCACGGACATCGCCGAGGAGTTCGCGGACCGGCTCGCCGACCGTGTCCTCGTCGCGCACAACGCCGCCTTCGACTGGTCGATGATCGCCCGGGAGTACGCGCGTACGAAGCGCACCGCTCCGGTGCGTCAGCGCCTGTGCACCATCGCGCTCTCCAAGGAGCTGGGGCTGCCCCTGCCCAACTACAAGCTGGAGACGCTGGCCGCGCACTTCGGCGTCGTACAGCAGCGCGCACACCATGCGCTGGACGACGCGCGCGTGCTCGCCGAGGCGTTCCGGCCGAGCCTGCACGCCGCCGCGCGTGACGGGGTGCGGTTGCCGCTACTGGAGTGCCGGCCCCTCACCGAGTGGTCGGACGGCCCGGCCACCCCGCGGATCGGCCGTCAGCCCTCCTATGGCGGTGGCAGTTGGCGGCCCTCGCGGAAGCGGCCGCCGTGCCCTTATCCCAACCCGGGCCGGTACGAACCGGGCAATCCCCTCAAACAAGGCATGCGTGTGGCGTTCTCGGGCGACACATCCGTCGAGCGCGAACTGCTCGAGGACCGCGCGGTCGAGGCCGGACTGCATGTCGCGACGAGCCTGTCCCGGCTCACCAGCCTGCTCGTCACGAACGACCCGGACTCCGGCACCTCCAAGACCGCGAAGGCGAAGCAGTTCGGCACGCCGGTCGTGGACGAGGCCGCCTTCGGGCAGCTCCTCCATGACGTGGCCCCGGCGTCAGAGGGGTGATGGCAGGGGCGACCGGGTGATTGCCCGACGACTCGCCCACGGATGGCTCGCAGCTGCCGCCGCGGCACCCCACCCTGTGGCGCATGGCACGTTGTGAGGTCTGCGGAAACGACTACGGCATGTCGTTCGAGGTGCACGCGCAGGGCGCGGTGCACGTCTTCGACTGCTTCGCGTGCGCCATCCACCGCATGGCGCCCCTGTGTGAACACTGCCGGGTCCAGATCATCGGCCAGGGAGTCGAGGTCGACGGCCACTGGTTCTGCGGGGCCCACTGCTCCCGCGCGGAGGGGAAGGTGGGAATCGTCGACAAGGTTTGAACGGCGAACGCGAACGACGAGGTGTGAGCACCGGGAACGCACCGGGACGCAGAGAGCGCACTGGTACGCGGAGAGCGCACCGGGGTACGCGGCCCCCTACGGGAGACCCACCCGTAGGGGGCCGATCGGTGCCAGGTACCGTCAATGGGGTGTACCGCTTCCTGTTGTCCCGGCAGTGGGTGATCCTCACCCTCGTGACCCTGGCGCTCATCCCCACGATGGTCGAACTGGGCTTCTGGCAGCTGCACCGGCACGAGCACCGTGTCGCGCAGAACAAGTTGATCTCCGACGCGCTCTCCGCGAAGCCTGAGCCGGTGGAGCAGCTCACCTCGCCGGGGCACACCGTGCCCCACTCCGAGCTGTACCGGCGCGTGACGGCGACCGGGACGTACGACACCGCGCACGAGGTCGTCGTGCGGCGCCGCACCAACTCCGACGACGAGGTCGGCTTCCACGTCCTGACCCCCTTGGTCCTCGAGGACGGCCGGGTGCTCCTGGTCAACCGCGGCTGGATCCCCGCGAACGGGCCGCAGACCGCCTTCCCGAAGATCCCCGCCCCCGCGAAGGGCGAGGTCACCGTCACCGGTCGGCTCATGGCCGACGAGACGACCGCCGAGAGCGGCATCAAGAACATCAAGGGGCTGCCCGACCGGCAGATCATGCTGATCAGCAGCAGGCAGCAGGCGCTGAGCCTCGGTGGCAGGCAGGTGCTGGGCGGCTACATCGAGCAGGTGACGCCCGAGCCCAAGGGCGACAGCCCCGAGCTGATTCCGGAGCCCGATCACAGCAGCATCGGGCCGCACATGGCGTATGCCGTTCAGTGGTGGTTGTTTGCCGCCGGCGTGCCGGTCGGGTGGGTGGTTCTTGTTCGCCGGGAGCGGCGGGATCGGGCCGAGGCGGCCGCCTCTCAGGCGGCGGAGGCGCCGGCGCCCGCCACCGTGTAGCCGCTGGGGCTTCGCCCCCAGACCCCCTTGTCGTCCTTCGGGCTCGTCCTGAAACGCCGGACGGGCTGAAATCGGCTCGTACTCAAATGCCGGACGGGCCGACTTCAGCGGCCGCCCGACCTACCCCGCCAGTACGTCGTCGAGTTCGGAGCGGATCAGCGGGGATGGTCTGCCGGCTCAGCAGCAGCGGCTGTGCGCGTGCCGCTCCAGGTGCCGTGTGCGCAGCACCTCGTACTCGCGGCGGGTCGGCAGCGGGGCGTGCGGGTGGGCCCTGCCGTGGCGCTCGCAGTAGCGGTCGTACTCCGCCTCGCCGGTCAGCTCCCGCAGGTACCAGCGGACGGCCCCGGCGAGCCTCCGGACACGGCCGCTCACGAACCGGCCGCTCATGAACCGACCACTGACGATCCGGCCCCCACGACCGCCGGTTCCTCGGCACGCCGGCCGGGCGCGTCGATGCGGGACTCGACGTACGGCGCCTCGGTCGTCGGCAGCGGTGCGGCGGAGCGTACGGCGCGTGCGCACACCACGGCGGCGTTGACGACGACCACGGCGACAAGGAGCAGGAACAGGGCGATCAGCACGCCGTCGACGGTGGAGTTGGTGACCACGGTGTGCATCTCGTCGAGGGTCTTGGCGGGCGGCAGGACCTGCCCGGCGTCGATGCCGTCGACGTACTTGGCCCGCTGGGCGAAGAAGCCGACGCGCGGGTCGTCGGAGAAGATCTTCTGCCAGCCGGCGCTGAAGGTGATCGCGACCACCCAGGCCAGCGGAATGCCGGTGACCCAGGCCCAGCGCAGCCGCCCGGACTTGACGAGCACGGTGGTGCAGACGGTGAGGGCGATCGCGGCGAGCAGCTGGTTGGCGATGCCGAAGAGCGGGAACAGCTGGTTGATTCCGCCCAGCGGGTCGGTGGCGCCGCTGTAGAGGAAGTAGCCCCAGGCGGCCACGACGAGCGCGCTGCACAGCCAGATGCCCGGCTTCCAGTTGACCCGGCCGACCGGCTTCCAGACGTTGCCGAGCATGTCCTGGAGCATGAAGCGGCCGACCCGGGTGCCCGCGTCCACCGTGGTCAGGATGAACAGCGCCTCGAACATGATCGCGAAGTGGTACCAGAAGGCCTTCATCGCCGTACCGCCGAAGACGCCGGAGAAGATCTCCGACATACCGACGGCGAGGGTCGGCGCCCCGCCGGACCGGGCGATCAGGGTCTGCTCCTCCACGGCCTTCGCGGCGGCGGTCAGCTGGTCGGGAGTGATCGTGAAGCCGAGGCCCGCCACGGCGTGCGAGGCCGACTCGGCCGTGGTGCCGAGGAGTGCGGCGGGCGCGTTCATCGCGTAGTACAGGCCCGGCTCGAGGGTGGCCGCGGCGATCAGCGCCATGATCGCGACGAACGACTCCATCAGCATCGCGCCGTAGCCGATCAGCCGGACCTGGGACTCCTTCTGGATGAGCTTCGGCGTGGTCCCGGAGGCGACGAGGGCGTGAAAGCCGGAGAGCGCGCCGCAGGCGATGGTGATGAACAGGAACGGGAACAGCGAGCCGGCGAAGACCGGACCGGTACCGGAAGACGCGAAGCCGCTGACCGACGGGGCGTGCAGGACCGGGGCGGCCACGATCACTCCGATCGCGAGCAGCGCGATCGTGCCGATCTTCATGAAGGTGGAGAGGTAGTCGCGGGGCGCGAGCAGCATCCACACCGGGAGGACGGAGGCGACGAAGCCGTAGCCGGCCAGGCAGAAGACGAGGGCCGTCGGGCTCAGCGTGAACGTGCCGGCCAGCGAGGAGTCCTGGATCCAGCTGCCGCCGATGATGGCGAGCAGCAGCAGGACCACGCCGATCACGCTGGTCTCGACGACCCTGCCCGGTCGCAGGATGTGCAGCCAGAAGCCCATGAACAGGGCGATGGGGATGGTCATGGCCACCGAGAAGGTGCCCCACGGGGAGTGGGCGAGGGCGTTGACGACGACCAGCGCCAGCACACCGAGCAGGATGATCATGATGGCGAACACGGCGGTCAGGGCCGCCGCACCGCCCGCCCTGCCGATCTCCTCGCGCGCCATCTGCCCCAGCGACTTGCCGTCGCGCCGCATGGACAGGAAGAGCACCACCATGTCCTGCACAGCCCCGGCGAAGATCACTCCGGCGACGATCCACAGGGTGCCGGGCAGATAGCCCATCTGGGCCGCGAGCACCGGCCCGACCAGCGGCCCGGCCCCGGCGATCGCGGCGAAGTGGTGGCCGAGCAGGACCCGGCGGTCGGTCGGCTGGAAGTCCACACCGTCCTCGAGCCGCTCGGCGGGAGTGGCCCGCCGGTCGTCCGGCCTCAGTACGCGCCGGGTGATGAAGCGTGCGTAGAAGCGGTAGGCGATGGCATACGAACCGAGGGCCGCCACCAGCAGCCAGACGGCGGAGATCTTCTCGCCCCGGGCGAGTGCGAGTACCCCCCAGCCGATCGCGCCGGCGATGGCCACGGCGGTCCACAGCAGGACCGATCGCGGGGTCATACGGGCACGCGGGGACGGGGAAAGCTGCCCGGGGGACTCCGGGTGACCGGATTCGGGCATGGCGGACACAGGCATGGCGGCTCCTCACCGTGGCGGTGTGTGGGGTGGTACGAGACGACCGGGACGCGCCCGGAATCGAGGACTTGGACTCGCCCGGAGTCGAGGACGTGGACGCGTCAGGAATCAGGGACGGCGGCGTGCGGTCCTGGTCAGTGCATGTGCGGCGAGCAGGCAGAGGCCGCACCCCGGTATCCAGGCAAGCTGGTACCAGTAGAAGAACGGCATCCCCGCGAGCCGCGGGCTCGCACCGGCGTACCAGGGGACCCACAGCAGCCCCGCGGCGGGAGCGAGCAGCAGGACGACCGCGGCGACGCTTCGCATCCGGTCGTGACCGGTCCGTGGCATGACCTGCACTCCTCTCCCGTCCGCTGTGGGTCTGTGCAAGAGTTGCGCACCCCGTCGAAGCCGTTGACAGCGAATTTTCCAGAAGATTTCCGCCGGTTTCCTGTCATCGGAACGGACCTCCCGCGCAACTTCACCCCGAGGGTCCAGGCACACCAAGGACGGTGACCCATGGCCGACGGCGCCATGACCGCGACGTTCCTCGCCGTGATCGGCGGGGCGTCGCTGCTCGCCGTCACGGCCCGGCGCCTGAATCCCAGCGACCGGCTGCCGTCGCTCGAGGGCTGGGCGCTGGCCGACCGGGGGCTCGGACCCGTGTGGACCTGGCTGCTCCTCGGCGGCACGATCTTCACCGCGTACACCTTCACCGCCGTGCCGGGCCTCGCGTACGGCAACGGCGCACCCGCCTTCTTCGCGGTGCCCTACACGGTGATCGTCTGCCCGCTCGCCTTCCTCCTGCTGCCCCGGCTGTGGGACGTGGCCCGCCGCCACCGCTATGTGACGGCGGCCGACTTCGTCCGGGGCCGGTACGGTTCGCCACCGCTGGCGCTGGTGGTGGCGCTGACCGGGATCCTCGCGACGATGCCGTATCTGGCGCTGCAGCTCCTCGGCATACGTGCGGTGCTGACCGCCGGGGGCGTGTATCCGCGCGGCGCCGCGGGTGACGCGGTGATGGTCGGGCTCTTCGCCGGGCTCGCGGTGGCCACCTACCGGCAGGGCCTGCGCGCGCCCGCGGTCATCTCCGCCCTGAAGGCGGTGGCGGTGTTCACGTCGGTCACGGTCGTGTGCTGGCTGGTCCTGAACCGGCTCGGCGGCCCGGGAGCGGTCTTCGACACCGCGGCGCACCGGCTCGCCGAGGCGGGCGCGACCGGGAATCCGCTGCTCCTGTCCCCAGGGCAGCAGCCCGCCTACGCCACCCTCGCCCTGGGCTCCGCGCTGGCCCTGCTGATGTACCCGCACGTGCTGACCGCCGGTTTCGCCGCCTCAGGACCCGACACCCTGCGCAAGGTCTCCATGGCACTGCCGGCCTGGACGGCGCTCCTCGCTCTCTTCGGCCTGCTCGGCATCGCGGCCGTGGCGGCGGGCGTACGCGCCCCGAAGGGCGGCGCCGAGGCGGCCGTGCCGATGCTCGTCGACCGGCTCATGCCGGCTCCGCTCGCCGGTCTGGTGTTCGCCGCCATCACCGTGGGTGCGCTGGTCCCCGCCGCCGTGATGTCGATAGCGGCCGCGACCTCGTTCGTACGGAACGTCTACGTCGAGTACGTCCACCCCACCGCCACGCCCAAGCGGCAGGTGCGGATCGCCAAGGCGGTCTCGCTCACCGCGAAGGTGGGCGCAGTGGCCTTCGTGTTCGGCCTGCGCGACCAGGACGCCATCAATCTCCAACTGCTGGGCGGCGTATGGATCCTGCAGATCTTCCCCGCCGTGGCCGTCGGACTGTTCACCGGCCGGCTGCACCCCCGGGCCCTGCTCGCGGGGTGGGCGGTGGGCATGGCGTCCGGCACCGTGATGGTGGTGCGCGAGGGGTTCTCGTCCGTCGTGCCGTTCGGCCCCGCCGAGCAGCCGCTGGAGATTTACGCCGGGCTGGTGGCCCTGCTTCTCAACCTGACCGTCGCCGTGGTCGCCTCCACGGCGTTCGAACGCCTCGGCGTCCCTCGCGGCGCCGACGCAACCGACCTGCCGTCCCGCCTGATCCTCAGGCGACGCCCCGAGACGGGAGCGAGCAACCCGTGAGAACGAGACAGGACACCCAGGTGAAACCGGCGCGGCCGGCCACGGCCACGAACGCGTCGGCCGCGGAGAGCGCGTCGGCCAGGGAGGCCGCAGCGGCCGAGCACGCGGCACCCCCGCCCGCCCCGCCCGCGACGGCCGCGACGGTGAGCGATCCGGCCGACATCGAGCGGGAGGCCGCCCTCGCCGACCTGTTCGACACGCATTACGCAGCGATGCTGCGCCTCGCCGTCCTGCTCGGCGCCGACGACCCCGAGAACGTGGTGGCGGAGGCCTACTACCAGATCTACCGGAAGTGGCGGCGGCTGCGGGACGCCGCGGCCGCCGAGGCCTATCTGCGCTCCACGGTGTGCAATCTGACCCGTATGCGCATACGCCACCTCCAGGTCGCCCGCAAGCACACGGAGGCACCGCCGACGAACGTCGTCGCCTCGGCGGAGAGCACGGCCCTCCTCCACGACGACCAGCGTGTGCTGATCGACGCACTCCAGCAGTTGCCCGCCCGGCAGCGCGAAGCGCTCGTCCTGCGCCACTGGCTCGGTCTCAAGGAGAGCGAGATCGCCGCCGCGATGGGGATCTCCTGCGGCTCCGTCAAGACGCACACCGCGCGCGGCATCGCCGCCCTGACCCAGGCGATGGAGGCTCGGCGATGAACGACACCACTCCGGACAGGACGGAACAGGACGCGACGGAACAGGACAGGACCGAACGCGAGCTGCGCGCGGCCCTGGAGGCGCTGGCCGGTGGCGTGCAGGCCGCCCCCGACGCCTATCGCACGGCTCGCGGTGACTGGCTGCGCCGCGAGCGCCGGCGGCGTCTCGTCCTCGCCGTGCTGATCACCGTCGTCTTCGCTCTGGCGACGCTGATCGGCCTGTGGGTCCTCAACCAGGCCCCCTCCGACCCCGGTGTCATCTTCTCCGGCACCCGCACGGCCGCCCACGCGGCTGTCGGCTCCGGCTCCGGCTCCGGCTCCGGCTCCGGCTCCGGCTGACACGATGTCAGCCGGGACCCGGTCCCATCCCCGGGCGAGGCCCGCTGCCCCCCGCGGCCGGTGACCCGGCGGGGCCCGGTGCCGCCGGACCGGGTCACCCACCCAGAGTCCGGTCCGGGTTGGCAACGGTCCCCACCGGGAACCCGCCAGACGTGCATCGACCCATCGAGGACTACGCGCTGATCGGCGACCACCAGACGACCGCCCTCGTGAGCAGGGACGGCTCCATCGACTGGCTGTGTCTGCCCCGCTTCGACTCGCCCGCCTGTTTCGCCGCGCTCCTCGGCGACGAGGAGAACGGGCACTGGCGTATCGCGCCGAAGGGCGCGGGCGGCCCCTGCACCCGCCGTGCATACCGCCCGCACTCACTGGTACTGGACACGGTCTGGGAGACCGGCACGGGCACGGTCCGCGTCACCGACCTGATGCCGCAGCGCGACCGCTTCCCCGACGTCGTCCGCATCGTCGAGGGCCTCTCCGGCGAGGTGCCGATGTGCAGCACACTCAGGCTGCGCTTCGACTACGGCTCGGTCATCCCCTGGATGCGCAGGGACGACGGCCATCGCGTGGCCGTGGCGGGCCCCGACTCGATGTGGCTGCGCAGCGAGCCCGAAGTGCGCACGCAGGGCAAGGACTTCGGTACGCACTCGGAGTTCACGGTCGGCGAGGGCGACAAGGTGGCGTTCGTGCTCACCTGGCACCCCTCCCACCAGCCGCGTCCCCCGCTCGTCGACCCGCACCAGGCGCTGGCCGACAGCCTCGAGGACTGGCAGGCCTGGGCGGACCGGTGCCGGTACAAGGGCCCGCACGCGGACGCGGTCCTGCGCTCCCTCATTACCCTCAAAGCCCTCACCTACGCCCCGACCGGCGGCATCGTCGCCGCCGCCACCACCTCGCTCCCCGAGGAGATCGGCGGAGTGCGCAACTGGGACTACCGCTACTGCTGGCTGCGCGACTCGACGCTCACCCTGGGCGTGCTGCTGGAGGCCGGCTACCTCGACGAGGCCAAGGCGTGGCGGGACTGGCTGCTCCGCGCGGTCGCGGGCAGCCCCGGCGACCTGCAGATCATGTACGGCCTGGCGGGCGAGCGCAGGATCCCGGAGTACGAACTGCCGTGGCTGGCGGGGTACGCGGACTCGGCCCCGGTGCGGATCGGCAACGAAGCGGTGCGGCAGCTGCAGCTCGACGTGTACGGCGAGGTCGTCGACTCGTTCATGCTGGCGCGCCAGGCGGGCCTGCCGGCCAAGCCCCACGCGTGGCAGGTGCAGCGCCGCCTGCTGGAGTTCCTCGAGTCCGTCTGGCACCAGCCGGACTCGGGGCTGTGGGAGGTCCGCGGCCCGCGCCGCCACTTCGTGCACTCCAAGATCATGGTGTGGGTGGCCGCCGACCGTACCGTGCGCGCGCTGGAGGCGGACCCGAGGCTGCGCGGTGACATCAACCGCTGGCGCGCGATGCGGGACGCGGTGCACCGCGAGGTGTGCGAGCGCGGCTTCGACGCGGAGCGGGGCACGTTCACGCAGTCCTACGGCTCCCGCGAACTGGACGCCGCCCTGCTGCTCACCCCCCGCGTCGGATTCCTGCCGCCGACGGACCCACGGGTGACCGGGACCATCGAGGCGGTGCGCAAGGAGCTCGCCCACGACGGCTTTCTGCGCCGCTACAGCACGGAGCAGACGAACGTCGACGGGCTGCCCGGCGGCGAGGGCACCTTCCTCGCCTGCTCCTTCTGGCTCGTCGACGCCCTGCACCTGACGGGACGCACGCAGGAGGCCCGCGAGCTGTTCGAACGGCTGGTGGGGCTCTGCAACGACGTCGGCCTGCTCGCCGAGGAGTACGACCCCGTGAACCGCAGGCAGCTCGGGAACTACCCGCAGGCATTCAGCCACATCGGCCTGGTGGGGGCCGCTTTCACCCTGTTCGGGACCGAGGAGGCAGGATAGGGGCCATGGATCTTGGACTGAAGGACCGCGTCTACGTCGTCACCGGAGCCACCCGGGGCCTGGGCAACGCGGCGGCGCGTGAACTCGTCGCGGACGGCGCGAAGGTGGTCATCACCGGCCGGGACGAGAAGCGCGTCGCCGACGCCGCCGCCGAACTCGGCCCGAACGCCGTCGGCCTGGCCGCGGACAACGCGGACCCGTCCTCCGCCGGACACCTCATCGCGGCCGCGCGCGAGCACTTCGGGGGCTTCGACGGCGTACTGATCAGCGTCGGCGGACCGGCACCCGGCTTCCTCGCCGACAACACCGACGAGCAGTGGCAGTCGGCGTTCGAGTCCGTCTTCCTCGGCGCGGTGCGCCTGGCGCGGGCGGCCGCGGCGGAACTCGACGAGGGCGGCGTCATCGGCTTCGTCCTGTCCGGTTCGGTGCACGAGCCGATCCCCGGGCTGACGATCTCCAACGGCCTGCGCCCCGGCCTCGCGGGCTTCGCCAAGTCGCTCGCCGACGAGCTCGGTCCGCGCGGCATCCGCGTCATAGGGCTGCTGCCGTCCCGTATCGACACGGACCGGGCCCGCGAGCTGGACGCCCTCTCCGCAGACCCGGAGGCCGCCCGCGCGGCCAACGAGGCGAACATCCCGCTGCGCCGTTACGGCACCCCGGAGGAGTTCGGCCGCACGGCGGCGTTCCTGCTGTCGCCGGCAGCGTCGTATCTGACGGGGATCATGCTGCCGGTGGACGGCGGCGCGAGGCACGGCTTCTGAGGGGAGCCAAGGGCTCCTTACGTGACCCGCTCCGCGCGGTGCCTGACCGCGCGGAGCTGGACCTCGGCGGGCAGCCGGTCCAGCCCGGCCGAGCCGCGGGCATGGGCCAGCGCCTCGCCGACCAGCTTCCGCAGGGCATCCCCGGGCGCGGCGAATGGCTGTAGCACCAGTCGCATCCGTGCCTCGGGGGCGCCCCGCCGCCCGGTCAGCGTGGCGTGCGCCCGCTCGACACCGTCCAGCGCTCCCGCCTCGCTCGTCAGGACGGACTCCAGGGCCCGCCCCCGCAGCAGCGCCCCCTCACCGTCGCCGGTGTCGACCAGCACCTCGGCCAGCCGGCGCCGGCGCAACTGGGCCGTCAGCCACCACAGGGCGAGCAGCAGGAGCACCGCGAGGACGGCGATGACGGTGGGCCACCACCAGCCTTGGTCCTGCCATCTGGCCCGGTCGGCGTCGCTCAGCAGCACATCGTGCTTGCCGTCGTGGATCCACCACGACGGCGGTGTGACGCCGAGGCCGACGGCGAGCACCGAGCCGCCCAGCACGAGCAGCACCAGGCCGACGATGCCCAGCAGCACGCGGTTGACCGTCCTCAGCACTGCTCTCACCCCTTCTTGCCGGGCCGGCGGACGTGCACGGAGAGGGCTGGCGCCCGGCCGAGCCCCAACTCCCTCACGGCGTCCGCGAGCACGGTGTCCAAGTCGCTGCGCACGTCGTCGAGTTCACGGAAGTGCGACACCGCGCGGACGTCGACCTTCTTACGCCTCGTACGCACGCGTACGGACCGCACTCCCGCGACCTCCATGGCGCGGTCACGCAGCACCATGGCGGCGGCGTCGCGGTGCAGCCCGGACCGTACGTCGGGGTGCACGCGCCGCATGGGCAGGACCGCACGGCGGCCCGGTGTGGCGGCGAGCACCAGCAGCCACAGCCCCAGGGCGGCGGCCACCCCGGCGCCGGTCAGCACCCAGGTGTCGTCGAGGGGGCGTTCGGCGAGCTCGCGGACGAGGGTCTTGCGCCACTGCATCGCGGGCCGGCCCGCGCGCACGGCCGCGACGTCGTACAGCATCAGCCCCGCACCGGCGAAGACCAGCAGCGCGACCAGCGCCGCGGGGATGCGGCGGGCGGACCAGAAGCGGCCGGGCCTGCGGTCGTCGCCCTCGGCGGTGGGCAGCGGTTCGTACGAGGCCGCGGACGCGGACTGGTCGAGCCCGTTCTGCGTCCCGGCCTCCTTCCGCTCGATGACCGGCAGAGGCTGGGTGCCGCCGGCCGAACCCGACGGGCCTTGGGACTCGCTCACCGTGTCCTCCCCTGTGCCGCGCTGCGCGCGTACGCCGAGTGCAGCCGCTCCACCTGGACGGCCACTTCGGGCACCTCCACCCCCGCCAATGCCTTTACCCGCTCGGCGACGCGCCGACGCACGGCACCGCACTGGCGTCCGATGTCGGATGGATAGTCGAGTTCGAGGCTGATCCGGACGCGGGCGGCCCGAACGCGGCCGGTCTCCTTGTGCACGGTGACCGTCGCATGCGGCGGCTCACCGCCCTTGGGTACGGCGTCCAACGCCTCACGTGCCGCCCAGGCGGCAATCTTGGCGACGACTCGGTCGGCGATCCGGGTCGCGCCGCGCTCTGCGGGCTCGACGACCTGACCGGGCAACGGCGTCACCGCCGCCGTTCGCCGCGGGTACGGAAGAATTCACCAGGTTCCATGTCCCCCTCCAGGAACCGCCCTGCGACGAATCCGACGGCGCCGAGCGCCGCCACAAGGAGGAAGGCTCCGAAACCGCCGAAGTATCCGGCGAACCCCAGCGCCATTCCGGCGATCAAGCCGATAATGGTCATGTTCATTGTGCGCTCCTCTGCGAGAGCCTCGAGAGCGTGCGGCGGCGGGGGGCGCCCGCGTCGACGGCGAGCGTCACTCACGGACCTGGAACGCTCGCTACTGCAGCCTCGTCTCGGGCTCTTCGTCCTCTTCCTCCGGGACCTTCACATCGCTGACGGCGATGTTGACCTCCACCACCTCGAGCCCCGTCATGCGCTCGACGGCCGCGATCACGTTCTCCCGTACGTCACGGGCGACGTCCTCGATCGCCACGCCGTAGACGACGACGATCTCCAGGTCGAGGGCCGTCTGTACCTCGCCGACCTCTGCCTTCACCCCGCGCGTGACGGACCTGTCACCGCCGCCGGGCACCCGCTCGCGCATGGCGCCGAAGGTACGGGAGAGGCCGCTGCCCATCACGTGCACGCCGAAGACGTCGCGCGCCGCGAGCCCGGCGATCTTCTCTACGACGCCGTCGGCGATGGTCGTACGTCCCCGGGTGCCGGGGTCGCCGCCCCCGCGCCGCACCGGGCCGCCCTTCCTGCCCCGCTCCTCCGGCGACGCCTGCTCGCGGGGCTCCGGGCCTTTCTGCTGTGTCGTCTCAGTCATCGCCGCTCATCCTTTTAGGAAACTTTTAGGAGGGGATGTACTTATTTGTTCACATTAAGCGCGGTTTCCCCACTGCGCGCCAAAGATGCGGCAGGCTGGAGCAATGACGGCGGACCGATGGGCACAGGCGGTACGGCGACAGCTGGCCCTGGGCAGGCTGCTGCCCCTCGGTGGGCCGCGCGACGGAGCGTGGCTGGCGGAATCGGCGGCTGACTCGGTATTGCGCGGCGCGGCGGACGCGCTGCCCGGCATCCGCCTGGGCCCGCTCCGCATCTCCCCGGCCGACCCGGACGAGGCACAGGCCCCGGCGGTACCGCCACCGCCGAGCGGCCTGTCGCCCGGCCCGCTCCGCATCACCGCGGAGTTCGCCGCGAGCCCGGCCGACCCCCTCCCGACGACGGCCGAGCGCCTGCGCGCGACCCTGTTCACCACGGCAACGCAGGACATCGGCCTGACCGTCACGGAGGTGGACCTGCGGGTTTCGGCCCTCCTCGACCCGGAGCCCCAGGCTCCCGAGCCGACGGCGCCGAAACCCGCCACGCCGGAACCGTCCGCCGCGACGACCCGCAACGGCGAAGGGCTAACACCGCCGGCGGACGCACACCGCCCGTCGGGAGCAGCATCCAGCGGCCGGACGGATGTGCTCCCCGAACGCGAGGAGGGGGCCGAGGGGGCTGGCCGGGGAGCGGAGTCGCCGTCCGAGCCGGGCGCAGACGGCGACGAGGCCCGGGTGGCTGCGGAGGTGCTGGCCGTGCCGGGCGTGGTCCGGTTGACGGGTACGCTCGGCGGCCGCGGGCGCGCGGTTCACATCGAGGAGCACCCGCAGGCGGCCTCCGATACGGCCCTCCCCCGCCGGCACGTCCGCATCGAACTGGCGGCATCGCGCGACCACCGCGCCTTGGACGTGGCCCTCGCGGTCCGCACAGCGGTCACCGAGTCCCTGCCGAACCATCCGACAGTCGCGGTAGTGGTGACAGAACTGCCGTGACACGCGACCACGGCGGTCGCGTGTCACACGGCAGCGGCACAGGCACAGGCACGCCACATCCAGCCGCGGCAGGGCGGTCGCCGGCACAGCAAACCGCCGTGCGGCCTGCAAGACCCGGCACGGCAGCCCGCCCCGCGACGCCTCGGTGGCGCGCTCAGTCGCCGAGTCCCGCCAGGTCCCGCAGGCGGCGGGCCTGGGCGGCGCGCTCGGCGGCGCGCTGGGCGTCGTAGTCGCGGGTCGTCGCACCCTGGAGCAGCGCCTTCGTCTCGATCACCGCATCCCGGGGCGCCGCGAGGAGCGCGGCCGCAAGGTCGCGGGCCGCGGCGTCCAGCTGGTCGCCGGGCACGACGAGGTTGGCGAGGCCGATGCGCTCGGCCTCGTCGGCGTGGACGAAGCGCCCGGTGGCGCAGATCTCCAGCGCCCGGGCGTAGCCCACGAGCCCCACGAGCGGATGCGTCCCGGTGAGGTCGGGCACCAGGCCGAGGCTGGTCTCGCGCATGGCGAACTGCACATCGTCGGCGACGATCCGCAGATCGCAAGCGAGAGCGAGCTGGAAGCCCGCACCGATGGCATGGCCCTGGACAGTGGCGATGGTCACGATGTCGCTGCGCCGCCACCAGGTGAACGCCTCCTGGTACTCGGCGATCGCCGCATCCAGCTGCTCGTCCGAGCCGCGCGCCAGATCGATGAACGACGGCTCCCCGTCGAACCCTTCGGGCGTGAACGCCTGCCGGTCGAGGCCGGCGGAGAAGGACTTGCCCTCGCCGCGCAGCACGACGACACGGACACTGCCCGGCAGCGCCCGTCCGGCCTCGGTCAAGGCCCGCCACATCGCGAAGTTCTGGGCATTGCGCTTGGCAGGATTGGCCAACGTCACCGTGGCGATCGCCTCGTCGACGGTGAGCCGCACGCCGTCCTTGTCGAGTACCGGGTCGAGCGAAGCCATGGGGCGCCTCCGATGGAATGCAGTCGGGCAGGGTGCCGTACCCGGACACCCGTAAGTGACTGCACAGTAACCACCCGGCCGATCACCGGACCGACCGGGTGGCCACCATCGAAGCTGGGGAGCCTCCCCGACCACTCGACTCCGCCCCGCTCTCGATTTCTCCCCCCAGCACCTCAAGGGCCTGGGGCGAGTCCCCGGAGCGAGGGGGACGTCACGAGCCGGGAGGCCTCCGCCGTCAGGACGCGGCGGCCTTCTTGCCTCGCGTTGCCCCGCCGCGTCCCCGCAACGTGACCCCGGACTCACTCAGCATCCGGTGTACGAAGCCATACGAGCGGCCGGTCTCCTCGGCCAGTGCCCGAATGCTCGCACCGGAGTCATACTTTTTCTTCAGGTCTGCCGCGAGCTTGTCGCGCGCGGCGCCGGTCACCCGGCTGCCCTTCTTCAGAGTCTCGGCCACCCGTGCCTCCTCATGGGAAGTGCGCTCTGGACTCTCATGATCACCCCTCCGGAGCTTCCTGGCCACCCATTCGGCAAGGTCCATGTATCAAGGTTTGGACTCACGGAACCGGTCATCACGAGCGGAATTCCAGCTTCCGGCGGCGGTTTCGATCATGGCTTCCCGAATTCACAAGCTAATGAGCAGGTCAGAGCCGCGTTGTGACGCGACCCCGACCCATGCCCGATCCGGCCCGGAAATCGATGTACGACACACCGCTGTATGAGGAGATCTCACACAGATGATGGATCACGGATCGGCCGAATGATCCATGCGCAGTGGATCAGTGAATTCGATCAAGCAACGCGCGGCACCGCCAGGCCGAAATCGGCCGGGCATGCCGAGATAAACGATCATGCTCGGCCGGAAAACCGGTCAGGCCAGCGCGACCAGGTCCGCGTAGTCGGCGCCCCACAGGTCCTCGACGCCGTCCGGCAGCAGAATGATCCGCTCGGGCTGGAGCGCCTCGACCGCTCCCTCGTCGTGCGTGACGAGGACGACCGCACCCTTGTATGTGCGCAGGGCGCCGAGGATCTCCTCGCGGCTGGCCGGGTCGAGGTTGTTGGTCGGCTCGTCGAGCAGCAGGACGTTGGCCGAGGAGACCACGAGCGTGGCGAGCGCGAGGCGGGTCTTCTCGCCGCCGGACAGCACACCGGCCGGCTTGTCGACGTCGTCGCCGGAGAAGAGGAAGGAACCGAGGACCTTGCGCACCTCGACCAGGTCCATGTCGGGTGCGGCGGAGCGCATGTTCTCGAGCACCGTGCGGTCCGCGTCGAGCGTCTCGTGCTCCTGCGCGTAGTACCCGATCTTCAGGCCGTGGCCGGGCACGACCTGGCCGGTGTCGGGCTTCTCGACGCCGCCGAGCAGCCTGAGCAGCGTGGTCTTGCCGGCGCCGTTGAGGCCGAGGATGACGACCCGGGAGCCCTTGTCGATGGCCAGGTCGACGTCGGTGAAGATCTCCAGCGAACCGTACGACTTGGACAGGCCCTCGGCCGTGAGCGGCGTCCTGCCGCACGGGGCGGGCTCGGGGAAGCGCAGCTTGGCGACCTTGTCGGCCTTCCGCTCGGCCTCGAGACCGGCGAGCAGCTTGTCCGCGCGGCGGGCCATGTTCTGGGCTGCAACCGTCTTGGTGGCCTTGGCGCGCATCTTGTCGGCCTGGGAGTTCAGCGCGGCGGCCTTCTTCTCGGCGTTCTGGCGCTCGCGCTTTCGGCGCTTCTCGTCGGCCTCGCGCTGCTGCTGGTAGAGCTTCCAGCCCATGTTGTAGACGTCGATCACGGAGCGGTTGGCGTCCAGGTAGAACACCTTGTTGACGACCGTCTCGACGAGGTCGACGTCGTGCGAGATGACGATGAAGCCGCCGCGGTACGTCTTCAGGTAGTCGCGCAGCCAGACGATCGAGTCGGCGTCGAGATGGTTCGTCGGCTCGTCGAGCAGGAGGGTGTCCGCGTCCGAGAAGAGGATGCGGGCCAGTTCGATACGGCGCCGCTGACCGCCGGAGAGCGTATGGAGCGGCTGGCCGAGCACCCGGTCGGGCAGGTTGAGCGCGGCGGCGATGGTGGCGGCCTCGGCCTCGGCGGCGTACCCGCCCTTGGTGAGGAACTCCGTCTCCTGCCGCTCGTACTGCTTCATGGCCTTGTCGCGCGTCCCACCCTTGCCGGTGGCGATGCGCTGCTCGTTCTCGCGCATCTTGCGGATCAGGACGTCGAGGCCGCGGGCCGAGAGGACGCGGTCGCGGGCGAGTACGTCGAGGTCGCCGGTGCGCGGGTCCTGCGGCAGGTAGCCGACCTCGCCGGAGCGGGCGACGGTACCGGCGGCGGGGATGCCCTCGCCCGCGAGGACCTTGGTGAGCGTGGTCTTGCCGGCGCCGTTGCGGCCGACCAGGCCGATGCGGTCGCCCTTGGCGACACGGAAGGTGGCGGACTCGATGAGGACGCGGGCACCGGCGCGCAGCTCGATACCGGAGGCGGTGATCACGGACAGACTCCTGAGCAGGGTGGACGGCGGGATGGACAGCTCGGTCGGATCACGCCGTCTAATGCGTGAGGAGAATGGCCATGGGGAGATTCTAACGGGACCGTGCAACCGGTTTTTCAGTGCACGGCGATTATCCGCCGCTGGAGGCTGTGTTGTTGCGCACTGTGCCCCGGCCTTCCGGACCTGCGACGGTGCTGCTGCCGCGAGTGCGGCCGTTGCCGCCGGGTCGCTCGTTGGCGAGGGGTGCGCGCCGCGGAACGATCCTGCCGAGCTCGTCGACCGCCACGACCTCCGCCGTCCAGGACGCGGCGGGGCTGCTGCACGGCTGCGCCACGAGGAGCGCGCGGCCGTGCCGCACCGAGCGCGCCGGTTCGAAGGCGCAGCCCTGGCCGGCGGGCAGCACCCACCGGAGATCCCCGTCCGTGAGGCGGTACGCGGCGATGCGGTACGGCGTGACGACGGCGAGCATGCGGGAGCCGGGCGCAAGGCGCTGCAGTACACCGGCTCCCCCACGCGCGCGTGGGGTGCGCAGCCAGGCGGCGGCCTCAGGGGCGGCACGGTGCCAGCGCACGGCGCGTCCGTCGCGGCGGGCCGTGTCGGTGACCAGCCCGTCGCTCCAGAGCGCGATGGCGTGCCCACGCAGAGGCAGCACGGAGAGCGGCCTGTGACCCTCGCGCGTATACGCCCACCTGGTGCGTCCCGTTCCCGGGTCGTACGCCTCGACGGCCCTGCCCGTCGTGCGCAGGCCGGGTTCCGGGGCGCCCGGGTCCTCCACGCGCGCGTGGACGGCGAGGTGGTCCCCGAAGGGCGCGGGGCGCGAGAGATGCGCCGCGGTCAGGAGGGGCACCGCGAGGAGGCCGAGGACCATGGACAGCACGAGGCGGGAAGGACGGCGGGACCGGCCGCGCGGCAACGGGGGCTGCGGAGCTGGATGCTGTGGCACGGCGGGCTGAGGCCCGGGCTGCCGAGGCGGGTGGTGCTGCGGAGCAAGGGCCCGGGCAACCGGGGATTCGGGGGCGGGTGACTTCGGGGCGGGCCGCACCCGAAGTCGTGCGTAGGCGCTCACGTCGGTCGCGTCGAACGGCAGAGCCGCCACGCAACACCCCCTTCCGCACCATCATCCGATATCTCCGGGTGTGCCCCGGAAAGCCCGCGAATCAGGCGGAGAGCGTAGCCGCGGCTCCTGCGAGCGGGCCGCAGGAGCGTGCCGACACGGCGCACGGGTGGGCGGCCGTCCCTCATTCGGCGTCTCCGGGGCGTTGTCAGTGCCCGGTGCCAGACTGTGGGCCGGGTCACATTCCGGCGCCGGGAACCCGGGCCGGCTACGCGCCTCCCTTGTGCACCTGGAAGGCGGCGCGGCGTACGGCCTTGGCGAGCGCCGGGTCGGGGTGGGCCGCGGCGAGGGCCACCAGCACCTGGACGGTGCGCGGGTGGCCGACGGCGCGCACCTCGTCGAGGAGCGCCGGCACGGTGGGCTGCGTCGCCGACTCCAGGTGGCGTACGAGGAGTTGGGCCTCTCCGTGGTCGGCGACGGCCGCGGCGGTGTCCACCCACAGCCAGGTCGACTCCTCGCGGGTGAGCACCGCGTGGACGTCCTCGGGGTCCACGCCCTCGTGCTCGGCCAGCCACAGCAGGGCGTAGGGCCGCAGCGACGGTTCCTCAGCCGCCGCTCTGACGTCCGCCTCCGCCGGGGCGCCGACGACACGCAGGGCTTCGAAGGCGAGACCGCGCAGCAGGGCGTCCTCGCCTCGGGCGGCGTCCAGGAGTTCGGTCATGGCGCTGCCCACGGGACGGGCGGCGAGCCAGGCGCGGTACTCGGCCCGTGCCGCGTTCGGGCGCAGCCGCGCGCATCCGCGCAGCATGTCCTCGGCGGGCTGCTCGATGTTCCCCGCGGGGCTCTGCGCGGCCACGCAGATCTGCTCGAGCTTGACCCAGACCGCCCAGCTGCCGAGGGGCGTGAGCGTGGCCTGCCCGTCGGAGCAGGTGAGTGCGCCGACGACGGCGAGCGCGTCGAGGCCCCAGTCGAGCACGGGGCCCAGCGGCATGTCCTCGTGGCTCGATTTGTGCGCGTCTGCGGACGCGGCGGTGCCGGGCCCGAGGGCCGGAGTCTCGGCATGCGGCCCGTAGGGGATCTCGCAGCGCTCGGTGCGCAGTTCCGTGACGCGCTGCTGGAGCAGGTCGAGCAGTTGCGAGACGGGAACGGGCCCGGCCGACAGCTGGAGCAGGGACAGCACCTGCGGCATCGCCTCGACGACCTCGGCGACCGTGGCGGGCGCGAGCTCGTCCGGTGCGGGGTGGGCCAGCGACCAGGCGTCGAACAGGGCGACCCAGCCGCGCAGTACGGCGGAGTCGTCCCGGTCCCAGGCGCGCAGCCGCCAACCCGGGCGCGCGATGTCTCCGTGCACCTCGACGAGCCCGGCGAGCCGCGCCGTGTCCCAGTCGGCGCGGACCTGCTCGGACGTCAGATCCAGGTCGGCCGCGGCGCGTTCGGCAATCGCGTCGGAGAGGGTGCCGGCGCCGTCGGAGGCCGAGCCGTGGCGGCCGGGCCGCAGGGCGGCGTCTGCCCAGCGCGCGACCCGGACGGGGCCGGCGAGTCCGCTGCGTGCCATGCGGGCCAGTTCCGCGGGTGGTGGGGTGCCCTCGGGAGGCCTGGGTGCGGGTCGCTGGGGGCGTCGCTCGGACACCGCTCGCGGGGCGGCGGCAAGCGTTCGCGGACGGACTAGTCGGAGCCTGGAGTCGCGCGGGATACGGGACGTCACGGGAGCAGTCTTCCGGTTGACGGTCCGAAAACCCAAACGGAATGCCACGCGAGTAGAGACGGAGCCCGCAACAGCCGGTTTTGTGCCCCTGAGCAGCCGTGAAACGGAAGGCAGGGGGAAGGGCCCGGCGGTGCTCCGTCGGGTGAGTCGCGGGCGTGCCGACGCCTACATCAGAGGCGTCAGGAAGCGGCGCAGAGTCTCTTCGTAGTGTGCGGGGTCGGCGTTCCACATGGCGCTGTGCGGTGCGTTCGGCACGGCGTGCAGGGTGACCGTGTCGCGGCGTCGGTCGGCCAGTCGGCGGCTCAGGCTCCAGGGGGCGACGGCGTCGTCGGGGCCGTGCATCACAAGGGTCGGGACCTTCAGCGCCTCCGGGTCGAGGGCCTCCTCGATGGCGCCGCCGTGCAGGCCGGCGCGCCCCTGTGCCGCGCGGACGGCGAGCGGCAGCAGCGGCCCCGGCGTGCGCCGGGCCGAGGCGAGGGCGCGCAGCGTGGCCTCCCAGCTGAGCACGGGCGAGTCCAGCACGAGCCCGGCGATCCGGTCGCGCAGCGACGAGCGTGCGGCCGCGTGGAGGGCCATCGCGGCGCCGGTGGACCAGCCGAGCAGGACGACGCGCTCCGCGCCGTACCGCAGGGCATAGCGGATGGCGGCGTCGAGGTCGCGCCACTCCGTGTCGCCGAGATGGCAGAGCCCGTCCGGGGAGCGGGGCGCGCCCGGATCCCCGCGGTACGTGATGTCGAGCAACGGATAGCGCAGCCGGTGCATGAACTCCATGAGGACCATGGGGTGCTCGCGGGTGGTGCCGAGCCCGTGCACGCTGATCACCCAGCTGTCGCGGGCGCCGGGCACGAACCAGGCGGGCAGGGGACCGAGTTCGCCGGGGATGTCGACGTCGGTGTACTCGAGGCCGAGGGCGGTCTTCGGGTTGCCGATGTGCACCTGCGGAGTGAGCCAGACGCGCGCGCCCGGCCTCAGTTCGCCGTAGGTGACCCGTTCGAGGCGGCGTACGACGGTGTCGGCGGGGTGCGGCGCGGTGTCCAGTACGCCGCCGACGACCGCATGGCAGCCTTCGCCGGTCAGGCCGTAGGTGCCCGGCCGCAGTGCGGCGAGGTCACGGGTCAGTGTGACCTGTCCCGCGGCGGTGCCGTGGACGGTGAGCCTCGGCTCGGTGGGAAGCGGCCGCCCGGCGGGCGCCTTCAGGGCGGCGTCGCTGGCGAGCCTGCCGGCGGCGACCATGGCCGCACCGGCTCCGATCACTGTGGTGACGGCCGCTGCCGTCGCTGTGGCGGTGCGCACGGATCCAGTGTCGTTGCGAAGGCCCCCGACGGCCAGCCGAACGGAACGCTGGAGTGACGACGGACGCCACGGACACACCCCTCGTGCCCCGGCTGCACCCCGGTCACCACCGCCCGCCACACCTCGACAGGGCCCCCGGACCGCAGGCGATACGGGCCCTATGGCCCCGAGGCCCGTGGCGCCGAGACCCCGGGGCGCCGCTCAGCTCCGCGGCTGTCCGTACCCGCGCAGCTTCTCCTCCACTTCGCCGAGCTGGTCGCGGGACAGGAGGGTGGGGGTGCGGCCCGGCAGGGCGCTCGCCGACAGCCAGACTCTGCACATCCACTCGAGCTGGGCCGTCCGGTCGTAGGCCTGGTCAAGGGTGTCGCCATATGTGATGGTGCCGTGATTCTGAAGTAGACACCCCGTGCGGTCCACCAGGGCATGGAGCATGTTCTCGGCCAACTCGTCCGTGCCGTACAGGGCATAGCGTGCGACCCGCACGGGGCCGCCCAGCGCTGCCGCCATGTAGTGGATCAGGGGCAGCTCCGGCACGAGGGCCGAGACGGCGGTGGCGTGCACCGCGTGGGTGTGGACCACGGCCCGGGCGCCGGTGCTGCGGTAGACCGCGAGGTGCATGGGCAGCTCGCTGGTCGGGGCGAGGTCGCCGAGTACCTGGTTGCCGTCGAGGTCGACACCGACGGCGTCCTGCGGCGTCAGCCGGTCGTACGGGACTCCGGTCGGAGTGACCAGTACGGTGCCGCCGACGCGCACCGACACGTTGCCGGAGGTGCCGACGACGAGCCCGTCGGTCACGGTGCGCCGGGCGGTCGCAACGAGTTCCTCCCAGGATGCCCGCAGACCGTCCGCCTGCCCGCGCTTCGGCTCCCGGCCGCCCGCACCGGCGACACCGCCCACGTCACCCATCGCCATCCACCCGCCATCGACCGCTTCCGGATCCGCCCCGCGGCCGCGCTGCCGGCCGCCGCGCCACCCACCCTGCCAGCCGCCGTACGAGCGGCTGCACCGACCACCCCGCGACCACGTGCTGTAAAAGCATCGCGGCGGAGTGTGACGCGATCTTCCGCTGTCCGTTAGGCCACATATGCACACACACGCCCATGTGGAAGTGAATTGGCCGGAGATCGACGGTCCGCAAAGAGGCCTCCGATACCCTCTGGTGGATTTGTCATGCACGTCGCCATCCGGGGGGAAATATGGCTCGTGATCGCAAACCGTCGCGCCACCGTGCCCGCATCGCCGCGATCTCCGCGGCGACACTCGCGTTAGGGGCCACCGCGCTCGCCGAGATTCCGGTTTCCGCGGCGAGCAAGCCGAAGGGGCACGACGTCTCGTCGCACCAGAAGGACGTCGACTGGCAGAAGGCGCGGAGCAAGGGCGCGAGGTTCGTCTACGTGAAGGCGACCGAGTCCCACACCTACCGCAACCCGTATTTCGGTCAGCAGTACGACGGGGCCCGCAACGCGGGCATGATCCGCGGCGCCTACCACTTCGCGCTGCCCGACAAGTCGTCCGGCAGGACACAGGCGCAGTACTTCGTGAGCAACGGCGGGACCTGGACGGCGGACGGCTGGACTCTGCCGCCGGCCCTCGACATCGAGTACAACCCGTACAGCTCGAAGAAGTGCTACGGCCTGAGCAGGACCAGGATGGTCGCGTGGATCAGGTCCTTCAGCGACGAGGTGAAGCTGCTGACCGGCCGCCGGCCCGTGATCTACACGAATACGAACTGGTGGAAGAAGTGCACCGGCAACAGCGCGGCCTTCGCCTCGAACCACGCCCTGTGGCTCGCCCACTACAACGCGTCCGCCGGGTCCCTGCCCGCGGGCTGGCAGTACTGGACCTTCTGGCAGCACGACAACAGCGGCAGCCTGCCGGGTGACCAGAATCTCTTCAACGGCTCGATGACGGCGCTGCGGAGGTTCGCCCGGGGATAGTCAGGGGGCATGCGGGGACGGTCCGAGCGCGGCGGAACGCGCGGTTCCGCCGAAATTCCGGGCTTTCCCCGACCTTCATGATCGACTGCGCTGCCACTCCAAACGGAACCGGAGTGGCAGCACACCAGTTAGGGCCACCCTGCAGCCCCACCCAGTTCATCTTCCGTTCACTCAGGTTGCCTACGGTCCACTTGCCAATGACGTCAAACAGAAGCCTGGGTAAATGGAACACATCACGCTTCTCCTCGGGATCGTGATCGTCACCGCTCTCGTGTTCGATTTCACGAACGGTTTCCACGACACAGCCAACGCGATGGCGACGACCATCTCGACAGGCGCTCTGCGACCGAAGACGGCGGTGGCCATGTCCGCCGCACTGAACCTCGTCGGAGCCTTCCTCTCCGTGGAGGTCGCCAAGACGATCTCCGGCGGCATCATCAACGAAGAAGGCATCAGAACCGAGGTGATCTTCGCGGCGCTCGTCGGCGCGATCCTCTGGAATCTGCTGACCTGGCTTCTGGGCCTCCCCTCCAGCTCGTCCCACGCCCTCTTCGGCGGCCTGATCGGCGCCGCCGTGATGTCCGCCGGCTGGTCGTCGGTCAACGGCAGCACCGTCGTCACCAAGGTGCTGATACCGGCCGTCGCCGCGCCGGTCGTCGCCGGCGTCGCCGCGATGCTGGCCACCCGTCTGACGTACCGCATAGGCAGCCGCGCCGACGACAAGGCGACGGCCCCCGGCTACCGCGCCGGACAGATCGCCTCCGCGGGCCTCGTCTCCCTCGCCCACGGCACCAACGACGCGCAGAAGACCATGGGCATCATCACGCTGGCCCTGGTCACGGGCGGTGTCCTCTCCCCGGGCTCCAACCCGCCGGTCTGGGTCATCCTCTCCGCCGGCCTCGCCATCGCGATGGGCACCTACCTGGGCGGCTGGCGCATCATCCGCACCATGGGCAAGGGCCTGACCGACCTTGCGCCGCCGCAGGGCTTCGCCGCGCAGACCAGCGCCGCGACGGTCATCCTCGCCTCCTCCCACCTCGGCTTCTCCCTCTCCACCACCCAGTCCTGCTCGGGTGCCGTGATGGGCGCGGGCATCGGCCGCAAGGGCGCCGTGGTCCGCTGGTCGACCGCGACCCGCATGTTCGTCGCCTGGTGCCTGACGCTGCCGGCCGCCGGGCTCGTCGGCGCGGCCGCCGAGTTCCTCACGAAGCAGGGCACGTGGGGCGTCATCCTCACCGGTGCGCTGCTGGTCGTCGGGGCCGGTGTGATCTGGGCGCTGTCGCGCCGCCAGCCGGTCACCCAGGACAACGTCAACGACGTCAGCGACGGCCGCGCCGCCGACGACAGCACCGGCCCCGCCGGGGACGTCGACGCAGCGACCGAGGGCGCCCTCCCTGCCGCGCTCGACGGCGACCTGAAGGCCACCATCCCGGCACCGCCCGGCGCCTCGCCGGAGCCCGCCAAGACCGCATCGGTGTAAGGAAAGAGCAGCATGAAGATCGACTGGGCAGCTCTCGGCTCCGTCTTCGGAGTCAGCCTCGTGGTCACCGTGGCCCTCGTGGGCCTGTTCACCCTGGGCATCGTCGGCCTCTCCAAGCGGCAGCGGGCGACGGAGCAGGGCGACTCCGCGGCCCTCGCGGTCAGCGGCGCGTACGCGTGCTTCGCGCTCTGCGCGGCGGCCGTCGGGTACGGGATCTATCTGATCGTCGCCTGACGGCAATCGGCTTGGGCCTTTGTGTGGGGTGCGGGACGCAGGAGCGTCCCGCACCCCACACGCATGCCCGCCCCAGGTGTGTGCGGCACGGCACACGCCCGTGTGTGGCCCTTCGCACACTCTCCCGTCGCAGGTCAAGTGCGAGTTGACGGGCCTTCGGGGGGCGTGGTGGACTTCCGGAGCCATATACGGCGGCAGGAGAGGAAGCCGGTGCGAATCCGGCGCGGTCCCGCCACTGTCACCGGGGAGCGCTCCCCCACACGGAAGTCACGGCCCGTACGGACGGGTTGGAAGGCCGGGGGAAGCGTAGATCCGGGAGCCAGGAGACTCTCACCGCCGGTCACGTCGAACCAGGGCGCGGACCCTGAGTGAGGACATATCGCCATGCGCGACTGCCCGTTGCCCGATGTGTTGAGAAGTACGAGGAATCTTCCAGGCGTATCGGCGGGCTGACCCCATGCCTTCGGCCGATCCGATGCATCCGGCTGGTTCCACGCATGCCGAACGTGCCGGACGCGGACGTGTCTTCGCATACGGCGCCGCCGCCGGCCTCCTGGCCGACCTGCTCCTCGGCGATCCGCGCCGGGGCCATCCGGTCGCCGCGTTCGGCCGCGCCGCGGCCGCCGTGGAGCGTGCGCTGTGGCGGGACCACCGCGGATGGGGCGCGCTGCAGACCGCGGTGTGCGCCGGGGGCGCGACCGCTCTCGCCGCGCTGGCCGCCCGTTCCGTACGCACCTCCCGTACCGCCTCCGTCGCGCTGACCGCCGCCGCGACCTGGGCCGTGGTCGGCGGCACCTCGCTGGGCCGCGAGGCGCGGGCCGTCGGCGGGGCGCTGGCCGCCGGGGACGTCGAGGGCGCACGGGAGCGGCTGCCGCATCTGTGCGGACGCGATCCACAGGCGCTGGACGCCGATGGCATCGCGCGGGCCGTGGTCGAGTCCGTCGCCGAGAACACGTCGGACGCCGTGGTGGGTGCGCTCGTCTGGGGTGCGGTGGGCGGTGTGCCGGGCCTTGTGGGGTTCCGGGCCGTCAACACGCTGGACGCGATGGTGGGGCACAAGTCGCCCAGGCACCGGCGGTACGGGTGGGCTTCCGCGCGGCTCGACGACGTCGCGGGGTGGCCGGGGGCGCGGCTCACCGCTGTGCTCGCCGCGGTTGCCGGGGGCGACCCGCGGGGGGCCGTGCGGACTTGGCATGCGGATGCCGCCAAGCATCCGAGCCCCAACGCCGGGGTCGTCGAGGCCTCGTTCGCGGGGGCGCTCGGCGTACGGCTCGGCGGGACACTTTCGTACGGCGGAAAAGTCGAGCACCGGCCTGTGCTCAACGGCTCCGGGCGAGCCGTTGAGGTGGCCGACATCGAGCGGGCCGTGCGGCTTTCCCGGCGGGTTGGCTGGCTTGCCCTCGGCGTGAGCGCCGCGGGAGCACTGGTGCGCGGGCAGGCCTCCGCGCGTACGAGACGCGGAGGGAACTCATGAGCGGTGGCGGGCTGTTGGTGGCCGGGACCACCTCCGATGCCGGGAAGAGTGTCGTCACCGCCGGGATCTGCCGGTGGCTCGTGCGGCAGGGGGTCAAGGTCGCGCCCTTCAAGGGGCAGAACATGTCCCTGAACTCGTTCGTCACGCGGGAGGGTGCCGAGATCGGGCGGGCGCAGGCCATGCAGGCGCAGGCGGCGCGCGTCGAGCCGACGGCGCTCATGAACCCCGTGCTGCTCAAGCCCGGCAGCGACCGCAGCAGCCAGGTCGTGCTCATGGGCAAGCCGGTCGGTGAGCTGAGTGCCCGCGGCTACCACGGCGGCCGTCAGGAGGCCCTGCTCGGCACCGTCCTGGAGTGCCTGGAGGAGTTGCGGGGCACGTATGACGCGGTGATCTGTGAGGGGGCGGGCAGCCCCGCCGAGATCAATCTGCGGCGCACGGACATCGTCAACATGGGCATCGCGCGGGCCGCGCGGCTGCCGGTCGTCGTCGTGGGCGACATCGACCGGGGAGGGGTCTTCGCGTCGTTCTTCGGTACGGTCGCGCTACTCAGCCCCGAGGACCAGGCGCTGATCGCCGGGTTCCTGGTGAACAAGTTCCGCGGGGACGTGTCCCTCCTCGAGCCGGGACTCGACATGCTGCACCAGCTCACGGGCCGCCATACGCTCGGTGTGCTGCCGTTCCGGCACGGTCTCGGGATCGACGAGGAGGACGGGCTGCGGGTCTCGCTCCGCGGGTCGGTCCGGGAGTCCGCGGTGGCTCCCCCCGTCGGCGACGACGTGCTGCGGGTCGCCGTGTGCGCGATCCCGCTGATGTCCAACTTCACGGACGTGGACGCACTCGCCGCCGAACCGGGTGTCGTCGTGCGGTTCGTGGACCGTCCCGAGGAACTCGTCGACGCGGACCTCGTCGTCGTACCCGGCACCCGCGGCACCGTACGCGCCCTGGAGTGGCTGCGCGAACGCGGTCTCGCGGACGCGATCGCGCGCCGCGCCGCCGAGGGACGTCCGGTCCTCGGCATCTGCGGCGGGTTCCAGGTCCTCGGCGAGCACATCGAGGACGAGGTCGAGTCCCGTGCCGGCCAGGTCGAGGGGCTCGGACTGCTGCCCGTGCGCGTGCGGTTCGCGAAGGAGAAGACCCTCACGCGCCCGTCGGGCACGGCGCTCGGCGAATCCGTCGAGGGGTACGAGATCCATCACGGCGTCGCGGATGTGACGGGTGGTGAACCGTTCCTCGACGGCTGCCGGGTCGGTGAGGTGTGGGGCACGCACTGGCACGGCTCGCTGGAGTCGGACGGGTTCCGCCGTGCGTTCCTGCGCGAGGTCGCGCGGGCTGCGGGCCGCCGTTTCGTCCCCGCGCCCGACACCAGCTTCTCGGCGCTGCGCGAGGAGCAGCTGGACCTGCTCGGCGATCTGATCGAAGAACACGCGGACACAAGTGCGTTGCTCCGCCTGATCGAGACCGGTGCACCCTCCGGTCTCCCCTTCCTTGCTCCGGGGGCACCCTCATGACCGTCCTGCTTCTGTCCACCGCCGACACGGATCTGCTGGCGGCCCGCGCCTCCGGCGCCCCGTACCGGATCGGCAACCCCGCGCGCGTCGACGCGGCGGCCGATCTGCCCGCGCTCATCGACGGCTGCGACATCGCCGTCGTACGTCTCCTGGGCGGCAAGCGCGCCTGGGAGGACGGGCTCGCCGCGCTGAAGCGGTCGGGCATTCCGACCGTGCTGCTCGGCGGCGAGGCGGTGCCGGACGCCGAGTTGATGGCCGAGTCGTCCGTGCCGGCGGGTGTGGTCGCCGAGGCGCTGCGCTACCTCGTCGAGGGCGGTCCCGGGAACTTCGTGGAGCTGGCGCGCTTCCTGTCCGACACCGTGCTGCTGACGGGGCACGGTTTCGCCGAGCCGCAGACGATGCCCGAGTACGGAGTCCATGGCGGGCGCGCTCACGATCCGGCGCGGCCGACCGTCGGCGTGCTCTTCTACCGGGCGCACGAGCTGTCCGGGAACACCGCGTTCGTGGACACCCTGTGCGACGCGATCGAGGCACGGGGCGCCAACGCGCTGCCGGTGTACTGCGGTTCCCTGCGGGGCGCGGACGCGGGCCTGTACGAGATCCTCGGGCAGGCCGACGCGCTGGTCGCCACGGTGCTCGCGGCGGGCGGCACGCACGCGTCGGAGGCCTCCGCGGGCGGCGACGAGGAGGCGTGGGACATCGGCGCGCTCGCCGACCTGAACATCCCCGTCCTGCAGGGCCTCTGCCTGACCTCCTCGCGTGCCGCCTGGGAGGAGTCGGACGCCGCCCTCTCCCCCATGGACGCGGCGATGCAGGTGGCGATCCCCGAGTTCGACGGGCGGCTGATCACCGTCCCGTTCTCCTTCAAGGAGCAGGGGCCGGACGACGTACCGGTGTACGTCGCCGCCCCGGAGCGAGCAGCGCGGGTGGCCGGAATCGCCGTACGCCACGCCAGGCTCAGGCACAAGCCGAACACCGAGAAGAAGCTCGCGCTGGTCTTCACGGCGTACCCGACGAAGCACTCCCGGGTCGGCAACGCGGTGGGACTCGACACCCCGGCGTCGGCGGTCCGCGTCCTCGACGCGCTGCGCGACGCGGGCTATGCGGTCGAGGGCCACCCGGCGGCCGGTGACGAACTGATCCACCGGCTCATCGAGGCGGGCGGCCACGACGTGGAGTGGCTCACCGAGGAGCAGCTGGCGGCAGCCCCCGCGCGCGTGCCGCTCGCCGACTACCGGGCGTGGTTCGACAAGCTCGACCCCGAGCTGCGGGACGCCATGCTGGAGGCCTGGGGCGAGCCGCCGGGCAGCCTGTACGTCGACGGCGACGACATCGTGCTGGCGTCCCTGCAGTTCGGGAACGTGGTGGTCATGATCCAGCCGCCGCGTGGCTTCGGCGAGAACCCGATCGCCATCTACCACGATCCGGACATGCCGCCGTCGCACCACTACATGGCCGCGTACCGCTGGCTGGAGGCTGCACCGTCGGAGGGCGGCTTCGGCGCGGACGCGATCGTGCACATGGGCAAGCACGGCACGATGGAGTGGCTGCCGGGCAAGGGCCTGGGACTCAGCGGGGGTTGTGCCCCGGACGCGGTCCTCGGCGACCTGCCGCTGATCTACCCCTTCATCGTCAACGACCCCGGTGAGGGCACCCAGGCCAAGCGCCGCGGGCACGCCACGGTCGTCGACCACCTCGTACCGCCGATGGCCCGCGCGGACACCTACGGCGACCTGGCCAAGCTGGAGCAGCTGCTCGACGAGTACGCGCTGGTCAGCGACCTGGACCCGACGAAGGCCCCGGCCGTGCGCGCCCAGATCTGGACGCTCGTCAAGGCCGCCGAGCTCCACCACGACCTGCACGTGAACGAGCAGCCGGACGACGACGAGTTCGACGAGTTCGTCATGCACATCGACGGCTATCTGTGCGAGATCAAGGACGTGCAGATCCGGGACGGCCTGCACATCCTGGGCGGCGGCCCGGTCGGCGAGCCGCGGGTCAACCTCGTCCTGGCCGTGCTGCGGGCCTCGCAGGTGTGGGGCGGGCAGGCGAACGCGCTGCCGGGTCTGCGGGCCGCACTGGCCCAGCACTTCGGGCTGGTGGAGAAGGAACTGCTGGCCGAGCCGGGCGCACCCGTGAAGGTGCCGGTGGAGCTGACGGACCTGGTGGACGGGCCGTCCCGTACCGCATCGGACGCCGTCGACCTGCTGGAGCAGCTGTGCCGGCGGATCGCGGAGGGCATGGAGGAGCGCGGCTGGGCGACCGCGGAGGCCGCCGGTCTCGTACGGGAGGTGCTGGGCGTCGCACTCCCGGACGCCGTGGCGGTGGTGGAGTTCGCGTGCCGCGAGGTCGTGCCGCGGCTGGCGCGGACGACGGACGAGATCGACCACATCCTGCGTGCGCTGGACGGCGGTTACGTCCCGGCGGGCCCGTCCGGTTCACCGACCCGCGGGCTCGTCAACGTCCTGCCGACGGGCCGGAACTTCTACTCCGTGGACCCGAAGGCGATCCCGTCCCGCCTGTCCTGGGAGGTGGGGCAGTCGCTCGCGGACTCGCTGGTGGCGCGGTATCTCGCGGACACCGGCGAGTACCCGAAGTCCGTCGGCCTGACGGTCTGGGGCACGTCCGCCATGCGCACGCAGGGCGACGACATCGCGGAGATCCTGGCCCTGCTGGGCTGCCGCCCGGTGTGGGACGACGCGTCTCGGCGCGTCACCGGCTTCGAGTGCGTCCCGCTCAGCGAACTCGGCCGCCCGCGCATCGATGTCACGGTCCGTATCTCGGGCTTCTTCAGGGACGCGTTCCCGCACGTCGTCGCGCTGATCGACGACGCGGTACGGGCCGTGGCCGAGCTGGACGAGCCCGCCGACCGGAACTACGTACGGGCGCACGCCGACGAGGACACCGCGGTGCACGGCGACCGGCGGCGGGCCACCGCTCGCATCTTCGGTTCGAAGCCAGGGGCTTACGGGGCCGGTCTGCTGCCGCTGATCGACGCCCGGAACTGGCGCAGCGACGCGGATCTGGCCGAGGTGTACGCGGTGTGGGGCGGCTACGCGTACGGCCGCGGACTCGACGGGCGTGCGGCTCGCGGCGACATGGAGACGGCGTTCCGGCGGATCGCGGTGGCGGCGAAGAACGTCGACACGAGGGAACACGACCTGGTCGACGCCGACGACTACTTCCAGTACCACGGCGGGATGGTCGCGATGGTGCGGCATCTGACGGGGGCGAACCCCGAGGCGTACGTGGGCGACTCGGCGGTCCCGGACCAGGTGAAGACCCGCACGCTCGGCGAGGAGACTCACCGCGTGTTCCGCGCGCGTGTCGTCAACCCCCGCTGGATGGCGGCGATGCGCCGCCACGGCTACAAGGGGGCCTTCGAGATGGCCGCCACCGTCGACTACCTCTTCGGGTACGACGCGACGGCGGGCGTCGTCGACGACTGGATGTACGAGAAGCTCAGCGCGGAGTACGTCTTCGACGCCGAGAACCGGGATTTCATGAAGAAGTCCAACCCCTGGGCGCTGCGCGGCATCACGGAACGGCTCCTCGAGGCGGCCGACCGCGGCCTGTGGGCCGAGCCGGACGCACAGACGCTGGAGCAGTTGCGGGCCACGTATCTGGAGCTCGAGGGCGATCTGGAGGGCGACGAGTGAGTACCCCCTATCCGTTCACCGCGATCGTCGGGCAGGACGATCTGAGGCTGGCGCTGCTGCTGAACGCGGTCTCGCCGGCTGTCGGCGGCGTGCTCGTGCGCGGCGAGAAGGGCACGGCCAAGTCGACGGCTGTAAGGGCCCTCTCGGCCCTCATACCGGACGTGGACGTCGTCGCCGGGTGCCGGTTCTCGTGCGACCCCGCCGCGCCCGACCCGCAGTGCCCGGACGGGCCGCACGAGCCGGGCGGCGGGACGGCACGGCCTGCGCGGATGGTCGAGCTGCCCGTCGGTGCGTCCGAGGACCGGCTCGTGGGCGCGCTCGACATCGAGCGGGCACTCTCGGAGGGCGTGAAGGCGTTCGAGCCGGGACTGCTCGCGGACGCGCACCGCGGCATCCTCTACGTCGACGAGGTCAACCTGTTGCATGACCACTTGGTCGATCTGCTGCTCGACGCCGCGGCCATGGGCGCCTCGTACGTCGAGCGCGAGGGTGTGTCCGTGCGCCACGCCGCCCGCTTCCTGCTCGTCGGGACCATGAACCCCGAAGAGGGCGAGCTGCGGCCGCAGTTGCTGGACCGGTTCGGGCTGACCGTGGAGGTCGCGGCCTCGCGCGAGCCGGATCAGCGGGTCGAGGTGGTCAGGAGGCGGCTCGCGTACGACGACGATCCCGCCGGCTTCGCGGCGCGCTGGGCCGACGAGGAGGCCGCGGTACGGGCGCGCATCGTGGCGGCGCGGAAGCTGCTGCCGTCGGTGCGGCTCGGCGACGGGGCGCTGCGGCAGATCGCGGCGACCTGTGCCGCGTTCGAGGTCGACGGCATGCGTGCCGACATCGTGATGGCGCGGACCGCGACGGCGCTGGCCGCGTGGGCGGGGCGTACGGACGTGCTCGCCGAGGACGTGCGGCAGGCCGCTCTGCTCGCGCTGCCGCACCGGCGTCGGCGCAATCCGTTCGACGCCCCCGGTCTCGACGAGGACAAGCTCGACGAGACGCTGCAGGAGTTCGGCGGGGACGACGACCCCGATCCGGACGGGCCGGGCGGTGGCGGCGGGCAGCCGCCTCAGGACAGCGGGCCGGACGCACCGCCTCCGGCCCGTGCGGAGGACGACTCCCCGGCGTCCGAGGGGGACGACTCCGGACAGCAGTCCGCCGGGGGTTCCGCTGCGGCCGGCCGTCCCGGCGAGGCGTCCGACGACGCCGAGGGCCGCGGCGGCCCCGGCCGCGAGCAGGCCGCCGTACGCGCGGCTGAGCCGTTCCGTACGAAGACGCTGACCGTGCCCGGCCTCGGTGAGGGCGCCGCCGGGCGGCGGTCGCGGGCGCGTACCGAGCACGGCCGGACGACGGGGGCCCGGCGGCCCCAAGGCGCGCTGACGAAGCTGCACTTGGCCGCCACCGTGCAGGCCGCGGCGCCGCATCAGCGGGCGCGCGGGCGCAGTGGTCCGGGTCTCGTCGTCCGGCGGGACGATCTGCGGCAGGCGACGCGGGAGGGCCGCGAGGGCAACCTCGTGCTCTTCGTCGTGGACGCCTCCGGGTCGATGGCCGCCCGGCAGCGGATGAGCGCCGTGAAGGGCGCGGTGCTGTCGCTGCTCCTCGACGCGTACCAGCGGCGGGACAAGGTGGGGCTGATCACCTTCCGCGGGTCGGCGGCCGAGGTGGCGCTGCCGCCCACCTCGTCGGTGGACGCGGCCGCGGCACGGCTCGAGTCGCTGCCGACGGGCGGCCGTACTCCGCTTGCGGCCGGACTGCTCAGGGCGCACGACGTGCTGCGGGTGGAGCGGCTGCGGGATGCCGCGCGGCGGCCGCTGCTGGTCGTGGTGACGGACGGTCGGGCCACGGGTGGCCCGCAGCCGGTGGAGCTGGCCCGGCGTGCGGCGCGGCTGCATGCGGCCGAGGGCATCGCGTCCGTGGTCGTCGACTGCGAGTCGGGGCCGGTACGGCTCGGGCTCGCAGCGCAGCTCGCCGGCGATCTCGGCGGGACGGCGGTCACGCTCGACGAGCTGCGGGCCGACGCCATCGCCGGACTGGTACGTGACGTTCGGGACGTTCAGGGAAGCAAGAGGAGGGCCGCGTAATGCCGCAGGGGCAGCCTGCCGTCGTACCGGACGACGGACTCACCACACGTCAGCGCCGCAACCGGCCGCTCGTCGTCGTGCACACCGGTATCGGCAAGGGCAAGTCGACCGCCGCGTTCGGGCTGGCGCTGCGCGCCTGGAACCAGGGGTGGCCGATCGGGGTGTTCCAGTTCGTCAAGTCGGCGAAGTGGAAGGTCGGCGAGGAGAACGCGCTCAAGGTGCTCGGTGCCTCCGGCGAGGGCGGGTCGGTGGCCTGGCACAAGATGGGTGAGGGCTGGTCGTGGATCCAGCGCGCCCCGTCCGACGGGGAGCTCACGAACGAGGAGAAGGCACGCGAGGGCTGGGAGCAGGTCAAGCGCGACCTGGCCGCGGAGACGTACCGCCTGTACGTGCTGGACGAGTTCGCGTACCCCATGCACTGGGGCTGGATCGACACCGACGAGGTGATCTCCGTGCTCCGGGACCGGCCCGGCACCCAGCATGTGGTGATCACCGGGCGCAACGCCCCCGAGAAGCTGGTGGACTTCGCGGATCTCGTGACCGACATGTCGAAGGTCAAGCATCCGATGGACGCAGGCCAGAAGGGCCAGAGAGGCATCGAGTGGTGAGCGGCGGTGTGGGGAGCGGCTCGGGCTGCCGGGTGCCCCGGCTGGTCGTCGCCGCTCCCTCGTCGGGCAGCGGCAAGACCACCGTGGCCACGGGGCTGATGGCGGCGTTCGCGGAGCGCGGTCTCGCGGTGTCGCCGCACAAGGTCGGGCCCGACTACATCGATCCCGGCTATCACGCGCTGGCGACGGGGCGGCCCGGGCGGAACCTCGATGCGTACATGTGCGGGCCCGAGTTGATCGCGCCCCTGTTCGCGCACGGGGCGCGGGGGTGTGATCTCGCCGTCGTCGAGGGTGTGATGGGGCTGTACGACGGGGCGTCGGGGTGGGGTGAGCTGGCCTCCACCGCGCAGGTGGCCAAGTTGTTGCGGGCTCCTGTGGTCCTTGTTGTCGATGCGTCGTCGCAGTCGCGGTCGGTTGCCGCGCTTGTGCACGGGTTCGCCTCCTGGGATCCCGAGGTGCGGATCGGGGGCGTGATCCTCAACAAGGTGGGGTCCGAGCGGCACGAGTCGCTGCTGCGAGAGGCGTTGGACGAGTCCGGAGTGCCTGTTCTCGGCGCGTTGCGCCGGGTCCGGCAAGTTCGTACGCCGTCCCGGCATCTGGGGCTCGTACCTGTTGCCGAGCGGCGGGGGGAGGCCGTGGAGGCGGTGCGGGCGCTTGCCGAGCAGGTTCGGCAAGGGTGTGATCTTGAGGGGTTGTTGGCGTTGGCGCGTAGTGCGCCTGCGTTGTCGGGTGCGGCTTGGGATGCGGCTGAGGCGGTGGCCTGCGGCGCTTCTTTCCCCAAGCCCGCCCCTTCCCGAAACCGGGGCTTCGCCCCAGGCCCCCCTTCTCTGGCCGGGGATGGTTCTTCGCGTGCGGGCTCGGGGGCGGTTGTGCCCACCCTCCCCCATGGCCTTAAGGGCATGGGAGGTACCCCCATCGCCCTGCGGAACGCCTGCCCACAACCTAGGGTCGCCATCGCGGCAGGCGCCGCCTTCACCTTCTCCTACACCGAGCACTCCGAACTGCTCGTCGCCGCGGGAGCCGAAGTCGTCACCTTCGATCCTCTCCGGGACGAGCAGCTGCCCGAGGGGACGTGCGGGCTGGTCATCGGGGGCGGGTTTCCCGAGGTGTATGCGCCGGAGTTGTCCGCCAACGAGGTGTTGCGTAAGGCCGTTGCCGAGTTGGCCGGCTCGGGGGCGCCCATCGCCGCCGAGTGTGCCGGACTGCTGTATCTCGCCCGCTCCCTGGACGGGAAGCCGATGTGCGGTGTGCTGGACGCCGATGCCCGGATGTCCGAGCGGCTGACGCTCGGCTACCGGGAGGCCGTGGCGGTGTCGGACAGTGCGCTGGCGGAGGCCGGTACGCGGATGCGCGGCCACGAGTTCCACCGCACAGTCGTCGAGCCGGGCGCGGGTGCGGCTCCCGCCTGGGGCCTGCACTCCCCTGAACGCCGCGTCGAAGGCTTCGTCCAGCAGGGCGTGCACGCCAGTTATCTGCATACGCACTGGGCCGCCGAGCCCGGTGTGGCCCGTCGGTTCGTCGAGAGGTGCGCAAGGTCATGAGCAGCAGGCTGGTAGGAGTGGGGGTCGGCCCCGGTGACCCCGAGCTGGTGACCGTCAAGGGTGTCAACGCCCTGCGCGCCGCCGACGCCGTCGTCGTGCCCGTGATGGCGGCGCCCGACGGTCAGGACGGCGGCGAGCCGGGGCGCGCCGAGGCGACCGTGCTGCACTACGTCCCCGAGGAGAAGGTCGTGCGCGTCGTCTTCGCCCTCAACGAGCGCACCGACCGGGCCCGGCGCGAGGCCGCCTGGGACGCGGCGGGCGAGCGGGTGGCGGAGCTGCTGCGGCGGCACGGCACGGTCGCGTTCGCCACGATCGGCGACCCCAACGTGTACTCCACCTTCACGTATCTCGCGCAGACCGTCACCGAGTCGGTGCCGGGCACGGTGATCGAGACGGTGCCGGGCATCACCGCGATGCAGGATCTGGCGGCACGGTCGGGTGCCGTGCTGACGGAGGGCACGGAGCCGCTGACACTGGTGCCCGTCACAGCGGGTTCGGCCGTTCTCAAGGACGCTCTGTCCGGGCCCGGCACGGTGGTGGCGTACAAGTTCGGGCGGCTCGCCGGTGAAGTGGCGGCGGCGCTGCGTGAGACCGGGCGGATCGACGACGCGGTGTGGGGGGCCTCGCTGGGTCTGCCCGAGGAGTCCATCAGGCAGGCCGCGGAACTGGACGGCGGCGCGGTGCTGCCGTATCTGTCGACGCTCATCGCGCCCGCGCGGCGCGACGGCGGCCGCGGCGGAAAGTTGTGACGCCGCCGCCCTCCCCTCCTCACCCCCTTCCTCACCTGAACGACCCGAGAGGACGACATCCCATGGCCGATGTGGCCGACGCCGACGCCAACGCCGGCAAGGTGACCTTCGTCGGTGCCGGTCCCGGCGCCGCCGATCTGCTCACGTTCCGTGCCGCGCGCGCCATCGCCGATGCCGACGTCGTCATCTGGGCGGCCAGCCTGGTACAGGCGGAGGTCCTCGAACACGCGCACGGGGACGCCGAGATCCTCGACTCGGCGACGATGTCCCTCGAGGACGTCGTCGCCGTCTACCGGCGGGCCGCCGCCGAGGGCCTGAAGGTGGCGCGGATCCACTCCGGCGACCCGGCGCTGTGGGGCGGCACGCAGGAGCAGCTGGACCGGTGCGCGGAGATCGGCATCGAGACGGAGATCGTGCCGGGTGTGTCGTCGTTCTCGGCGGTCGCAGCGATCGCGCAGCGCGAGCTGACCATCCCGGAGGTGGCCCAGTCCGTGATCCTCACGCGGCTCGGCGGCGGCAAGACGCCGATGCCGCCGGGCGAGGAGGTACGGGAGTTCGCGCGGCACGGCACGACGATGGCTCTGTTCCTGTCGGCCGCGCGCAGCGGCCAGTTGGTGCGGGAACTGCTGGAGGGCGGCTATCCGACGACCACGCCGGTCGTCGTCGCGTACCAGGCGACCTGGCCCGAGGAGCTCGTGCTCACGTGCACGATCGGCACGCTCGAGGAGACGGTCAAGGAGCACAAGCTGTGGAAGCACACGCTGTTCCTGGTCGGCCCCGCCCTGGACGCGCACGGCACCCGCTCGCACCTCTACCACCCCGGCCACTTCCACGGCTTCCGCAAGGCCGATCCCGAGGCCCGCAAGGCTCTTCGGGCCGAAGGCGCTGGTACGCAGGGCGCGAAGCCATGATGGTGATCACGGTGTTCGGGACGGGCACGGGGGCGCCCCTGTCGCCGGACGCCGAGGCCGCACTCGCCGACGCCGGTCTGGTGATCGGCGCACGCCGTCATCTCGACGCGGCCTCCGGCTCACTGCCGGCCGGGGCACAGCACATCGTGCTGGGTCCGCTGGCGCCCGCCCTGGATGCGGTCGAGCAGTACGTGAAGGAGTACCGGGAGCGGCCCGGAGCCGGCGGCCGCGTCGTCGTGCTGGCCTCGGGCGATCCGGGGTTCTTCGGGATCGTACGGGCGCTGGCGGAGCGGTTCGGGTCCGCGGCGCTCGACGTACGGGCGGGGGTGTCGTCGGTGGCGGCCGCGTTCGCGCGGAACGGGCTGCCGTGGGACGACGCGGTGGTCGTGAGCGCGCACGGCCGTGAGCTGCGTACTGCGGTGAACGTCTGCCGGGCGCATCCGAAGGTGGCGGTGCTGACCGGTCCGGGCGCGGGACCCGCCGAGCTGGGCGCCGCTCTCGCCCGCTCGACTCGCGGGCGCACCCTCGTCGTCGCGACCGCGCTCGGCGACCCCGGACGCGAACGCGTCGAACGGGTCACGCCCGCCGAGGCCGCCGCGCGAGACTGGGGTCCGGCGGTGAACGTGGTCCTGTGCCTGGACGAGTCCCGTGCCCGCGCGCCCATGCGCAGTGTCGCCGGGCCCCGGCCCGCGCCGGCCCGATGGGCGCTGGACGAGACCGAGTTCGAGCACCGCGACTCGATGATCAGCAAGTTCGAGGTACGGGCGCTGGCGCTGGCCAGACTGGGGCCGCGCGTCGGCGACCTGGTCTGGGACGTGGGGGCGGGCTCGGGCTCGGTCGCCGTGGAGTGCGCGCGGTTCGGCGCGGCCGTCGTCGCCGTGGAGCAGACGGCCGACGGCATCGCGCGCATCGAGGCCAACGCCGCGGCGCACGGCGTCGATGTGCAGGCCGTGCACGGCGCCGCGCCGACCGTACTGTCCGATCTGCCGGACCCGGACGCCGTGTTCGTCGGCGGCGGGGGCCGGGAGCTGCCCGCGATCGTCACCGCGTGTGCGCGGCGGGCGCGGCGCGCAGTCGTGGTGGCGATGGCCGCGCTGGATCGCGTGCCGGCGGCGCGGTCCGCCCTGACCGGGGCCGGGTTCGTGTGCGACGGGGTGCTGCTGTCCTCGTCCCGGCTTGCGCCGCTGCCGGGCGACGTGACCCGGCTCGCGGCCACCAATCCCGTTTTTCTGCTGTGGGGCACGCGTCCCGCGGCGCGTGCTGAAGGAGTGACCCAGTGATCGGCCTGATCTCCGCGACCGCGGCGGGTGCCGCGGGCTGTGAGCGGCTGGCGGCCGCCTGGCCCGGGCGGACCCGGGTGTACGACGGGGCCGTGGGGGACGCCGTGCGGCGGGCCTTCGGCGAGTGTGAGCAGCTTGTGTGTTTTCTCGCCACGGGGGCCGTTGTTCGCCTCGTCGCCCCGTTGCTGGGCGACAAGGCGTCCGACCCCGGGGTCGTGTGCGTCGACGAGGCCGGACGGTTTGCCGTGTCGCTTCTCGGGGGGCATGGCGGGGGCGCCAATCAGCTCGCCCAGGAGGTGGGCGAGGTGCTCGGCGCTCAGCCGGTCGTGACCACCGCGACCGACTCTGTCGGGGTACCCGGGCTCGATACGCTCGGGGTGCCCGTCGAGGGGGACGTTGCCGGGGTTACCCGGGCCCTGTTGGACGGGGAGCCGGTTGCCCTTCAGGCGGAGGTGGCTTGGCCGCTGCCGGCCCTGCCGTCCAACGTGACGTACTCCGAGCAGTGCCCGCCGTCCTGGGCTGCCGTCCGCCTGACCGATCAGCTGCTTGAGCCCTCGGACCGTGAAGTCGTCCTTAGGCCGCCCTCCCTCGTCGTAGGCGTAGGCGCCTCCAAAGATGCCCCCGCCGACGAGGTCCTCGGACTGATCCGTGCCGCCCTCCGTGACGCCGGGCTCTCCCCCCTCTCCGTCGCCGAGCTGGCCACCGTCGATGTGAAGGCCGAGGAGCCCGGGATCGTCGAGGCGGCCCGGCAGCTCGGGGTGCCCGTCGTGACGTACGGCGCCGACGCACTGGCGGCCGTCGACGTTCCGAATCCGTCGGGGGCGCCCCTCGCCGCCGTGGGCACCCCGTCCGTGGCGGAGGCCGCAGCGCTCGTACGCGGTGGTGAACTCCTCGTACCGAAGCGGAAGTCCACGCGACCCGACGGACAACCCGCCATGGCCACCTGTGCCGTCGTGCGCAGGCCCGCGCGCGGGCGGCTGGCCGTCGTCGGTCTCGGTCCCGGTGCGCGGGACCTGCTCACGCCCCGCGCGAAGGACGAGCTGCGCAGGGCGTCCGTCCTCGTCGGGCTCGACCAGTACGTCGACCAGATCCGCGATCTGCTGCGGCCCGGGACCCGGATCCTGGAGTCGGGTCTCGGTGCGGAGGAGGAGCGGGCACGTACGGCCGTGGCCGAGGCGCGGCGCGGGCAGGCCGTGGCACTGATCGGCAGCGGCGACGCGGGCGTGTACGCGATGGCGTCGCCGGCGCTGGCCGAGGCGTCGGACGACATCGACGTGGTCGGTGTGCCGGGCGTGACGGCGGCGCTGGCGGCCGGGGCGATCCTCGGCGCTCCGCTCGGGCACGACCACGCCTCCATCAGCCTCTCCGACCTGCACACTCCGTGGGAGGTCATCGAGCGGCGGGTGCGGGCGGCGGCCGAGGCGGACATCGTCGTCACGTTCTACAACCCGCGCAGCCGCGGCCGCGACTGGCAGCTGCCGAAGGCGCTCGCGATCCTCGCCGGGCACCGGGAGCCGACGACGCCCGTCGGTGTCGTACGCAACGCCTCACGCGCCGACGAGTCGAGCCGGCTGACGACCCTGGCCGAACTCGATCCGGCGACGGTCGACATGATGACGGTCGTGACGGTCGGCAACACGGCGACCCGTGAGATCGCGGGCCGTATGGTCACGCCGCGCGGCTACCGCTGGCAGGAGGGGACCGAATGAACCGCGTCGTCCATCCCATCGAGCAGGAGTCGTTCCGGCGGCTGCGCGCCCGGCTCGACACCTCGCACTTCCCGCCGTTGACGCGGGCGGTCGTGGAGCGGGTCGTCCACTCCGCTGCCGACCTCGACTACGCGACCGACATCGTCACCGACGAGGGCGCGCTGGAGAAGGCGCACGCCGCACTGCACGCCGGGGCCCCTGTCGTCGTGGACGTGGAGATGGTGGCCGCGGGCATCACGCGCCGCGAGACCGTGTGCCGGCTGAAGGACGCCAGAGCCACACCGTCGCTGACGCGTTCGGCGCATGCGGTCCGGCTCGCGTACGAGCAGGTCGGGCCCGGTGCGCTGTGGGTGATCGGCTGCGCGCCGACAGCCCTGGAGGAGCTGCTCACCCTCGATGCCGCGCCCGCGCTGGTCATCGGCCTGCCGGTGGGGTTCGTGGGCGCGGCCGAGTCCAAGGCGGCGCTGCGCGAGAGCGGCCTGCCTGCCGTCAGCAACATCTCCGAGAAGGGCGGTTCGGCGGTCGCAGCGGCCGCGCTCAACGCCCTCCTGTACCAACCCGTTTCAACGGCTCCGAAGGAGAACCCGTGACCACCCCGCCCGCTCTGCTCATCGCCGGCCACGGCACCCGGGACGAGGCAGGCGCCGAGGCCTTCCGCGACTTCGTACGGGAACTGGGCCGCCGCCACCCCGAACTGCCTGTCGCGGGCGGGTTCATCGAGCTGTCGTCGCCCCCGCTCGCCGAGGCGGTGGGCGAGCTTGTCGAGCAGGGGGTACGCCGTTTCGCCGCCGTACCGCTGATGCTGGTGTCCGCCGGGCACGCCAAGGGCGACATCCCGGCGGCCCTGGCCCGCGAGAAGGAGCGGCACCCCGGCATCTCGTACACCTACGGGCGCCCGCTGGGTCCGCACCCCTCCCTCCTCGCCGTCCTCGAGCGGCGGCTCGACGAGGCGCTGGGGGGCACGGCCCGCACGCCCCAGGACCGCGCCGACGTGACGGTGCTGCTGGTCGGCCGTGGCTCCACCGACCCGGACGCCAACGCCGAGGTGCACAAGGCGGCACGACTGCTGTGGGAGGGCCGCGGCTACGCGGGCGTGGAGACCGCGTTCGTGTCCCTCGCCGCGCCGGACGTGCCGTCGGGCCTGGACCGGTGCGCCAAGCTGGGCGCGCGCCGCATCGTCGTACTCCCCTACTTCCTCTTCACCGGCATCCTCCCGGAGCGGGTGCTCCAGCAGACGGAAGGCTGGGCGGCGGTGCACCCGGAGATAGAGGTGCGGTCGGCCGACGTCATAGGCCCTGAGGAGGAGCTGCTCGACCTGGTGATGGAGCGGTACGAGGAGGCGGTCAAGGGCGATCTGCGGATGAACTGCGACTCGTGCGTGTACCGCATCGCGCTGCCCGGCTTCGAGGACAAGGTGGGTCTGCCCCAGCAGCCGCACTTCCACCCGGACGACGACGGCCACCACCATCACCACCAGGGACAGGGACATCACCACCATGGCGGCCATGCACACGCCCACTGACGCCGGCGGGCCGGACCTCCGCCATCACGGCGACGCCGAGGTACGCGGCGCATCCGGGCTGACGGACCTCGCGGTGAACGTGCGCGCGGGCACCCCGCCGGACTGGCTGAAGGCACGCATCGCGGCATCTCTCGACTCACTGGCCGCCTACCCGGACGGCCGGACCGCACGGGCCGCGGTGGCGGAGCGACATGGTCTGCCGCCGGAACGGGTGCTGCTGACGGCCGGCGCGGCGGAGGCCTTCGTCCTTCTCGCACGGGCGCTGAAGCCCCGCAACCCCGTTGTCGTGCACCCGCAGTTCACCGAGCCGGAGGCGGCCCTGCGCGACGCCGGACACGAGGTGGGCCGGGTCCTGCTGCGCGAGGAGGACGGCTTCCGTCTGGATCCGGCGGCCGTTCCCGAGACGGCCGATCTGGTCGTGATCGGCAACCCGACGAACCCGACGTCCGTGCTGCACCCGGCCGCGCTCATCAGCGAACTCGCCCGACCGGGAAGGACGTTGGTGGTCGACGAGGCGTTCATGGACGCGGTGCCGGGTGAGCGGGAGGCGCTGGCAGGCCACACGGACGTGCCCGGCCTGGTCGTGCTGCGCAGCCTCACGAAGACGTGGGGGCTCGCGGGCCTGCGCATCGGCTACGTCCTGGCGGACCCCGCCACGATCAGCGCACTGCAGCACGCCCAGCCGCTGTGGCCCGTCTCATCGCCCGCGCTCGCGGCCGCCGAGGCGTGCTGCGAGCCGAACGCACTCGCCGAGGCCGAACAGGCCGCGCTCCGCATCGCCGCGGATCGCGCCCACCTGATCGCCGGGCTCGGGGAGTTCGACGAGGTGCGGCACGTGGCGGGCCCCGCCGAAGGCCCCTTCGTCCTCGTCCGCGTGCCCGGCGCCGACCGGGTGAGGGACCGCCTGCGGGACCTTGGCTTCGCGGCCCGCCGGGGCGACACCTTTCCGGGGCTGGGCCCGGACTGGCTCCGTCTGGCGGTCCGGGACCGGGCGACGACGGACGCGTTCCTGCTGGCGCTGGGGAAGGCGCTTCAGGGCTGAGCGGTACGGCTGCTCAGCCCTGCTCGCGCCGGTAGGTGAGGGCGCCCCGCGGCCGCGTCCGGCAACTCGGCGGCGGACCCCCCTCCGGCCCGCCGCCCGCCCCGCCCCCGGAGCCGCCGGATCAGCCCCGCCGACGCCGGCGCGTCAGTACGAGCGCGCCGCCTCCCGCTGCCACCAGCACGGCGGCGACCCCCGCGATGTACGGCGTGGTGGAGCTGCCACCGGTCTCCGCGAGATCCTGGTCCCCCTCGACGGCTTCCCCGGCGGCCCCCTGCGCCCGTACGTCCTTCTCGGTGCCGGACGTGCCGGACGCGTCCTCACCCGCTCCGGACGACGCGTTGCCGGAACCCTGCGCCGCAGGCGCGTCCGGCGACTCGCATGTGGCGCCCGCCAGCGTCACCGTGCCCTCCACCTCGGCGACGTTGAGCTTCAACGGGTTCACGGACACCTTGAGTTCGAGCGCGGTGGCCGCGGCCGTACGCGTCGTGGTGTGCGTCCTGGACAGGTCGAGCCGCACCTCGCCGACGCCCGGCACCTTCAGCTCCGACGTGCCGCCCGCGGTCAGCGTCACCTTCTTGCCGAACACGGTCACCGCGCCCAGCACGTTGGACTCGGCGACCGGCTGCTTCCCGGCTTCGCAGACCGCCTTCGAGGTCACCTCCTCGACCTCGATGAGCGACAGCAGCGGCAGACCGGGCACATGCACCTTGGCGTGGGCGAGGTTGGTGTACCCCTCGGCCTTGTGCTCGTCGACCGTGGCCTTCGCGGTGGCGACGTCCGCACGGAGCACGCTGAACGGCTTTCCGCCGTCGACGCCGTCCAACTGCGCGGTGAGCGCGGTCTTCTCGGCGCTCTGCGGGGCCTGCACCTCGTTGAGCGAGACCGTGAGCGGGACGTTCACGGACTTGTCGAGCAGAGAGACGTCGAGGCCGGTGCGGAGGACGACGGCGCTCGACTTGCCTCCGTGACCGCCGGTCGCGCCGGCGGGGACCGCCGAGGCGATGACGGCGGGGCCCGCGGCGAGTGCGCCGACGGCAGCGGCGGCGGTGAGACGACGTGCGGGCATGCGGAACGAGTAGCTGTTCAAGGTGGTGGGACCCCTACAAGAGACAGGAAAACGTCAAGAGATGACGGTCATCGTGGAGACGACCGGAGATGACTGGAGATGACACGCAGTCATACGGCGTCGTCGGCCGCCCCGCCATGGGGACTTCGGCACAGCGCACCGACGACGCCGATGCGGGAATCCTCACGCACCAGGCGTTCATGGTCAGCCACCTGGAGCCAGTTCACTCCAAAGTGAGGTTTCCGCCCACCTATTCGATTTCTGAGGCACGTACGTGCCCCTGCGTCACCCGTGCCGCGTAACGGACAGCCCTCCACAGAAGCACCCGAAGGGCGCGGGCTAGCCCACGACCCGCCCGTTCAGCACCACGCGCCGCGGCGCGGCCAGCACCCGTACGTCGGCACGCGGATCCCCGTCGTACACCACGAGGTCCGCGGGGGCGCCCTCCGCCAGGCCGGGGCGGCCCAGCCACGCGCGGGCGCCCCACGCCGTGGCGGAGAGGGCCTCGACGGGCGGGATGCCCGCGGTGACCAGCTCGGCGACCTCGGCGGCGACCAGGCCGTGGGCCAGCGAGCCGCCCGCGTCGGTGCCGACGTAGACGGGCACCCCGGCGTCATAGGCTGCACGGACGGTGTCGTAGCGGCGTTCGTGCAGCCGGCGCATATGGGCCGACCAGCGCGGGAACTTGGACTCGCCGCCGTCCGCGAGCCGCGGGAACGTGGCGATGTTGACGAGGGTCGGGACGATGGCGACGCCGCGCTCGACGAAGAGCGGGATCAGGTCCTCCGTCAGCCCCGTCGCGTGCTCGATGCAGTCGATGCCGGACTCGACGAGGTCGCGCAGCGAGGCGGCGGCGAAGCAGTGCGCCGTCACGCGGGCGCCCAGCCGGTGGGCCTCGGCGATGGCCGGTGCGACCGCCTCGCGCGGCCAGCACGCGGTCAGATCGCCGGCCTCGCGGTCGATCCAGTCGCCGACGAGCTTGACCCAGCCGTCGCCGCGGCGGGCTTCCTGGGCGACGTAGGCGACGAGCTCCTCGGGCTCGATCTCATGGGCGAAGTTGCGGATGTAGCGGCGGGTGCGGGCGATGTGCCGCCCGGCACGGATGATCTTCGGCAGGTCGTCGCGGTCGTCGATCCAGCGGGTGTCGGAGGGCGAGCCGGCGTCACGGATCAGCAGGGTGCCGGCGTCCCGGTCGGTGAGGGCCTGCTTCTCGGAGACGTCCTCGGGTACGGGGCCGTGGCTGTCGAGGCCGACGTGGCAGTGGGCGTCGACGAGGCCAGGGAGGGCCCAGCCCTCTACCGTCCGGACGTCGCGGGCGGCGGCGGGCCGCTCGTAGGTGATGCGGCCGCCGACCACCCACAGGTCGTCGCGGACGTCCTCGGGGCCGACGAGGACTCGTCCCTTCACGTGCAGCACCGCTCGGTCGCTCATGACTCGCACCCTAGCGCTGCGCTGTGCTTGGGCCGAAGGCGTGGTTGACCCAAGGCTTGCGATACCCGCCGTCGTGGGCTGTGCCCACCCTCCCCCATTGCCTCAAGGGCATGGGAGGTACCCCCATCGCCCTGCGGGACGCCTGCCCACAGCGGTCAGCGGTCAGTCCCGTCCCTCCACGTCCGCTGCCGCCGGGTCCAGGACCCTCGACAGGAAGTGGCGGGTTCGATCCTGTTGTGGGTTGCCGATGACCTGCTCGGGGGCGCCCTGTTCGACGATCACTCCGCCGTCCATGAACACCACGCGGTCGGCGACCTCGCGGGCGAACGTCATCTCGTGCGTGACGACCATCATCGTCATGCCGTCGTCGGCGAGCATCCGCATCACGGCGAGGACGTCGCCGACGAGCTCGGGGTCGAGGGCCGAGGTGGGCTCGTCGAAGAGCATCACCTCGGGGCCCATCGCCAGGGCGCGGGCGATCGCGACGCGCTGCTGCTGCCCGCCGGAGAGCGACGAGGGGTAGGCGTCGGCCTTGTCGGACAGGCCGACCCGCTGGAGGTTCTCCGCTGCGATCCGGGCGGCCCGCACCTTGTCGCGGCCGAGCACGCGGCGCTGCGGCAGCGTGAGGTTCTCGGTCACGGACAGGTGCGGGAAGAGGTTGAACTGCTGGAACACCATGCCGATGCGGCGGCGCACGGCGTCGATGTCGACGTCCGGGTGCGTCACCTCGCTGCCGCCCACGAAGACCTGGCCCGCGGTCGGGGTCTCCAGCAGGTTGACGCAGCGCAGCAGCGTGGACTTGCCGGAGCCGGAGGGGCCGATGACGCAGACGACCTCGCCGGCGGCGATCTCCAGGTCGATGCCGCGCAGCACCTCGTTGTCGCCGAACGACTTGTGCAGGCCGCGGACCTGGATCTCCGGGCGGGCGGTGCCGTCCGTCTTCTTCATGGTTCCCTTCGAGGGGTTCACGGGGGTTGCCTGTCCGCTCATCGGGGCTCCCCCGCCCTGCCTTCGAGGCGGCGTACGACGAAGCCGAGCGGCACTGTGACGAGCAGGTAGCACAGGCCGGCGACCAGGATCGGTGTGGAGTTGGCGGTCTGGCTGGCCAGGTCCCGCCCGAACTTGGCGAGTTCGCGCTCCTCCAGTGTGACGCCGAGGAACAGCACCAGCGAGGAGTCCTTGAACAGCAGGACGAGCTCGTTGGTGAGCGGCGGGATCACGATCCTGATGGCCTGCGGGATGATGATCGACACCATGGCGCGGGTGTGCGAGAAGCCCAGCGAGCGGGCGGCCTCCATCTGGCCCTTGGGCACGGCCTGGATGCCGGCCCGGATGGTCTCGGCCATGTATGCGGCGGAGACCAGGCCGAGTGCCAGCGCGACCTTGCCGTACGTGCCGCCGGGGATCTCGGTGCCGGGGAAGGCGAGCGGCACGGCCACGCCGACGAAGATGAAGATCAGCAGGGCGGGCAGGCCGCGGAAGATCTCGATGTAGACGCCGGCGACCCAGCGGTAGGGGCCCACCGACGACAGCCGCATCAGGGCGATGACCATGCCTAGGACCAGGCCGAACACGAAGCCGGACATCGTGTACACCACGGTGTTGCGCAGCGCGATGGTGATGATGTCCGGGAACAGCCGCTTCGCGAGGTCGACCTGGGCGAACTGGTTCGCCAGCCGGCCCCAGTCGGCGGTGACGCCGAGGAGGACGACCACCGCCACGAAGACCGCGTACTGGGCGCCGCGCGAGAGGGCGCGCCGCTGCCGCCGGGTCAGACCGGTTGTGGTCGGCGTCCCGTCGGCGGCCACGTCCGGAGCAGAGCTGCCGACACCGCTCATGAGGCGGAGGCGGACGGGGTCGCGGCGGCGGACGGGGATGCGGCGGCCGCGTCGTACGGGCCGATCCACTTCTCGTAGAGCTTCTTGTACGTGCCGTCGGCCTTGGCCTGCGCCAGGGCCTTGTTGATGGCGTCGAGGAGCGCGGTGTTGCCCTTCTTGACCGTGAAGCCGTACTGCTCACCGGTGTCGATGTTGTCCACGACCTTGAAAGCGTCGGCGTTGGCCTTGTCCTTCAGCCAGCCCTGCACGACCGGGTAGTCGATGATGACGGCGTCGACCTGGCCGGTGCGCAGCCCGTTGAGGACCGCGTCCGAGCTCTCGAAGGAGACGGAGTCGAAGCCCTTGCTCTGCGCGTACTCCTCGCCGGTGGTCTGCGCCTGGGAGCCGAGCTTCTTGCCCTTGGCCTTGACGTCGTCCAGCGAGGTGATGCCGCTGTTCTTGTCGGCCAGGACGGCCTGGGTGGCGTTGAAGTAGGGGTCGGAGAAGTCGACGTTCTTCTTGCGCTCCTCGGTGATGGTCATGCCGGCCGCGGCGAGGTCGCACTGGCCGGAGTTGAGGAACGCGCCGGTCTTGAAGTTCTCGAAGGGCGTGTCGACGATGTCCTGCTTGACGCCGAGGTCCTTGGCGACCAGGTCGATCAGGGAGACGTCGAAGCCCTGCACCTTGCCGTCGATCTCCGACTGGAACGGCGGGTACGGCAGGTGGGTGCAGGTGGTGAGCTTGCCGGCCTGGACGAGCTGGACGCCGCCCGCGGTGGTCTTGCCGCCCCCGCCGTCGTTCGATGAGCAGCCGGCTGCCAGCAGCAGTCCGGCGGCTGCAGCGGCGGCGGCCAGGGTGCGGGTCCTGCGGCCGAAGACCGTCTTCACGGAAACCTCCTGAGGGATATCGGGCGGGATGCCTGCTATGCGAATCCGCACGTGGGGGACGGTCCCGAGCCCTCAGTTTCCGGGCAGCACGGAGCGCGCGCTTCTGATTATAAGGAGATGTTTGAGTTCCTCAAATCAAAGTGATGATAGAGGGGCCCTGTCGCCTCTGATCCACCGACTGATGGGCTCATGGGAGTGCCAGTTACGCTCGGACGGCCCGCAACGATCGCCGGAGACAAACCTCTAGAGGTCCGTACGAACGTCGCAGAGCGACCTATTCACCCGTATCGGATTCGCCTGAATCGGAAGACCCGGAAGAGAGCACCGCCGTGACCCACCCCTTCCTCGACCTGGCCCCGCTGAGCGCCGCGCGCTTCGCCGCGATCGAGCAGCGCGTGGTGCGACTGCTGTCCACCGAGCAGGATGTGGTGATCACGCAGGGCGAGGCGCTGCTGCCACTGGAGGGCTGCATCCGCGGGGCCGCACGGCCGGGCACCACGGCGCTCAACGTGATCACCGGTCCGTACGGGCAGACGTTCGGGAACTGGCTGCGGGACTGCGGTGCCACCGTGATCGATCTCGCCGTGCCCTTCCACACGGCCGTGACGGCGGCGCAGATCGACGAGGCACTGACCGGGCACCCCGAGATCGACTTCGTCTCGCTGGTGCACGCCGAGGCGGCCACCGGCAACACCAATCCGGTCGCGGAGATCGGCGAGGTCGTACGGGCGCACGGCGCGCTGTTCATGCTGGACGCGGTCGCGTCGGTGGGCGCCGAGCCGCTGCTGCCGGACGCGTGGGGCGTGGATCTGTGTGTGATCGGCGCACAGAAGGCGATGGGCGGTCCCGCGGGTGTGTCGGCGGTGTCGGTGAGCGAGCGGGCCTGGCAGCGCATGGCCGCCAACCCGCAGGCGCCGCGCCGCTCGTACCTGTCGCTCCTCGACTGGAAGGAGCGCTGGATCGACGGCGGCCGCAAGGCGCTGCTGCATGCTCCGGCGCAGCTGGAGATGCTGGCGCTCGAGGCATGCCTGGAGCGCATCGAGGCGGAGGGTCTGGGCGCGGTGATGACCCGCCATGCGACGGCCGCGGCGGCCACGCGCGCGGGTGCGCTCGCGCTCGGCGGGGGCCTCGAGCCGTACGTGTACGAGGCCCGGGACGCGGCCCCGGTGGCGACGACGCTGCGTACGCCGGCCGGCGTGGACGCCTCGGAGGTGGTGGCGCGCGCCCTGGCCGCGGACCCGGTGCTGCCGCTGGTCGCGGGCGGCGGCGCACTGTCCAAGGAGATGATCCGCGTCAACCACTACGGCCCGGACGCGACGCGCGGTGTGGTCCACTCCGCGCTGGCCGCGCTCGGCGGGGCACTGGCCGAGTCCGGCCTGACGGTGAACCTGGAGGCCGCGCGCCGGGCGGTGGCGGAGACCTGGCGCTAGGCCGCTGCCGCGGCAATGCGAAGCACGCCCGTACGCGTTCCGTAAGGGAATCCCTCGGTCGCGACGGGCGTGCCGACTACTCCTTCAGTTCAGCGTCCGAAGTAATGAAGAGCGAGAACCCGAACAAACACCCCAGCCATAATTCCTGAATTTAATTCGGCACAGCTACCGGTGTTCTTCTGCCCGCTTTCCCGGGTCCTAAACGCAAAGATTCTGCGAACACCAAACGACGTAATTCGGTCACGTCTCGCGAGAGTTACACCCGTGTGACGCACTCCACATCACGTCCGATTCATCTCTTATTTCCCGGGCAAACCTGCACTTTTTGCAGCCGTCTCGCACGGCCACTCGCGCCCGCGCGATAACACATAGGTGCTTCCTGCGTAACCCTGCCCGGCGATGCAATCCACGGAATTGCTCGGTAAATTCACTCCGCATGACCGCAGCACAAGCAGACCTTGCACGTGCCCGACAGAATTTCGCGGAATTGCCCGCCGTGGACCGACTCGACCGGCCGGAGGTGGCGGACGGAGCCGCGATCTGGCGCATCGCCAGAGACTCGAAGACCCTCGATCTGAACTCGTCGTACAGCTATCTGCTGTGGTGCCGTGACTTCGCCGGCACCTCACTCGTGGCGCGCGGCGCCGACGGCGAACCGGTCGGCTTCATCACCGGCTACGTACGGCCCGAGCGCCCGGAGACCCTGGTGGTCTGGCAGGTGGCGGTGGACGAGGCACACCGGGGCCGGGGCCTAGCCGCCACGCTCCTGGAGGGGCTCACCTCCCGGGCGGCCGCCGAGCGCGGGGTCAGCTCGCTCGAGACGACGATCACGCCCGGGAACACCGCGTCGGAGCGGCTGTTCACCTCGTACGCCGAGAGGCAGGGCGCCCAGGTCGTACGCGAGGTGCTGTTCGACGCGGCGCTGTTCCCCGACGGCGGGCACGACTCCGAAGTGCTCTACCGCATAGGCCCGCTCGGTCGGCGTGATCCGCTCGGCGACTGAACGCACGCACTCACTCCCCCCACCGATCACTCCCCCCACCCATCTCCCAGGAGATTTCGCTGTGACCATCACCCAGCCCTACCTGAGTGTCTTCGAGACCCTGGAGTCGGAGGTGCGCAGCTACTGCCGCGGCTGGCCCACCGTCTTCGACCGTGCGCAGGGCAGCCGTATGTACGACGAGGACGGCCACGAGTACCTCGACTTCTTCGCCGGCGCCGGCTCGCTCAACTACGGCCACAACAACCCGGTGCTGAAACGCGCGCTGATCGACTACCTGGAGCGCGACGGCGTCACGCACGGGCTCGACATGTCGACGACGGCCAAGCGTGCCTTCCTCGAGTCGTTCCAGAATCTCGTGCTGCGCCCGCGCGACCTGCCGTACAAGGTCATGTTCCCGGGGCCGACAGGCACCAACGCTGTGGAGTCCGCGCTGAAGCTGGCCCGGAAGGTCAAGGGCCGCGAGGCGATCGTGTCGTTCACGAACGCCTTCCACGGCATGTCGCTCGGCTCGCTCGCCGTCACCGGCAACGCCTTCAAGCGCGCCGGTGCGGGCATCCCGCTCGTCCACGGCACGCCGATGCCCTTCGACAACTACTTCGACGGCACGGTCCCGGACTTCCTCTGGTTCGAGCGGCTCCTCGAGGACCAGGGCTCGGGCCTGAACCAGCCCGCCGCCGTGATCGTCGAGACGGTGCAGGGCGAGGGCGGCATCAACGTCGCCCGCCCCGAGTGGCTGCGCGCCCTCGCGGACCTGTGCAAGCGCCGGGACATGCTGCTGATCGTCGACGACATCCAGATGGGCTGCGGCCGCACCGGCGCGTTCTTCTCCTTCGAGGAGGCGGGCATCACGCCGGACATCGTGACCGTGTCCAAGTCCATCAGCGGCTACGGACTGCCCATGTCGCTCTGCCTGTTCAGGCCCGAGCTGGACATCTGGGAGCCGGGCGAGCACAACGGCACGTTCCGCGGCAACAACCCGGCGTTCGTGACGGCCGCCGCGGCCCTGGAGGCGTACTGGTCCGACGGGCCCGCCATGGAGAAGCAGACCCTCGCGCGCGGCCAGCAGATCGAGCAGGCCCTGGTCGCGCTCACCGACGAGCACCGGGACGAGGTCAAGGAGTACCGCGGCCGCGGCCTGGTGTGGGGCGTCGAGTTCCACGACAAGGCGCGGGCGAGCGCCGTTGCGCAGCGGGCCTTCGAACTCGGCCTGCTCATCGAGACGTCGGGCCCGGAGAGCGAGGTCGTCAAGCTCCTTCCGGCCCTCACCATCACGCCCGACGAGCTGGAGGAAGGGCTGCGGACGCTCACCCGAGCAGTGCGCGAGACGGCCTGAACCAGCACAACCCCACCTAGGAAAGGAAACCGCACCACCGTGATCGTCCGATCGTTCAAGGACATCGAGGGAACCGACCGTCATGTGAAGGCCGAGTCCGGCACATGGGAGAGCAAGCGCATCGTGCTCGCGAAGGAGAGGGTGGGGTTCTCGCTTCACGAGACGACCATGTACGCGGGTACGGAGACGTCGATGTGGTACGCGAACCACATCGAGGCCGTCCTCTGTGTGGAGGGCGAGGCCGAGCTGACCAACGACGAGACCGGCGAGAAGCACTGGATCACGGCCGGGACGATGTACCTGCTGAACGGCCATGAGCACCACACGATGCGCCCCAAGACGGACTTCCGGTGCATCTGCGTCTTCAACCCGCCCGTGACAGGACGGGAGGACCACGACGAGAACGGCGTCTACCCCCTGCTGACAGAGGAGGCCTGAAGCCCATGACCACCATCACCGACCTGTACCCGACCCGTGGCGCCTCGGAGGTGGCGGTCCCCCGGCAGGACCCGGTCGTCTGGTCGGCGCCGGACGCCCCGGGGCCGATCGCGCCGGCCGACCTCGAGTCGTACGAGCGTGACGGCTTCCTGCCCGTCGAGCAGCTGATCAGGCCCGACGAGGTCGCCCTCTACCGGGCCGAGCTGGACCGGCTGATCGCCGACCCGGCGGTGCGTGCCGACGAGCGGTCGATCGTGGAGCCGAAGTCGCAGGAGATCCGTTCCGTCTTCGAGGTGCACCGGATCAGCGAGGTCTTCGCGGGCCTGGTGCGCGACGAGCGGGTGGTGGGTCGCGCCCGGCAGATCCTGGGCTCGGACGTGTACGTCCACCAGTCGCGGATCAACCTCAAGCCCGGATTCGGCGCGTCCGGCTTCTACTGGCACTCGGACTTCGAGACCTGGCACGCCGAAGACGGTCTGCCGAACATGCGGACCGTGTCCGTCTCGATCGCGCTGACCGAGAACTTCGCCACCAACGGCGGCCTGATGATCATGCCGGGTTCGCACCGGACGTTCCTCGGCTGCGCGGGCGCGACGCCGGAGGACAACTACAAGAAGTCGCTGCAGATGCAGGACGCGGGCACCCCGTCGGACGAGGCCCTGACGAAGTTCGCCGACCGGCACGGCATCCGGCTGTTCACCGGCCCGGCGGGCTCGGCGACGTGGTTCGACTGCAACTGCATGCACGGCTCGGGCGACAACATCACCCCGTATCCGCGCAGCAACGTCTTCATCGTGTTCAACAGCGTGGAGAACGCGGCGGTGGAGCCGTTCGCGGCGCCGGTACGGCGGCCGGAGTTCATTGGCGCGCGGGACTTCACTCCGGTGAAGTGACGGCGTAGTGCATGAAGGGCTCGGCACCCCTTGGGGTGCCGAGCCCTTCATGTCATCCAGTGGGTCAGCCGGACAAGGCGTCCAGCAACCGGTCGACATCCGCCGCCGAGTTGTAGATGTGGAAGGCGGCCCGCAGATTGCCGGCCCGGTCGGAGACCTCGATGCCGGCGCGGCTGAGCTCCGGCTGCAGTCGGCCGAGTCCGGGGACGGAGACGATGGGCGACCTGGGCGCGGGCACCGGCTCGTGCCCCAGCGAGGCGAGACCGGCGCGGAACCGGTCGGCGAGCGCGAGGTCGTGGGCGCGCACCGCCTCCACGCCGATCTCCTCGACCAGCGCCAACGAGTGCCGGGCACCGGCGTACGAGAAGAGGCTGGGGCTCTCGTCGAAGCGGCGCCCGGAGTGGGCGAGTTCCTCGACGGGCCCGTAGCAGCTGTCCCACGGATGCTCGCCCGCGACCCAGGACGCGAAGACCGGGGTCAGGCCGCCGAAGTCCTCCGGAACGACGAGGAAGCCGACGCCGCGCGGGCAGACGAGCCACTTGTAGGTGACGGCGGAGGTGAAGTCGTCGGCGTCCGCGTCGAGGGGCAGCCAGCCGGCGGCCTGGGACACGTCGACGTACGTCCGCGCGCCGTGTGCCCGCGCGGCCGCCCGGATCGCGGGCAGGTCGGCGATCCGGCCGTCGGCGGACTGCGCGGCGCTCACGGCGACGAGCGCCGTGCCCGGGCGCACGGCCTCGGCGAGGCCCTCCAACGGCACGGCGCGCACCTTCAGGTCCCGGCGGGTGTGGAACGGGTTGACGACGGAGCTGAAGTCGGCTTCGGCGGTGAGGACTTCGGCGCCCTCGGGCAGCGAGGCGGCGATGAGCCCGCTGTAGACGGCGACGGACGCCCCGGCCGCGACCCGGCTCACCGGAACACCCGCCAGCCGGGCGAAGGAGGCGCGCGCGGCCTCCACGTCCGCGAACATGTCGCCCGGCCTGCCCTCCGCGACGGACTCCACGGCCTGCTGCATGGCGGCGACGGTACGAGCCGGGAGGAGCCCGGTGCTCGCGGTGTTCAGATACGTCGTACGGGGCGCGAACTCGGTGGCGGCAAGGCTGCCGGCGAGAGTCTCCATGAGGCCACTGTGCCGCCCCCTCCAACCCGTGGTCCATCGGGTTTCTCTTAGGGGAACCACTAAGGATTCCTTATGTTTGCCCGCTGATCTGCGCTGGACCGGTGACCCGCCCCGCTAGATGACCGGCGGGCGCCCCAGACGGGTCATCCGCCACACGGTGGTCCACCGCATGGGCCGCCGCCCGCCGCACGGAGTGCGTACGCCCTCGGCGAAGCCGCCCGCCCAGGCCCGCAGACCGCCCAACGACCGGGTGCGGGCCAGGGTGAGCAGGGTCCAGGTGCCCAGGTAGACGGGGATGAGCGGGTGGGGAAGGCGGCGCCGCGCCAGCCAGACGCGGTTGCGGGCGGTCATGCGGTGGTAGACCGCGTGCCGGGCGGGTGAGGTCTTCGGGTGCTGGAGGAGCAGCTCGGGCTCGTAGAGGATCTTCCAGCCCGCGTCGAGGGCCCGCCAGGCGAGATCCGTCTCCTCGTGGCAGAAGAAGAAGTCCGCCGGCCAGTCGCCGATCTCGTCGAGCATCGGCATCGCGAAGGCGTGCCCGCCGCCGAGGAACGCGGTCACCAGGCCGCGGCGCATCGGGTCCTTGGCCCTCAGGCGCGGCACATGGCGGCGCTGGGTCTCGCCGTTCTCGTCGGCGATGCGGAAGCCGACGATCCCGAGGCGCGGGTCGCTCGCGAACAGCTGCTGGACGGTGCGGAAGACATCGGCGTCGACCAGCAGCCCGTCGTCGTCGAGCTCGATGACGACGTCGACGTCCCCGAACTCGCGCAGCCTGGAGATGGCGACGTTCCGTCCGCCGGGGCAGCCGAGGTTGTCGTCCAGCTCGTTCACGGTCACGTCGCCGGGGAAGTCGGGGAGCGGGGAGCCGTTGCCCACCACCACGATCCGGGACGGCTGCACGTCCTGCTTGGCCACCGCCTCAAGGAGCGCGTCGACCTCCTTGGGCCGGTTGCCCATGGTCACGATGGCCACACCCAGGCGCGGTTCGGACAAGGGAACGCTCCTCATCTCGGCGACGGTGCCCGAGATCGTAACCGTTCACCACGCCGCCCACCCGCAGCCGGGCCCCGTTCAACTCCCCCTCGAACGCCAGTACGGCATGGCGGGGACCGGCCTGCGGGCGAGCGCAGCGATGCCGTTACCGCTGCGGCACGGCGCAGCCGTCAGGCCCGCACGCCTCGCCGTCCCCGTCCGTGGCCGCGGCGATCGTCGTCAGCGGCGCGCGGCTGCTCCAGGCCTGCTCGAGCGCCTGGGCGAAGACCTCTGCGGGCTGGGCGCCGGAGACGCCGTACCTGCGGTCGAGGACGAAGAACGGGACGCCGTTCGCGCCCAGTTCGGCGGCCTCGCGCTCGTCCGCACGCACCTCGTCGGCGTACCGGGCCGGGTCGGCGAGCACGGCACGCGCCTCGTCCGCGTCCAGGCCGGCGGCCACCGCCAGCTCCACGAGGCGCTCGTCGTCGTCGAAGACGGATCGCTCATCGGCGAAGTTCGCCTGGTACAGCAGGTTGATCAGCCCGTCCTGCCTGCCCTGCTCCTTGGCGAGGTGCAGCAGCCGGTGCATGTCGAAGGTGTTGCCGTGGTCGCGGCCCTCGGTGCGGTACGCGAGGCCCTCGGCCGCGGCTTGCGTGCCCAGGTTGTGCTCACCGGCCTGCGCCTGCGCCTCGCTCATTCCGTACTTCTTGGTGAGCATCCCGAGGACGGGCTCGGTGTCGCCCTTGGCGCGGTGGGGGTCGAGTTCGAAGGAGCGGTGCACCACCTCGACCTCGTCGTGGTGCGGGAAGGCTTCGAGCGCCTTCTCGAATCGAGCTTTTCCGACATAACACCAGGGACAAGCGATGTCCGACCAGATCTCGACGCGCATGCCTTCGGCTTCTCTCCACTCGTACGGCTACGGAGACGCCCTCCGCAGCCATAGATGAACGTTCAAGCAGCCACGCTCATTCCCCCACCACCGAAAACCGCAGGAACAGGTGGTGGTCGCCCTCGGCCGGCGGGTTCTCCGGGTCGGGGAGCCAGCCCTGGTGGGCGTAGAACGCCTGGGCGCGCTTGTTGTCGACGTGCACGTCGAGGACGGCTGTCCGCCTGTCGTCGGCGCGCCACTGCTCGACGCAGACGGCGTGCAGCTCGGTGCCTATGCCGCTGCGCCAGTGGTCGGGGTCGACGTGGAACTGGAAGAGCTTCACCGTGTCGGCGGGGGCGCCTTCGGGCGTGCGGAAGGAGGCGATGGCCGCCAGACGGCCGTCACGCACCGCGCACAGCACATGGCCGTCGGGGCGGTCGATGACCTCGCGCCAGACGGCGCGCCAGTCGACGCCGTCGTCCGGGAGGCCGTCCGGGTAGTACGTGGCGCGGGCGCGCACATGCAGCTCGGCGACGGCCGCCGCCTCGGCGGGCAGGGCGGCCCTGATCTCGAGGGAGCCGGCGGTCCCGTGTGTTCTGATCATGCGGCGGAGGACGTACTGGGGGCCGCAGCGGTTCCGAGGCGGCTGAACTGGGCCCGGTACGCGCTCGGCGTGAGTCCCGTCCGGCGGACGAGATGGCCGCGGAGGGAGTCCGCCGTGCCGAGGCCGCAGGCCCGGGCCACCTGGTCCAGGGGGAGGGCCGTCGTCTCGAGGAGTTCTTTCGCGCGCTCGATGCGCTGGTGCAGCAGCCACTGCAGGGGGCTCACGCCGCTCTCGGCGTGGAAGCGGCGGGTGAGGGTCCGCACGGAGACGCCCGCGTGGCGGGCGAGGTCCGTGAGCGTGAGGGGCTTGTCGAGGTTGCGCATCGCCCACCCCCGGGTGTCGGCGCACGCGTTGCCGCGCTCCGGCGGCAGCGGGGTCTGCGTGAACTGGGTCTGGCCACCGGGCCGCACGGGCGCGACGAGGGCGCTCCGGGCCACCTGGTTGGCGATCGCGGCACCGTAGTCGGTGCGGATGATGTGCAGGCACAGGTCGATCCCGGCGGCGTACCCGGACGAGGTCATGATCTGCCCGTCCTGGACGTAGAGGACGTCGCCCTTGAGGTCGAGCGCCGGATAGCGCTGGCGCAGCTCCTCGGCGAGCTCCCAGTAGGTGGTGGCGCTGCGTCCGTCGAGCAGTCCCGCCTCCGCCAGTACGAACGCGCCGCTGCAGATGGAGGCGATGCGGCGGCCGTCCGCCGCGGCCTCGCGCACCGCTTCCACGGTCCCCGGGTCGGGCTCGTAGCGGTGTCCGGTCCCCGCGACGAGCACGGTGTCCGCCTCTTTCAGGGCGTCGAGTCCCCGGTCCACGTGCAGGCCGAGCCCGCCCGTCGTGGTGATGGGTCCGGGCTCCGGGGTGCACACCGTCACCTCGTATCCGGGCCGCCCGTCCACCTCGACCTTCCCGAAGAGCATCTCGGGGATCGCCAGGTTGAACATCGACACCGGTGATGGCGCGATCACGGCGATACGGTGCGCCCGGCCGGGTCGCCGGGACCGCGGCGAACCCGGCGAGGACTGCTGCGCGACAGGCATGGCCAGAACCTCCGGGTGTATGGCATTCAGGCCACTACTGTATGCGCTCGCGGCTCGAGACGCTGGGGGGCATGTCAACGAACTCCGTTACGCACACTCCTCGTTCGACCACCTCGGGGGAAGCCGGCGACCCCGGCCACCCCGGCGTCTCTCACCGTTCCTCCCCCGGCCTCACCCTCACCGCCGCTCTCCTCGGCTTCGCGTTGATCACGCTGGACGCCTCGGTCGTGAACGTGGCGCTCCCGGCGATCGGCGGCGCCCTGGGCGGCGGCATGTCCGGGCTGCAGTGGGTCGTGGACGCGTACACGCTGGCGTTCGCGGCGCTGATGCTGTCCACCGGCGCGTTCTCGGACCGGGCCGGCGCCACCCGTGCGTATGCGATCGGCGTCGCGGTGTTCACGTTGGCGTCGGCCGCGTGCGGTCTGGCCCCCTCGCTGCCGGTGCTGATCGCCTCGCGGGTCGTGCAGGGTGTGGCGGCGGCGGTGATGCTGCCCGCCTCGCTCGCGCTGGTACGGCAGGCCTACACGGATCCGAAGAAGCGGGCGCGCGCCGTGGCGGCCTGGGCCGCGGGCGGTTCGGCGGCCGTGGCGCTGGGCCCGGTCGCGGGCGGCGCGCTCACCACGGCATGGGACTGGCGCGGCATCTTCTTCGTCAACCTGCCGCTGGGCGCCGTGGCGCTCGCGCTGCTCGTCCGCGCCCCGCGTTCGCAGCGCCGCCCGGCCCCGCTGGACCTGCCGGGTCAGCTGGCGGCGGTGGTGGCGCTCACCGCACTGACGTTCGCGGTCATCGAGGGCGGTGAGGGCGGTACGGCGGGCCTGGTCGCGCTCGTGGTCGCGGTGGCGGCGGCCGCGGCGTTCCTGGGGATCGAGGTGCGGCAGCCGCACCCCGTCGTACCGCTCGGCCTGTTCCGCAACCGCACGGTGGCCGTCACGGTCGCCGCGGGCGCGGCGGTCAGCGTGGCGTTCTACAGCATGGTGTTCGTCTTCTCGCTCTTCTTCCAGCAGGTACAGGGGCGTTCGGCGCTGAACGCCGGGCTGATGTTCCTGCCGATGACCGGGCTGATCGCGGTGACGAACATCGTCGCGGGCAAGCTGGCGGGCCGTTTCGGTCCGCGGTTGCCGATGCTCCTCGGCCAGGTGCTGGCCGTGGCCGGGCTGCTGCTGGTGCTGGGCGTCGACGCGCACACGCCCGGTCCGGTGCTGGCGTTCCTGCTGGTGCCGCTCGCACTGGGGTGCGCACTGACCGTCCCGCCGCTGACCGCCGCGATGATGGACGTCGTGCCCGCGGAGCGCGCGGGGCTTGCCGCGGGCGTCCTCAACTCGGCCCGGCAGGTGGCGGGCGGCCTTGGCATCGCCGCCTTCGGGACACTCGTGTCGGACGGCGCGTCGGGCGGATTCCTGGCAGGGATGAGGATCAGCCTGCTGATCAGCGCGGGGTTGCTGGGCGCGACAGCCGTCGCGACGCTGCGTCTCCGCCCGGGGACGGCGTCGTAACCCGTAAGAACGGAGCACTGCGTCGCCGGTCGCGGGCGGCGGCAGTGCCCCACGGGTGTCAGCTGCCGTCCCGCAGCCCCTGCGGCCAGTTGGGCCGGAACTCGATGTCGTCGAAGACGGCCACGCACCCCTCCCCCACGGGCGACTGCGCCATGAAGCCGACGAGGGCGGCGCCCGACGCCTCGGCGTCGCCGAGTGTGAAGAGGCGGATGAAGGTCCACTCCTTGCCGTCTCTCGACGCATGGAAGGCGAACGCCCTGCCGGTGCGGCTGACGCGGAGCCAGACGCTGCTGCCGTCCACGACGAAGGAGTTGGCGTCGTCGGAGTGGCCCCGGGTCACCACCGTGCACACGGTGGGCAGGTCGGGCGAACGCTCCAGGCAGAGCTTCGCCCAGGCCCGCTCGCCGACGTGCACGTACAGCACGCCCGCGTCGAAGGCCGCCGCGAAACCGACCGTGACCTGGGCGATCAGCTGGAAGTCCCCCTCCGGCGCGCCCAGCAGCCGGGGCGCGTCGGAGGCGGGGTCCAGTGCCTCGCCCGTGGGGGGAACGAACCGGTCCTGGCGGGCTCCCGCCCAGCCGGTGAGCGCCCCGTCCTCGTACGACCAGTGGCCGTCGGGGCCATAGGTACGCAGCGGGAACGGGAGTTCGGGAAGTTCGAAATCCATCGCCACAGTGTCGCAGGTGGGCGGGGCGTCCCGCCCACCTGTCGGGGGATGTGCCGGGTGCGTCTTCAGAGCTCCATGTGCCCGTTGAACCGGCGCGGCAGCCCCAGCGGGTTGTCGTCGCGCAGCTCGGGCGGGAGCAGCGCCTCGGGCGTCGTCTGGTACGTGACCGGGCGCAGCCAGCGCTCGATGGCGGTGCCGCCCACCGAGGTGGAGGTGGACGTGGTCGCCGGGTAGGGACCGCCGTGGTGCTGGGCGGGCGCGACCGCGACACCGGTCGGCCAGCCGTTGACGAGCACGCGCCCGGCGAGCGGGGTGAGCTCGGCGAGGATCTCCGCGCCGTTGCCCTGCCCGGCGACCTCCTCCGATGAGAGGTGGACGGTCGCCGTCAGGTTGCCGGGCAGCCGGGACAGCACGGCGGTGACCTCCGCGTCGTCCTCGTAGCGGGCGACGATCGTGACCGGGCCGAAGCACTCCTCCAGGAGGATGTCGTGCTCGCCCTCGGCGGCCAGCTTGGCGGCGGGGACGGTGAGGAAGCCGGGTGCGACGGTGTGCTCCCCGCCCGCGCCGGGGGTCACCGGGGCGTCCACGTCGGGCAGTTCGGCGCGCTCGCGGACGCCCGCGACGAAGTTGTCGCGCATGCGGTGGTCGAGCAGCACGCCCGCGTCGACGTTGCTGACGGCCTCGGTCAGCGACTTCACCAGGCGGTCGCCCTCGGTGCCGGCGGGTGCGAGGACCAGGCCGGGCTTGACGCAGAACTGGCCGACGCCCAGCGTCATCGACCCGGCGAGGCCGGTGCCGATCTGCTCGGCGCGCTCGGCGGCCGCGGCCTCGGTGATCACGACCGGGTTGAGGGAGCCGAGCTCGCCGTGGAACGGGATCGGCACGGGGCGGGCCGCCGCCGCGTCGAACAGGGCGCGGCCGCCGCGTACGGAACCGGTGAAGCCGGCGGCCGCGATCAGCGGGTGCTTGACGAGCTCGACGCCCGCCTCGAAGCCGTGGACCAGGCCGAGGACGCCCTCGGGGATGCCGTGCTCGGCGGCGGCCCGGCGCAGCACCGCGGCGACCAGCTCGGAGGTCGCCGGGTGGTCGGGGTGCGCCTTGACGACGACCGGGCAGCCCGCGGCGAGCGCGCTCGCGGTGTCGCCGCCCGGCACGGAGAAGGCGAAGGGGAAGTTCGACGCCGAGTAGACGGCGACGACACCCAGCGGCACCTTGTAGCGGCGCAGGTCCGGGATGGGCGGGGTCGCGGTGTCGTCGGGGTGGTCGATGACGACGCCGAGGAAGGCGCCCTCGTCGACGATGCCGGCGAAGGCCCGCAGCTGGAAGCAGGTGCGGGCGAGCTCGCCGGTGAGCCGGACCGGGCCGAGCGCGGTCTCGGCGTCGGCGGCCTCGACGAGCTGGTCCTTGGCGCCTTCGAGGAGGTCCGCCGCGGTCCGCAGGAAGGCGGCGCGCACGGTGCGGTCGGCGAGGGCTCCGCGGGCGGCGTGCGCGGCACGGACGGCCTGGTCCACCTCCTGGGCTGTGGCCTCCACCGCAACCTGCTCGCGCTGCTTCCCGGTTCGGGGGTCGACACTCCAGACTGGTGCTGCTGCCACCGTGGATCCCTTCCTGATGTAATGCCGCAGTTCTTGTGCCACTCACCAGGGCTGTTCGATATGCTGAACGCTGTCTCTGATGATGAACTTTGTCTCGGAGACTATTTCCCGGCGAACGAAGGGGTCAAGGGCGATGTCGGCAGGCGAGACGGGCGGCGGGTCGCAGGTCAAGTCCGCGGTGCGCACCGTGGAATTGCTGGAGTACTTCGCCGGCCGCCCCGGAATGCACTCGCTGGCCTCCGTCCAGGAAGCCGTCGGCTACCCCAAGTCCAGCCTCTACATGCTGCTGCGCACGCTGGTCGACCTGGGCTGGGTCGAGACGGACGCGACGGGCACGCGGTACGGCATCGGCGTGCGCGCCCTCCTCGTCGGCACGTCGTACATCGACGGCGACGAGGTCGTGGCGGCCGCCCGCCCGACGCTGGACCGGCTCTCCGACGACACGACGGAGACGATCCACCTGGCGCGCCTCGACGGTACGAACGTCGTCTACCTCGCCACGCGCCAGTCGCAGCACTATCTGCGCCCCTTCACCCGCGTCGGCCGCCGTCTGCCCGCCCACTCGACGTCCCTCGGCAAGGCGCTGCTGGCCACGCACACCGACGAGCAGGTGCGCAAGCTGCTGCCGGAGACGCTGCCTGCGCTCACCGAGCACACGATCACCGACCGCGAGAAGCTCATCGAGGAGCTGCACCAGATCCGTGAGCAGGGCTTCGCGGTGGACCGCGAGGAGAACACGCTCGGCCTGCGGTGCTTCGGCGTCGCGGTCCCCTACCGCACTCCCGCGCGCGACGCGATCAGCTGCTCGGTCCCGGTGGCCCGGCTGACCACGGCCCACGAGCAGATGGTCAAGGACGCGCTGTTCGACGCCCGCGACCGGCTGACGATGGCGACACGGCGGCTCTGACCGGGCGTCGGCCGGTCGTTCCGACAGCGTATGAGGCCTTGATCACAGTATGAGAAGTCCCTGAGAAACCGGGCTTAAGGGGACTCACGGGGAACATCTGCTCCACTCCGCTCGTCCTTCTGTGCGGCATGAACAAGACGATCAGGCGCGCTTCGGTCTTCAGCCTGCTCCTCGTGCTCGCCCTGCTGGTCAGGGCGACATGGGTGCAGTTCTACGAAGGCCAGGCCCTCGCGGACAACAAGAACAACCGGCGGACAGCGATCGAGAAGTACGCGTACCCGCTGGGCGACATCATCGTGGCCGGTGACGCCATCACCGGCTCGAAGCGCACAACGGGCAGCGACCTCGCGTACGAGCGCACGTACAAGGACGGCAAGCTGTACGCGGCGGTGACGGGCTACAGCTCGCAGGTGTACGGCGCGACGCAGCTCGAGGGGATCTACCAGGATCTGCTCGACGGCAAGGACACCCGGCTGAAGAACCCGGTCGACACGGTCACGGGCAAGCGCGCCGATCCCGGCGACGTCGTCACCACCATCGACCCGGACGTGCAGAAGGCCGCGTACGACGCGCTCGGCGGCAAGAAAGGCGCGGCCGTCGCCATCGATCCGACCACCGGGAAGATCCTCGGCATGGTCTCGACGCCGTCGTACGACCCGTCGGAGATCAGCGGGACCACCGACTCCGCGGCGTGGAGCGCGCTGACCAAGGACAGCGACAAGCCGATGACGAACCGTGCGCTGCGCCAGCCGCTGCCGCCCGGCTCGACGTTCAAGCTGGTCGTCGCGGCCACGGCGCTCGAGGACGGCCTGTACTCGTCGGTGGACACCAGAACGGACAGCCCGAACCCCTACACACTGCCCGGCACGACCACGGTGCTGAAGAACGAGAGCACGTCGGCCCCCTGCGAGAACGCCACGATCCGCACCGCCCTGCAGTACTCGTGCAACAACGTCTTCGCGAAGATGGCCGTCGACCTGGGCCAGGACAAGGTGAAGGCGATGGCTGAGAAGTTCGGCTTCAACGACACGGAGCTGGACGTGCCGGTGCGGGCGTACGCGAGCGTCTATCCGTCGGACATGGACAAGGCGCAGACGGGCCTGTCGGGAATCGGGCAGTTCGACGTCACCGCGACCCCGCTGCAGATGGCGATGGTGTCGGCCGCGATAGCGAACGGCGGCGAGATGGTGTCGCCGCACATGGTGTCGCAGATCAGCGACGCCGACGGCAATGTGCTGCGGGACTACGACGACAGCACGGACACCAAGCGGATCGTCAGCTCGTCGACGGCCGAGCAGCTGCAGTCGGCGATGGTCACGGTCGTCGAGCAGGGCACCGGCACCAATGCGCAGATCAGCGGCGCGACGGTGGGCGGCAAGACCGGTACGGCGCAGCACGGCGAGAACAACAGCAAGACGCCGTACGCCTGGTTCACGTCGTACGCGAAGGACAACAGCAGCGGCAAGGAGGTCGCGGTCGCCGTGATCGTCGAGTCGTCGGACGCGGCCCGCTCGGAGGTCAGCGGCAACGGGCTGGCGGCGCCGATCGCGAAGGCGATGATGCAGGCCGCGCTGCGGAGCTGAGCCGCCACCCCACAGGCGAGGGCCGCCCCCAGTCCCCCGGGGGGCGGCCCTCTTCACGCACCTTGCCCGACAACGCGGGGTGCCGCTGTGCCCACCCTCCCCCATTGCCTTAAGGGCATGGGAGGTACCCCCACCGCCCCAGCGGCACGATTGCCCACAGCGGCAGCGGCGTCACTTCACGCCGAGCAGCTGCTCCAGCGGGTCGATCGCGAAATACACCAGGAACAGGGCCGAGGCGCCCCACAGCAGCCAGTGCACCTCGCGGGCCTTGCCCAGGACCGTCTTGATGACGACGTACGCGACGAAGCCGGCGCCGATGCCGTTGGTGATGGAGTACGTGAACGGCATGACCGCCATGGTCAGGAACGCGGGGATCGCAACGTCGTAGCGGTCCCAGTCGATGTGCTTGACCTGCGTCATCATCAGGAAGCCGACCGCGACGAGCGCGGGGGCCGCCGCCTGCAGCGGGACGATCGTGAGCACCGGCGTCAGGAACAGCGCCAGCGCGAACAGGCCACCCGTGATCAGGTTGGCGAAGCCGGTGCGGGCACCCTCGCCGACGCCTGCGGCGGACTCGATGTACGAGGTGCTGGAGGACGCGGAGGCCGCGCCGCCCGCGACCGCCGCGGCACCGTCGATGAGCAGGACGCGGCCGAGGTTGGGCACCTTGCCGTCCTTGTCGAGCAGTCCGGCCTCGGCGCTGATGCCGACGACGGTCCCCATCGTGTCGAAGAAGTCCGACAGGATGAGCGTGAACAGCAGCAGGACCACGGTGATGACGCTGACCTCGCCGAAGGAACCGAAGAGGCTGAATTCGCCGAGCAGTCCGAAGTGCGGGGCGGAGAAGACGTCGTCGGGCAGCTTGGGCGTGGTGAGGCCCCAGCTCTTCACGTCCGCGACCGCGTTGATGACGATGGCGAGCATGGTCATCGCGACGATGCTGATGAGGATCGCGCCCTTGACCTTGCGCGCCAGCAGCCCGATGGTCAGCAGCACACCGAGGCAGAAGACGAGGATCGGCCAGCCGGCGAGCGTGCCGGTGCCGCCGAGCTGAACCGGCACGGTGGTGCTCGCGGCGTCCGGGATACGGCTGACGAACCCGGCGTCGACGAAGCCGATGAAGGCGATGAACAGACCGATGCCGACACTGATCGCCTGCTTCAACGGCTGCGGAATGGCATGCATGATCGCCTCGCGCAGCCCGGTGACGACCAGGACGCAGATGAGCAGGCCCTCGAGGACCACGAGGCCCATCGCGTCGGGCCAGCTCATCAGCGGGGCTATCTGGAACGCGACGACGGCGTTCAGGCCGAGACCCGCGGCCAGCGCGAGCGGAAGGTTTCCGCCGACGCCCATGATCACGGTCATCACGGCGGCCACCAGTGCGGTGGCGGTGACCAGTTCGGGCCCGTCCAGCTGATGACCGAATTTGTCCTTCGCGCTACCCAGGATGATCGGGTTGAGCACGAGGATGTAGGCCATGGTGAAGAACGTGGCGAAGCCGCCGCGTATCTCGCGGGCGAACGACGAGCCCCGGGCGGTGATCCGGAAGAACCGGTCCACGGGGTTGGCGGCCGCGCCGCCCACCGGTGGCCGGTCGGTCACCTGGCTCGTTCTGCTGGTCTCGGGCATGGGATCGGGCTCCTCGGATCATGCATGCGGATGCTGGCTGGATTGTTGCCGTGGTGAGCGCGTTTCAGGTTTTCTCCGTGTTACGGAAAGCGTTCGGCGAATCGTACGAGCCTGTGCACGTCGTTCGAATCCTCGTGCGGCCACTGGTACGCTCGCGCTGCTCGCCCCGGCGAGCACGGGGGCACCACGGACCGCACACATCACGGACACCACCGCACGCGTATACGCGCATACACGCGGGCAGCGCTGGGGGAAGGGGAGGATTCCGTGGGCACTGCCGTCGACGACCCGGCCGCGGAGTTCCATGCCTTCTTCGAGAACCACTACGCCGAACTGGCCCGGCTGGCCCATCTGTTGACCGGTGAGTCCGATGCCGCGGACGATCTGGCGGCCGACGCGTTGCTGGCGCTGTGGCATCACTGGGACCGGGTGCGCGCGGCCGAGCACCCGGTGGCGTATGCGCGGGGCGTCGTGGCGAACCTCGCCCGCACGCGCATACGCAGCGCGGTGCGGGAGCGGCGGCGTATCGCCCTGTTCTGGTCGCATCGCGACGAAGGGACCGAGAACCCGGACGTCTCGGCGGTCGTCGACGTCCAAGAGGCACTGCGGCGGCTGCCGTTCCGCAAGCGGGCCTGCGTCGTACTGCGGCACGGCTTCGACCTGTCCGAGAAGGACACCGCGCTCGCACTCGGCATATCGGTGGGTACGGTGAAGAGCCAGACCTCGAAAGCCATGGCGGAACTGGAGCGGTCGCTGGGCGCGGTGGACGCGCCGCGGCGGATGCAGACCGCGGCGACCGCCACAAGACTGCCCCGGCCCACGGGAGGGAGGGACTGATGGACAACGAACTGCGCACCCTGCTGCGTGATGCGGCCGAAACTCACCGGCCGGACCGGGCACGGATGCTGGCGCGCATCGAGCGCGGCATGGCCGCCCCGGATGCGTCATCGGGCGTCCACCGTCTTTCGCCGCGCCCGGTGTTCGCCTGGGCGCGGATCGTCGGCGCCACGGCGGCCGTCGCGGGCGTGATGGCCGTCGGCGGGTACGCGGTCGCCTCCGCCGTACGCGACGACACCCCCGTCGAGCAGAAGGTGGCGGTGTCGCCGAGCCCGGAGCCGTCCCCGTCGGCGACGACGAGCCGTGGACCCGCGCCGGACGACACCCCCAAGGCGTCTCCTTCGCCTCGCCGTACGGCGAAGCCGAGCCCGACACCGACGCGCACGCAGGGCGAGGAGGAGCCGTCGCGCACCCCGCAGGCGACGCCCGCGGCGAGCACCCAGGACGGACCCCTGTGGTCGGACGGGTCGATCGACCCGGGCAGCAGCGAGTACTGGGCGCAGAGTGACGTGACGATCAAGACGACCAAGGTGCTGACGTCGCTGACGGTCGAGCTGCACATCGCCAAGACCGACGGCGTCTCCTCGACCGGTGGCTGGCGGTCCCTGCCCGAGCAGGACTTCACCTACACGGTGGAGGAGAAGGACGGCTTCCTCGTCTACCGCTGGACCCTCAAGGACGGCCGTACGGTGCCAGCGGGCCAGTACGTGTTCGCGGGCCAGTACAACCACGCGCAGGGCGGCCGGGACGCCGGCGACGACTGGTATGCGGCGACGGCCCAGGCCGACGGTGAAGGCCTGAGCGTTCGGGGGGACTTCGCGCCGGTCTCCGGCGGCTGACGTCGCCGGATCAGGGGCCGGGGGCCGGTCAGCCGGCCGGGTTCCGGTTCGACGGCCCGGACCGGTGACGCCCAGCCCGGCGCCGTCGAAAGAATTCTTCCGTTCCGCGGCAACTTTTCGCGCGGGCTGCGGCAACCACAAGGCGCAGAGCGTCGGTTACCCGCACCGGAGGAACTGATCATGGCCTCAAGACCCGGACACCGCGCACGCCACCGCCGCCGCACCGGCCGCCGGCGTGCCGCCGCCGCCGGGTTCGCCGCGTTCGCGCTGACCGGTGCCGCCCTCATGACCAGTGCGATGCTCTCGCCGGCCGGCGCGGCCGGCGCGTGGCCGACGGCCAGGGGCGCCCGGGCAATCTCCTCCACCATCGACGTCTCGGGCACCTTCGACGGCGGCCTCAAGCGGTACTACGGCAGCGACGGCCTCGGCGGCGACGGCCAGGACGAGGGCCGGAATCCGGTCTTCAGGCTCGAGGACGGGGCCGTGCTCAAGAACGTCGTCCTGGACGCGCCGGCCGCAAAGGGCGTGCAATGCCAGGGAAGTTGCACGCTGCAGAACGTGTGGTGGGAGGACGTCGGCGAGGACGCCGCCACCTTCGGGGGCACCACCTCGTCGGCCGTGTACACGGTGTACGGCGGTGGCGCGCAGAAGGCATCGGACACGGTGTTCCGGTTCAACGGCGCCGGAAAGCTCGTCGTCACCAGGTTCCAGGTGGCGGACTTCGGCGAGCTGGTGCGTTCGTGCGGCACCTGCTCGACGCAGGCCGAGCGGTCCGTCGTCGTCAACGACGTGGACGTGACGGCACCGGGCGGCGCCATCGTCGGCATCGACTCCGGCCGCGGTGACACGGCGGCGCTGCACAACGTCCGGATCCACGGCGACACCGGCAAGAAGATCAAGCCCTGCGTCCGCTTCCAGGACGGCGACACGGGCGACGAGCCCGCTCAGATCGGCACCGGTGCGGACGGCACGTACTGCCGCTACACGGCCTTCGATCTGACCTACGGCTGACGGGCCGCGTCGCGTCGCCCCCCGGCGCCTGAGCCCGTCCGTGAGAGCCGCCGCCTCCCTCTTCCCCCCTTGGAGGCGGCGGCTCGGCACGTGCGCGGGCCGGTGGACGGCCGCTGTCAGTTCATGGTCGATCCGATGGTGGTCGAACCGGTCGTGAGGAACGTGGTGGCCGGCAGCGAACCGTCCGCCTTGCGCGCGCCGCACGCGGTCGTCGCGTCCGTGGACCTGAAGGACGGTGTGGAGATGCCGCTGTCCCAGTTGTTGCCGGCGCTGACCGTGGAGGAGCCCATCTTGGCCAGGCCGGCCTTGTTGTTCACGGCGAGGTTCCGCGCGAGCCGCGCCGTGCCGGTGGCGAAGTAGAAGCCCGACTGGGCGTTCGCGTATGCGGTGTTGCGGCCCAGCAGGATGGCTCCGGTGTTGCTGTTCTCGGTGAGGAACGGGCGGAGCCCCTCCGGAGGGTGCCTCCGGAGGGGTTTCCCTTCCCGCTTCCGCTCCCTTGTCGCCACCGTGGCCGAAAAGGTTGCCGCGGGCGTACCCCGAATTTCCGTTCTACTCCACGTAGTAGGTGGGGTTCGGGAACTTGTACGTCCGGTCGGCGTAGCCGCCCTCGAGGTCCGAGTACTGGTCGCCGAAGTTGGCCACGATGTCGTAACCGAGGGACTCGATGTGCTTGCGGGTGCCGGACTTGTACTGCACGGTCGTGCAGGTCCAGGTGGACGCCGTCGCACAGTCGCTCAGATACGCGGGCGGGTTCGCCTTGTCCTTCAGGAACATGTGGTCGGCGTCGAGGTTCACGTCGATGCCGTTCTTCTTGAGGTTCTCGACCGCGTACGGGCGCTGCGCCTCGCTCAGCCCGGAGTTGTAGAAGACCTCGACTCCCGCCTTCTGCGCGTACGCGATCAGCTCGGGCGTGCCGAAGACGGCGGGGCGGTCGGCCTTCGCCACATAGGCGGCCCAGGTGGTGCTGTTGTAGGTGTAGTTGGTTCTCCTCTCGTAGTCGAGGCTGAGCAGCAGGGTGTCGTCGATGTCGAAGACGACCGCGGGCTTGGCGCCCTTGTGCTCGGCCTTGGCCGCCGCCTGGGCGATGTACTTCTTGGCGGCGGCCTCGATGCGCGCCAGGTCCTGGGCGTACGGGCTGTCATCGGACGCCTGGTAGACGCCGTCGCTGTCGAGCGTGGTGCCGTAGTAGGAGTCGATCTCCTTGACGAGGAGCCCGATGTTGTGGGGCTCGGCGGTGGTGTTCTCGGTGGGGCGGTCGGCGGAGGCGACGCCGGTGCCGAAGAGGGCGGCGCCGGCGAGGGCGCAGGAGGCGGCCACCACGGCGGCGATGCGTATGGGCTTATGCATGACAGGTATCTACGCGCATCACACGGCGCAGCGCACGCCCCGTTGCCCGATCGATACCTTTTCCACAGGGAAGGTTGAACGACCGGGCTCAGGGCGTGCCGCGCGCAGTTACCAGTCCGTCGTCGTCACTAGTCCATCGTCGCGCCGATGGTGCTGCTGCCCGTGGTCAGGAACGTGGTCTTGGGCAGCGACCCGTCGGACTGGCGGGCGTTGTACGTGGTCGACGCGTCCGTCGAGACGAAGGACGGGGTGGAGATCCCGGAGTCCCAGTTGTTGCCGGATGAGACGACCGAGGAGCCCTTGTTGACCAGGCCGGAGCCGTTGCTCACGGCGAGGTTCTTGCCGAGCCTGGCCGCGCTGGTGGCGAAGTAGTAGCCCCACTTGCCGTTGGCGTAGGCCGTGGTGCGGTTGATGACGATGGCGCCCTTGTTGCTGTTCTCGGTGAAGCCGTTGCCGGCGTCGTCCCAGGCGGCCGAGTTGTTGACGACGTGTGCGACGGTCTCGCCGTCGCCGCCGAGCTTGTAGCCGTTGCCGTCGCCCGCGAAGGCCGAGTCGCCCCAGCGGTTCTTGCCGTTGCCGAAGGACCAGGTGTGCTCGATGGTCACCGGCGAGGAGAACGACCACAGGTCGATGCCGTCGTCCGAGTTGTTGTAGAGACGGGTGCCGGTGACGAGGTTGCCCGTGCCGGAGCCGAACTTGATGGCCACGCCGTCCGCGTTCTCACCGTGGCCCGCGGGGTCGTAGTTGCCGTAGCTGTCCAGGTTCTTGACCGTGTTGTTGGTCGTGTTGTCGCCGGTGAGCGTGAACCCGGAGTCGCCGCCGTTGATGGTCTTGATGTTGCTCCAGTACGTGGAGGCGCACGACTGGCACACGACCGCGCTGTCCGGCGAGTTCTGGAACGTGATGTTGGAGACCGTCCAGTAGTCGGCGGTCAGCTTGAAGATCCAGTCGCCGTCCGGGAGGTTCGACCCGTCGATCTTCACCGTCTCGGAGCCGTAGGGCTGGAGATAGATCCGGCTGGAGGACGTGCCGTTCGCCGTCGACTCGAGGGTCGCCGTCGGGTAGTACGTGCCGCCGCGGACCTGGATGGTGGTGCCGGCCGTGGCGTTCTTCAGAGCGCTGGACAGTTCGGCCGAGGTGCCGACCACGACGGTCGCGGCCTGGGCCTGGGTGGGCAGTACGGCGAGCCCGGTGCCGAGGGCGAGGGCCGTGACCAGGGTGGTTGCGATGCGACGCTGCATGAGTGCAGGTCCTTTCGTGGGGGGTGGAAGGAGCTTGCCGACCTCTATGCGGGCGGCTGTGCGCCCGGCGTCCAGTCACCGAGGTACGTCGCGCGGGTGTGCAGAGCGGCTTCGTCGTCGGTGAGCTGGGGCCGGTTCTCGGGCACGGTGATCTCCGCGCCCGGGCCTGTGTTGCGGTACTCGCGGAAGCGCTGGTCCTGCCACGGGAAGCTGCTCGACATGTTGGTGTAGGGCGCGACCGCGTCGATGCCAGGACCGATGTGGGTGTCGCGGACGGTCAGCATGGGCCTCGCGGTGGTGTCGGAGCTGGGCACCCAGGGGCGGGCCAGCTTGTAGTACGCCTCCGGGGCCTCGCTCGTGACCTGGCCCCTGGTGACCAAGTAGCCGCGCGGGTTGGCTCCGGAGGTGGACGGCGCGAAGACGAAGCCGTAGGGGGCCCCGGCCAGGTCCGTGCGGTCGAGGGTGTGGAAGCGGCAGCGCTCGAAGACGGCGGTGGCCCGGCCGAAGACGAAGTCGACGTCGCCCTCCACGTAGCAGTTGCGGAAGTACTGGCGGGCGAACACGCCGAGGGCCATCGAGTCCGCGTACAGCGTGTCCTGGTGCCCGAGGAACCGGCAGTGGTGGAACGCCGAGCGGTCGCCCTGCACCTTGATGGCGACGGCCTGGGTGCCGGTGAACCCGGGGTGGTCCGCGCGCAGCCAGTCGTTGGCGAAGGTGATCGAGCAGGCGGTGAAGCCGTCGGCCTGCACGGTCGTGGTGGCCGAGCCGGTCGTGCCGTACGTGCCGCCGCCGGGCTTCGGGGTGCCGGCCGCGTTGTCGTACACGATCACGACGTCACGCGCGTCCTCGGAGGCGCCGATCCACGTCATCTCCGTACGGGCGACGCTCACGGCGACCGTCTCGCGGTACGTGCCCGGGGCGATCACGAGCGTGTAGCCACTGCCGTTCGCCGCCGTCACGGCGGCCTGGACGGTGGTGAAGTCGCCGGCGCCCCCGGCGTCCACGTACAGGGTCCGCTCGGTGAGGCGGTCGGACGGCGAACCGTAGCAGCCGAACGGCGAGCCCTCGCTGACGTTGCCGGCGGCGTGAGCGCCGGACGGGAGGCCGAGCGCGAGTGCGGCTCCCGCGCCCGCGACCACGAAGGAGCGTCTGCTGAGCAGTGGTTGCCGGTTCATCGTCAGCAGACCTTTCCGGCGCCCGCGCGGTGGTCGACGATGCCGGGGACGGCACGCGGGTCGTCGACCTTCGTGCGCAGCGTCGGCGTCCATCCGGCGCCCGACTGGAGGGTCTCCCCGGGGATCTCCGCGTTGTGGACGGCGATGAGGTCGGTCAGCTCGCCGTTGACGTAGTTGTTCTCGGCGGTGAGCGGCGCCTCGCTCCACTTCTTCAGCGTCTTGGCGGCGCTGACGTCCTCGGGCAGCGAGAACGCGTTGTCCGACGCGTACAGATGGGAGGAGGCGCCGACGCCGAAGGAGTAGGTGTACGACTGGTCCCCGGTGACCGTGTAGTGGTTGTTGTACGCGTCGACCTGGCCGAAGCGGACGCGTGGCGCGCGCTCCACGATGCCCTCGAAGTGGTTGTGGTGGAGCGTGACCTTGAGCTTCCCGGCGTCGGTCGAGCCGGCGCTGTCGCTGTTGCCGATCATGAGGGTCTTGTCGTGGTTCTCGAAGGAGTTCCAGGACGCCGTCACGTAGTCGGCGCCGCGCACGATGTCCAGCAGGCCGTCGTGCTGCTGGTAGACCTCGCCGAAGTACGACGGCAGCGTGCTGTCGGGGTAGCGGCCGTCGGTGAGCGTGTTGTGGTCGATCCACACGTGGGTGGAGCCGTAGACGACGACCCCGTCGTACTCGGAGTTCCAGGCTCCGGTGGCGCCGTCGGTCGGGTCCCACTGCGGGAAGCAGTCGAGGGGGGCCTCGATGGTGAGGTTGCGGACGACGACGTTGTCGACGCCCTTGATCTGCAGGCTGCCGCCGAGGATCCCGGCATCCTTGCCGACACCGACGATGGTCGTGTTGGCGGGGACGTTCGCCTTGATGGCCTTGTCCTGGTTGGCGGCGGACGCGGCGCGCAGGTCCTCCTGCTCGCCGCTGACCGTGTTCTCGTAGCCCCAGACGGCCGGGTCGTAGTCGGCGAGGTACTGCTGGAAGTCGTACCCCTCGGCCTCGAAGGCGGAGCAGCCCTCGGAGACGGCGTCGATCATGCCCTTGACCTTGATGATCTTGGGTGCGGTTCCGCCGTCCTCCAGCGCGGCTCTGAACTCCGCCCAGGTGGTGACGGTGTAGACGTGCTCGGCGTCGGCCGCGGCACCGCCTGTCGTGCCGGTGCCCTCGGAGGCCCAGCCGTCGTTCGCGGCGAGGGTCTCGCGGCCGAGGTCGCGGTCCTGGGCCTGGGCGCTGGTGCCCGTGACGCCGAGGACGAGGGCGGTGCAGCCGACGAAAGAGGTAATGGCATGGGCATGCCATGATCGCGTGCGCATGGGTGCGGGTTCCTTTCGAGCGGAGACTTTCGCGCGGAGTTCGGAGGGTGCTTTCGACAGGGGCGAGTGGCGCGCTGCCAGGAGCGCGCGGCTGTGATGTCGTGCGGGCTCCGCCGCGTGGGCACGACGGCCGGCCACGGAGCCCGCGGATTCGAAGAGGGCCTACGGCACAGCGGCTACGCCTCCGGCCAGGTGATCCACGACTCCGGGATCTCGTCGTCGAGCCGGCGCACGTCGCGCGGCGCCAGCACCCGCCGCGCGACCAGCTGCTCGGCGACGAGCCGGGCCACGGCGATCGCGCCGGGCGGATTGAAGTGGGTGTTGTCCTGCTCCGTCTCTGTCCAGTTGAAGTACCGTTTCGTCTCCTCGATGCCGAGCTTCTGCCAGAGCGCCAGCGACAGGGCCTGGATGTCGAGGAGCGCCACGCCCTCCTCCTCGGCGAGGGCGCGCATCGCCGCCGGGTAGTCGCCGTGGGTGGGCAGGGCGTTGCCGCCCGCGTCGAACTTTCTGCGCTCCACCGGGGTGGCCAGCACCGGGCGCGCGCCGCGGGCCCGCGCCCCGTCCACGTACTGGCGCAGACAGTCCTGGTAGGTCGTCCAGGGCTCGGTGTACCGGGTGGGGTCGGCGGTCTTCTCGTCGTTGTGGGCGAACTGGATGATCAGGAGGTCGCCGGGCCGGATCGCCTCCAGGATGGTCGCGAGCCGTCCCTCGTCGATGAAGCTCTTCGAACTGCGGCCGTTGACCGCGTGGTTGGCGACCGTGATGTCCGCGTGCAGGAAGAAGGGGAGCGCCATGCCCCAGCCGGTCTCCGGGGCGGCGTCGGCGTACTTCTGGGCGGCGGTGGAGTCGCCGGCGATGTAGAGGCTGCGCATACGGCGAGCTCCCGAGCCGGAGGAGGTGGCGGATGCCGGGCCCTGTGCCTCGAAGGCCTGAGAGGTGCCCTCTGCCGCGAGGGCGAGGGGCAGGGCGGCGAGGGCCGCCGCGGTGGCCTGTCTGCGAGTGAGGGACACGTCGTTGTGCCTCGCTTTCACACGGGTGGTTCGGGCCGGCGGCGGGGCGCGAACCCGCGGTCCGCCGCCGGCCCCGTAACGTCAGACGGCCGGACGGCCGCTGCCTGTAAGCAGGGGCAGACTCAGTTCTGCTGCTGCTTCCATTCGGCCTGCGCCTTGTCGAGCTGGTCCGCGAGGGTGTTCAGGAAGTCCTTCGCGGACATCTTGCCGAGCAGCACCTTCTGGAAGTTCGGCTCGTTGTCGGCCTTGCTGACGGTGTTCCAGTCGGGCAGGTAGTACGGCAGCTGCACGATCTTGATGGAGTCGTCGTTCAGTGCCTCCGCGGCGAGCTTGGTGGGCTCTGCCTTCTGCACCCAGTCGTCCTTCGCGGCCTCGGTGTTGGCCGGGATGGAGCCCGCCGACTCGTTCCACTTGCTGTTGGACTCGTGCGAGGCGGCGAACTCGATGAACTTCCAGGCGGCGGACTTGTTCTTGCTGGACTTGAACAGGCCGAGGCCGTCCACCGGGTTGGACACCTGGACGCGCGTACCGTCGTCGAGCGTCGGGTTCGGGATGCCGCGGAACTTGCCCTCACCGAGCGCCTTCAGATGGTCCTGGTAGGAGCCCAGGTTGTGGCTGAGCATGCCGATCTGGCCGCTGTCCCACTGGGCGACCATCTTCTTGAAGTCGTTGTTGACGTCGGCGGACGGGGTGTCCTTCTTGTAGAGGGCGACGTACTTCTCCAGCGCCGCCACGTTCTTGGGGTCGTTGAGGGTGGTCTTGTCGCCGTTCCAGAACGAGGTGATGCCGGACTGCCCGTAGCTCGCGTCGATCGCCTGCGCGATGGAGCCCTCGCCGCCGCGGATGGTGTAGCCGAACTTGTTCTTCTTGGCGTCGGTGAGCTTGCCGGCGGCCTCGTAGAACTTGGACCAGGTGGTGGGCGCGTCCAGGCCCGCCGCCTCGAACAGGTCGGTGCGGTACCACAGCGTGCCGTTGTTGGCGGACGTCGGCACCGTGTACATCTGGTCGCTGCCACCCGCCGCACGGACGCTCTCCACCATGCCCGTGTTCAGCTTGCCCTTGAGCGAGCTGCCGTCGATGCGGTCGCCGAGCGGCTCCAGTGCCCCCTGCGCGGCGATCCCGGCGAGCATGGCCGTGCCCACGCCGCCGACGTCCGGCAGGCCGCCGCCCTGTATGGCCGTGTCGTACTTCGACTGGACGCTCTCGGCCGGGATGCCGACGTAGTTGACCTTGATGTTCGGGTTGGCCTTCTCGAAGTCGGCGATGATCTCCTTCCAGACGTCGGTGCGGACACCGCCGTTGTTGTCCCAGAAGGTGATCTCGCCCTTGCCGGAGCCCTCGTTCCCCTTGTCGCCCGCGGCACCGCTGCCGTCGTCACCGCAGGCGGTGGCGGTCAGCGCGAGTGCGGCGGTCAGGGCGAAAGCGGCTGCCGTCTGACGGCGCCCTCTGCTGCTGCGGATGCTGATCATGCTCGGCTCTCTTCTTCTGGATCTGACGGTGTGTGGGGCAGGTGCGGAGTGGTGCCTGTTCGGGTGGTGCGCGGGGGGTCGATGGCGGTACATCAGTGGCGGTACGGAGCTCAGCCGTCCGTACCGGCGAGGCCGGTGCCGATGTTCTGCTGAGGCCCGGAGAAGCGCGTGACCAGGGCGGGCACGGCGGCCGCCGGGTCCAGCCGGTAGTCGTAGAAGGCGCGCGGGTCGAAGGCCGTGCCCCACTCGTCGTGGCGCCCGGTGGTGTTCTTCAGGATCGAGCCGCGCTGCACCAGCTCGGCGGTGGCGTCGGCCTGGTAGGGGTGCTGGACGCCGTCGTAGTAGCTGTTCTCGATGACCATCTTGGTGTGGCCGCGCGACCAGTTGCCGTACGTCCAGACCGGGTCGCCGTCGGCGACCTGCGCGGAGAGGTAGTTGTTGTACAGATGCGCGTAGGCGCAGTTGTCGGCGGACGGGTTGCGCTGCTTGGTGCCCTCGAACCAGTTGTGGTCGATGGTGATCTGCGTCTTGACGTTGCTCGTCCAGCCGATCCCGAAGGCCTTGTTGTGGTTCGTGAACTGGTTGTAGGAGACGGTGATGTACTGGCTGTCCTTGCGGATGTCGAGCAGCCCGTCACCCATGTGCGTCAGCCGGTTGTGGTCGATCCACACGTGGTCGACGGTGTCCATCTGGATCGCGTCGAAGTCCGTCGTCTTGCCGTCCCAGTCACCCTCCACATAGCTGTCGCGGATGGTGAGGTTGCGGATGATGACGTTGCTCGTGCCGGGGCCCAGGTGCAGCTCGCCGTGGACGATCTCGCCGCTGGTGCCGACTCCGACGATGGTCTTGTTCGAGGTCACGACGATGTCCGAGCCGAACGGCTCGACGTCGATCGCTCCCGCGACGCGGATGACGTACGGCTCGGCGGCCCCCGCGTACGCGGCGAGCGATGCCTGGTCCGTAACGGTGACGACCTTGCCACCCGCTCCACCGGTGGTGCCGCCCTCGAGCGAGGCGAAGCCGTGCGGCTCGTCGGACCACCTGGGGGCCATGGACACCGTCGAGCCGGCGGATGCCTCGGCCGGGGCCATCGCCCCGAGACCGAGGGACGCCACCAGCGCGGTGCCGGCCGCCAGGGCTCTGAATCTGCTTGATCTGATCGGCAAGCGCTTGCCACGGAGGTGCTTCATTGCGGCTCCCAACAGGCGTACGTGCGGATGAAACAGCTCAGCCGATGGTTCTGAACTGCGTGAACGTGGCCGTCCCGGCGTGTCCCCGGCCGGGCGGAGCGGTGGCGAACAGGCCGAGCAGGGCACCGACCCAGCGCCACGGCGTGGCGGCGAAGACCTGCCCGGAGAGCTGGAATCCGTCGCCCGTGTCCGCGTGGAAGCGGCAGCGGGCGCCCTCCGAGACCTCGATCCGCAGCCGGGCCGTGCCGAGCGGCGCGGGCCGCGGATGCGCGGCGTCCCGGTCCCCGTCGGCGGTCTGCTCGGCGAACCGGTGCACCAGCAGGGCGTCCCCGTCGGCGCCGCGCTCGAGCCCGATCCAGCTGTACGCGTCGCCGAGCACCGCCAGCCCGGCCCTCGCGCCCGGTTCCTCGCTGTCCAGGCGCAGCTCGACCTCCGCGGTGAACTCGGCCGCGGGCAGCCGCTGCGTCAGCACATGCGGCAGCCGCCGCAGGTCGTGCGCGCCCTCGGTCCGTGCGGTGCTCTTCCGGGCGGTGCGTACGCAGGTCAGCCGCAGCCCGTCGCCCGGGTGCCGGCTCGTCCAGCCGTCCTGGGGGTTGGCCGTCCACTGCCACTGCGGTCCGTACCGACCGCCGGGGAAGTCGTCGTCGGAGGCCGGGGCGGACACGGGCTGCGCGGGCAGGTCGGGCTTGCGGTGGACGAGGACGGGCTCGCCGTCGTCGCCGAGCACCGGCCAGCCGTCGTCCGACCACCGCATGGGCTGGAGGTGGACGACCCTCCCGTACGCACCACGTTGCTGGAAGTGCAGGAACCAGTCCTCGCCGCGCGCGGTGCGCACCCAGCCGCCCTGGTGGGGGCCGTTGACGGCGGTGCGCCCCTGGGCGAGGACGACACGCTCCTCGTAGGGGCCGAAGAAGTCCCGTGCGCGCAGCGCGCCCTGCCAGCCGGTCTCCACTCCCCCGGCCGGGGCGAGGATCCAGAACCAGCCGTCGTGCCGGTACAGCTTGGGCCCTTCGAGCGTGAACCAGCCGGGGATGCGGTCGCCGTCGACGATCACCTCGCCCTCGTCGAGCAGCCCGGTGGCGTCGGGCCGCATCCGGTGCCCGGTGAGCCGGTTCTTGATCCCGGAGCGGGACCTGGCCCAGCCGTGCACGAGGTACGCATCGCCGGTCTCGTCGTCCCACAGCGGGCAGGCGTCGATGAGGCCCTTGCCGGCCTCGACGAGGTGCGGGGGCGTCCACGGGCCGTGGATCTCCGGGGCGTTGACCTGGTAGACGCCGTGGTCGGGGTCGCCCCAGAAGATCCAGAACCGGTCGTCGTGGTGGCGGATCGACGGCGCCCACACGCCGCAGTCGTGGCGCGGGACGGCGAACGCCTCTGCGGGTTCGAGCCGGTCCAGGGCGTGTCCGGCCAGGGTCCAGTCGACCAGGTCGCGGGAGTGCAGCAGCGGCAGTCCGGGGGCGCGGCCGAAGCTGGACGCGGTGAGGTAGAAGTCGTCGCCGACGCGCACCACGTCGGGGTCGGACCAGTCGGCGTTCAGGACCGGGTTGCGGTACGTGCCGTCGCCGAGGTCGGCCGTCCAGGGTGCCCGGTTCCCACCCGGGGAGCTCGTACTCGGGGAGGTCATGCGCCCACCGCCTTCCGGACGAGGGCCGCCGCCTGGTCCCGGTCGAGGCGGCCGTCGGCTACGACGGTGACGACACGGCGTACGGCGGTGCCGCCGGGGTCGAGGGGCAGCCGCGCGTCGTGGGCGAGCGACGAGCCGACACCGGGGTATTCGGCGGTGCGCACGAACCACGGGTCGCGGCGGGTCACCTCCGTGGCCCCGGCGAACACGAGCGTCCAGTCCCGGCCGACGAGAGCCAGCCAGGGGGCGCGGCTGCCGTGCACCGCCCGCTCCCCCACGGCGTGGGCCGTGAACACGTCGGGGGCAGCGGCCTCCTTGCGGGCCCGCCAGAAGAAGCCGCCGTACGCCGCGCCGGGGCGCCCGTTGGTGGCGGGGCTGCCGAGCGACAGGGCCCGGTCGGTCGTGTTGGTCAGCGAGAAGGTGAAGTCCAGCGCCCAGGCCCTGTCGCTCAGCGTGGTGGCGGCGACCGTGCGCCGCTCGCGCAGCAGCTCGCAGCCGCCCGCGACCCAGCGGAGCTCTTCCATGAACCCGTCGGGGTCGCTGAGCTGGAACGCCTGGTGGCGCTGGGCGCCGTGGTTGTCGAGCTCGGTGGGGCCCTGGTCGCGGACGAAGGTCCGGCCGCCCCAGAAGTTGTACCCCTCGACGTCGGGAACTGCGACACCGACGCCGAGGTGGTGCTTGTGGTCCGCCGGGCTCAGCTCCGTGACGGCGGTGCCGCCCAGCGTGGTGACGGGATGCAGATACGGGCGGGGAGAGAGCCGCGGGTCCAGTTCGGGCCGGACGGTGTAGCGGCCGACGGGCCGGCCCGCACACATCAGCACGAGGGACTCGGTGGTCACGGATGTTTTCACGATGCGGTCACCTCCTCGGACAGCGCCCAGGAGGCGCCCAGCTCGGAGTAGAGGGAGAGGGTGTCGGCGGCGGCCGCGACCAGCCCGTCGACGCCGGGCACGATCCTGCGGGGCGCACTTTCGCCGGGCTCGCTGCACCATGCCCCGGGCGGCAGCGCCACCGGGTCGGGGGCCTGCCGGATCGCCTCGACGACCCGCATGAAGGCGCCCGTCGACTCCGGGGTGACCAGCAGTTCGGCACCCCGGGTGAGGTGGTCGGCGAGGTTCTCCAGCAGATCCGTCCTGTCGTAGAGGATCTCGCTGGGACCGTGTCCCGCCCGCTGGAGCAGGACACGGTCCTGCTTGTACCAGAAGGTGATGCGGCCGCTGGTGCCGTGCACGACGACGTACGGCTCATCGGGCCGCTCCGCGCACAGGGTCGCCGCGATGGCGACGACACTGCCGCGCGTCGTGGTGATCCGTACGCACGAGGTGTCGTCGGACTCGATGGCGTTGGCGCGGAACAGCTCCGTCTCCACCGAGGCCACGTCGTCGGCGCGGGTGGCGCCGTCGAGCGCGAGGGCGGTGGCGACGGCGTGTGCGAGGGGGTTGGTGAGGACCCCGTCGATCACGTCCACGCCGTCGAGGCGGCGGTGTCCGGCCCAGGGGGCGCGCCGATAGTACGCCTCGTCGCGCGCCCACGCCCCGGCGGCGCCGATGCCCACCGGCTCGCCGATCGCTCCTTCTGTGACGAGTTCGCGGATGGCCGCGATCGCGTGCGAGCCGAGCGACTGGAAGCCGATCTGGCAGGCCACCCCGGCCACGGCCACGCCGTCGGCGATCCGCCGGAACTCCGCATACGAGGGCGCGGGCGGCTTCTCCAGGAGAAGGTGCACTCCGCCTTCGGCCGCCGTGAGCGCCAGGTCGGCGTGGGTCGGGATGGGGGTGCAGATCACGGCTGCGACAGCGCCCGTGGATTCCAGGAGGGCGGCGAAGTCCGCTGACTGCCGCACCTGGCCGAAGCCGTCGAGCTCCTCGGCGGTCAGGGGCGTCAACTCGCAGACTCCGGCGAGCCGGACGAGGCCCCTGGCCTGGAGGCGGCGGATGTTCTCCAGGTGCCATCGGCCGTGGCCGCGGGCGCCGGCGAGGACGACGGGAAGTGGTTCTGGTACCGGTGCGGGTGCGGGCGCGGTGCTCATCGGATCCTCCCGGCTCCGGCTCCGCGCGCGACGTCGTGGTCCGCCTTGGCCGCGCTGTCGATCGGGCCGTGCAGCGACGGGATCCAGCCGTCGTCGGCGGCCAGGGTCTCGCGGCTGAGGTCGCGGGTGTCGTCCGCCGACGCGGGAGCGCCGATCGCCGCCAACAGGGCGATACCAAGGGTTACTTGGAGGGCGCGGCGGCCTCTCAGTGAAACCGGCATGAGTCTCATCCCTTCACCGCCCCGGCGCTGAACCCGGTGACCAGCCACTTCTGGATGAACGCGAAGACGATCACGACGGGCAGCGCGGCAACGACACCGCCCGCGGCCAGCGCGCCCAGATCGACGCTGTCCGCGCTCATCAGGGTCGCCAGGCCGACCGGGATCGTCTGCTTGTCCTGGTTGCTGAGGAACATCAGGGCGAACAGGAAGTGGTTCCAGCTGTGCACGAAGGCGAAGGAGCCGACGGCGATCAGTCCGGGCCGCAGCATCGGCAGGACGACGGCGCAGAAGCCGCGGAAGCGCCCGCAGCCGTCGACCCAGGCGGCCTCCTCCAGCGAGTACGGCACGTTCTTGATGAAGCCGCTGATCAGGATCATCGACAGCGGCAGCTGGAAGACGGCCTCGGCGATGATGACGCTGCCCAGCGAGTTGATCATCCGCAGATTGGCGAAGATCTGGAACAGCGGCACCAGCATCAGCGCGCCCGGGATGAACTGCGAGCACAGCAGCGCCAGCATGAAGCCGCGCTTGATCCGGAAGTCGAAGCGGGCCAGGGCGTAGCCGCCGGCGAGCGCCACGACCGTGGTCATCAGCATGGAGGCGACACCCACGAGGAGGCTGTTCTGGAAGAACACCCCGAAGCTGCGCTCGGTCCACACCTTCTCGAAGTGCTCGAAGGTGAGCGGCCAGGGCAGCAGCGAGGTGGAGCCCGCGGGCCGGATCGCGAAGAGCAGCATCCAGTAGAAGGGGATGAGCGTGAAGAGCAGGTAGAGGCCGAGCGGCACATAGATCTGCCAGCGCGGGACCTCGTCCCAGGCCCGCTTCCGGCGCCCGGGTGCGGGACCGCTCGCCGCGGGGGGCACGGCGGCAGGGGCGGCGGGTGCGGTTGTCTCCACCATGTCGGCGTCCTTGGTGATCACTTGTCCTCGCCTCCGAACTTGCTCAGCCGCAGATAGACCATCGAGCAGAAGAGGAGGATCACGAAGGCGATGGAGGTCAGCGCGGAGGCGTAGCCGAAGTCGTGGGAGTCGACGGCGATGGAGGCGATGCGCAGCGGCAGCGTCGTCGTCTCGCCCGCGGGGCCGCCGCCGGTGAGGGTGTAGAGCAGGTCGACGTTGTTGAACTCCCAGACCGCGCGCAGCAGCGTGGACAGGATGATCGCGTCCTTCAGGTGCGGCAGCGTGATGTGGAAGAACTGCCGGACGCGGCCGGCGCCGTCCACCTCGGCCGCCTCGTACAGGTCCTTCGAGACGGACTGCAGGTCGGCGAGGATGAGGATCGCGAAGAACGGCACGCCGCGCCAGAGTTCGGCGGTGACGACCGCCGGGAAGACGGTGCTGGTGTCGGAGAGCCAGGACGTTCCGTACGAGCCGATCCCCATGTCGGCGAGGTAACGGGTGATGCCCGTCTGGGAGTTGTAGATCAGCAGCCAGATCGTCGAGGTGAGGACGCCGGAGACGGCCCACGGCGAGAAGACCAGCGCGCGGGACACGGCCCGTCCGACGAACGTCTGGTTGACGATCAGGGCGAGCCCGAGGCCGAGCAGCAGCTGCAGGACGACCTCGACGACCACCCACTGCAGGCTGAAGCCGAGGGTCGACCAGAACTGCGGGTCGTCGGTGAAGGCGGTGACGAAGTTCTCGAAGCCCGCGAAACCGTTCCGCCAGGGCTTGGTGGGGTTGTAGTGCTGCAGGCTGTAGTAGAAGACGCTGAGCACGGGGTAGGCGATGAAGCCCAGCATCAGCAGGGCGGCCGGCGCGATCAGCAGATACGGGAGCCGGCGCGGCGTCGCGCCCGTGCGGCGCCGTCGGGGCGCCCGGGACCGGGTGGGCGCCCCGGGTGGTCGTTTCGCCACGGCTGCGGCTTGGGCCATGACTGCGCTCCGTTCTGGGGGTCTGGTTCGGCGGGGCAAGCGCTTTCTCGACGGTCGAGGTGCTTGCCGGGCGGCTTTCGGGATACCGGCTGATCAGGGCGGGGCAGGTGGCGTCAGGTCGGGGGACGGCGGCTCGGTCAGCCCGCGTAGGGATCCGGCACCTTCCCCGGTCTGGCGAGGAAGGCGAAGTCGCAGCCGGTGTCGGCCTGGGTGATCTGCTCGTGGTAGAGCGCGCCGTAGCCGCGCTCGAACCGCTCGGGCGGAGGCGTCCACGCGGCCCGGCGCCGCGCCAACTCTTCTTCAGGGACGTTGAGTTGGAGGGATCGCGCCTCGACGTCAAGGTTGATCGAATCCCCGGTCCGTACGAGGGCGAGCGGCCCGCCGACGTACGACTCGGGTGCGATGTGCAGCACGCACGTCCCGTACGACGTTCCGCTCATCCGGGCGTCGGAGATCCGCACCATGTCGCGCACGCCCTGTTTCAGCAGGTGGTCGGGGATGGGCAGCATCCCGTACTCGGGCATGCCCGGGCCGCCCTTGGGACCGGCGTTGCGCAGCACCAGCACATGGTCCGGGGTGATGCCGAGGGCCGGGTCGTTGATGGTGCGCTGCATGGTCTTGTAGTCGTCGAAGACGACGGCAGGGCCGGTGTGCTTGAGCAGGTGCGGCTCGGCGGCGATGTGCTTGATGACGGCGCCGTCGGGGCAGAGGTTGCCGCGCAGCACCGCCACGCCGCCCTCGGTCGCGACCGGGTTGTCGCGGGTGCGGATCACGTCGTCGTTGTGCACGAGGGCCCCGGCGAGCTGCTCGCGCAGGGTGTCGTGGGCGACCGTGGGCCGGTCGAGGTGGAGCAGATCGGTGATCCGGGAGAGGAAGCCAGGCAGGCCGCCCGCGAAGTGGAAGTCCTCCATCAGGTACGGGCCGCCGCCGGGGCGGATGTTGGCCAGCACCGGGACCGTACGGGCGATGCGGTCGAAGTCGTCGAGCGTGAGCCGCACCCCGGCCCGCCCGGCCATCGCGATCAGGTGGATGACGGCGTTGGTGGAGCCGCCGAGGCCGAGGACGGTCGTCACGGCGTCGTCGAAGGCCTCGCGGGTGAGGAACTCGGACAGCTTCCGGTCCTGCCTGACGAGTTCGACGATGCGTAAGCCGGCCGCGGCCGCCATCCGGTCGTGCCCGGAGTCCACAGCGGGGATCGAAGAGGCGCCCGGCATGGTCACGCCCAGCGCCTCCGCCGCGGCGGTCAGCGTGGACGCCGTACCCATGGTCATGCAGTGGCCGGGCGAGCGGGCGAGTCCGCTCTCCAGCTCGCTGATCTCGCAGTCCCCGATGAGCCCGGCGCGCTTGTCGTCCCAGTACTTCCACATGTCGGTGCCGGAGCCCAGGACCTCGCTCCGCCAGTGGCCCGGCAGCATGGGCCCTGCGGGCACGAACACGGCGGGCAGGTCGACGCTCACCGCGCCCATCAGCAGCGCGGGCGTCGACTTGTCGCAGCCGCCCATCAGCACCGCGCCGTCGACGGGATAGGACCGGAGCAACTCCTCGGTCTCCATCGCCAGCATGTTGCGGTAGAGCATGGGCGTGGGCTTCTGGAAGGTCTCGGACAGCGTGGAGACGGGGAACTCGAGCGGGAAGCCGCCGGCCTGCCACACGCCCCGCTTCACCGCCTGCGCGCGGTCCCGCAGATGGACGTGGCAGGGGTTGATGTCGGACCAGGTGTTGAGGATCGCGATGACGGGCTTGCCCAGGTGCTCCTCGGGCAGATAGCCGAGCTGGCGGGTACGGGCGCGGTGGCTGAAGCTGCGCAGCCCGTCGGTGCCGTACCACTGGTGGCTGCGGAGCTGGTCGGGGCTGCGCCGCGCGTTCGCGGCGCGCCCCCTGTTCTCGCCGGTCATATCGACCACCTCTCGCTGGTCATCTCGACCGCCTCTCGCCGGTCATACGGACCACCCCGCGGCGATCGCAGCGACCTCGGCGCGCTGGGCCTCGGGCAGCACCTTGCTCGGGGCGCGTACGTCGCGGCGGCACAGGCCGAGCGAGGCCAGGGCCTCCTTGACGACGGTGACGTTGTTGGCGGAGCCGTGGGCGGCCCTCAGTTCCTCGAAGCGCCTGATCTGCTCCCACACCTTCATCGCGGCCGGGTAGTCGCCGGATCGAAGCGCTTCGATCATGTTCATGGAGACGGCGGGGGCGACGTTCACGAGCCCGGAGGTGAAGCCGGTGGCGCCCGCGGAGAAGTACGAGGGCGCGTACGGCTCGGCGAGCCCCGCGATCCAGACGAAGCGGTCCAGGCCCGCGTCGCGCGCGAAGCCCGCGAACCGGGCCGCGTCCGGCACCGCATACTTCACGCCGATGACGTTGGGGCAGGCCTCGCCGAGCTCGGCGAGGCGCTCGCCGCTCAGCGCCGCGTTGCGGATGTAGGGGACGACGCCCAGCTCGGGGACGGCCTCCGCGACCGCCCGGTGATAGTCGACCCAGCCGCCCTCGGAGACGTACGGATGCACGGGCTGATGGACCATCACCATCTGCGCCCCGGCCTCGCGGGCGTGGCGGGCGGCGGCGACGGCGGTCGGCACGTCGTGGCCCACGCCGACCAGGATCGCGGCCCGCTCGCCCGCCTCGTCGATCGTCAACTCGGTGACGTCCCGGCGCTCTTCGGGGGTCAGGGCGTAGAACTCGCCCGTGTTGCCGTTCGGGGTGAGGATCCGCACGCCGCCGTCGAGGATCCGGCGCAGCAGGGCGCGATGCGCGTCGTGATCGATCGTGCCGTCCTCGGTGAACGGTGTGACCGGGATCGCCACGACGTCGGCGAGCGCCGCCCGCTGGGGCTCGAACGTCGCTGTCATGCCTGCTCACCCACTCCCTTGGCCTCCCCGGGCTCGGGGAAGGCCCGTTGCACGAACGACGCGATGTGCGCGTGGAGGGCGCCCGCCGCGCCGTCCGCGTCGCCCTCGAGGGCGAGCCGCAGGATCTCCCGGTGTTCGGCGGCCTCCCGCTCCCAGGAGGGGTCGGCCGCCCAGGCGACGGCGGAGACCAGGGCCGCCTGGTCGCGGACCTCGTCGAGCATGCGGCCGAGCAGCGGATTGCCGCAGGGCACGTAGAGGGCGCGGTGGAACTCCCGGTTGGCGAGGGAGCGTTCGGCGGTGTCGGCGGCCCGGTCGGCGCGGGTCAGGGCGTCACGTGCCGCATCCAGGGACGCGCCGCGCCTGACCGCTCGCCGCAGCGCCTCGGGTTCCAGCAGCAGTCGCACGTCGTAGACCTCGCGCGCCATGTCCGCGTCCACCATGCGCACCGTGACGCCCTTGTACTGGTTCATCACGACGAGCCCGGTGCCGGCCAGGGTCTTGAGCGCCTCGCGCACGGGCGTCTTGGACACCCCGAACTGCGCGGCGAGCTCGGTCTCGACCAGCGCCTGCCCCGGCGTCAGCTGACCGGTGAGGATGCGGTGTTTGATCCCCTCCAGCACGAACTGCGTGCGGGAGGGGATCGGTGTGGGCACAGAGGTCATGCGCGCCTCTCGGATCTCGCATATCGCGTCTCATATATGACGTACGAAGTACGACGCGTTGAAGGTAGGAGGGGGCCTGTGTTTCGTCAACGCTTCCGACAGAAGAACTTCTTTGAACAGGCTTGAGCGCGTTGCGAGTTACGGCTGTGCGCGTTACGCGACGCCACCGATGACCTGGACGTTCCCTTCGCGGGCCGTCACCGTGGGTCCGCCGAACGCGGCAGCGGCACGCGCGGTCGCCGACTCGGGCGTGAGCGTCGGCCCGACATGGGTGATGAGGAGTTCGCGGACACCCGCGGCGCGGGCGACCGCACCGGCGTCTTCCGGCGTCAGATGCACCTGCTGCTGTTCGCTTTCGTGATGCCGGTCGATGTCGGCCTCGCAGAGCAGCACGTCGGCTCCGGAGGCGAGTCCGGCCAGTGCCGCGCACGGCCCGCTGTCCCCCGAGTACGCGAGTACGGCCCCGCCGCACTCGGCCCGCAGCCCGTACGCCTCGGTGTCGTGCACGACGGCCCGGCTGGTCAGCCGAAGCCCGCCGAGCCGCACTTCATGTCCGTCGTACAGCGCCTCGAATGCGAAGACGCCGTTCAGGAACGCGGGATCGGACCGCCCGAAGAACCCGGCGAGGCGGCGCGCGCAGTCAGCGGGCGCGTACACGGGGATGGGCGCCTCGGGAGTCAGCCCTCCGTACGCGAGCCCGTACACCGCCGACAGCAGATCGGCGTTGTGGTCCGCATGCAGATGCGAGATCCAGATCCCCGACAGTCGCGCGGGGTCGGTGTGCCGCTGCAACTCAGCGAAGGTCCCCGGTCCAGCATCCACCCACACCTCGGCCCCGCCACCGCTCAGCAGATACCCGGAGCAGGGACGGCCGGGCTGGGGGTGGGGGGAGGCGGTGCCGAGGGTGATGAGTGTCAGGGGCATGGGGGGAGGCTAGTCGGGCCTCACCGGTCAGGGAACGGCTTTCAAGAGCCCTGCGGACACGGCGACGCCGACCCCTGCCGCCTCGCCAACGGGGCCTATTGCACAGCAACTTGACCATGCGACTCCACTACGCCTTCGCTACCATGCGGCCTCGAAGGGGGCGGCCGTGAGCGAGCAGCAGGAGGCACGCAGTGCGCTCCTCGCTGCCCGGTACGCGCGCGCCAAGGACACCGTGACCACCATCGCAGCCCCTCTACTGGCAAGCGGTGGCTTGGGTCTGATCGGCGTCGTCGCCGCGGGCGAGGACAAGTTCCGGTGGCCCGGACAGGCTCTGCTGCTGGTGACGCTCGCCGCCATCCTGCTCGTCTCGTGCGGGCACCACCCCCCGGCGGCACGCACGCCGGCTGGCGCTGGACCGCCTTCGCCGCCGTCCTCCTCGCCGTCGCGATGGAGGCTGCCTGGACACTCCTGGAGCGCGGCGGCCTTGCCCTGAGGACCTGGCAGCGGCGCCGACGCCTGCGCCAGGCTGCCCGTTCCGCCATTACTTCCAACGGATAGAGGTGAGCTGCTGGTGAACAACCCCCATGACCAGGAGGAGCCGCACACTCCCCCCAACCCGACTCCTGATGTGGGCCATGGAGTGCCGGAACTCGTACTGGAATCGAACGGACGGACCTGGACGCTCGATGCGTCCAGGTCGTACACGCTCGGACGTGATCCGCAGGGAGACATCGTGTTCGGTGACGCCAGGGTGTCCTGGCGTCACGCCACGATCAGCTGGGGCGGCCGTAATTGGGTCATCGGAGACCTCGGCAGCACGAACGGCACCTTCGTGCAGGGCCAGCGGATTCACCAGATGGAGATAGGCCCCGGCTCCGCCGTACATCTGGGCAACGCGACGGACGGCCCGCTGCTGAACATCCAGGGCTGGGATCAGGCAGACGCCGCGGCCGGGTTTGGGCCGGTCGGATCTCCTGCGCGGCCTGAGCGGGGCCTTGCCGGTCCCCCACCCAAGCTCGAAGCCACGTCCAGCGGCTACCAGCGGGGCGTGCCACCGCCGCTGCACCTGAGCCCGCCACCGGCAGCACCCGCGCCACCGCCACTGCACCTGAGCCCGCAACCGGCACACCCCTATAGCCCGCCACCTCCACCGCTCTCGAGCCCGCCACCTCCACTGCTCCCGAGCCCGCCACCGTCATTGCTAGGACGTCGCTCCCGCATGGGAGGTGCCGGAGAGGCAGATGCGTGCCCTGGGTGTGGCGTGGTGTACCCGCGTATGTGGCAGCGGCTGCGCGGGGCACGTGGCCGCCACGAGGCCAACTGCCGGCTCGCATCCGTTCCCCTGCGCCATGTTGCCGGCCTGGACATGGCTGATGCCCTGCTCCTCCTGGGAGACGGGGAATCGCAGACCGGCGGGGACGAGACCCACTGACCCCGACGCCGACTCGAGCGCCACCTCAAGCCGGGAAACCGCCTGAGGCGGCTGCCGGGCGCCGGGTGCGCTGAGTGCACACGACACGGTTCCGGGCACCTCTTGCCGGGGGCCATTTGCTCCGGCGTCGCCACAGAGACAATCTCGTCAGTAGTTCAGGCCGGGCTCCAGCCCGGATCGCGGCCGCTCAGGCCGATGGCGCGATCCAGGAGCGGGGCGTCGGCCGGGACGGGGACGACCGGGCCGAACAGACCACCGCCGCCGGCCGGATCCTTGGCCGCCTCGGCGAGGAAGCTGTGTGCGGCCTCCAGGCTCGGGGTGTCGGGCGCGTAGTCCTGGCCCGTGGCGCGGGCCAGGTCCCAGCCGTGTACGACGAGCTCGTCCATGGCGACGGCGCCCGCCACCGCACCCGGCAGATCGACGCCGCCCGCGCGGGTCATGCCCTCCCACGCCCGCGGGTCCCGCCACGCCTCGGCCAGCTCGCCGAGCAGCTTCGGCAGGACGCTCCGCCAGTCCGGTTCCACGTCCGGCACGAACGATCCGGGGGAGGTGTCGGTCGTCGGGCCCAGGTCCTTGCGCGCGGCGTCCCGGAAGGCTCCGGTCAGCCCGAGGACGTGGCCCAGCAGATTGTGTACCGCGTAGTCCGGGCAGGGGGTGGCGGCGCCCATCTGCTCCACGGTCACGTGCTCGGCGAGCCGCGCCACCAGCCTGGTCTGCGGTCCGAAGTCGACAATGGGGTCGGTCATGGCGCTCTCCTCGCTGATCCTGGCCTCTCACCTCAATGAGACCCCCCGTGGACCCAGAACTCATCGCCGACGGCCAAGGCACTTTTCCGATCCCGCGGCCCACGCCTCAGACCCACGATGACCGGGCCTTACGCCAGCGCGGCCAGCGCCCCCCGTACCGCCTCCAGATCCCCGTCCGATGCCAGCCCGGCGTGGTACAGCCGCAGCTCCGTCGCGCCCGAGTCGGCCGCGCGGGCCGCGTCGGCCGCCAGGGTGGCCGGGCTGCCGCCCATGCCCGAGACGATCGTGAAGTTGGCCGCGAGGACGCCGCGCTCCCCGCGGTGCTCGGCGAAGGGCGCCAGCAGACCCGTGCCGCCCGTGCAGGGCACCACCACACCGTCGGCCACGGACAGGATGTGCGCGGGATCGACGCCCGCGTTCGCTCCGCAGTGGTACGAGACGGGGTCCGCGTGCAGCAGCACCTGGAAGCCGTCCGAGCCGTCCGTACGGGACGCGGCGGCGGCCGTGCGTACCGCCGAGACCGCGGCCTCCTGAAGCGTGCGGGCCGTTTCGTCGCGCCACGCGCGCGTGGCGGCCGCCGTTTCGGCGCCGAGGAGTTTCTCGATGGCCGGCCAGCCGCCCTCCGAAGGCGCGCCCCGCCATACGGGCTCCAGGGCGCCCCGGACGGTGGCAGCCAGATCCTCGGGGTCGAGCCCCTGTCGCGTGTAGCCGTCACGGCAGGACGGGCAGAAGCAGAGCGACATCAGGTACTGCTCGGCGTCGCCGAGACCGACGCCCGCGATCTTGTCGTGGGCGTGCAGGTGTGCGAGCCCGTACCAGCCCAGCGACTCCAGCTCGGTGCCGCGCGCGCCGGGCCGTACCGCCGCCTCGGCCGCCAGGTCGATCAGGTACGCGCGCGTGGCGGGCTGCGCGATGCACGGCGCCCAGGGATAGCGGTCGCCGTAGGCATTGACCACGGAGGTGGCCGGATGCTCGGCGCCCAGACGGGAGTTGTGCGCGAGCACGACCCAGGTGTGCACGTCGAGGCCCGCTGCGGCCAGGGCCCCGGCGGCCTCTGCGAAGGCGTCACCGGGTGCCCAGTCACCGGCGGGGTACGGCCGCAGACTCCGCCCTTCCCACCGCTCGGGGGACGGCGGGTACAGCACGGCGGCGTGCTCGGCGGTCACGATGCGGTGGCGCGGATGACGCGGGGTCAACGCGCGCGTGGAGTGATAGGCGGACGCGAGGGTCACCTGCCGGACGCCGAGGTCCGCGATACGGGCCGCGGCGTCCGGATCCCCGACGACGTCCCAGGGATAGACGAACACGGAGGTCTTCAGACCATCGTTCATGCGCTCAGACCATCTTTCATGCGTTCAGACCGTCATCCATGGGTTCAGACCGCCCGTCCTTCATGCGTCTCCTCCAGCAGGGCGTAACCGCGCTCGATCAGCCCGGCCAGGCGCTCGATGTGGTCCTGGGCGGGCTCGTGCAGCGGCGGCCGTACCTCGCCCACGTCGAGGCCGCGCAGCCTGACGCCCGCCTTGACCAGCGAGACAGCGTATCCGCGGCCCTGGTTGCGCAGCTCGACGAGGGGTCGGTAGAAGCCGTCGATGAGGCGGCCCGCGGTGGCGTCGTCGCCGGAGTTCAGCGCCTTGTGGAAGGCGAGCGCGATCTCGGGCGCGAAGCAGAAGACGGCCGAGGAGTAGAGCGTGACGCCGATGCCGCGGTAGGCGAGGCCGGTGAGTTCCGCCGTCGGCAGGCCGTTGAAGTACAGGAACTCCTGGCCGGGCAGCTCCTGGCGCACGGCGCTGATGATGCGCTGCACCAGGTCGAGGTCTCCGACGCCGTCCTTGAGGCCGACGATCCGGGGGTGCCGGGCGAGCTCGACCACGGTCTCCGGCGTGAACACGGCGTTGTCCCGCTGGTAGACGATGATGTCCAGCGAGGTCGCGTCGGCGAGCTGCGTGTAGTGCCGCACCAGCCCGTCCTGCCCGGCGATCACGAGGTACGGGGGCATGGCGAGCAGTCCGTCGGCCCCGGCTTCCTCGGCGAGCTTCGCGTACCGCACGGCGAGCGCGGTGCCGTATCCGGCGCCGGCGACCACGGGAACGCGGCCCGCCGCCTCCTCGACGGCCGCGGCGACGCAGGCCTGGAACTCCTCCGGCGTGAGCGCGTGGAACTCGCCGGTGCCGCAGCAGGCGAAGACGGCGGCCGCGCCCGCCTCCACACCGCGGCGGACATGGGCACGGTAGGCGTCGAGGTTGAGGGAGCCGTCGGGGCCGTAGGCGGTGACAGGGAAGAACAGCGGTCCACTGGGGTTGCGGAGCCGAGCGGCGAGTCGGGCTGGCGTCACGGGCTCTCCCTTGGGCGTCGCTGATCCCGACCGGCGTGCACGTTTCTGATCAACGTCTATATTTCTGAACCCGCTCAAGCTAAGGCGGCCTTCAGGGGCCGGTCAAGCGGGCAAAACCGCTCTATAGAAGGGAATTTCCGCCGTTCACGGAACGCCGGCGGAACACTCCGGAGCACCCGGCGGACACTTGACTGCACCATTGGCTGATCCCTAGCGTTTCCAAGGATGTGAATTCTGTACATGCACAAGGTCGTCCAGGGCGGCCTTGCCCCGAGGAGACCCGCATGCCCGCTCCCCGCACCGTCCTGCTCACCGGCGCCGCCGGCGGCCTCGGCACCCTGATGCGGGGGCTGCTGCCCGCCTACGGCTACGAGCTGCGCCTGTTCGACATGGTGCCGATCGAGGGCGAGCCGGACGCGATCGCCGCCGACCTCGCAGACAGGGACGCGCTGCGCGAGGCCGTGCGCGGGGTCGATGCGATCATCCATCTCGCGGGCATCTCCCTGGAAGCATCCTTCGACAAGATCCTCAAGGCGAACATCGAGGGCACGTACAACCTCTACGAGGCCGCGCGCGAGGAGGGCGTCCGCAGGATCGTCTTCGCCTCCTCCAACCACGCGGTCGGCTTCACCCCGCGCCCCCAGGGCGAGGACCCCCTGATCCCCATCGACACGCCGCGCCGCCCCGACACCTTCTACGGCCTGTCGAAGTCCTTCGGCGAGGACCTCGCCCAGCTCTACTGGGACAAGCACGGTCTGGAGACCGTCTCTGTGCGCATCGGCTCCTGCTTCATGGAGCCGACGAACGTCCGCATGCTCTCGCTCTGGATGTCGCCGGGCGACGGCGCCCGCCTCTTCCACGCCGCGCTGACCGCCGAGAACGTCGGGCACACCGTCGTCTACGGCTCGTCCGCCAACACCCGCCTGTGGTGGGACCTGTCGACGGCCCGCGCTCTGGGCTACGACCCGCAGGACGACTCCGAGCAGTACGCCGAGAAGCTCATCGCGGAACAGGGCGAACTCGACTTGGACAACCCGGACCATGCCCACCTGGGCGGTCACTTCTGCACGAACCCGCCGATCTGGCCGTACTGACACGTCTGACGCTGCCGGCACCAGCGCACCGACGCCGACGGACACCGGCGAACCCGCGGGCGGGCACCAAACGGGCTCGCCCGGCGCGCTGTTCGGGCATGTGAAGCGCCCGAATCCACTCGCACCCGCTCTCCCTGCCTGGTCCGCCGCGGGCACACCCCCTCTCGAACGGGCACAAACGGGCGGTATCGGCTCTGCAACGAGCCTGGTCACCACCTTCCCCCCGCTGTAGAACTTCCCCACAGAGCCCGAACGGGTTCTCCGGAGCCCGAACGGGCAGCCCGTGCGGGAAGTGCAAGGGGGTGTGGTGACCATGACGGCCGAGGAGCGTCAGCGCGCAATTGTCCGGGCGGCACGCCGGGCGGGCTCCGTCGACGTCGCCACACTCGCCGCCGACCTGGGCGTGGCCAGGGAGACGGTCCGCCGCGATCTGCGCGTGCTGGAGGACCACGGTCTGGTGCGCCGTACGCACGGTGGCGCCTATCCCGTGGAGAGCGCGGGATTCGAGACGACCCTCGCCTTCCGCACCACCATGCACGTACCCGAGAAGCGCCGGATCGCGGCCGCCGCGGCCGAGCTGCTCGGGGACGCCGAGACGGTCTTCATCGACGAGGGGTTCACGCCTCAGCTGATCGCCGAGGCGCTGCCCCGCGACCGGCCGCTGACCGTGGTCACCGCGTCACTGGCGACCGCGGGCGCGCTCGCCGAGGCCGAGAACACCACCGTGCTGCTGCTCGGCGGCCGGGTGCGCGCCGGGACGCTCGCGACCGTCGACCACTGGACGACCCGGATGCTCGCCGGATTCGTGATCGACCTGGCGTACATCGGGGCGAACGGCATCACCCGCGAACACGGTCTGACCACGCCCGATCCCGCGGTCAGCGAGGTGAAGGCGCAGGCCATGCGCGCCTCTCGGCGCACGGTCTTCACCGGGGTCCACACCAAGTTCGGCGCTGTCAGCTTCTGCCGTTTCGCGTCGGTCGGCGACCTCGAGGCCATCGTCACGTCCACCCGACTGCCCCTGTCCGACGCCCATCGCTACTCCCTGCAAGGGCCGCAGGTCATCCGAGTCTGACTCACCCCCGTCTGCGTACCGGACCGCGCCGGACGTAGTTCACCGCACCCACTGACACCCGTTATATCGCCATAAATCCAGTCGTCCACGTGCACAATCCTGCAGCCGACACGCAACACGCACACCCAGGAGCCGACATGCGCAACCAGTGCCGACCAAGCCGTTCCGACGGCGGCGACTCCACGCCAAGGACCACCTGACCATGCCCGAGAAGCCGACCTGGCAGCAGGTGGCGGATCTGGCGGCCCAGGTGGACGCCAAGGAGAAGGACATGAAGGGCATCTGCCTGCGCGGACTGCCCGGCTGGGGCGAGGCGCTGGCACCGCTGACCACCGTGGTCAACACCATGGGCGGCACCTGGTTCGACAAGGACTGGACGGCGCGCCTGGACTCCCCCGAGTTCAAGAAGGCGACGAAGTTCTATGTCGACCTGGTACGCAAGCACGGCGAGGCGGGCGCCGCGCAGTCCGGGTACGCGGAGTGCCTGAACAACGTCACCCAGTCCGACCGCCATGTGGTACGACTCCACGGCCGCGACCGGTTCACTGGAGGCCTCCGGCTCCCCGGTCAAGGGAAAGATCGGCTACGTACCCGCTCCGGTCGCTGTCCTGCGCGGTACGCGGCTACGACGTGCTGCGGTCCCGGCTCGGCGCCCACGTGCTGATCTACGGCTCCGGGACCATGGGCCTGATGATGCTGGAGCTCGCCAAGCGGACGGGCGCGGCGAGCGTCGACGTGGTCGACATCAACGCGGACCGCCTGGAGACCGCGCGACGGCTCGGCGTCTCCGGTTCCGCCGGAGACGCCGACGAGCTGGACCGCCCCCAGGGCTGGGACGTCGTCGTCGACGCGACCGGCAACGCGGCGGCGATCCAGGACGGCCTGGGCCGGGTGGCGAAGGCGGGGACGTTCCTGCAGTTCGGGGTCGCCGACTACGCGACGCGCGTCACGATCGACCCGTACCGGATCTACAACCAGGAGATCACCATCACCGGTTCGATGGCGGTACTGCACAGCTTCGAACGGGCGGCGGACCTCTTCGCCGGCGGCGTGCTGGACCCGGAGGTCTTCATCAGCGACCGGGTGCCGCTGGCAGAGTATCCGCGGGCACTGGAGCAGTTCGCTTCAGGCGTGGGGCGAAAGATCGTGGTGGTGCCGTGAGATTCTTTCCCCCACCCCGCCCCTTCCCGTAACTGGGGCTCCGCCCCAGACCCCGGTCCTCAATCGCCGGACGGGCTGAATTTTCAGCCCGTCCGGCGATTGAGGACGAGGCGGCGCAGCCGCCGATCAACGGGGGTCCAGGGGACGCAGCCCCATGGTTACGGGAAGGGGCGGGGTGGGGGAAAGAACCGCCAATAACCCCCGAGGTAAGGGAACGGTAAAGCGGACCCGCTCGTTATCCCAGGCATGACAGCTATGACCCCAGGCTCGAACATCCCTCTCACCGCCCCCCGCGTGGCGGTCGACGTCACCGCCCCGGTGCGGCTCGACGTATCGGGCCTGCTGCTCACCGCCGACGGCAAGGTGCGGTCCGACGAGGACTTCATCTTCTACAACCAGCCCGCAGGTCCCGGTGTCACCTACCGATCGGGCGGCGGCACCGCGCCGGACGCGATCACGGTGGACACGGCGGCCGTCCCCCCGGGCATCGAGAAGATCGTCGTGACGGCGAGCCCGGACGCGGCAGGACAGACGTTCCAGGGCATCGAGCCCACGGCCACCATCCGCAACGCCGACGACGGCTCGGTCCTCGCGACGTTCACCCCGCCGCAGCTCGGCACGGAGACAGCACTGGTGATCGTCGAGATCTATCTGCGCAACGGCGCGTGGAAGGCCCGCGCGGTGGGCCAGGGGTATGCGAACGGCCTGGCCGGTATCGCGACTGACTTCGGGGTGACGGTCGAGGAGGAGCCCGCCCAGGCCCCGGCCCCGGCGGCCCCGGTCCAGACGCCGCCTGCACCGCCGGTGGCGCCGCCCGCGCCCCCGGTGGACCCGCGCGTCGCGGCCCCGCCGGTCCCCGCCGCTCCCCCGGCCGCGGCGCCCGCCGCCCCCGCGCCCGGCGCCGGGAAGATCAACCTCGACAAGGGCCGCGTCAGCCTGCAGAAGAACCAGACGGTGTCCCTGGTCAAGGGCGGCCGCCCGCTGCTGTCGCAGGTCAAGATGGGCCTCGGCTGGGAGCCCGCCTACCGCGGCAAGGACATCGACCTCGACGCCTCGGTCATCGCGTACGGCCCGCAGCGCAACCACGTCGACAGCTGCTACTTCGGCAAGCTGTCGATCGTGAACGGCGCGATCAAGCACTCCGGCGACAACCTCACCGGCGAGGGCGGCGGGGACGACGAGGTGATCGTGGTCGACCTGGGCCGGCTGCCCCAGGACGTGACGGGCCTGGTCTTCACGGTCAACTCGTTCTCCGGCCAGAAGTTCACCGAGGTCGCCAAGGCGTACTGCCGCCTCCTCGACGCGGCGACCGGCGAGGAGCTCGTCCGCTTCGACCTGACGAACGCCGAGCCGCAGACCGGCGTGATGATGGCCAAGCTGATCCGCCAGTTCTCCGGCGAGTGGGAGATGACCGCGCTGGGCGACTTCGTGAAGTCGCGCACGGTCCGGGGCATGGTGAAGCCGGCGGCGCAGGCTCTGTAGCGCTGCGGGCCACCGGCTGGCAGGGGGGCGCGGGCGGGACGGGCATCGACGGACGTGCCAGCCCGCCGCCCGGCTCCACCTGTGTCCCGTGGACGGCCCGAGGGACTCCAGCCCGTCGGGCCGCTGGGTCTCAGGGCCTCAGGGCCTCAGGGCCTCAGGGCCTCAGGGCCTCAGGGCCTGTCAGAGCTTGACGAGCTTGGCAAAGGGACTCAGAAACCTCCCCTGGCGGCCCGCGAAATCGACGAGTACGGCGTGATCGCCCTCGACTCCGTTGACCCTTCCGAGTCCGTACTGATCATGTGAGACCCGGTCGCCCACAGCGAACTGCTCGATGGGCTCGGCCGGTGCTGGCGGAACATTGAAGGGGCTGGTGGGGAGGTGGCGTCGCGTACCTGGTGGCTTTGTCATCAGTCGCAGTATGCGCGCCGGGGACTGCAGCGCGCCAGGTTTACGGTGGTGGCCACGTATGCCGGGGCCCGGCTCCGGGCCGTTCCACGGCCGGCCGAGGCCGCTCAGTCCAGCCACGGCCAGCGCGCGTCCCGCGACGCCTCGAGCAGCGGCACCATCCGGAACGCCGCGTCCGACAGTCCCCCGAACACGTGCCGGTTGCCGGTGCCGGACGCGCCGTGGCCCGCCCGGTACCCGGCGAGGTTCCAGGTGTACACCGGGACGTGCGCCGGGACCTGCTCGGTCGGGTCGCCCGCCCCGTGGTACGTGGCCTGCTCGTCGGTGACGATCAGCACGCGGTCGTGCCGCCTGTAGTGCCGGCGTACCGCCTCGGTGGTGTTCGTGCCGCCGAGGTCGCCGAAGCGCCCCAGGACCTTCAGCACGGACTCGCCCTTGCGGAAGGGCACCTGTGCGCTGCCGGTGCCGAACTCCACCAGGTCGGCGTGCGCGGCCCGCATCGCGAGCGCCGCGCCGAAGACCGCCGCCGCGTCGGCACGGCTGAGCTCCGAGCGGTCGGACATCCGCGAGAAGAACATCGACCCCGAGCGGTCGACCAGGATCAGCGTCCGGCCGGGCAGCGCCGGGACGTTCGCCAGCGAGTGGCCGAGCGCCTTCTCCAGCGGGTACGCCCAGCGCAGCGAGGGAGCGTGCCGGTACGCGGCGAGGTAGCGGAAGGGGAACTGCCGCGAGCGCGCCACGGCCTCCGGGTCGGAGATCTCGATGGCGACCTGCGCCGCGACCTCGTCCGAGACCCCCGCCTCGTCGAAGTTCCTCAGGTTGCGGACCAGGGCCATCGCGCCCATGGACGGAATCACGGCCTCCCAGGCCGCCTTGTCCATCGGCCCCTGCAGCCAGCCCGCGAGCGCCTCCCAGGTGATGCCCGCCTCGGCGAGCCGCCCGACGCCGCCGGGCCCGGTGACGACCGCGCGCCGCTCGGCGACGGGCAGCGACATGAGCTCCCGGTGCGCGGTGAGCACACGGCTCGACGCGGGCGGGACGGCGGTGTCCGGGTGGTGCCGACGGTCCAGGGCGTACTGGAAGAGCTCGCCCTGCCACGGCTTGTCCGGGTCGGGCGCGGCGTGCACCAGATTGAGGATGTCGCCGAAGCGGTAGCCCTTGGACACGGTGTCGTACTTCAGCAGCGACTTGCCGCCGTACAGGCGGCGAACGGCGTCGGCGACGCCGCGCTTGACGGGCTTGGGCACATTGCGGCCGTGGGTCGCGGTCCAGTACGCGAGGAGCTCACCCGGCTCGTCGGGGCGCTGCAGTACGGACGCGACGACCTGGCGGTTCGCGGGGCCGTGGGTCGCTCCTGCGTCGAGGCGCGCCTTGACGTACTCGGCGGCGCCGACGAGCGAGGCGGTCCGCATGTTGCCCTCGCCGCGCAGCCAGCCGAGCAGGTCCGCGGTCCACTCCGGGTCCTCGACGGCGAGCTGCCGGACGAGCGCGGCGAACCGGTCGTCGCGGGCTTCGCCGCTCTCGTAGAAGGTCTGCTGCGACACGAAGTTGGCCACCGAGAGCAGAAAGAGCTCGGAGCGCGGGTCCCGGAGGTGGCCGGGGCCGCCCTCGTGGGTGCGGGTCCGCCGACCGGTCGTACGGACCGGCGAGGTCCCCTGCGGCTTGGCGAACCTGTTGTTGAAACGCGCCATGTGAATTCCCCCGAATTCATTCGTCTTTCGGAGGGAGGCGCGACAAAAGGAGGGTGCCCGAGGTCAGGAGTCGGCGACGGACTGTTCAGATGCTCTACCAATTGAGCTACACCGACCCGAAGTCGATGACGGGACTCGAACCCGCAACATTCCGATCCCCAAGAAGTAACCGTTGCCTGCGCACCGGGCACCCACCATTTGCTGCGCCTCCCGAGATCGAATCGGCGGCGGCATGGGATTCTTTTTCGAGAAGAAGTAGCCGCAGCCTGCGCACCGGAAGGTGCATGAAGTTGTGGTGTCCAGAGGTCGAGGCCGGCGGAACCGACAAGGTGCTCTGCCCTCTGAGCTACACCGGCGCGTGGTACCGGTGGCGGGACTCGAACCCGCGGCCGCCCCATTTAGAGTGGAAGTAGGTCCTGCCTTCGCACCTGGACGTGCATCACTCTAGGAGGCGTACCGCGGGCCGGGCCAACGAATTAATCTCCGTGAATTCAGCCGCGCTTCTGCCGCTTCCACGGCCCTGTGATCGCCAGCATGATTCCCGGCGTCTGGATGTTCGCGTACAGGGTCTTGCCGTCGGGCGAGAAGGTGACACCGGTGAACTCGCTGTACTCCGGCTCCGCCTCGGTGCCGAGGTTCATCTCGTTGCGCGCGATGGGGTACGTACGGCCGCTTTCGGTCGCGCCGAAGAGGTGCTGGATGCCCTCGCCGTCCTCGGCGATGACGAGGCCGCCGTACGGCGAGACCGTGATGTTGTCGGGGCCGTCGAAGGCGCCGTCGACGGACGGGTCGGGGTTGACACCGAGGAGCACCTTCAGCGTGAGGGTGCGGCGCTTGGGGTCGTAGAACCAGACCTGGCCGTCGTGCTGGACGGGGCTCTCCGCACGGGCGTACGAGGAGACGATGTACGCGCCGCCGTCGCCCCACCACATGCCCTCGAGCTTGCGGGCGCGGGTGACCTCACCGGCCGCGAACTGCTTGCGCACGGAGACGGTCTTCGCGTCGCGGTCGGGTACGTCGATCCAGTCCACGCCGTACACCGTGCCGATCTTCGTGGCGCGGGAGAGGTCGTCGACGAAGCGGCCGCCGGAGTCGTAGCACTTGGGGGCCTGCAGCACGCCGGCGTCGTCGGCGAGGGTGCGCAGCTTGCCGCGGCCGTGCTCGAAGCCGGCCGGCGGGGTCCAGCGGTAGAGCAGGCCGTTGGGGCTCGCGGCGTCCTCGGTGAGGTAGAGGTGGCCGCGCTTGGGGTCGACGACGACGGCCTCGTGGGCGTAGCGGCCGAGGGCCTTGATGGGCTTCGGGTCGTGGTTGGCGCGGGCGTCGCTCGGGTCGACCTCGAAGACGTAGCCGTGGTCCTTGGTCATGCCGCCCGAGCCGGCCTTGTCCTCGGTCTCCTCGCAGGTGAGCCAGGTACCCCAAGGGGTGGCGCCGCCCGCGCAGTTGGTGGAGGTGCCGGCGATGCCGACCCACTCCGCGACCCCGCCGCCGGGGCGCACCTCGACGACGGTGCAGCCGCCGGACGCGGCCGGGTCGTAGACGAGGCCGTCGGTGAGCGGCACCGGGTACGGCCAGTTGGCGCGCGGGCCCTTCAGCTCGTGGTTGTTGACGAGCAGCGTCGTGCCGCGCGGGCCCGCGAAGGTGGCGGTGCCGTCGTGGTTGGACGGGGTGTACTCGCCGGACTCCAGCTTGGTCCTGCCGCTGTAGGTGACGATGCGGTAGGAGAAGCCGGCGGGGAGGGCGAGGATGCCCTGCGGGTCGTCGACGAGAGGGCCGTAGCCGACGCCGTCGACGGCGTCGGCGGTGTCCTCGAGGTCCGCGCCGTCCACGGGCTCCGTGTCCTGGCTGGCGAGGGCGCCGGGCGCGGTGGCGAAGGCTCCGACGCTGCCGACCAGCGCGACACCGGCACCGGTGATCGCGGATCGTCTGGCGAAGTCCCTGCGGGTGAGCGACATGATTTCTCCTGAGGCCTGAGGGCGCGTTCGGCTGGCTGGCGATGTCGGGGGGGTGGCGCGGCGGGACTGTGTGCGGGGGTCACAGTGCCGCGCGCGCTCAAACGCCAGTTGAACTCCGCCCGACTTCTCCGGCCTCAGGAGACGTCCTTCCGTGGACCGGGCCCACCCCCCTGGGGGTGCGGGTACTGTCCACGGCACCCGTCGTCGTGGGTTGTGCCCACCCTCCCCCAGCTACCGCTGGGAGGTGCCCCCAGCCCTGCGGATCGCCTGCCCACAACGGTAGGGACAGCCCGCAGCCGCCGTCCGGCCGAAGGGGACGTGCCGGGATGTGCGCCCGCTGGGGGTACCTCCCAGGCCCTTAAGGCACTGGGGGAGTACATCCCGGCGCGGCCCCGACCCACCCACCGGCAGGTGGCGAACCCACCACCGGCCGGAGGCGCCCGTCACCCCCCGTGCGCCGACCGCGCCTTGAACGCCGCCTTGCGCGCTTCCTTCGCCACCTTCCTGTCGGGATGCAGCCGCCCCATCGCCTCGAGCACATCGGCCGTACCGGGATGGTCGACGCGCCACGCCGTGTCGAAGAAGCCGCTGTGCTGCTGCGCCAGGCCCTCCACCAGAGCCTGGAGCTCCGTCGAGTTGCCCTCGGCGGCAAGCTGCGCGGCAAGCGTGTCGATCGTCAGCCAGAAGATCATGGCCTCGGACGGCGGCGGCACGTCGCCCGCACCGTGCTCGGTGAGCCAGACGCGCGCGAGTCCGCCGAGCTCGGCGTCGTCGAGTACGGCACGCAGCGCGGGCTCGGCCGCGCCACCGACCAGCGACAGCGCCTGCTGGCAGCGCAGCCGCCGCAGCGGCGCTCCTACGTCGCCGCCCCGTGCGGCGCCGAGCAACTCCTCGGCCGCGGCGAGCGGTTCACGCCGTGCGAGCCACTGTTCGATCTCGGCGTGCGCCGCGACCTGCGGGAATCCGGCGGTGCCGTCGAGCAGGCCGTCGGCGTTCCTGTCCGCGAGGTCACCGACGGCGGGCACGTCGAGGCCCGCCTCCTGCATGCGCGCGCGCATGCCGTAGAGGCCGAGCGGGGTGAGCCTCACCATTCCGTACCGCGTGACGTCGATGTCGTCGGCGGGTGCGCCCGGCTCGTCGCCGGCCCCTTCGTCGGCCAGCAGGGTCTCGTCGACCGGCTGGAACTCCACGAGACCGACGGGTTCGAGCATCCGGAACTGGTCGTCGAGCCGCATCATGGCGTCCGAGACCTGCTCGAGGACGTCGTTGGAGGGCTGCCCCATCCCGTCGGGCACGATCATCGACGCGGCGAGCGCGGGCAGCGGCACGGGCTCCTCGCCGGGCCCGTCCTCGCTGACGCTCAGCACGTAGAGGTTGCCGAGCACCCCGTCGAGGAATTCGGCCTCCGCCTCCGGGTCCCAGTCCAGCTGCTCGAAGTCGATCTGTCCGTCTTCCTCGATGGCCTCGACGAGATCGTCGAGGTCGGGCACGGCCGCGTCGGCCAGCACGGTCTCCAGCGCGTCGAGCCAGAGGCCGAGGATGTCGCGGGGGCCGCCGGAGGTGATGAGGCCGAGGTTCTCGCCGCGGGCGACGGTGCCCTCCTCCTCGTCCGTGATCTCGACCAGGCCGGTGTCGACGGCGACGCGCCACGCCTCGCTCGCAAACGCCGCTCCGTCCTCGTCGTCCGCGAGGCCCAGCTCCGCCGCGGCGACCGGGAGCTGTTCGTCCACGAGCTCCCCGCCCGCCCCGACGCGGGTGTCCGGTCCCGCCCAGCGGGCGAGCCGCACGGCGCGGGAGAGCAGCGGCGCGGCGAGGGCGTCCCTCGCCAGCTCCGCTTCGGAGTGCAGCCGCACCGGCGGCAGCGTGGAGGGGCTTACGGACATCGGCTGGTTCTCCTCGGGACGTGTGGGGCGGCCGGTCCGCGAAGGTCCGACCGGGTCAGCCTAGACCGATATGACCGCGTGCCGCCTGCCCGTCCGCCCTCGTGGAGCGCCCCGCCGCCCGGGCCGGAACGAGATCAAGCCACGCGCCGCCGCGGTTCATGTTCCGGTCAGGGTTCGTCACCCGGGTCGCCCCTTGACAAGTCCCTTGGCGACACAAGAGATTGACGCGCGTAGAGAGCGAACGCGGGCCGCCATGTCCACGGCACCTGTCCCGTTCGGATCCCCCTCGGTCGCTGTCTGTTCCGCCGTGTCCGCCGTCGTCCGTCGTGCGCAACAACCGCTCGTGGCTCCCGTGCGTGACCGAGCCCGGCCTTCGTCGGAGGGCCGGGCTCAGGCGTGCCGAGGGGTGAGGTCAGGCGCTGAACACTCCGTTCAGCCAGTCCTGCCAGGCGAGTTCGTCGCGCTTCGCGTCGGCGTCCGGCGCGAAGTCGTGGATGCTGATGCCGACCGGTGCGCCCCAGTGATTGCGGCCGAAGAAGCGGATCAGCGCCTGGTCGGTGCGCAGCCCGATGAAGTACGGGTTGCGGAAGTCGACCACGGCGTCGATGAGGCGGCCCTCCGGCCCCCGGGCCTGGATGCGCGCTCCCTCGGCGGTGTCGTCCGCGAGGCCGAGCGCCTGCCCGACCGTGGTGAACGCGTCGGCGGCCGTGGACGCATCGGGCCCGTTGAAGGTGGCGAACGCGACGGGACGACCGGCGAAGTGCGTCACATACTCGCGCAGGGTGCGCAGATAGAAGTCGGTGTGCTTGGAGGCGCCGTCGTACTGGTTGTCCCAGTCGTCGGTGAAGATCCCGCTGTGCACATACCGCACCCAGGCATGCCTGCCCTCGTCGCGGGGCTCGATGGTGTGGTCGAGCTGGTTGAGCGACTGGGTCGGGAAGCCGACGTCCTCGCTGCGGACGGTGAACCGGTGCGGCGGATCCCAGTTGACGATGGTGCTGCCGAAGGGCCCGGCCCCGCCCTCGCGGGGCTCGAACTCGCTGGGCCACAGCCAGCCGCCGGTACCGGTGGTGATGGCGTCCCAGACCTGCTCGGGACTGGCGTCGACCTCGAATTCCCGGGCGATCTCGAATTCCTTGGACATGGTGGTGGCTCCCGTGGCTCAGTGGATCAGTGGGTCTGCGGATGCGGAGGGAGTGCGAGTGCGGGCGAGGCGGCGTCCGCCCCGTCCTCGGGGCGGAGGGCCGGGGACCGTGCGTCTGAGGGCCGCGCGTCGTCAGCGCTCCCGTCCTTGACGGTGGGGTGCACGCCGATGACGATCCGGTGATCGCGGCCGCCCTCCGCGGTCCCGTCGTGGTACTTGCGGATCAGGGCTCCGACGCCCTGGGTCAGCTCCTCGATGAACGCGGCGCGGTCGGCGGCGGTGGCGAAGCGCACCTCGCCGTCCAGGGCGTACGTGGCAAGCCGCTTGCGGGCCTTCGCGGCGCCCGTGATGAGCGACCCGACGTCCCGCACCAGACGGGCGGCGAGCGCGAGCAGCCAGCGGGCCGACAGCTGGTCGCGGGCGCGGTCCGGATCGGGCTGCACCGCCCCCAGGGCGAGCGGCGAGATGACGTACGACGCGGCGGTCGCCCGCATCAGCCGCTCGGTGACATTGCCCTTGCGGCGCTCTCCGGCCAGCTCGACGAGGCCGTGCCGCTCCAGCGCCTTGAGGTGATAGTTCACCTTCTGCCGCGGCAGCCCGACCCGCGGGGCCAGCATCGCGGCTGAGGCAGGGCCGGCCGCCAGCTCGGCCAGCAGGCGGCCCCGGATGGGGTCGAGCGACACGGCTGCCGCCGCGGGGTCCTCGATCACGGTCACGTCCAGCATGCGTCCACGCTCCCACCGAAAACTATTTTTGTCCAGACGATTGAGATTGTCGGAGTGGCGGACGGCGAGGAGAGGGCCCCAAGCGCAGGAAAGAGCGGTCTGCCGACGGAGTCCCATCCGCCGGCAGACCGCCGGTTCAGCAGGCCGTGGCGTTCAGCCCGCTACGGCACCGTCACCCGCCCTCGGCTCAGCATCTCGACCACCTGGTGGCCGCGGCCCCTGCGGCGGCCCCAGCGGCCGCCCGTCAGACGTGTGCCGCCCAGGCCGCTGGGGAGCAGGCGACCACGGCTGTGGCGCAGGCCGCTCGGCACATGCGCACTTCGACGCAGGTCGCCCGGGACGTGACGCAGGTTGCTCCGGATGAGGTGGCGGCCCAGCGGGGTCCTGACCACCTGACCGGCGCCGCTGCGGTGCCACAGCACTCCCCCCGCGACGGCCGAGGCCGCCCCGGTGCCGGCGATCAGCAGCGCCTGCGGGTGGCGCCGCCCGGCCCGGACCGCGGCGCTCGTGGCGCGACGCATCGGCTCGGGCGCGGTGGGCCGGGCAAGGTGCATCGCGCGCGTGGCCGTCTCGTGAGTCCGGACCTCGGCACCCTCGGCCCGCTCGCCCGCCGCGCCTGCGCCTGCCCCGCCTGCCTCGGCGGCGTACCCCTGCGGCGCTACTTCGGCGTGCCCGGCGCGCCCTCGCATCCGCCCCTTCACCTGCGTCGCCCGTTCACTCATCCGGCCGCGCATCTGCGCGGCCTTGTGCCGGGCGCGGCTCTTCAGGTCCGTCTTGGCCGCCAATTCCTCGACTGTCGCGCCGAGTTCCGCGCGGGTCTCCTCGATCTGCCGGCGCAGTTCGTCGGGCCCCTTGGCGCCGGCCCCGGCCCTCATGCCCTCTGTCATCGGTGCGCCCTTTCCTTGAGCTCCTCGACATCGGCCCTGACGCTGTGCATCGCCCGCTCGGGCAGCGGCGGAGCCGCACCGCGGAGCTGGCCGCGGCCGATCAGGGCCAGTACGCCGGCGATGACGAAGAGCACCCCGGCGATGATGAGCGCGCTCGCCCACACCGGCAGCGCCAGGGAGAGGGCGGCGGCGGCCGTGGCGGCGAGGGCCATCACCCCGACATAGGCGAGGGCGCCGGCCGCGCCGAGCAGCCCCCCGCCCCGCCCGGCCCGCTTGCCCTTGTAGGCGAGCTCCGCGGTGGCGAGCCGCATCTCCTGCCGCACGAGCGTGGAGAGCTGTGCGGTCGCCCGGCTCACCAGTTCTCCCACCGAGTGTTCCGCACGACGTTGATCCGTGACCGCGGTCATGTCCCGCCTCCCTCCGTCTGGGAGGACCGGGTACCCGCCGACGGCCGCGCTACCCCTGCTCCATGGCGCCCGGTCCGCCGGCCGGCTCTGGAACAGGTCCAGCCTCGCCTGCGGCAGCGCGGCCTCCGCGATCAGCTCGGGTACACCCGACGACACCAGGGCCTCACGCGAGCATCTCGTAGCGCTCCTTACGTTTACCGCTTAGGAGAATTAAGTAGAGCTTCACTGACAGGCTTGCCGATACTGCAGGCATGACCACCTCACGGCCTGCCGCTCCGTTCGGCCGCGCCCTCTGCGCCATGATCACGCCGTTCACCGACTCCGGTGCCCTGGACCTGGAGGGGGCCGGGCAGCTGGCCGAGCGGCTGGTGGCCGACGGCTGCGACGGGCTGGTGCTGTCCGGGACAACAGGTGAGTCGCCCACCACCAGCGACGCCGAGAAGTCGGCCCTCGTACGCGCCGTGGCCGAGGCGGTCGGCGACCGGGCGACGGTCGTCGCGGGCGTCGGCAGCTCCGACACCCGGCACACGGCCGAGCTCGCCCTGGAGGCGGAGAAGGCGGGCGCGGACGGTCTGCTGGTCGTCACGCCGTACTACAGCAGGCCGCCCCAGGACGCGGTCGAGGCGCATTTCCGGGAGATCGCGGACGCCTCCGGGCTGCCGCTGATGCTCTATGACATCCCCGGCCGTACCGGCACCCGGATCGAGCCGGACACGATGCTGCGGCTCGCGGAGCATCCGCGGATCGCCGCCGTGAAGGACTGCGCCTACGACCTGCTGGGCACCCAGAAGGTCCTCGCGCGCACGGACCTCGCGTACTACACGGGCTGCGAGGAGTTCATCCTGCCGCTGTACGCGGTGGGCGGCGCGGGCTATGTGTCGACGGTCGCCAACGTCGTGCCGCGCCGGCTGCGCGGGATCCTCGACGCGTACGACGCGGGTGACACCGCGGGCGCCGCGCTGCGGCAGCGACAGGCGATCCCGCTCGTCGAGTCGATGATGGCGTCCGGGCTGCCGGGCACGGTCACGGCGAAGGCGCTGCTCGGGGCGCTCGGGCTGCCCTCGGGCCCGGTGCGGGCACCGCTGAGGCCCGCCGGCCGCGAGGCGACCGACGGGCTGGTGGCTGCGTACGAGCGGCTGACGGCCGCCTGATCAGCGTTCGGCGAAGACGGGCGTCCAGCGCCCGGCCGCGCCGTCGTTCCCCTTGCGGAAACCGCTCAGCGATACGACCTTGTCGCTGCCGATCGTGACGAGCACGAGCCGATTGTGGAACTCGTTCGTGCCCGGCGTGATGTCCCAGGCGATGAGCCGCTTGTCGTCGGCCCAGGCGAGCAGCTGCTGCCCGTGCACCTTGTAGATCCGCTTGCCGGTGTAGGGGTCGATGATCTCGGAGGCGGTCGTCTTGTTGCCGCCCGCGAAGTCGCCCGCGGCGAGCTTGCCGTCCGGGGACAGCCTCGCGTCGACCCACCAGCGCAGGTGCTTCTCGTCGGCGGGCTTGGCGACCTCCTTGCCCGAGAAATCGTAGTACTGCTCGTGGGGAGCCGTCGTGATCCCGGAGTACACCAGCTTGCCGTCGTGGCTGAAGGCGAAGTCCTGGCGGACGTTGAGGTCTTGGCTGTTGTAGGTGACCTGGCTCCAGGAGCCCTTGCCGGAGTCCACGTCGATGACGGAGAAGCCGGTCCGGTCCGACTGACCGTACTGCGGCATCCAGTCGTTCTTCTTGCCGTCGCCGTCGCTGTCGTAGTCCGCCCTGTACCGCAGGTCGGGGTTCTTGTCGTACGTCGTCGCGACGAGCTTGCTGCCGTCGGACGAGAACTCGACCCCGCCGACACCGTGGTCGACCGGGATCCAGCGCTCGACCTCGCCGGTGAGCAGGTCGAGGAGGCCGATCCGCTTGGCGGGCAGGTCCTGCTCCAGGACGGCGGCGGTCCGCATACCGGGAGCGACAGCGATGTAGGACCACTTGGTGGTCTTCACGTACTTGCCGGTCTTCTGGTCCAGAAGCGAGTACGTGCGCATGGCGACGCCGCGGTCGTCCGTCTGCTCGACGAGGCTCGAGGTGTAGTACGCGGCCAGGGCGACGTTCCCCGCGGCGATCAGGTCGCGCGGTGGCGTCTGGTCCGGGTGGGCGATGATGTCGCTCTCGTTCATCTCGCTCGCGAGGCGTACGTCGTCCTTGCCGGCATCCAGCAGCGGCACCGCCACGGCGACGGCGACCACGGCGGCGGTGGCCGCGGCGGCGCACGCGAGCCCCCGGGTCCGGCGGCGCCGTCGGGCCGTCAGCACCCGGTCGGCGAAGTCCGGTCCAGGCGGCGGCTGTTCGGCGGCCTGTTCGCGCAGCGAGTCACGTACCAGCTCTTCGACGTTCACGGACGCACCTCCACGGGCGAGAAGTCACGGGACGGCTGCTGTACGGCGTCTGCGGGGCCGAGTACGGCCAGTTCGGGGGCGAGGTCCCGCAGCCGGGCGAGGGAGCGGTGTGTGGTGGAGCGGACCGTGCCGACCGAGCAGCCGAGGAGGCGGGCCACGTCGGCCTCCGGCAGGTCCTCGAAATAGCGCAGGACGAGGACGGTGCGCTGGCGGGCGGTGAGCCGGGCCAGCGCGGCGCGCATGACGATGCGCAGGTCGGCCTCGCCGGGCCCGTGGTCGGCGCCGTGGTGCGCCCGGCTCTCCGGCAGTTCGGGCACGCTGAGTTCGCGCCGCGGCCACTTCAGCCGCCAGCGGCTCACCTGCTGCCGGTAGAGGATCTGCCGTACGTACGCCTCGGGCTCGTCGATGCGGTGCCAGCGTCCCGCGGCCTTGATCAGCGCGTTCTGCAGCAGATCCTCACCTGCGTGCCGGTCGCCGCCGCTCAGCAGAACGGCGGTCTTCAGCAGCGCGGACGACCTGTTCGCCACGAACTCCCGGAAGTCTTCCTGGACCTCGGCATCCATCGTCACCTTCTCTTGTTGTCCCTGGGTCTTCCTCGACTGGCCTTGCTGTCCTGGGTGACGTCTGCGGCGGCCCGCCGCTATGCCTGTGTCCAGGAAAAAAACAAGCGGGCGGCCCGCACCGGATGCCGGTGCGGGCCGCCCGCAGGGAAAACAGGCCTCCGCGGGCGGGTCCAGGCCGAAAGCCGCTGCCTGGCCCGCGTGTTTACACTTTGCCCGAGCTGGAGCTGCCAGCCGTGTCCGTACCAGGGAGTTGGCCCCGCATGGATCAGCGTCTGCGCAGACTTCTCCGGGGCCTCCTCAACTGCGTCGGGGTCGTGTGGTTCGGCTACCAGGCGATAGCCGGGGACGGCCCCTTGCAGATCTTCTCGGTCCTCGTGCTGGTCTTTGTGGCGGCACTGGCCGTGCTCGCGGTCCTGGACCGGGTCCTCCCCCGGCCGAAGCGGCGTCGGGCGCGTGAACGCGCCGAGTGAGGACCCCGTTCCAGGCTCAGTTGTGGCTGTGGAGCACGTCGTTGAGGCCGCCCCACACCGCGTTGTTCGGGCGGGCCTCGACGGCGCCCGTCACCGAGTTGCGGCGGAAGAGGATGTTGGAGGCGCCGGACAGCTCGCGGGCCTTGACGATCTCGCCGTCGGGCATGGTCACGCGGGTGCCCGCGGTGACGTAGAGACCGGCCTCGACCACGCACTCGTCGCCGAGCGCGATGCCGACGCCCGCCTCGGCGCCGATGAGGCAGCGCTCGCCGATGGAGATGACCACGTTGCCGCCGCCGGACAGGGTGCCCATGGTGGAGGCGCCGCCGCCGATGTCGGAGCCGTCGCCGACGACGACTCCTGCCGAGATACGGCCCTCGACCATCGACGTGCCGAGCGTGCCCGCGTTGAAGTTCACGAAGCCCTCGTGCATCACCGTGGTGCCCTCGGCGAGGTGCGCACCGAGCCGCACCCGGTCGGCGTCGGCGATACGGACGCCCTTCGGCGCGACGTAGTCCGTCATGCGCGGGAACTTGTCGACGCTGGTCACCTGGAGGTGCAGGCCCTCGGCGCGGGCGTTCAGCCGGACCTTCTCCAGGTCGTCCACGGCGACCGGGCCGAGCGAGGTCCATGCGACGTTGGCGAGGAAGCCGAAGATGCCGTCCAGGCTCTGGCCGTGCGGCTTCACCAAGCGGTGGGAGAGCAGGTGCAGACGCAGGTACACGTCGTGGGCGTCCAGCGGCTTGTCGTCGAGGGACGCGATGACCGTACGGACGGCGACGACCTCGACGCCGCGGCGGGCATCGGGGCCGATGGCCTTGGCGGCGCCCTCACCGAGCAGCTCCACGGCGCGCTCGGCGCTCAGCCGCTCCGTGCCGGCCGGGCCGGGCTCGTCGGACAGCTCGGGCGCGGGGAACCAGGTGTCGAGGACGGTGCCGTCGGCGGTGACGGTGGCAAGGCCGGCGGCGACGGCGCCGGTGGTGCGAGGTGCAGTAGCAGTCGTGTCGGTCATGCCAGAAACCTAACCGGCGGGGGGCCGGGGAGGCGAACCGGTGAAGCCGTCGTCTCAGGTGCCGGGCGCGGGGGCGCGTACACGGTGATCGCCGGTACCGACACGTACGGTTCGGCCGGCGCTCCCCTGCGGGCGGGGTGACGGCACCGCCGGTGTCGCGGCGGCCCCCCACTGCCGTCAGAGGATGAGCCGCGCCAGCATCTCCCGCGCATACGCCTCGTCGTACTCGCCGCCCGTCAGCAGCACCTGCAGGCAGATGCCGTCCATCAGCGCGACGAGCGCCCGCGCCGTGACCGGGTCCGTGCGGTCGGCGATCAGGTCGGCGAGGTCCTGGCACCACTCGGCGGCCACGGGTCGCAGTGCCGGGCGGCGTAGGGCGGCGAGATACAGCTCGTACTCGAGCTCGACACCGGTGCGCTCGCCCGCGAGCCACTCCCCCATGAGCCCGGCGAGTTCACCGGCGAGGTCGGTGCGGCGGTCCTCCAGTGCGCCCCGGCTCCGCACCACCTTGACGAAGCCCTCGTTGGCCTGGCGCAGGGCGGCGACCATGAGCTCGTCCAGCGTCTTGAAGTGGTAGGTGGTGGAGCCGAGCGGCACATCGGCCTCGGCCGCGACGGACCGGTGGCTGAGCCCGGCGATGCCCTTGTCGCCGACCACCCGGATCGCGGCGTCGATGATGCGCTGCCGCCGCTCGGGGTCGTACCGCCGGGCGGCCATCAGTGGGCACCGCCGAGGTTGAGCAGCACGACTCCCGCGATGACGAGCGCGATGCCCGCCACCTTGACCGCGGTCATGGTCTCGCCGAGGAACACCATGCCGATCGCGGCGATGACCGCGGTGCCGATCCCGGCCCAGATGGCATACGCCGTGCCGACCTCGACCGTCTTGAGCGTCTGCGCCAGCAGGGCGAAGGCGACCAGGTACCCGGCCGCGGTGCCGAGCGAGGGCCAGAGCCTGCTGAACCCCTCGCTGTACTTCATCGCCGTGGTGCCGGCCACCTCGGCCAATATGGCTCCCGCGAGCAGTGCGTATCCCATGCGTACGAGTGTACACATCGTTGCGTACGCCCGTACATACGAGAGGTTTGCGTTCCCTTGAGCCGAGGCCGCGCGCACACCGGTTATCGTCGTCGCGATCACGTGGGGGCCACGGGATACGGACGCCCGGGCCGGGCAGCGGTCCGGCGGTGATACGGAGCGTGGAAGACAACCATGGCGGACATACCGCGGCCGGGCGGCAGCAACCCGGCTGACTCTTCAGGTCCCTCGAACTCGGGCGGACCCGCCGGCCCCGGCGGCCCCCCGGGATACGGCGGACCCATGGGCTACGGCCCGCCCGGGGGCTGGGGCCCACCTGGGGGCTGGGGCGCCGGATGGGTGCCGCCGCCCCCGCCGAAGCCGGGCGTCATCCCACTGGCTCCCCTCGGCATCGAAGCCCTCTTCGGCGGCGTGTTCGCGACCCTTCGGCGCTACGCCAAGCCGCTCCTCGGTTCCGCCCTGGCGGCGTACGCCGCGCTGACGGTCCTGATGGCGGGCTTGCTCGCGCTGGCCTACGCGGCCGTGAAGGACCAACTCGACGCCGTCTACGCGCCGGACGCGCACGTGGAGTGGGATGATGTCCGCCCGATCCTGACGGCGTTCGGCGTGGCCTGGGCCGTCGGTCTGATGGGGGCGCTCGCGGTCACGGCCTTCGTCCAGGCGTCGTGCGCGGCCACGCTCCGCGAGGCGGTGCTGGGCCGTCGTACGACTGTCAGAGCCGTCGCCCGGCACGCGCTGTCCCGCACACCGGCGGTGCTCGGCATCATGCTGCTGCTGACCCTGATCGCGCTGGTGCCGTCGGCGCTGATCGTCGCCGCGAGCGTCGGCCTGTTCATCGCCGCGCTGTCGATGTCGTCCGGCCCGGCTCTGGCGGCCGGCCCTTTCTTCCTGCTCTTCCTGCTGACCGTGCCGCTCGCGATCTGGCTGTACGTCCTCTTCGGTTTCGCCCCTGCCGCGGCCGTACTGGAGTCGGCGGGCCCGGTGACGGCGCTGCGCCGCTCGGCACGGCTCGTGCGGGGCGCGTGGTGGCGGATATTCGGGATCACACTGCTCGGCGGCCTGATGGTGGTGGTCGCATCGCTCGTGGTGCAGGTGCCCCTCACGCTCGCCGAGCCCGCGGCCGCACCGTACTCGCCCGCCGACCCGTCACCACAACTCTCGGACTTCCTGCCCCACATGGGCGTGTATCTGGTGCTGTCCCTGGTGGTGAGCCTTCTGGTGCAGGTGCTGACGGCGGTCTTCCTCCCGCTGGTCACCACCCTGCTCTACGTCGACCAGCGCATCCGCAAGGAGGGCCTGGCCGACACACTGGCCGCAGCCGCGGCCACGCCCCCGTCGGCGTAGCCGCTCGCGGCGCGATCCCCCGGGCTTCAGTCGATCAGCGACTTCTTCGGCCGCAGGACGCAGAACTCGTTGCCCTCGGGATCTGCGAGCACCACCCACGTGACGCCCTCGCCCTGGCCGACGTCCACCTGGCGCGCACCGAGCGCGATGATGCGGTCGACCTCGGCGGCCTGGTCGTCGGGGGCGAGGTCGATGTGCAGCCGGTTCTTCACGGTCTTGGTCTCGGGGACGGGGAGGAAGCACATCCCGGGCATCGCGTGCTCGTCGGCGCCGATGACGATCTCGTCGTCGGCCTCGAAGAGCACGCGCCAGTCCAGAACTTGGCACCAGAAGCGGGCCAGCGACGGCAGATCGTGCGTGTCGACGGCGATGTGGTACAGAGAAACGGCCATGCCCGCAGTGTCACCTGCTTCGGCCGCCCCCACAGCGCAACGCGCCGGGTCAGCCCTTGCGCATGCGGCGCGCTGTGATCAGTACGGCCACACCACACCCCGCCAGCAGCAGTACGGCGAAAAGGGCAGCCGGGAAGTCGGCCCCTGTGGCGGGCAAGGAGTCGCGTTCCTTGCCGGAACCGCCTTGGTGGGGTGGCCGGTTGGTCGGCAGGGGCGTACCGGCCGTGTGGGTGGGACTCGCCGTGAGGGTCGGACCGGCCGTGGCGGTGGGAGTGCCGGTGGGACTGGGAGTCGAGGGCGAGGGCGACGGCGAGGGCGACGGTGAGCTCCCGGTGACGTGGATGGTGACCGTGCCGGTGTCGCACAGCTGTGGTGTGCCGTTGTCGCAGGCGGTGACGGTGAAGGTGTCGGTGCCGGTGAAGCCGTCGTTCGGGGTGTAGACGAAGTGACCGTCGTCGTCGACCGTCACCGTGCCGTTCGCGGGCGGGCTGGAGAGGCTGACCGTCAGCGCGTCGCCGTCCGGATCGCTGACCGGTACGTTCCCGGAGACGGGCGTGTTCTCGACGGTGCTGACCGTGACGTCGTCGACGACGGGAGGACGGTTCGGGCTGCTCGGCGTGACGACGGTGGTGACCCGGGCCGCGTCCGAAGTCCCGTTGTTGTTGGCGGGATCGGGGTCGGTGGCGGTGGTGGTGCCGGAGACGGTGTCGGTGAGAGTGCCGGACTCCGGGGCCGTGCCGGTGACCGTGAGCTGGATGGAGTCGCCTGCCGCGAGGTCCCCGACGTCCCACGTGACGGTGGTACCGGAGACGGTGCCGCCGTCCGAGGCGGTGACATCGGTGAGCTCCGCAGGCAGGTTGTCGTGGACGGTGACCGCGGTGGCGGTGTCCGGGCCGGAGTTGGACACCGTGACGACATAGGTGACCTGGCCCCCTGCGGCGACCTCGGCGGGGCCTTGCTTGGTGACGGACAGATCGGCGGTGTTCTCCGGCTGCGAGCTGACGCAGCCCGCCGGCACATGGTCCGGGTCGACGGTCACCTCGGCTCGGACCACGTTCTCCACGGTGCCGGAGTAGTAGTCGAAGATGCCGCCGGTGACAGGGGTCGTGTCGTAGAAGCGGATGGGGTCACTGCTGGAGTCCCCGGCGAAGGTGCCGGAGGTCTCCGTCTGCCCGGTGAACCGGAATCCGCCGAAGCCGGTAACCGTGCTGTCGTTGTCGAAACTTGAGCCGCTGATCACTCCGGCGGCGGTCTGCCGGATGCTGCCGGACTCGATATTGCCGAGCCAGTCGGTCAGAGTGATGACGCCGCTGTTGGTGACGGTGCCTACGTTTCCCCAGCTTCCGTCGATGTCCATGAGGCACTGGTTGTCCACCACCGCGGTGGAGCTGGTTTCGTTGATGGGCCCCTGGATCGTGAGGGTGCCGCGGTTGCTGACCGTTCCGCTGAGGGTGAGGACGCCCGTGGTCAGCGAGCCGTCGTTGGTGACCGTGCTGTCGGACGACACGCTGATCGACCCCGTGGTGACGGTGCCCTCGTTGTGGAGCAGGCTGCCGTCGCGGAGCGAGAGGCCGTTGTCGTAGTTCAGGGTCGCTCCGGGCTCGTTGTTCACCGTCAGGGTGCCTGCCGCGTTGAAGCCCGCGGTCTGGGTGGTGCCCGCGTTCTCGAGGGTGAAGCCGCTCGCAACGGGGATGAAGCCGAGCGTCGCGGTGCCCTGGACCGCCAGGGTCCCTGCGGGACTGTTGGCCCAGGCGGGTGCGAAGGACGCGCTGTCGTCCACGCACAGGACGGCCCCTGCGGGGAGCGCGGCCAGGCCGCCGGTGTATTCGCCGTTGGTCAGCAGCACGGTCTCCCCCGCTGCGACGCTGATCAGGTCGGAGGATCCGCCGCTGATCGTGCGGGTCGGCGCGGCGCAGACCGATGCGTAGTCGGCCTCGGCGAGGGGCTGGGGCATGGCGGCGAACACCAGGACGGTCAGTGCCAAGGCAGCGGGCAGGCGCATGGAGCACTCCGTATCGCTTGACGGACCCCGAATGAGGGGAAAGTGCGAATGCACCGTAATGCGAAGATTGCTCCACTTAGCCCAGGCGCGCCTGACGCTGCTGACGTGCCCTCAGTGGGGTAGCGACGGCCAGACGGAGGTCCCGCATGGCCAGCTCGCTCAACTGGTCGGCCACCGGCCGTCATTGACGCGAACGCGCCACTTGATCGTCGGCCCGCAGCCTCACGCGCGCCCGGCGCAGCGCCCCACGCGCCGGTAGCGCACCAGTTCACTGACAGTGCAGCAGTTCGGCGGGTTCGGGCCAGAACGGTCGTGCCCGCCGGCCGGATTACGACCGGCGGGCACGACCGCCATGACTACCGAGAATGCAGATCGGCTCAGACGTTGAAGCCCAGCGCCCGAAGCTGCTCCCGGCCGTCGTCCGTGATCTTGTCCGGGCCCCACGGCGGCATCCAGACCCAGTTGATACGGAGCTCGCTGACGAGGCCGTCCGTAGCCGACTTGGCCTGGTCCTCGATGACGTCGGTCAGCGGGCAGGCCGCGGACGTCAGCGTCATGTCGACGGTGGCGATGTTCGCGTCGTCGACGTGGATGCCGTAGATCAGGCCGAGGTTGACGACGTCGATGCCCAACTCGGGGTCGACGACATCCATCAGAGCCTCACGGAGTTCTTCCTCCGAGGCCGGCTTCATCTCAACGGTCTCGCTCATGCGGTCTTCGCCTCCTCCGCGAAGGCCTGGGCCGTCGCGTCCTTCCACGCCATCCAGCTGAGCAGCGCGCACTTCACCCGGGCCGGGTACTTCGAGACTCCGGCGAACGCGACCGCGTCCTCCAGGATCTCCTCCATCGCGTCGTCCGGCTCGATGCGGCCCTTGGACTGCATCAGCTCCAGGAAGACGCCCTGGATCTTCTGCGCCTCGGCCAGCTCCTTGCCGACGAGCAGCTCGTTCAGCACGGAGGCCGAGGCCTGGCTGATGGAGCAGCCCTGGCCCTCGTAGCTGATGTCCTCGATCCGCTCCCCGTCGTACTTGACGCGCAGGGTGATCTCGTCGCCGCAGGTCGGATTGACGTGGTGCACCTCGGCGTCGCCATCACGCAGACCGCGCCCGTGCGGGTGCTTGTAGTGGTCCAGGATGACGTCCTGGTACATCGAATCAAGCTTCACTGGCAGCAGCCCCTCAGCCGAAGAAGTTCCGTACGTGCTCCAGGCCGTCCACCAGAGCGTCGATCTCGGCCGGTGTGGAGTACAGATAGAACGACGCTCGTGTGGTCGCAGGAATTCCGTACCGCAGGCACACCGGTCGGGCGCAGTGGTGGCCGACCCGGACCGCGATGCCCTGCTCGTCGAGGACCTGGCCCACATCGTGGGGGTGTATGTCGCCGAGCGTGAAGGAGATCGCGGCGCCCCGGTCCTCGGCCGTCGTCGGGCCGATGATCCTGAGGTCGGGGACCTCGAGCAGGCGCTTCACCGCGTACTCCGTGAGCGCGTGCTCGTGGGCGGCGATGTTCTCCATGCCGATGGAGTTCAGGTAGTCGATGGCCGCGCCCAGACCGACCGCCTGCGCGATCGGCGGGGTGCCCGCCTCGAACTTGTGCGGCGCCGGGGCGTACGTCGACGAGTGCATCGAGACGGTCTCGATCATCTCGCCGCCGCCGAGGAACGGCGGCAGGTCCTCGAGGAGCTCCTGCCGTCCCCACAGGACGCCGATGCCCGTCGGGCCGCACATCTTGTGGCCGGTGAAGGCCACGAAGTCGGCCTGCAGGGCCTGGACGTCGAGCGGCATGTGGGGCGCCGCCTGCGAGGCGTCGATCAGCACCAGCGCACCGACCTCCTGGGCGCGGCGCACGATGGCCTCGACCGGGTTGACCGTGCCCAGGATGTTGGAGACCAGCACGAACGAGACGATCTTCGTCTTCTCCGTGATGATCTCTTCGATGTTCGAGAGGTCGAGACGGCCGTCGTCCGTGAGGCCGAACCACTTCAGCTTCGCGCCGGTGCGCTGCGACAGCAGCTGCCACGGAACGATGTTGGAGTGGTGCTCCATCTCGGTGATGACGATCTCGGTCTCGTGGTCGACCCGGTAGGGCTCGTCGGCCCAGCCGAGCATGTTCGCCACGAGGTTGAGCGACTCGGAGGCGTTCTTCGTGAAGATCACCTCGTCGCGGCTCGGCGCGTTGATGAAGGCGGCGACCTTGTCGCGGGCGCCTTCGTACTCCGCCGTGGCCTCCTCGGCGAGCACGTGCACGCCGCGGTGGACGTTGGCGTTGTACCGCTCGTAGTAGGCGTTGAGCACGTCGAGGACCTGGCGCGGCTTCTGGGAGGTCGCCGCGTTGTCCAGGTACACCAGCTTCTTCCCGTCGTGGACCAGGCGGTCCAGGATCGGGAAGTCCTTGCGGATCGCCTCGGTGTCGAGGAGGCCCGGCAGCTGTGTCACGCGGATGCGCCACCCTTCGTGTATGCCTCGTAGCCCTCGTTCTCCAGCTTGTCGGCGAGCTCGGCGCCGCCGGACTCGACGATGCGGCCGGCCGCGAAGACGTGGACGTAGTCGGGCTTGATGTAGCGGAGGATCCGCGTGTAGTGCGTGATCAGCAGGGTGCCGACCTCGCCGGTCTCGCGCACGCGGTTGACGCCCTCGGACACGACGCGCAGGGCGTCGACGTCGAGGCCGGAGTCGGTCTCGTCGAGGATGGCGACCTTCGGCTTGAGCAGCTCGAGCTGAAGGATCTCGTGGCGCTTCTTCTCACCGCCGGAGAAGCCCTCGTTGACGTTGCGCTCGGCGAAGGCGGGGTCGATCGAGAGGCGCTCCATGGCCTCCTTGACCTCCTTCACCCAGGTACGCAGCTTGGGGGCCTCGCCACGGACGGCGGTGGCGGAGGTGCGCAGGAAGTTGGAGACCGAGACGCCGGGGACCTCGACCGGGTACTGCATGGCGAGGAACAGGCCGGCGCGGGCGCGCTCGTCGACGGACATCGCGAGGACGTCCTCGCCGTCGAGGGTGACGGTGCCGCTGGTGATCGTGTACTTCGGGTGACCCGCGAGGGAGTAGGCGAGGGTCGACTTGCCCGAGCCGTTGGGGCCCATGATGGCGTGCGTCTCGCCCTGCTTCACGGTCAGGTCGACGCCCTTGAGGATCTCCTTCGTGGCGTTGTCGGCCTCGACGGTGACGTGCAGGTCTCGGATTTCAAGCGTTGCCATGGGTGCCTCAGGACTCCTGGGTGAGGGAGACGAGTACGTCGTCCCCTTCGATCTTTACGGGGTATACGGGGACAGGGCGCGTCGCGGGTAGGCCGGACGGCTTGCCGGTGCGGAGGTCGAAGCTGGAGCCGTGCAGCCAGCACTCGATCTGGCAGTCCTCCACCTCGCCCTCGGAGAGGGAGACGTTCGCGTGCGAGCAGATGTCGTAGATCGCGAACACCTCGCCCTCGGTACGGACGACCGAGACCGGCGTGCCGTCGATGTCCACCCGCTTCGGGGTGTCATCCTCCAGCTCGCTCAGTCCGCAGACGCGTACGAACTTCGACGGGTCAGTCATCCGACCGCCGCCTCCAGCTCTGCCTCGATCTTCGCGATGAGGCGCTCCTCGATGTCCTCGACACCGATCTGCTGGACCAGCTCGGCGAAGAAGCCGCGGACGACGAGGCGGCGGGCGTCCTGCTCCGGGATGCCGCGGGCCATCAGGTAGAAGAGCTGCTCGTCGTCGAAGCGGCCGGTGGCGCTCGCGTGGCCGGCGCCGACGATCTCGCCGGTCTCGATCTCCAGGTTCGGCACGGAGTCGACGCGGGCACCGTCGGTCAGAACCAGGTTCCGGTTCATCTCGTAGGTGTCCGTGCCCTCGGCCTTGGCCTCGATGAGGACGTCGCCGATCCACACCGCGTGCGCGTCGTCGCCCTGGAGCGCGCCCTTGTAGGCGACATTGGACTTGCAGTGCGGGGTGTTGTGGTCGACCAGGAGGCGGTGCTCCTGGTGCTGGCCCTCGTCGGTGAAGTACAGGCCGAACAGCTCGGCCTCGCCGCCCGTGCCCGCGTACGTGACGCGCGGGTGGAGACGGACGAGGTCGCCGCCGAAGGTGACGACCACGGACTTGAAGCTCGCGTCACGGCCGACCAGCGCGTTGTGCTGGGCGACGTGCACCGCCTTCTCGTCCCAGTCCTGGATGGAGACGACGGTGAGCTTGGCGCCGTCGCCCAGGATGTAGTCGACGTTGGCTGCGAGCACGGCGTCACCGGTGTGGTCGATGACGACGACGGCCTCGGCGAAGTTGCCCAGCTCGATCACCTGGTGGCCGAAGGCGACCCCGCCCTCGCCGTGCACGGCGATCCGGATCGGGGTCTCGAGGACCTTCTCCTCGGGGACGGTCACGACCGAGGCCTTCTCGAAGGACGAGTACGCCTGGGCGGCGACGCGGTCCACCGGGGTGCCCGCCTTGCCGAGCCGGGCGTCGTCGCGCCCGACGGTCTCGACGATGACGCCCTCGGGGGCCTCGACCTCGACCTTCACACCGGTTCCGTTGGCGACCGCGGTGCCGTCGTGCAGCCCGCGCAGCCGCTCCAGCGGCGTGAAGCGCCACTCCTCCTCGCGGCCGTGCGGCACGGGGAAGTCCGCCACGTCGAAGGACGGCGGCGCGCTCATGCGCGTGGCGACGGTCGACTCCGCGGCGACCGCGATCGAGCCGGCGGTGGTGGAGCCCACCGGAATGTTCTCAGCCATGGCTGTCGTGTTGCTCTCTTCCTACGTCTACGAGTCTTCAGGCTGCTGTGCGGGAGCGGGGCCGGATCAGCCGACCGCGCCCTCCATCTGCAGCTCGATCAGCCGGTTGAGCTCCAGCGCGTACTCCATGGGCAGCTCCTTGGCGATCGGCTCGACGAAGCCGCGCACGATCATCGCCATCGCCTCGAACTCGGAGAGACCGCGGCTCATCAGGTAGAAGAGCTGGTCCTCGGAGACCTTGGAGACGGTCGCCTCGTGGCCCATGGACACGTCGTCCTCGCGGACGTCGACGTACGGGTAGGTGTCGGAACGCGAGATCGTGTCGACGAGCAGCGCGTCACAGAGCACGTTGGACTTCGAGCCCGCGGCGCCCTCGCCGATCTCGACCAGGCCGCGGTAGGAGGTACGGCCGCCGCCGCGCGCCACCGACTTGGAGACGATGTTGGACGACGTGTTCGGCGCCATGTGGACCATCTTGGAGCCGGCGTCCTGGTGCTGGCCCTCGCCCGCGAAGGCGATCGACAGGGTCTCGCCCTTGGCGTGCTCGCCCATCAGGTAGACGGCCGGGTACTTCATCGTGACCTTGGAGCCGATGTTGCCGTCGATCCACTCCATGGTCGCGCCCTCGTACGCCACGGCGCGCTTGGTGACCAGGTTGTAGACGTTGTTCGACCAGTTCTGGATGGTCGTGTAGCGGCAGCGGGCGTTCTTCTTGACGATGATCTCGACGACCGCGGAGTGCAGCGAGTCCGACTTGTAGATCGGGGCCGTACAACCCTCGACGTAGTGCACGTAGGCGCCCTCGTCGACGATGATCAGGGTCCGCTCGAACTGGCCCATGTTCTCCGTGTTGATCCGGAAGTAGGCCTGGAGCGGGATCTCCACGTGCACGCCCGGCGGGACGTAGATGAACGAGCCACCGGACCACACGGCCGAGTTCAGCGAGGCGAACTTGTTGTCGCCGACCGGGATGACGGTCCCGAAGTACTCCTTGAAGAGCTCCGGGTGCTCCTTCAGCGCGGTGTCGGTGTCGAGGAAGATGACGCCCTGCTCCTCCAGGTCCTCGCGGATCTGGTGGTAGACGACCTCCGACTCGTACTGGGCGGCGACACCCGCGACGAGGCGCTGCTTCTCCGCCTCGGGGATGCCGAGCTTGTCGTACGTGTTCTTGATGTCCTCGGGCAGGTCCTCCCAGGACTCCGCCTGCTTCTCCGTGGAGCGCACGAAGTACTTGATGTTGTCGAAGTCGATGCCCGACAGGTCCGAGCCCCAGGTCGGCATGGGCTTCTTCTCGAAGAGCTTCAGGCCCTTGAGACGGAGCTTGGTCATCCACTCCGGCTCCGACTTCTTCGCGGAGATGTCCCGGACGACGTCCTCGTTCAGGCCGCGCTTGGCAGAGGCACCGGCCTCGTCGGAGTCGGCCCAGCCGAATTCGTAGTTGCCCAGGCCCTCGAGCTCAGGGTGAGCAGTCTCCGTGGGGAGAGTCATGCGGGGTTCCTCCCGGCCGTGCTTGCAGATGGGTTGTTCGTGGTCTGTGGGGTGTGCGGGGCCTGTCCCACGCTCTGCCCTGGTGGATCGCTCCGCGGGATGAACGTCGTGCAGACGCCGTCACCGTGGGCGATGGTGGCCAGCCGCTGGACGTGCGTCCCGAGCAGCTGCGAGAAGACCTCGGTCTCCGCCTCGCACAGCTGCGGGTACTGCTCCGCGACGTGGGCCACCGGGCAGTGGTGCTGGCACAGCTGCTCGCCGTTGGCCCGACCGGGTGCGCTCCGCGCCGTTGCAGCGTACCCGTCGACGCTCAGAGCCTTGGCCAGAGCCTCCGTGCGCTCCTCCGGGGCCGCCGCCTCGATCGCCTTGCGGTAGGCCTCGGCCTGCGCCGCGAGCCGGGCCCGGGCGAAGGCCACGACCGCCGCCTGACCTCCCGCGTTCCGCTCGATCCAGCGCAGCGCGTCCACCGCGAGCTTGTCGTACGACTGGTCGAAGGCGTCCCGGCCGCAGTCCGTCAGCGCGAACACCTTGGCCGGCCGCCCGCGCGTACGCGCGCCGTAGACCCGCTGCTCACGCGCCTCCACGACATCATCGGCGACGAGTGCGTCGAGGTGGCGGCGCACAGCCGCCTGGGTGAGGCCGAGCCGCCCGGCCAGGTCGGCCACGGTCGAGGGCCCGTGATCCAGGATGGACCGCGCGACCCGGTTGCGGGTGGACCGCTCCCCGGTCGCGAGCTCCTCCTGTGGAGCCTCAGTCGATCGCGTGCCGTTTTTCACAACGCCATTGTTGCGTAATTCCCGAGAGCCTGACAACCCACGTCCGGAACACTCGCGGTGCCGTGCGTCACTTAGGCATACCTAAACTGACCTGCGGAAATGATCATTGATCGATCAAACCGATGGCGGCGCGAGCGGCGGTCCTGCACACTCCCGGAGCATGACGAAACCCCCTCCGACCGGCCCACTCTGCCCATGTCACGGCGGCTTCCCCTGGCGGATCGCGGGTGGCGCCGACGTCTTCGGCGAGCCGGAACCGGGGTCGGACCGGGCAGACCCCGCCCGCCGGGTGCCCTCGGGTCACTCCCTAGACTTCCCGGCATGCGAGTAGAGCCCGTCGTGCAGGTCCATGGCCTGACCAAGCGGTACGGCACGAAGACCGCGGTCGACGGACTCGACCTGGCGGCCGGGCCGGGCATCACCGCCGTCCTCGGCCCCAACGGTGCCGGCAAGACCACCACCGTCGAGACCTGCGAGGGATACCGGAAGCCGGACTCGGGGACCGTGCGCGTCCTCGGCCTGGACCCCGTACGGCAGGCCGCCGCGCTGCGGCCGCGGATAGGCGTGATGCTCCAGTCCGGCGGCGTGTACTCGGGCGCCCGGGCCGACGAGATGCTGCGCCATGTCGCGAAGCTGCACGCGCAGCCGCTGGACGTGGACGCGCTCATCGAGCGCCTCGGACTCGGCTCTTGCGGCCGTACGACCTACCGCCGACTGTCCGGCGGCCAGCAGCAGCGTCTCGCACTCGCCATGGCCGTCGTCGGCCGCCCGGAACTGGTCTTCCTCGACGAGCCGACCGCGGGCCTCGACCCGCAGGCGCGCCGGGCCACCTGGGACCTCGTACGCGATCTCCGGGCGGACGGCGTCTCGGTGATCCTGACCACCCACTACATGGACGAGGCCGAGCAGCTGGCCGACGACGTCGCGATCATCGACGCCGGCAAGGTCATCGCGCAGGGCTCCCCCGAGGAGCTCTGCCGCGGCGGCGCCGAGAACACCCTGCGGTTCACCGGGCGCCCCGGCCTGGACGTCGCTTCGCTGCTCAAGGCCCTCCCGTCGGACTGCGCCGCGGCCGAGCTGACGCCGGGCGCCTACCGCGTGTCCGGCAAGGTCGACCCGCAGCTACTGGCCACCGTCACGTCCTGGTGCGCCCAGCACGGTGTGATGCCGGACAAGATCTCGGTCGAGCGGCACACCCTCGAAGACGTGTTCCTGGAATTGACCGGTAAGGAGCTGCGCGGATGAGCGCCGGAACCGAAGCGCGGCCGACGAGCGCCGGCACCTACACGCCGAGGCCGGGAGCGGCTCCGCTGTCGCGGATGATCGCGGCCCAGGCGGTGCTCGAGACGAAGATGCTGCTGCGCAACGGCGAGCAGCTGCTGCTCACCGTCGTCATTCCGACGCTGCTGCTGGTGCTCTTCAGCTCGGTCGACATCGTCGACACCGGGAGCGGCAAGGCCGTGGACTTCCTGGCTCCCGGCGTCCTCGCGCTCGCCGTGATGTCGACGGCGTTCACCGGGCAGGCCATCGCGACCGGCTTCGAGCGGCGGTACGGCGTCCTGAAGCGGCTCGGCATGTCTCCGTTGCCGCGCTGGGGCCTGATGACCGCGAAGACGCTGTCCGTGCTGGTCACCGAGGTACTGCAGGTGGTCCTGCTCACGGTGATCGCCTTCGCGCTGGGCTGGTCGCCGCAGGGCAACCCCCTCGCCGTACTGCTCCTGCTGATCCTGGGCACGGCCGCCTTCTCCGGCCTCGGCCTGCTGATGGCCGGCACGTTGAAGGCGGAGGCGACCCTGGCCGCCGCCAACCTGGTCTTCCTTCTGCTGTTGGTCGGCGGCGGCGTGATCGTCCCGCTCGACAGGTTCCCGGACGCGGCGCAGTCGGTGCTCGGCCTGCTGCCGATCTCGGCCCTGTCGGACGGGCTGCGGGACGTGCTGCAGCACGGGGCCGGGATGCCATGGGGCGACCTCGGGATCCTGGCGGTGTGGGCGGTCGTGGGGCTGGGGGCGGCGGGGAAGCTCTTCCGCTGGGAGTGACCCTATTTCCTCAGCCGTCTGGGGGCACCTCCCGGCGTTAGCTGGGGGAGTTCGCGAGCACGAAGGGCGACATCAGCCCCGGCGCGCCGGGATCGCCAGCAGCGCCACAGCACACACCAGCGCGGCCGCCGCGAACACGTAGAACACGGTGGTCGGCCCCATCGCGGCGTCCAGGATCCAGCCACCCAGCAGCGGCGCCACGATCGCACCGCCGCGCCCGAAGCCGGAGACACAGCCCAGCGCGGTGGCGCGGGCCGAGGCCGGGTAGCTGGACGCGACCCAGTCGTTGAGCATCGTCAGCGCCGACTGGGCGCCGACACCCGCGAGCGCCGTGACGCCGAGGATCACGGCCGTGCTGCCGCCCTGCGACAGGGCGAGGACGGCGAGCGCGGCGAGCACGGCGCTGCCTGCGGTGACCAGCCGCGGTCCGATCCGGTCGGCGAGGAGGGCGAGCGCGAACGAGCCGACGACGGCACCGAGGTTGAGGACCAGCGTGAAGCGCAGGGCCGAGCCGAGCGGATAGTCCATCTCGCGCATCAGCTGCGTGAGCCAGGTGTTCAGGCCGTACCAGGCCAGCAGGACCGCGAAGTTGCCGACGGTGAACAGGACGGTGTGGCGCGCGTACGCGCTGGAGAGCACGGTCCGGACACCGGCCGCCTCGCCGTCGGGAGAGACCTCGCGAACGGCAGCGGCCTCGCCGGCGGGCGCGGAGACAGGGCGGGAGCCCGGCAGCAGCAAGTAGGCGGTGGCGAACACGACCGCCGACAGGGCGCCGCCGACGCCGAAGAGGCCGCGCCAGCCCAGGGTCTCACCCCAGGTCGTGGCGGTCAGCGCGGCCAGGACGCCGCCGATGGGGATGCCGGCCAGCACCACGGTCGCCACCAGCGCGGAACGGCCGCGCGGCGCGTGCTCCTTGCTCAGCGCCACGCAGGACGGCATCACACCGCCCATGCCGATGCCCGCGAGCAGCCGGAACAGGCCGAACTGCCAGGGCTCGGCGGCCAGCGCGCAGGCCACCGTGAACACGGTGAAGACGCTGCCGGAGGCCAGCAGGAGACGGCGCCTGCCGAGGCGGTCGGCGAGCGGTCCGCAGACGACGGCGCCGATGAGCATGCCCGCGTAGGCGAGGCTGCCGAGGGTGCCTGCGAGGGATTTGTCAAGCCCCAGGGGGCCGTCGTCGAGCATCGCGGGCAGTGCCACGCCGTAGACGATGAGGTCGAAGCCCTCCACCGTGATCGCCGCCGTACACAGGGCGACCACGGCCCAGGTCAGTGCGGATGAGCGGGGTGGGGCGGTGGGGCGGGTGGCGGGAGCCTGAGCGTCGATGGTCATGCGGCCACGTCCTGTCGCGGGGGAGGCAGGTGAACCCTCGGGCCGCCTCTCGCGTGCGCCGGTGTCCCTCCGGCGGTGCGCGGGCGACCTGTCGGTGACCGGGATGGAACCAGCGCGGTTACGCAAGGAGCAACCACTCTCGACAGTCGGTTCCGCAGAGCGGAATTGCCTCCCGGCCGCCCTCCACCGCACGCACCGCACGTCACAGGGCGCCCTCCACCGCAGGTCAGAGGGCGGCCTCCATCCGCCGCACGGCCTCCAGCAGCACCCCCGCCGCCTCGTCCAGGTGTGCCCGGGTGAAGCGCAGCGAGGGCGCGGACACGGTGAGCGCGGCGACGGCGCGCCCGCCGGGCTCGCGGACGGCGGCGCCCACCGCGTTGACGCCCCGCTCGGTGCCGCCGATGTTGATCGCGTAGCCCCGGCGGCGCACCGCGGAGAGACTGCGGTGCAGGGTCTCGGGGTCCGTCTCCTCGCCCTGGTCGCCCTTCGCTCCGTAGATCTCGGCGAGTTCGGCCACGTTCAGATCGGCGAGCAGCGCCTTGCCGCCCGAGGCGAGATGCGCGGGCAGGACGGCACCCGCGCGGCTGCCGACGCGCAGCGCGTGTGTGCCCTCGATGCTGTGCATGAAGCGCGCCTCGGCCCCGGAACGCACCACGAGGTGCACCGTTTCACCCAGTTTGCCGTTGAGCCAGAGCATGTGGGGCCGGGCGGTCTCGACGAGTTCGTAGTCGGAGCGCTGCGACATGCCGAGGCGATAGAGGGCGGGCCCTGGCCGGTACGCCTTGTCGGCGCCCTGCACCGCGAAGCCGCGGCTGCGCAGGGTGGCGAGCAGCCGGTGGGCGGTGGAGCGGGCGACGCCGAGGTGGTCGGCGGCGTCGCTGAGCCGGAGGCGGCCGTTCTTGCGGAGCAGGAGAAGCAGCGTCAGGGCGTTGTCGACGGATTCCAGGCCGGGGCCGTGGCTCGCGCCGGAGGCCTTCGGCGCGCCGGTGGACGCGTCGGAAGCGTTCGGCTCGCCGGTGCCCGCGCCGGTCGCCGCGGCTGCTGCGCCCGCTGTTGTGCCGTTCGATGCGTCATTCGATGCGTCAGCGGATGTCCGAGAGTTCCTCACAGAGGAATTCTAACCCGCTATGTGTTCCGCAGAAGAAAACTCCCCCTATGGTCATCGACATGCGAGACGGCGCCGTCCACAACCCGGCGGCGCCCGTAGGAGAAAGGGACGTGCTCCTCATGTCCGGACAGGAAGCGGCCGCAGAGCCGCAGGACCCCAGACTCACCGAGCTCTACAAGGAGTTCGACGCCCTCGGGCTGATCCCGCTGTGGACCGAGCGCGAGGACCTGATGCCGCTTCACCCCAAGCCGGCCGCGGTCCCGCACCGCTGGCGCTGGGAGGAGCTGTACGCCACCGCAGTCAAGGCGGGCGAGCTGGTGCCGGTCGGCCGGGGCGGCGAGCGCCGTGCGATCTCCCTCTCCAACCCGGGGCTGCACGGCCTGCCGCACGCGACCCCGACACTGTGGGCCGCGATCCAGTACCTCGGCCCGAACGAGGTTGCACCGGTCCACCGCCACGCGCAGAACGCGTTCCGCTTCGTCCTGGAGGGCGAGGGCGTGTGGACGATCGTCGACGGCGACCCGGTCGCGATGCGCCGCGGCGACCTGCTGCTGACGCCGGGCTGGGCCTGGCACGGCCACCACAACACCACGGACAAGCCGATGGCGTGGCTGGACGGCCTCGACATCCCGCTGTCCTCGGCGCTGAACACTGAGTTCTTCGAGTTCGGCCCGAACACGCTGGAGGACCGCTCGACGCCCGAGCGCTCCAAGGCGGAGCGGATCTGGGGCCACCCGGGTCTGCGCCCGCTGTCCGGCCTCGCCGACACCCCGAAGTCGCCGCTCGCCGCCTACCGCTGGGAGCACACGGACGCCGCGCTGACCGGCCAGCTGGAGCTGGAGGCCGAGGGTCACGAGGGCGTCACCGCGCACCCGGGCCACGCGGCGATCCGCTTCTCCAACCCGACCACCGGCGCCGACGCGCTGCCCACGATCCGTACGGAGATGCACCGGCTGCGCGCCGGGGCGGCCGTCCCCGCATCACGCGAGGTCTCCTCGTCGGTGTGGCAGGTCTTCGAGGGCGAGGGCGCGTTCGTCGTGAACGGCGAGCGGTTCGACGTCACGCACGGCGACCTGGTCACCGTCCCGTCCTGGGCCGAGGTGTCCGTCGAGGCGGGCGCGGACCGGCAGCTCGACCTGTTCCGCTTCAGCGACGCCCCCGTCATGGAGCGCCTCCACTTCCACACCCTTCCCGCCTCGGTCGCCGAAAGGACCACCCACTGATGAAGCTCGCCACCATCCGCACCGCCGGAACCACCGCTGCCGTACGCATCGAGGGCGACACCGCGTTCGAGACCGGCCACGCCGACCTGGGCTCGCTGCTCGCCGACCCGAACTGGAAGGAGACCGCCGCCGCGGCCTCCGGCGCCGCGCACGCCGTCGACTCGCTCGACTACGCGCCGGTCGTCCCCAACCCGGGCAAGATCATCTGCGTCGGCCTCAACTACCGGAACCACATCCTCGAGATGGGCCGCGAGCTGCCGCAGTACCCGACGCTGTTCGCGAAGTACCCCGAGGCGCTCGTCGGCCCGTACGACGAGGTCGTGCTGCCCGCCGCGTCCGACGCGATCGACTGGGAGGCCGAGCTCGCCGTCGTCATCGGCACCACGGTCCGCCACGCCGACAAGGAGACCGCGGCCGCCGCGATCGCGGGCTACTCGGTCCTCAACGACGTGACCGCCCGCGACTGGCAGTACCGCTCCCCTATGTGGCTGCAGGGCAAGACCTTCGAGGCCACCACGCCCTTCGGCCCGGTCCTGGTCACGCCGGACGAGGCCGAGCCCGCCTCGGGTCTCACGCTCACCGGCGCGGTGGACGGCGAGACCGTGCAGCAGGCCGACACCTCCGACCTCGTCTTCGACGCGGCGACCCTCGTCTCGTACATCTCGACGATCCTCACCCTGAAGCCGGGCGACGTGATCGCCACCGGTACGCCGGGCGGTGTGGGCCACGCCCGCAAGCCGCAGCGGTACCTCGCGGACGGCCAGACCCTGACGACCTCGGTGTCCGGCATCGGCGAGCTGCGCAACGTGTGCCGTGCGGAGAAGACCGATGGCTGAGCGCGGCTTCGCGCGGACGCTCGGCTGGGTGCACGAGGGCTCGGCCCTGTTCCACAAGCGCCTGGACGAGCTGGGCGACGCGGCGGCCGAGGGGCCGTCGCTGCTGCCCGGCTGGTCCCGGGCGCACGTCCTGACGCATCTCGCCCGGAACGCGGACGCCCTGGTCAACCTGCTGACCTGGGCCCGCACCGGCGTCGAGACGCCGATGTACCCCAACCCGGAGTCGCGCCTGGACGACATCGAGCAGGGCGCCCGCCGCCCGGCCTCCGTGGTCCTCATGGACTTCCGGGACGCCGACGCCCGGCTGCTCGCCACCATCGACGCGCTGCCCGCCGGCTCCTGGGAGTCCATCGTCCGCAGCGCCCTGGGCCGCACCATCCCGGCGAGCGAGGTGCCCTGGATGCGGACCCGCGAGATCTGGGTGCACCTGGTGGACCTGGGCGCGGGCGACGACACCGACGCGTTCCCGGCGGACCTGGTCGACGCGCTGCTCGCCGAGGTGTCGGCGGCGGTCGGGGCCAAGGACGACTGCCCGGCGGTGCTGCTGCGGCCCACCGACCGGGACGGCGCCGAGTACCGGCTGGGCCCGGACGGCACCAAGCCGGAGGTCGTCGCCGCGCCCGCGGCCGGGCTGTGCGCCTGGCTGCTGGGCCGCGACACGGCGGGCGCCCGCGCGGCGCGGGGCTCCGCCCAGGCGGTACTGCCCCGCTGGCTCTGAACGAGCGCGCGAACGAGCCGAACAGCGAGGGCTCGTACCCCTCAAGAGCCGGCGAGCGTCAAGCTCGCGGACGAGCCCTCGCATGATCTTGCATAAGGAGCAAGCAATGAGCAGCCAAGACAAGCTCATCGTCATCGGCGGCGGCATCGGCGGCGTGGCGACGGCCCTCGCCGCCCGTCGCGCGGGCCACGAGGTGACCGTGCTCGAGCAGGCACCCGCCTTCACGGAGGTCGGAGCAGGCCTGCAGATGGCGCCGAACGCGACCCGCGTCCTGCGGGACCTCGGCGTACTCGACCAGGTCGTCGAGGCGGGCGTGCTGCCCGAGCACCTCGTCTTCCACAACGCGGTCGACGGCAAGGAGCTGACGCGGCTCCGCCTGGACGCCGCATACGTGGAGCACTTCGGCGGCCCGTATGTCGTCGTCCACCGCAGCGACCTGCTCGACATCCTGGTCCGGGCCGCCGGCGAGGCCGGCGTGGAGCTGCTGACCGGACAGCGTGTCGAGGACGTCGAGCAGCAGCCGGGCTCGGTCATGGTCCGCACGGCCGACGGGACCGAGTACACGGGCGCCGCGCTCATCGCCGCCGACGGTCTGCACTCGCGCACCCGCGCGCTGTTCAGCGACGACGAGCCGATCCAGTCCGGCTACGTCGCCTACCGCGGCACGATCCCCATCGAGGACGTCAAGGGCGGCGAGAACCTGCGCGACGTACTGGTGTGGATGGGCCCCAAGCTGCACCTGGTCCAGTACCCGCTGCGCTCCGGTGCCCTCTACAACCAGGTCGCCGTCTTCCGCAGCCCCGGCTTCGACCGCGGCGAGGAGAAGTGGGGCGGCCCGGAGGAGATGGAGCAGGTCTTCGCGGCCGCGTGCGAGCCGGTGCGCCGCGCCCTGCCCGGCCTCGGCCGGCAGCGCTGGTGGCCGATGGCCGACCGCGAGCCGATCTCCTGCTGGACGAAGGACCGGATCGCCCTGCTCGGCGACTCCGCCCACCCGATGCTGCAGTACCTGGCGCAGGGCGCCTGCCAGGCCCTGGAGGACGCGGCCACGCTGGCCGCCACCGCCACCCGGCACACCGCCGGCAACGGCACGGTCGCCTGGCCGTCCGCCCTGGAGGAGTACGCCGCGGTGCGCGCGCCGCGCACCGCCCGCGTGCAGTCCACCGCCCGTGTCTGGGGTGAGATGTGGCACGTCGAGGGCGTCGCCGCGCTGCTGCGCGACGAGGTGTTCCGCGGCCGCGCCGACGACGATCTCAGCCCGGCCGAGTGGCTGTGGGGCCACCGAGCTGCGTGAACTCGGCCCCGAGCGGGGTCCGGCGTCTGCCGGGCCCCGCATTCCGCTGCCCGCAGGCGGTCTGTCCCGACATGCACACCCGCGTGAATTCATGCACAAGCTCGGCTCTAGCATGGTGCGCGTGCCAAAAGTGACCCGAGCCGATGCCGCCCGAGCCGTGCGCAACCCGCTGGCCTTCATCGCCGACCGCTGGACCCCGCAGCCCCGGACCGTTCAGCGTGCAGCCCTGTCCACCGTCGTCATGATGGCGGTCATCGTGGTCACCGGCGGTGCGGTGCGGCTGACCGGTTCGGGCCTCGGCTGCCCGACCTGGCCCAAGTGCACCGACGACTCGCTCACCGCGACCAGCGCCATGGGCGTCCACGGCGCCATCGAGTTCGGCAACCGCATGCTCACCTACGTCCTGTGTGCCGCGGTCGGCTGGGCGATCATCGCGGCACGCTCGCAGAAGCCGTGGCGGCGGAGCCTCACGCGGCTCGGCTGGGCGCAGTTCTGGCTGGTCATGAGCAATGCGATCCTCGGCGGCATCGTCGTACTCGTGGGCCTCAACCCGTACACGGTCGCGGCGCACTTCCTGCTCTCCTCCGCACTGATCGCCGTCGCCACGGTGATGTGGCAGCGCACCCGCGAGGGCGACGCGGCGCCCCGCCCCCTGGTCGGCAAGCCGGTCCGGCAGATGGTGTGGATCCTGGTCGCCGCCTCCGTACTGCTGATCATGGTCGGCACGGTGGTCACCGGCGCGGGCCCGCACGCGGGCGACTCGAGCGACGTGGAGCGCATGCCGGTCGACTGGGAGTCCGTCGCCAAGCTGCACGCCGTGCTCGCCTGGATCGTGGTGACCCTCACCTTCGCCCTGTGGTTCGTCCTCAAGGCGGTCGACGCCCCCAAGGGCCCGCTGCACCGCACCCGCGATCTGTTCCTGGTCCTGCTCGCCCAGGGTGTGATCGGCTACGTCCAGTACTTCATGGACCTCCCCGAGGCCCTGGTGGGGCTGCACATGCTCGGCTCGGCCGTCATGTGGATCGCGGTCCTGCGTGTCCTGCTGTCGGTGCGGGAGCGGCCGGTCGATGAGCCGGCGGCCGTGGCGCCGCCGCAGCGGCACGCGGTGGCGTCGCCCGCCTCCTGACAGGTCCGGTCCGAGGCCGGGCCGCCGGGAGCATCCCGGATCGGCTCCGGTGACGATCAACCCACCCCGTACACCCGCCGCGCATTGCCCGCCGCGATGAGCCCCGCCACGCGCTGCGCATCGGCCAGCGACCACGCCCCGTCGGCGACCCACCCGCCGAGCACCCTGCTCAGCGCCTCCCGGAAAAGGCGTGCTCCCACCACATGCAGTTCGGGCAGGGCACCTGCGCCGCTGGAGAACAGGAGCTTGCCGAAGGGGGCGAGTTCCAGGATCTCGGCGAGTACGGTCGCAGCCCGCGCCCCGGTGCGGACGAGAGCCGCGCCCAGGTCGGCGTAGACGTGCGGGAAGACCGCGGCGAGGTGGGCCGTGTGCCGGTGGTACGGGTAGCCGTGCAGCAGCACCAGGTCGGTGCCGAGCCCGGCCGTCGCCCGGACGAAATCCGTGAGCAGGGCGGGATCGGTGCGGTCGACGCGCAGGCCCGGCTCGGCGAGCCCGGCGTGCAGCTGCAGCGGGCGGCCCGAGGCGACGGCCATCCACAGCAGATGCCGCAGCAGCACCTGGTCGGTGAGGCTGCCGCCCGCCCGGCGGCCGGCGAGCCACCGGCCGGCGGCGCCCCGCACCTCTCCGGGGCCGGGCGGTTCGGGCGCGAGCGCCAGGCCGTCGCGTACGCCCGCGACCGAGGTGAACGCGACGGCGTGCGCGGCGGCCGCGTGCACCGACTCGGCGAGATTGGCGAGGAACGACGCCACGCTGCCGGAGGTGTCCGCGACCTGCTCGGCGAGCAGCTCCAGGCGGATGATCTCGTGTGCTTCGGCGTCCCCGGCCGTGGCCATCTCGCGCGGGCCGCTCAGATCGCCCGGCAGCCCGGTGTCGACGAGGTACGTCGTGATGCCGCTGCCCCGCAGCAGCCTGCGCCCCGACTCGAGCACACCCAGCTCACGCCGGCGCGCGAGATAGCGGGCCGGGGCGCAGTGCGGTTCCAGGCCGAGCAGCGGCGGACACCAGCGGCGTACGGCGAACCCGGTCTGGGTGTCGAAGAAGGTGGTCCCGGCGGCGGGCGGCCCCTCGCCCCGGCCCAGCTGGGCCTCGAAGGTGCCGAGCCCCAGCTCCGTACGCAGCACTCCATGGCAGTACTGGTCCACCAGCGACGGCGTTTCGATCATCCGGATCCCCCCGAGGAATAGACCGCGCCTCCACGGTCCTAACGGGTGAACCGGCCGCCAGGTGTTGCCCTGATCCCGACCAGTTGAGCCCCGACCAGTTGAGCCGCAACCAGTCGAGCCCTGGGACAGTCTTCGGCCGCGGCGGGGGCGCCGCCGCGGCCGGAATGTCACACGGGTCCCGGACGCTCAGCCGTTGCTGCGGCCGCCGACCTGGATCCCCGCCATGCGCGTCCATTCGTAGGGGCCGGTCTTCACCTTCGCCGCGAACTCGCCGTCGAAGGCCTCGTGGCGGGTGATCCCGGACTTCTCCACGGCCTGCTCGGCGATCTGGTACGTGGGGGCCACGAGGTCGCCCCAGCCGCCGTCCTCGCCGACGAGGACGATGCGGGCGCCCTTCTGCCCGATGTAGGCGATCTGTCCCTCGGCGCCGCCGTGCGCCTTGGCGAAGGCGCCGATCTCCTTGGCGAGCCTGGCCGTCCTGCGCTGGGCCCTCGCCGCCGCCTTGCGGTCGCCGCCGGCGGTCTCGCTGCTCTCGTCAACCTGCTGGGTCTCTGCCATGGCCCGATGCTACCCACGGGTAGATCAACTGGCGACGGGCGGACCACGTGGCCTTGGCCACGCAGCCCGCCCGTCGGACGAAAAGCTGCAAGCGCGCTGCGGCTACCGCAGGAAGGGGTCCACCGCGACCGCGACGAACAGCAGCGACACATAGGTGATCGACCAGTGGAACAGGCGCATCTCCTTGAGCTTGGCGCCCGTGACCTCGGCGTGGGCGCGCGCCTGCAGAGCGTGGGCCTCCCACAGCCACCAGCCGCCCGTCACCAGGGCCACCACCGTGTAGAACCAGCCGGTGTAGCCGAGCGGCTGCAGCAGCAGCGACGCGCCGACCATCACCCAGCTGTAGAGGACGATCTGCCGGGCGACCACCTTGTTCGAGGCGATGACCGGAAGCATCGGCACGCCCACGCGCGCGTAGTCGTCCTTCACTTTCATCGACAGCGGCCAGTAGTGCGGCGGCGTCCAGAAGAAGATGACGAGGAACAGGATGACGGCGGCGTACGACAGGGAGTTCGTGACCGACGACCAGCCGATGAGGACCGGCATACAGCCGGCGATGCCGCCCCACACGATGTTCTGCGACGTACGCCGCTTCAGGATCATCGTGTAGACGACGACGTAGAACAGCAGGGCGCCGAGCGACAGCCACGCGGACAGCCAGTTGACGAGCAGGCCGAACCAGAGCGTGGAGACGACGGCGAGGGTGATGCCGAAGACGAGGCCCTCGCGCGGGGAGACCATGCCGGTGACCAACGGCCGCTGCGAGGTGCGGTCCATGAGCGCGTCGATGTCGCGGTCGATGTACATGTTCAGCGCGTTGGCGCCGCCGGCGGACAGATAGCCGCCGAGGCAGGTCGCGAGCACCAGCCATAGGTCCGGCACTCCCTGCTCGGCAAGGAACATCACCGGGACCGTGGTGATGAGCAGAAGCTCGATGATCCGTGGCTTGGTCAGCGCCACGAACGCCTTGACACGGGCCCCGAACGGCCGGTGGGTAGGGCTCGTCCCGGTTACTCCCGCAGGACGGGATTCAACGGCCGTCACGCACACCCCTGACAGAGACATCCCAGCGAGCCTTGGCGTGAAGGCCGAGTAAGGGCTCGCGCGTACCACGCCACTTTAGACGTTGCCCGTCCTGGCCCTCCGCGGGGGGTGGGCCGTGTTGGTCATGGGGCGCTGCAACGTGCACGGATGTTCTCGAATGAGCATTCAAATGAGCGGCCTCGTATTCACCTGCTGAATAGGGAAAACGGCCCCGGCGATGCGGATATCGTCGGAGCCCTGCAACCTGGAATGGCCCGGAAAAACACGCCTACTCACAGCGGTAGTCTCGACACCGGCCGGCGAGCCCAGAGAACGCCGGCATTCGAACATGTGGAGAGGAGCCCTGACCCAGGGTGAGCACCGAGCCGACCACTACAGACCTCGAGTGGACCGAGTTGGACCAGCGGGCCGTCGACACCGCCCGCATCCTGGCCGCCGACGCCGTACAGAAGGTCGGAAACGGCCATCCCGGTACGGCGATGAGCCTGGCCCCCGCCGCGTACACCCTTTTCCAGAAGGTGATGCGGCACGACCCGGCGGACACCGACTGGACGGGCCGTGACCGGTTCGTCCTCTCCGCGGGTCACTCGTCCCTGACCCTCTACACCCAGCTCTACCTCGGCGGCTTCGGCCTGGAGCTGGACGATCTGAAGGCGTTCCGCACCTGGGGTTCCAAGACCCCCGGCCACCCCGAGTACGGCCACACCAAGGGTGTCGAGACGACGACAGGACCGCTCGGCCAGGGTGTCGCCAACGCGGTGGGCATGGCGATGGCCGCCCGCTACGAGCGCGGCCTGTTCGACCCGGACGCGGCCGCCGGCACGTCGCCGTTCGACCACTTCATCTACTGCATCGCCGGTGACGGCTGCCTCCAGGAGGGCATCTCCGCCGAGGCGTCCTCGCTGGCCGGGCACCAGAAGCTCGGCAACCTGATCCTGCTGTGGGACGACAACCACATCTCGATCGAGGGCGACACCGAGACCGCCGTCTCCGAGGACACCGTCAAGCGCTACGAGGCGTACGGCTGGCACGTGCAGCGCATCGCCCCGAAGCCGGACGGCGACCTCGACCCGCACGCGATCTACAACGCCGTCGAGGCCGCGAAGAAGGTGACGGACAGGCCGTCGTTCATCGCGATGCGCTCGATCATCGCCTGGCCGGCCCCGAACGCGCAGAACACCGAGGCCGCGCACGGCTCGGCGCTGGGCGACGACGAGGTCGCCGCCACCAAGCGCGTCCTCGGCTTCGACCCGGAGCAGTCCTTCGAGGTCACGGGCGAGGTCCTGGCCCACACCCGCCAGGCCCTCGACCGAGGCCGCGAGGCCAAGGCGAAGTGGGAGAAGTCGTTCCAGGAGTGGCGCAGCGCCAATCCGGAGCGGGCCGCGGAGTTCGACCGCATCGCCGCGGGCGAGCTGCCCGACGGCTGGGAGGAGAAGCTCCCGGTCTTCGAGGAGGGCAAGGCCGTCGCCACCCGTGCCGCGTCCGGCAAGGTGCTGCAGGCCCTCGGTGGCGTGATCCCGGAGCTGTGGGGCGGCTCGGCCGACCTCGCCGGGTCCAACAACACCACCATCGACAAGAACTCCTCGTTCCTGCCCGCGGACAACCCGCTGCCGGAGGCCGATCCGTACGGCCGCACCATCCACTTCGGCATCCGCGAGCACTCCATGGCCGCGGAGATGAACGGCATCGCGCTGCACGGCAACACGCGCATCTACGGCGGCACCTTCCTGGTGTTCTCCGACTACATGCGCAACGCGGTCCGCCTGTCCGCGCTGATGCACGTGCCGGTGACGTACGTGTGGACGCACGACTCCATCGGTCTCGGTGAGGACGGCCCCACGCACCAGCCGGTCGAGCACCTGGCCTCGCTGCGCGCCATCCCGGGGCTCAACGTCGTCCGTCCCGCCGACGCCAACGAGACCGCGATCGCGTGGCGGGAGATCCTGCGCCGCTGGACGAAGGAGTTCGGCAAGGGCGCCCCGCACGGTCTGGCGCTGACCCGCCAGGGCGTGCCGGTCTACGAGCCCAACGAGGACACCGCACGCGGCGGCTACGTCCTGTTCGACGCCGAAGGCGGCGAGGCGCAGGTCGTGCTGATCGCCACCGGCTCCGAGGTGCACGTGGCCGTCGAGGCCCGTGAGCAGCTGCAGGCCGCCGGTGTCCCCACCCGTGTGGTGTCGATGCCGTGCGTGGAGTGGTTCGAGCAGCAGGACCAGGGGTACCGGGACAGCGTCCTGCCGCCTTCTGTGAAGGCGCGCGTCGCAGTCGAGGCCGGCATCGGCCTGACCTGGCACCGGTACGTCGGTGACGCCGGGCGCATTGTTTCGCTGGAGCACTTCGGCGCGTCGGCCGACGGAAAGGTCCTCTTCCGCGAGTTCGGCTTCACTCCCGAGAACGTGGCTGCCGCCGCGCGGGAATCCATCGACGCCGCTCAGCGCTGACGCATTCAGACAACCAAGTAGGAGATGCATTTTCCATGACAGACGCACTCAAGCGCCTCTCCGATGAAGGCGTCGCGATCTGGCTGGACGACCTGTCGCGCAAGCGGATCACGTCCGGCAACCTCGCCGAGCTGATCGACCAGCAGCACGTCGTGGGCGTCACGACCAACCCGTCGATCTTCCAGAAGGCGATCTCGTCGGGTGACGGCTACGAGCAGCAGGTCGCCGACCTCGCCGCCCGCAAGGTCACCGTCGACGAGGCCATCCGCATGATCACCACCGCGGATGTCCGGGACGCCGCCGACATCCTGCGGCCCGTCTTCGACGAGACCGGCGGCCAGGACGGCCGGGTCTCGATCGAGGTCGACCCGCGCCTGGCGCACAACACCGCGGCGACCATCGCCGAGGCCAAGCAGCTCGCATGGCTGGTGGACCGCCCCAACACGCTGATCAAGATCCCGGCCACCAAGGCGGGTCTGCCGGCCATCACCGAGGTGATCGGCCTGGGCATCAGCGTCAACGTCACGCTGATCTTCTCGCTCGAGCGCTACCGCGAGGTCATGGACGCTTACCTGGCCGGCCTGGAGAAGGCCAAGGAGCGCGGCCTCGACCTGTCCAAGATCCGCTCGGTCGCGTCGTTCTTCGTGTCCCGCGTGGACACCGAGATCGACAAGCGCCTCGACGCCCTCGGCACCCCGGAGGCCAAGGAGGCGCGCGGCAAGGCGGCGCTCGCCAACGCCCGCCTGGCCTTCGAGGCGTACGAGGAGGTCTTCGCCTCGGACCGCTGGGCCGCGCTGGACAAGGCCGGCGCCAACAGGCAGCGCCCGCTGTGGGCCTCCACCGGCGTGAAGGACCCGGCGTACAAGGACACCCTGTACGTCGACGATCTGGTCGCCCCGGGCACGGTCAACACCATGCCGGAGGCCACGCTCGACGCGACCGCCGACCACGGTGAGATCACCGGCAACACCATCGCCGGCACCTACGAGCAGGCCCGCGCCGACCTCGATGCCGTCGAGCGGCTCGGCATCTCGTACGACGACGTGGTGCAGCTTCTCGAGGACGAGGGTGTCGAGAAGTTCGAGTCGGCCTGGAACGACCTGTTGAAGTCGACCGAGGCGGAGCTGCAGCGCCTCGCCCCCTCGGAGGGCTGACGCCTTGACCGCAGTACACGGAGCGAATCCGCTTCGTGACCCCGCAGACCGACGGCTCCCGCGTATCGCGGGGCCGTCGGGCCTGGTCATCTTCGGGGTCACGGGCGATTTGTCACGCAAAAAGCTGATGCCCGCCGTCTACGACCTCGCGAACCGAGGTCTGCTGCCCCCGGGCTTCTCGCTCGTCGGCTTCGCCCGCCGCGAGTGGCAGGACGAGGACTTCGCGGAGATCGTCCACGACGCGGTCAAGCAGCACTCCCGCACCCCCTTCCGTGAGGAGGTGTGGCAGCAGCTCATACAGGGGATGCGCTTCGTCCAGGGCGACTTCGACGACGACACCGCGTTCGAGCAGCTGCGCGCCACGATCCAGGAGCTGGACAAGGCGCAGGGGACGGGCGGCAACTTCGCCTTCTACCTCTCCGTACCTCCCAAGTTCTTCCCGCAGGTCGTCCAGCAGCTGAAGAAGCACGGACTGGCCGACCAGAACAACGGCTCCTGGCGCCGCGCGGTCATCGAGAAGCCCTTCGGGCACGATCTGGCCTCCGCCAAGGAGCTCAACTCGATCGTCCACGAGGTGTTCGCCCCGGAGCAGGTCTTCCGGATCGACCACTACCTGGGCAAGGAGACCGTCCAGAACATCCTGGCGCTGCGCTTCGCCAACACGATGTTCGAGCCGCTCTGGAACCGGTCGTACGTCGACCATGTGCAGATCACGATGGCCGAGGACATCGGCATCGGCGGCCGCGCGGGCTACTACGACGGCATCGGCGCCGCCCGCGACGTCATCCAGAACCACCTGCTCCAGCTCCTCGCGCTGACCGCGATGGAGGAGCCCGCCTCCTTCGACGCGGACGCGCTGGCGGCGGAGAAGACCAAGGTGCTGGGCGCCGTGCGGCTGCCCAAGGACCTCGGCGAGGACACCGTGCGCGCCCAGTACGCGGCCGGCTGGCAGGGCGGCGAGAAGGTCATCGGCTATCTGCAGGAAGACGGCATCGACCCGCAGTCGAAGACCGACACGTATGCGGCGATCAAGCTCGGGGTCGACAACCGCCGCTGGGCGGGCGTCCCCTTCTACCTGCGCACGGGCAAGCGCCTGGGCCGTCGCGTCACCGAGATCGCGGTCGTGTTCCAGCGCGCCCCGCACTCCCCCTTCGACCACACGGCGACGGAGGAGCTCGGGCAGAACGCCCTGGTCATCCGCGTCCAGCCGGACGAGGGCGTGACGGTGCGGTTCGGCTCCAAGGTGCCGGGCACCTCGATGGAGGTCCGGGACGTGTCGATGGACTTCGCGTACGGCGAGTCCTTCACGGAGTCCAGCCCCGAAGCGTACGAGCGGCTCATCCTCGACGTCCTGCTCGGCGACGCCAACCTCTTCCCGCGTACGGAGGAGGTCGAGCTGTCCTGGAAGATCCTCGACCCGATCGAGAAGTACTGGGACACCAACGGCAAGCCCGCGCAGTACCCGGCGGGCACGTGGGGACCCGTCGAGGCGGACGAAATGCTCGAACGAGACGGACGGAGCTGGCGTCGGCCATGAACATCGACCTCACGAACACCACCGCCAGCAAGATCAACAAGGCGCTCATCAAGGGCCGCCGCGCCATCGGCACCCCCGCCGTCGGCATGGTGCTCACCCTCGTCATCGTCACCGACGAGGAGAACGCCTACGACGCGCTCAAGGCCGCGAACGACGCCTCCCGCGAGCACCCCTCGCGCACCCTGGTCGTCATCAAGCGCGGCTCGCGCTCGCCCCGCGACCGCACGAGCTCGCGCCTCGACGCCGATGTGCGCGTGGGCGCGGACGCGGGCACCGGCGAGACGGTGGTGCTGCGGCTGTACGGCGAGGTCGTGCACCACGCCCAGTCCGTGGTGCTGCCGCTGCTCCTGCCGGATGCCCCGGTGGTCGTCTGGTGGCCGGTCAACGCGCCGCTCGACCCCGCGAACGACCCGCTCGGTGCGCTGGCCCAGCGGCGGGTCACCGACACCTACGCCGCCGAGCAGCCCGTCAAGGAGCTGAGCGCCCGCGCCGAGGCGTACACGCCGGGCGACACGGACCTGTCGTGGACCCGCATCACCCCGTGGCGGTCGATGCTGGCCGCGGCCCTGGACCAGGTGACCTGCGAGGTCACGTCGGTCGAGGTCGAGGGCGAGGAGTTCAACCCGAGCTGCGAGCTGCTCGCCATGTGGCTTGCGGACCGGCTGGACGTGCCGGTACAGCGGTCGGTGTCGGCCGGACCCGGCCTGACGGCCGTACGGCTGGCCACGAGCTGCGGCCCGGTCGTGCTGGACCGCGCGGACGGTGCGCTCGCGACTCTGTCCATCCAGGGCCAGCCCGACCGTGCGGTGGCGCTGCAGCGGCGCGACACGGCCGAGCTCATCGCGGAGGAGCTCCGCCGGCTCGACCCGGACGACACCTACGCGTCGGCTCTGAAGTACGGCGTGGACCGGCTGGCCGGTCCGTCGTCGGCGCCGACCGAGGGCGAGGACGTCCTCCCGTCGGCTGCCGGGGCGGACGGGTCCGCTGAGCCCGCCGAGTCGGCCGCCGGCGCGGAGGCACCCGCGAAGGCCGAGGCGCCCGCCAAGAGCCCGGCGAAGAAGACGACGGGCAGGGCACCGGCGAAGAAGGCGGCGGCGAAGTGACCATGGCACCGCAGCTCGTCGTGCACCGCGACAAGGAGCTGATGGCACAGGCCGCGGCGGCCCGGCTGATCACGAAGATCGTGGACGCCCAGGCCGCCCGCGGCTTCGCCTCGGTGGTCCTCACCGGCGGGCGCAACGGCAACGGCCTGCTGGCCGCGCTGGCCGACGCGCCCGCCCGGGACGCCGTCGACTGGGGCCGCCTGGACCTGTGGTGGGGCGACGAGCGGTTCCTGCCCGACGGCGACCCGGACCGCAACGTCACCCAGGCCCGCGAGGCCCTCCTCGACGCGGTCCCGCTGGACCCCAAGCGCGTCCACGCCATGCCGGCCTCGGACGGTCCGTACGGCAACGACGCGGACGCGGCAGCTGCGGCCTACACGGCCGAACTCGCCGCCGCGGCAGGCCCGGAGGACCACGGTCCGGTCCCGTCCTTCGACGTCCTGATGCTCGGCGTCGGCCCGGACACCCATGTCGCGTCGCTCTTCCCGGAGCTTCCGGCGGTGCGGGAGACGGAACGCACGGTCGTCGGTGTCCATGGCGCCCCGAAGCCCCCGCCGACCCGTATCACCCTCACGCTGCCCGCGATTCGTGCGGCCCGTGAGGTGTGGCTGCTGGCGGCGGGCGCGGACAAGGCGAACGCGGCGGCCATCGCTCTGTCGGGCGCGGGCGAGATCCAGGCTCCCGCGGCGGGCGCGTACGGCAGGTCCCGGACCCTGTGGCTGCTGGACGCCGCTGCGGCCTCGCAGCTGCCGCGCGACCTGTATCCGCCGGCCTCGCCCTGAGCCTCGGCTCTCTGCCCTGAGGCCGCGAGCCGGCCGCACGCGCACAGCCGGCTCCGGTCAACCGAACCACGAAGCCCCAGGTCGAAGACCTGGGGCTGACGTGTCGGCCGGGACGCCCGTCGCGCCGTGCGGTCGGCGTCAGGACCGCGGCAGGAACGCCGTCCAGGTGGTGCCGGGGAGGCGGTGCGGTGTCCAGCCGCGGGCATAGCGCGGCCGGTGGGCGCTGCGGCGGATGAGGAGGGCGTCCGCATACCGACCCCGCGTCTGAGGTGAGCCGCACCCCGCGTCGTACGCCGGGGCGAGCGCGAACGTGCCCCCGACCAGACACGGCGGACGGACGCCAAGACCGCGCAGGTCGCGGCCCACCGTCGCGTAGAGAGCGGCGACCCGCGCGGTCTGCGCTGTCGTGTGCGGCAGAACGAGTCCCTGACCGACGAGTTGCAGGGCGACGGCGGCAGCGACGAGGGCTCCGGCCAGGACCGGACTGCGGGCGGCGCGTACCCCGCGGCAGGCGAGGGCGGCGACCGGGAGCGACAGCAGCGCGTAGGCGGGCAGCAGGAAGCGGGGAGCGGAGTACGTGATGAGCAGGAGGTACGGGAAGGCGGTCGCGGCCGCACAGGCGATGGGTACGGCTGCGGCCTCGCCACGGCCGCGACGGACTGCGACGGCGAGCGCGGCCGCGGCGAGCAGGGGCAACGCGAGCCACCACAGCCCGAGTTCGGGGTGGCTGAGGTAGGCGTGGCAGGGACGGCACAACTGCGGGCCGTCCAGACTGCGCCAGGCGTTGCCGAAGTTGAGGTGCAGGCCGATGCCGCCCTCATTGGCGGACGACTGCTGCAGCCGTTCACCGACGCCGCCGAAGCGTACGTACGCCTCGGCGACCCACTCCGCGGCGCCCGCCGCCACGCCACCGATGATCCACGGCAGCGTGCGCCGCCTGTGCCGTACCAGCGCGGCGGCCGTCAGCAGCGGCAGCGCGAGCCAGACGCCGTCGGAGAAGCGGAAGAGCACGGCGGCGGCGAGGCAGCCGGCCAGCCACCAGTGGGCCCGGCGTTCGGCGGGAGCGCGCAGGAACCATCCGGCGGCGCCGACCGCGCTGAGCGCCACCCACAGGTTGGGCATGGCCTGCGGACCGTTGGCCAGGGTCACCCACAGACCGGCGAACAGCAGCGCGGCGAGTGCCGTCGTCCGGCGCCCCGCCAGCGGAGTCCACACCCGGTAGGCCGCCCAGAGCGCGGTCGAGGAGAACAGCGCGAGCACCACCCGCAGTGCGGCGACAGAGCCGGTGATCGCGACGACCGGGGCGACGAGGAGGCTGGTGCCGCGCGAGCGGGGTGCGCTGAAGTAGGCGGCCGGGTGGCGCGGGTCGGCCTGCGAGACGTAGACCGCCTCGTCCCAGCCGAGGGCGTGCCCGAGGCGCGGGACGACGAACAGCACTTGGGCGGCGCAATAGCCGACGGCGACCAGGACCAGCCAGGGAAAGGGACGAGCGATCCGGTGCGGCACGGTCGGTGCGGTCGGTGCGATGGCGGTCATGGTGTCGTGGTCCTGCTCACGTGAAGGACAAGGCGGCCTGGGCGGTACGGGCACGGGCCGTCAGCGCTGCATCACCATCGGCCCGTACCCGTCCTGCCGGTACCGCCCGTCCCGGTCCCGGGCCGCGCCGGTCGGGTCCGGACCTCCGGCCTCGGCAGGGCGGGGTACGGGCACCCGGAGGCGGGCATCGGCCGGCCCCGCCGGCGTGGGGCTCTCCTGGCCCAGCAGCACGTGGCGCACCACTCGCTCGGAGGCGTTCCCGTCGTCGTAGTGGCAGAAGCGCCTGCGGAACGCGGCGCGCAGCTCGGTCGTGCGCTCGTCGTCCCAGGATCCGTCGCGCAGCAGCTCGATCAGCTCGTCCTCGGTGGTGGCGATGGCGCCCGGCGTCTCGCCGGGCTTGCCGGAGAGCAGGTCGAAGGTGACGCCGCGGGACCTGACGTACGTCTCCCAGTCGTCGGCGTAGGTGATGATCGGCCGGTCCAGGCAGGCGTAGTCGAACTGGATCGAGGAGTAGTCGGTGATCAGGGCGTCCGAGGCCAGGCAGAGCTCCTCCACGCTCGGGTGACGGGAGACGTCCAGCAGCAGGCCCTGCTCCTGGAGTTGGGCGAGCCGGGGGTCCTGGGCGTAGAAGTAGTGCGTACGGACCATGAGGAGGAAGCCGGGGCCGAGAGCGCGTGCGACCTTCGCCAGGTCCATCGCCGCCACGTACCCGGTCTGGTAGTCGCGGACGGTGGGGGCGTAGAGCAGCGCCGTCGTGCCGGGGGCGATGCCGAGCCGTTGGCGGGCCCGGGCGACGTCCCGCGCCGTCGACGTGTAGTAGACGTCGTTGCGCGGATAGCCGTAGTCGAGCGAGGTGAAGGCGCACGGGTAGACGCGCTCCCAGTGCTCGGTGGACAGCTGGTTGGAGGACAGGCTGTAGTCCCAGCGGTCCGCGCGCTCCAGGAGCCGGCGGAAGTTCATCCCCTTGGCGGCCGCGGGGAAACGCTGCTGGTCCAGCCCCATGCGCTTGAGCGGGGTGCCGTGATGGGTCATCAGGTGCGTCTGGCCGGGCCGCTTGACGATGTCGTCCGGGAAGTTGACGTTGTTGATGAGGAACCTGGCCCGGGCCATCACCCGCCGGTAGCGGCGGCTGCCCAGGACGACGTGGTCCATGCCCTCGGGTATCTCCCGCACCGCATCGGGCCTGACGACCCACACCCCGTGCACACCCGGCGCGATGTCCTGCGCCTTGCGGTAGATGGCGAGCGGGTTGCAGGAGGGCCCGCGGCCCCAGTACGCCGAGTAGACGGCGAGGTGCTCGTCGATGGGCAGTTGCCGCTGTATCCAGTAGTGGGCCGCCTGGAGGCGCTTGCCGACCGCACGTCTGGCCTTCTTGACCGCCTTCCTCGCCTTCACCCGCGTGTAGTTGACTGCCTTGGCGCTCTGGAACGCGGTGTACGACCCCAGGTTCAGCGCCCTGAACTTGGCTCCGAGCAGTCCGTCGGGCACCTGGAAACCGCTGGGCAGATGGGCGTTGTACATCGCCGAGGCGAGCTTGAAGTACTCCCTGCGGTCGGAGGGGAGGACCCGGGCGGAGCGGGCGAGGGTGTAGAGGAAGTGGCTGGCCATCCGCTGGAAGAGAACGGGCCGCAATGCGTCCAGCTCACGGTGGGCGTCCAGGAAGTCGAACAGCCTCTGGTACTGCTCGAAGATGGTGAAGTGCTCGCGTCCGGGCGTCTTCATCGAGTTGCCCTGCCTGCGCTGCCGGTATTCCACGCAGACACGGTCCAGGCAGGCGCCGGTTTCGGCGGTGAGCATCGCCAGATAGACGACCAGCGCGTCTTCGTACAGTCCGTCGGTGAAGGTCAGGCCGCTGCCGGTGAAGAACTCCCGGCGGAACAGCCGGTTCCACACCACCGCGAAGAGGTTGAACAGTTCGGGCCGGTCGGCAGGCCGGAAGACCTCGTCGCGCGATTCTTCGAGCAGCTGTGCGGTGGCACTCGGCTGCACCATGTTCCACCAGTACGTCCGCACGTGGTCGAAGAGGAGGAGATCCGGGTCGCCGGACTCCGCCAGCCGCTGCTCCATGAAGTGCAGGGCGTTGGCGGTCAGGGTGTCGTCGCTGTCGAGAAAGAGCAGGTACTCGCCCCGGGCGAGCTCGACGCCCAGGTTGCGGGCGTTGCCGATGCCGCCGTTGCTGTCCAGGTGGACGGGCACCACGCGCGGGTCGCGGGCCGCGTACACGTCCAGGATCGCGCCGGAGGTGTCAGGGGAGCAGTCGTCGACAGCGATCACCTCGAAGTCGGTGAAGCTCTGAGTCAGCACGGAGTCCAGGCATTCGCGCAGATAGCCCTGCACCTTGTAGACGGGTATCACGATGCTGAATCGCGGCGTGCCGTGGGCGCTGTTCCGGGTCATGCGTGGTTCTCTCTCCAGGTGGTTTCGGTCGCTCTTGCCGCCGGAGGTTCGGGGGCGGGTCACTCGAAATAGCCGCGCAGCGTCTCTCGGAGGGAAGCCGCGTCGTCGTCTTCCTCCTCGAAGTCCTCCGTAGGACGAACCGTGTCCTCGCCCTCGTTCTCGTCGTCGTTCTCGGGCAGGGCGTCGGTGAGGTCGCTCAGGGCGTCGTCGGAGGCCTCTCCGTCGTGGAACGGGCGGAAGACTCCGGCGAGGAGGCGGAGCCCGCGACGCGGCATCGGCGGCAGAACGGGGCTCGCCGGCACCAGGGGTATCCCAGGCGTGGTCATCGCGCTGATCTCCGTTCCTTACCGGTGGCCGGGTGGCCGCGGTGCGCGACACACGCTGGCGCAGCGAGGTAAGCCGTCCTCGTGACGGGAGTAAGAGCGGAGTGTGGAACTCTTGCCGGGCGCGCTCACCGCCCGGCTTGCCGGCCCTTGTGTACGGGCGGCATGGGGCGAGGCACGACTTCGCCCCGCCGGACGATGTCGTCCGACGGGGCGAAGATGATCTGACCGGGAGCTCGGGCGACCACGAATTCAGGCGGCCAGGGACTCAGCCGGGCGATCGGGAACGCACCCGGGCGGCGGCCTATGCCGCCACCCTCCGGTAGCTGCTGCCGTCGCGTTCCCGGACGAGCAGGCCGTTCTCCACGCAGTACCGCCGCAGCGCCGAGGTGTCGTCGTGGACCGTGCCGAACGCGTCGTTGATCTCGCGCTCGGTATAGCTGCGGTCGACGGTGAAGAGGGTCACCGTCAGGTGGGCGAGCAGTTCACGGCGTACGACAGGACGTACCGGGATCGTGGTCAGCCGCCCCTGCGCGAAGAACCCGGTCAGGCGCCGCGGCACACCGGCCGGGGCCGACTCCGCGGGGCGCTCGCGGCGGAACACGGACGGGTCCGCGCGCAGGGAGCCGTCCGGCAGCCGCTCGACCAGTCCTGCGGCGAGCAGCCGCCCCAGGTGCCTGCGCGCAGCGGCGGAGTCCTCGTCGCGCGGCGGCAGGTCGCCGAGGACGATCCGGGCGTACAGCCGCAGCCGTTCGGGATCGGCGAGTGCGGCCAGAAGCTGGTCCATGGGGGGCCTCCCGGCAGGTGACGGAGCCGGAGCAGTGTCACCTGCCGGGCGGTACCCGCGCATCCGATTAACGGCCGCGCAGCTCGCGGTACTTGGCGACCAGTGCCTTGGTGGACTCGTCGAGCCCCGGCACGTCAGCGCCCTCGGTGAGGGCAGGCTCGACGCGCTTGGCGAGGACCTTGCCGAGCTCGACACCCCACTGGTCGAAGGAGTCGATGTTCCACACGGCGCCCTGCACGAACACCTTGTGCTCGTAGAGCGCGACGAGCTGTCCGAGCACGGAGGGCGTGAGCTCGCGCGCGAGGATCGTGGTCGTCGGGCGGTTGCCCTTGAACGTCTTGTGCGGCACGAGCTCCTCCGGCACGCCCTCGGCCCGCACCTCCTCCGGCGTCTTGCCGAACGCCAGCGCCTGCGTCTGCGCGAAGAAGTTGGCCATCAGCAGGTCGTGCTGGGCGACCAGGCCCGGCTGCAGATCGGCGACGGGGTCGGCGAAGCCGATGAAGTCGGCCGGGATCAGCTTCGTGCCCTGGTGGATCAGCTGGTAGTACGCGTGCTGTCCGTTGGTGCCCGGCGTGCCCCAGACGACCGGCCCGGTCTCCCACCCCACCGGTGTGCCGTCACGGGTCACCGACTTGCCGTTGGACTCCATGTCCAGCTGCTGCAGATACGCGGTGAACTTGGACAGGTAGTGCGAGTAGGGCAGCACCGCATGCGTCTGCGCGCCGTGGAAGTTGCCGTACCAGATGCCCAGCAGACCGAGCAGCAGCGGCACGTTGGACTCGGCCGGTGCGGTGCGGAAGTGCTCGTCGACCAGGTGGAAGCCGTCGAGCATCTCGCGGAAGCGGTCCGGACCGATGGCGATCACCAGCGACAGGCCGATCGCAGAGTCGTACGAGTAGCGGCCGCCGACCCAGTCCCAGAACTCGAACATGTTGGCCACGTCGATGCCGAACTCCGCCACCTTCCCGGCGTTCGTGGACAGCGCCACGAAGTGCTTGGCGACGGCCTCCTGACCGGCCCCCAGCTCGCTCAGCAGCCAGGTGCGCGCGGAGGTCGCGTTGGTGATCGTCTCGATCGTGGTGAAGGTCTTCGACGCGATGATGAACAGCGTCTCGGCCGCGTCCAGGTCATGCACGGCCTCGTGCAGGTCGGCGCCGTCGACGTTCGAGACGAAGCGCACGGTCAGGTCCCGGTCGGTGTAGGCGCGCAGCGCCTCGTACGCCATGGCCGGGCCGAGGTCGGAGCCGCCGATGCCGACGTTGACGACGTTCTTGATGCGCTTGCCGGTGTGGCCGGTCCACTCGCCGGAACGGATCCGCTCGGCGAACGCGCTCATCTTGTCGAGGACGGCGTGGACGCCGGGCACGACGTTCTGCCCGTCGACCTCGATGACCGCGTCGCGCGGGGCGCGCAGCGCGAGGTGCAGCACGGCACGGTCCTCGGTCGTGTTGATCTTCTCGCCCCGGAACATGGCGTCCCGCAGCCCGAAGACGTCGGTGGCGGCGGCCAGGTCACGCAGCAGGGCCAGCGTCTCGTCGGTGACCAGGTGCTTGGAGTAGTCGACGTACAGATCGCCGACCTGGAGCGTGTAGCCCGCGCCGCGCTCCGGATCCGCGGCGAACAGCTCGCGCAGCTGCACCTCCCCCAGCTGCTCCCGGTGCTTGGCCAGAGCGGTCCACTCGGGCGTCTGGTTGAGCCTGGTACGGCCTTCTGCATTCATCTGGGACTTCAGCCTTCTCTTGTACCTGCGTACGTCCTGCGTACCTTGCCCCGCAACACCTCCCAACCTAATTGATCAGGTATCGCCATGAGCGGTCTGCCGGCCGTTGGCGGGTTGAAGGGCAGGCAACAGGGCGGTGACGGACAGGACGAACAGCGCGGCCGCGAGCAGCGCGGGCGTGTTCAGCCCCCAGGCCGTGGCCACGGCACCGCCCAGCAGGGCCCCGAGCGGCGCGCCCGCGACCGCCAGGGTGCGGAAGGCCGAACTGATGCGGCCGAGCATCTCCGCGGGCCCCCGCTCCTGCAGCAGCGTCGTCGTGTTGACGTTCCACACCATGCCCATGAGACCGAAGACCGCCAGACTCACGATCACCGCGCCGAGGCTGCGCACCGTGCCCATCACCACCAGGGCGCCTATCTGCGCCGATCCCGCGATGACGACGCCGCGTATCCGCCCCACCCGGGCCACGAGCCTGCCCTGCACCCATCCCCCGGTCAGGCTGCCGACCGCGTACACCGTCATCGCGGCCGCGTATCCGCCGTTGCCCGCGTCGAGCCAGCCCGTCACGAGGAGCACCATCGTGGCGATCAGTGCGCCCATGCCGATGTTGCAGAGGGCCGTCGCGGCGCACAGCCCTCGCAGTGCCCGGTCGCGCCACAGCGCCCGCAGCCCGGCGGCGATGTCCCCGCGCAGGGTGCTTCCGGCCGGTCTGGGATCACGCTGAGGGACAGAGGTCCGCAAGCCGGCCACGAGCGCCGCCGCCACCAGATAGGTCAGGGCGTCCGCCGCGAACGGGACGGCCATCCCCGCGAGGATCAGCAGGGGCACCACGGGCGCCGCCAGCAGACCGCCGGCGATCTGCTGGCCCGTGAGCAGGCGCGCGTTCGCGCTGCCCAGCGCCTTCTCGTCCACCAGTGTGGGAAGCAGCGCCGTGGCGGCGTTGTCGAAGAGCGTCTGGAGGGTGGTGAGCGCGAAGGCGAGGGCGATGAGCAGCCCTATGGTCGCGTGCCCGAGCGCCACGGCCGCCGCGAAGCCCGCCACCAACAGGCCCCGCACCACGTCCACGCTCCACATGGCGCGCCGCTGGTCCACGCGGTCTGCGACCGCCCCGCCCAGTAGCCCGAAGACGATCCACGGCAGATAGCCGCAGGCCGTCACGGACGCGATCAGCATCGGCTCGTCCGTCAGCGAGGCGGCGAGCAGCGGTAAGGCCGCCGTCCGCAGCGCATCGCCGAATCTCGACAGCACGGCAGCCGTCCACAGGCGTCCGAACCCCCCGCGCCACGTGGGCACCGAGGCACCCACAGCTTCGGTCGTCGTCACAACATCCCCCCTCCTGGTCCCGTGATTCAGAACCGTAGAGGGCACCACTGACAATCGACCGCGAGCGAGGGCGGATCCGAAGCCGCCGGAAGACGACTCCGGCCGGACACCGCACGTGGGTGCCCGGCCGGACCGCAACTCCTAGATCTCGCCCCGCAGTTTGGCGAGCGCCTCGGCGAGGATCGCCTCGCCGTCCGCATCGCTGCGCCGCTCCCGTACATACGCGAGATGCGTCTTGTACGGCTCGGTGCGCGGCGGGTCCGGCGGGTTGTCCCGGTCCTGCCCGGCGGGGAAGCCGCAGCGCGGGCAGTCCCAGGTCTCGGGAACCTGCGCGTCGCTTGCGAAGCTCGGCTGCGTCTCGTGCCCGTTCGAGCACCAGAAGGAGATGCGCAGCCGCGGCGCGGACTCACCGCGCTCGGCCTCGCCCATCGGCCCCGCCCCGACCCGGCTTCCCCGGATCGCGTTGCCACTTGCCACGGTCGTAACTCCCTGCGTGATGGTGCCGCGAAGCACATGGCCTGTCGCTTCGCTGCGGGCGCCTCAGTCTACGTAAGGCCCAACGCGCGTCCAGTGACCGGAGTTACACCCCGGCCAAGACGCAAGCCCCATGATAAGCCGCGTATAAAGAACGCGTACCGAGCATGGGGCCTTACGTGAGCTGTGTTCAGTTGTGACGTGCCGTCGTACCACCGTGGCGTCGTCAGCCCTTGACCTTCATCAGCACGCCAAGTACGACAATGCACGCAAACCACAGCAGACCGATCACCACGGTGATGCGGTCGAGGTTGCGCTCGGCGACCGAGGAGCCGCCGACGGACGACTGCATGCCGCCACCGAACATGTCGGAGAGGCCGCCGCCCTTCCCCTTGTGCATCAGCACCAGCAGCATCAGCAGCAGGCTGAAGACGATCAGGGCGATCGAGAACCCCAAAACCACAGCTGGACCAACTTCCTCGGATTCGGATGAACGACGGGGGCACAGCGACAGCGCTGTGCCCCGCAAGCGTACGACGGATCGCCGCTACCGCATACTCACTGGTCGCGGAGGCGCACTACTCACTGATGGCGGAAGCGCACTACTCACTGGTCGCGGAAGCGCACGATCTTGACGAACTCGTCCGCGTCCAGCGAGGCGCCGCCGATCAGGGCGCCGTCGATGTCGGGCTTCGCCATGATCTCGGCGACGTTGCCCGACTTCACGGAGCCGCCGTACTGGATGCGGACCTGGTCGGCCAGCTCCTGCGTGTACAGCTCGGCGAGCTTGCCGCGGATGGCTCCGCAGACCTCCTGGGCGTCGTCGGCGCCGCAGACCTTGCCGGTGCCGATGGCCCAGACGGGCTCGTAGGCGATCACGATGGACTCGGCCTGCTCGGCCGGGAGGTCCTTCAGGCCGCCCTCGACCTGGCTGAGCGTGTGCGTGACGTGGTTGCCCGCGTCGCGGACGTCCAGCTCCTCGCCGACGCACAGGATCGGGGTCAGGCCGTGCTTGTAGGCGGCCTTGACCTTGGCGTTGACGATCTCGTCGGTTTCGTTGTGGTACTGGCGGCGCTCGGAGTGGCCGATCGCCACGTACGTGCACTTCAGCTTGGCCAGCATCGAGCCGGAGATCTCGCCGGTGTAGGCGCCGGCGTCGTGCGCCGAGACGTCCTGGGCGCCGTACTTGATCTTCAGCTTGTCGCCGTCGACCAGGGTCTGCACGGAGCGCAGGTCCGTGAAGGGCGGCAGGACGGCGACCTCGACGGCCTCGTAGTCCTTGTCGGCCAGGGCGAAGGCGAGCTTCTGGACGTGCGCGATGGCCTCGAGGTGGTTGAGGTTCATCTTCCAGTTGCCCGCCATCAGCGGGGTGCGGGAGCTCACGGGTGTTCAGTCCTCCAGTGCGGCGAGGCCGGGGAGCGTCTTGCCCTCGAGGTATTCGAGGGAGGCGCCGCCGCCGGTCGAGATGTGGCCGAATGCGTTCTCGTCGAATCCCAGGATGCGGACGGCCGCGGCGGAGTCTCCGCCGCCGACGACCGTGAAGGCCTTGGAGTCGAGGAGGGCCTGGGCGACCGCCTTGGTGCCCTCGGCGTAGTCGGGGTGCTCGAAGACGCCCATCGGACCGTTCCAGAAGACGGTGGCCGCGTCGGCGAGCTTCGAGGCGTAGAGATTGCCGGTCTCCGGGCCGATGTCGAGACCCATCGAGTCGGCCGGAATGGCATCGGCGGGGACCGCGGCGGGGTTGGCCGGGGCCTTGGTCTTCAGGTCCGGGAACTCGGGCGCGACCAGCGCGTCGACGGGCAGGACCAGCTCGACGCCGGTCTTCTCCGCGCGCTCGATGTACTCGGTGACGGCCTGGAGCTGGTCCTCCTGGACGAGGGACTTGCCGATCTCGTAGCCCTTGGCCTTGAGGAACGTGAACACCATGCCGCCGCCGATCAGCAGGCGGTCGGCCTTGCCGAGCAGCTGGTCGATGACGGCGAGCTTGTCGGAGACCTTGGCGCCGCCGAGCACGACGACGTACGGGCGCTTCACGTCCTCGGTGAGCTTCTTCAGGACGCCGACCTCGGTGGCGATGAGGTAGCCCGCGTAGTGCGGCAAGCGCGCCGGGAGGTCGTAGACCGAGGCGTGCCCCCGGTGGACGGCACCGAAGCCGTCGCCCACGTACACATCGGCGAGGGCCGCGAGCTGGTCGGCGAACTGGCCGCGCTCGGCGTCGTCCTTGCTGGTCTCGCCGGCGTTGAAGCGCAGGTTCTCGATGACGGCGACCTGGCCGGGCTGGAGGCCGTCCACCGCGCCGTGCGCGGCGGTGCCGACGGTGTCCTGCGCGAAGGCGACGGGCGCGCCGAGCAGTTCACCGAGCCGCTCGGCGGCCGGCAGCAGCGAGAACGCCGGGTCCGGGGCGCCCTTGGGGCGGCCGAGGTGGGAGGCGACGACGACCTTGGCGCCCGCGTCGGCGAGCGCCTTCACGGTCGGCAGGACGGCCCGGATACGGCCGTCGTCGGTGATCCGGCCGTCGGCCAGCGGCACGTTGAGGTCGGCGCGGACGAAGACCCGCTTGCCGTCGACGCCTTCGGCGAGAAGTTCGTCGATCGTCTTCATGGAGTGACTCCTTAGGGATGCTCTGAGGGAAGCTCTGGACGTGCGGCAGGGCCCGGATGCCGCGTCGCGCGTCACCCGAGCCCTGCCGCTCACATCGGAGTGCCTGCCGTGTCAGATACGTATCAGAGCTGGCCGCCGACGAAGACCGTGAGGTCGACGAGACGGTTGGAGTAGCCCCACTCGTTGTCGTACCAGCCGAGGATCTTCACCGAGTTGCCCTCCTGGACCATGGTCAGGGAGGAGTCGAAGGTGCAGGAGGCCGGGTCGCTGACGATGTCCGAGGAGACGATCGGGTCCTCGGTGTAGGCCAGGTAGCCCTTGAGGTCGCCGTCCTCGGAGGCCTTCTTGAACGCGGCGTTGACCTCGTCCTTGGTGACCTCGCGCTGCAGGGTCACGACCAGGTCGGTGGCCGAGCCGGTCGGGACCGGGACGCGCATGGCGATGCCGTCCAGCTTGCCCTTGAGCTGCGGCAGGACCAGCGCGGTGGCCTTGGCGGCACCGGTGGTGGTCGGGATGATGTTCTCGGCGGCGGCGCGGGCGCGACGCAGGTCCGAGTGCGGGAAGTCCAGGATGCGCTGGTCGTTGGTGTACGCGTGGACCGTCGTCATCAGGCCCTTGACGATGCCGAAGTTCTCGTCGAGGACCTTCGCCATCGGCGCCACACAGTTGGTGGTGCAGGAGGCGTTGGAGATGACGTGGTGGTTCGCCGGGTCGTACTTGTCCTGGTTGACGCCCATCACGATGGTGATGTCCTCGTCCTTGGCCGGAGCCGAGATGAGGACCTTCTTGGCGCCGCCGGCGATGTGCTTCTCGGCGTCGGCCTTCTTCGTGAAGATGCCGGTCGACTCGACGACGATGTCGACGCCCAGCTCGCCCCACGGGATGTCGGCCGGGTTGCGCTCGGACAGCACCTTGATGGTGTGGCCGTCGACCGTGATGGTGTCCTCGGTGTGCGACACCTCGGCCTTGAGGCGGCCCAGGATGGTGTCGTACTTGAGCAGGTGAGCGGTGGTCGCGGTGTCACCCAGGTCGTTGACAGCCACGATCTCGATGTCAGCACCCTGCTCCAGCAGCGCGCGGAAGTAGTTACGACCGATGCGGCCAAAGCCGTTGATGCCTACGCGGATCGTCACGAACCGATCTCCTCGTTAGGTACGCCGGTTTTCGACGCCGGCGAGTTTTATTAGGGATGTCCCCGACCGCCTATGACCCTACCTCTCCCAGGCCCCCGAAGTGACATCGAGAGGGCCCCGACGCGGCACGTGCGATGCGTACCAGCCAGTAGGGGTATGGGCCCCTGTTTCAAGGGGATACGGCCGAGAGTCGGGCCGCTCCGATGAGCGGAATCCACTCCTTTATCCGCTCCTCGGCGACCGCGCTCCGGAGCGCCTTGACGACACCGCCACAGGGCCTGAAGTGCACCCGCGCCGCGGTCAAGGCGTCAGGGTCTGACCGTCGTCCGCATTACCGGATACGGCGCCGCGCGTCAACGGCGCCCGCGATGACGGGCGACGCACGGCGCCCGCGCCCCAAATGGGCGCAGCAACCGGAGCGTTGCGTTCAGCGCGACGGACGCCGAAGGGCGGCGGTCAGCCCGCGAGGTTGTCCGCGAGCTCCTCGGAGAGGTTGGACTCCGTCCCCGGGATGCCCAGGTCCTGAGCCCGCTTGTCGGCCATGGCCAGCAGGCGACGGATGCGGCCCGCCACGGCGTCCTTGGTCAGCGGCGGATCGGCGAGCGCGCCCAGCTCCTCCAGGGACGCCTGCTTGTGCTCCATGCGCAGCCGGCCGGCGGCCGCGAGGTGCTCGGGCACCTCCTCGCCGAGGATCTCCAGGGCGCGCTGGACGCGGGCCCCGGCGGCCACGGCGGCGCGGGCCGAGCGGCGCAGATTGGCGTCGTCGAAGTTGGCGAGGCGGTTGGCGGTGGCGCGGACCTCGCGGCGCATCCGCCGCTCCTCCCAGGCCAGCACCGACTCATGGGCGCCGAGCCGGGTGAGCAGCGCGCCGATCGCGTCGCCGTCGCGCACGACGACGCGGTCCACGCCCCGTACCTCACGGGCCTTGGCGGCGATCGAGAGCCGGCGAGCCGCGCCGACCAGCGCGAGTGCCGCCTCGGGACCCGGGCAGGTCACCTCGAGGGAGGAGGAGCGGCCGGGCTCGGTGAGCGAACCGTGGGCGAGGAACGCACCCCGCCAGGCGGCCTCAGCGTCACAGGTGGCCCCCGAGACCACCTGCGGGGGCAGCCCGCGGATGGGCCGGCCGCGGCCGTCCACCAGACCCGTCTGGCGGGCCAGCTGGTCGCCGCCCGCGACCACGCGTACGACATAACGGGAGCCGCGCCGCAGCCCACCGGGAGCCATCACGATCAGCTCGGAACTGTGTCCGAAGATCTCCAGGATGTCCCGCTTCAGCCGGCGCGCCGCCATCGCGGTGTCCAGCTCCGCCTCGATCACGATGCGGCCGCTCACCAGGTGCAGACCGCCCGCGAACCGCAGGATCGCCGAGACCTCCGCCTTTCTGCAGCAGGTCCGGGTGACGGGTAGCCGGGAGATCTCGTCCTTCACCGCTGCCGTCATCGCCATGGGCCGATCCTTCCATGCATCCGAAAAATACGGTCGTACGCGGCAGCCAGCAGCTCCGCGTCGTGCCGGGGGCTGCCGTCGGTCCGGGCGACCGGCGCCAGCTCGACCGCGGCGCCGAACCTCAGGGCGGCCTCGGTCAGCGACTCGCGGTCGGGCACGGCGGCCTCGTCGGCCAGCACCACGTCCAGGGCGAGTTTAGGGGCGTGTCGTCCCAAAACCTCCAAATGACGCTGCGGGGAGAAGCCGGAGGTTTCGCCGGGCTGCGGGGCCAGGTTCAGTGAGAGGACCCGGCGGGCCTTGGTCTCCATGAGGGCGTCGAGCAGCTCGGGCACGAGCAGGTGCGGGATCACGGAGGAGAACCACGAGCCGGGGCCGAGCACCACCCAGTCCGCGTCGAGGACGGCCGCGACGGCCTCGGGGACGGCGGGCGGGTCGTTCGGCACGAGGTGGACGGACTGCACCTCGCCCGGGGTGAGCGCGACGGTGGCCTGGCCACGGACCGTCTCGACCTCGTCGGGCCGCTCCGGATCGTGGCCTCGTACGAGCGCCTGGAGCTCCAGCGGCACCGCGGACATCGGCAGGACGCGGCCGTGCGCGCCCAGCAGCTTGCCGACCAGGTCCAGGGCCTGGACATGGTCGCCGAGCTGCTCCCACAGGGCCACGATCAGCAGATTGCCGACGGCGTGCTCGTGCAGGTCCCCCTTGGACTGGAAGCGGTGCTGGATGACGCGGGCCCAGGTCTGGCCCCACTCGTCGTCGCCGCACAGCGCCGCGAGGGCCTTGCGCAGGTCGCCGGGCGGCAGCACGCCGAGTTCGTCGCGCAGCCGTCCGCTGGAGCCGCCGTCGTCGGCGACCGTGACGACGGCGGTGAGGTCGCCGGTGATCCGGCGCAGCGCGGCAAGCGAGGCGGACAGGCCCATGCCGCCGCCGAGGGCGACGACCTTGGGCTGGGCGCCGCGGCGGCGCCTCCCGGCGCCACCTGTGATCCGGCGGAGCCTGCGGAGCCGGAGATTGGGTTCGCTCATTCGCGGCCCATGTCCCGGTGGACGACGACGGTCTCCACTCCCTCGGAGGCGAGTCGCTTGGCGAGCTTCTCCGACATGGCGACGGAGCGGTGCTTGCCACCGGTGCAGCCGACCGCGATGGTCACATAGCGCTTGCCCTCGCGGCGGTACCCGGCGGCGATGAGCTGGAGCAGCTCGGAGTACTGGTTGAGGAACTCCTTGGCGCCGGGCTGGTTGAAGACGTAGCCGGAGACCTCTTCGTTGAGGCCGGTGTACGGGCGCAGCTCCGGGATCCAGTGCGGGTTCGGCAGGAAGCGGCAGTCGACGACGAGGTCGGCGTCGACCGGCAGGCCGTACTTGTAGCCGAAGGACATCACCGTGGCGCGCAGCTCCGGCTCCTCGTCGCCGGCGAACTGGGCGTCCATCTTGGCGCGCAGCTCGTGGACGTTGAGGCTGGAGGTGTCGATCACCAGGTCGGCGTCGCCGCGCAGCTCGCGCAGCAGATCGCGCTCGGCTGCGATGCCGTCGACGATGCGGCCGTCGCCCTGCAGCGGGTGCGGCCGGCGCACGGACTCGAAGCGGCGGACCAGGGCGTCGTCGGAGGACTCCAGGAAAACGATGCGCCGGGTGACGTTCCTGGCCTCCAGGTCGGCGAGGGACTCGCGGAGGTTGTCGAAGAAGCGGCGGCCGCGGACGTCGACGACGACCGCGATCCGGGCGACGTTGCCCTGCGAGCGGGCGCCGAGCTCCACCATGGTGGGGATCAGCGCGGGCGGCAGGTTGTCGACGACGAACCAGCCGAGGTCCTCGAGACACTTGGCCGCCGTGGACCGGCCGGCGCCGGACATTCCCGAGATGATCACCAGCTCGGGGATCGCGGAGTCGGGAACTCCGTTCCCCTCGGTGGTTGTGCCCGTACTCACCTGTGCTCCATGTTCGGCTTGTGCGCTGGGTGCGCCGGGTGCGTTCTGTGCGCTGCCCGGGCCCGGTGCGCTCGGTTCGTTGCTCGCACTCGGTTCGCTGACTGCGTTCGGTACGTGCTGTTCGCTCTGCGGCCGATGGTCGCTCTCGTTACTGTGTGCGCCCTGTCCGTGTGCGTCGTGCTCGTTCATGTCTCCTGCCCCCGTCTTTCGTCCGAGGCCCCCGCGGCCCCGGCCTCTTGCCCGGAATCCGCGGATGCGGGCTCCTCGTCCTCAATGATCTCTCCTGTGGCCGTGTTCACGGCGGGAGCGGCGGGCGCCGTACGGGCGAGGGCCCCGAGGATCGTCTCGGCCGTCTTGCGGCCCACGCCCGGAACCTCGCAGATCTGCTCGACGGTCGCGGCCCGCAGTTTCTTCACCGATCCGAAGTACCTGATCAGGGCCTGTTTCCGGGCGTCGCCGAGGCCCGGCACGTCGTCCAGGGGGCCCGCCTTGAAGCGCTTGGCCCGCTTGGTGCGCTGATAGGTGATCGCAAATCGGTGCGCCTCGTCGCGTACGCGCTGCAGCAGGTACAGGCCCTCGCTCGTGCGCGGCAGGACCAGCGGGTCGCCCTCGTCGGGCACCCACACCTCTTCGAGGCGCTTGGCAAGGCCGCATACGGCGATGTCGTCGATGCCGAGCTCGTCGAGGGCCTTCTTGGCCGCGGCGACCTGCGGCTGACCGCCGTCGACGACGACGAGCTGCGGGGGGTAGGCGAACCGCTTGGGCCGGCCGGTGTCGTCGATGAGACGGGCGCGGGCATCATCGCCCTCGGTCTCCGCGAAAGACCCGTCCACAGTCGGTTCCGGCGAGGAGCCGCCGACGGCCGGTTGCGCCGAAAAGCCGTCGACGACCTGATCCGCCGGCGTACTGTCCGCGGCCGGTCCGTCCGAGGAGCCGTCCCCGGCCCACTCCCCCGTCTTCTCCTGCTCGGCCAGATACCGCTTGAAGCGACGGGTGATCACCTCATGCATGGACCGCACATCGTCCTGTCCAGCGAAGCCCTTGATCTGGAACCGCCGGTACTCGCTCTTTCGAGCCAGACCGTCCTCGAAGACGACCATGGACGCGACGACGTCGTCGCCCTGCAGATGCGAGATGTCGTAGCACTCGATCCGCAGTGGGGCGCTGTCCAGGTCGAGGGCCTCGGCGATCTCCTCCAAGGCGCGCGAACGCGTGGTGAGGTCCGACGCGCGCTTGGTCTTGTGCAGCGCGAGCGCCTGCTGGGCGTTGCGCTGCACGGTCTCCATGAGCGCCTTCTTGTCGCCGCGCTGCGGTATGCGCAGCGAGACGTTCGACCCGCGGCGGCCGGTGAGCCACTCCTGCACGGGTTCGACGGGGTCGGGCAGCGCCGGGACCAGGACCTCCTTGGGCACCGAGTCGCCGGTCTCCTCGCCGTACAACTGCTGGAGCGCGTGCTCGACCAGGTCACTCGTCGTGACGGCCTCCACCTTGTCGGTGACCCAGCCGCGCTGACCGCGCACCCGGCCGCCGCGGACGTGGAAGATCTGGACCGCTGCCTCGAGCTCGTCCTCGGCGACCGCCATCAGGTCGGCGTCGGTCGCGTCCGCGAGTACGACGGCGTTCTTCTCCATCGCCTTCTTCAGCGCGCCTATGTCGTCGCGCAGGCGTGCCGCCTTCTCGTACTCCATCTCCTCGGCGGCGTCCATCATCTGCTTCTCCAGACGACGGAGGTACGTGCCCGTGCGTCCGGCCATGAAGTCGCAGAACTCCTCGGCGAGTTCGCGGTGCTCGTCGACGGAGACGCGGGTGACGCAGGGGGCGGAGCACTTGCCGATGTAGCCGAGGAGGCAGGGGCGGCCGGTGCGGGCCGCGTTCTTGAAGACGCCCGCGGAGCAGGTACGCACCGGGAAGACGCGCAGCAGGAGGTCCACGGTGTCGCGGATCGCCCACGCGTGCGCGTACGGACCGAAGTAGCGCACGCCCTTCTTCTTGTGGCCGCGCATGACCTGGACCCGCGGGAACTCCTCGTTCATGGTCACCGCGAGATACGGATAGCTCTTGTCGTCGCGGTACTTGACGTTGAACCGGGGGTCGAACTCCTTGATCCAGGAGTACTCCAGCTGCAGCGCCTCGACCTCCGTCGACACCACCGTCCACTCCACGGACGCGGCCGTGGTGACCATGGTGCGCGTGCGCGGGTGCAGGCCCGCGAGGTCCTGGAAGTAGTTCGCCAGGCGCTGGCGCAGGCTTTTCGCCTTGCCGACGTAGATCACGCGGCGGTGCTCGTCGCGGAACCTGTAGACCCCCGGCGAGTCGGGGATCTGTCCCGGCTTGGGGCGGTAGCTGGAGGGGTCTGCCATGCCTCACACCCTACTGGCGGGGACTGACAGCGGGGCGTGCCCGCGGACCTCTCACCCGCGGGATGGAACGGCGGTCCGGCGTGGACCACCGGGGAACGATCCGCCCCAGAACTCCGGGCAATACATGCACCAGCGTGTACGGGGTTCACGTGGGCGTTTAGGCTCGGTCGCAGATACCCACCTTTGATCACGATCACTGCGCTCGTGAGGGTGCGCCGAGAAAGGAACCGTCTCGTGATCGTCGTCGCCGGCGAGGCCCTGATCGACCTCGTTCCGCAGCCGGTACCGAATGACGGCGGCGTGCTGCCGGACCTCGCCCCTCGACTGGGCGGCGGCCCCTACAACACCGCTGTGGCACTGGGCCGGCTCGGTTCCCCCACGGCCTTCTGCTCCCGGGTGTCGGCCGACGCGTTCGGCGAGGCACTGCTGGACGGGCTGCGTGCGGCCGGTGTGGACGTGTCGTACGTCCAGCGCGGCCCGGAGCCGACGACGCTCGCCGTCGCCTCGATCGGCGCGGACGGTTCGGCCGGGTACTCCTTCTATGTCGAGGGGACGGCCGACAGGCTGTTCGCCGTGCCGGACCGACTGCCGCCCGGCACGCGCGCGGTGTCGTTCGGAACCTGCTCGCTGGTTCTGGAGCCGGGCGCGACCGCGTACGAGCAGCTGATGCGGACCGCTGCCGGGCAGGGTGTGTTCACGGCACTGGACCCGAACATCCGGCCGGGGTTGATCCCGGACGCGGACGCCTATCGTGCGCGGTTCCGTTCCTGGCTGCCGCACACCGGCCTGGTGAAGCTGTCGGAGGAGGACGCCGAGTGGCTCGGCGGCGCGCCGAAGGAGTGGCTGGCGGCCGGGCCCGCCGCGGTCGTGCTGACCCGTGGCGGCGACGGCCTCACGGTCCTGACCAGGGACGGCGGGGAGTTCGCGGTGCCGGGCGAGCGCGTCGACGTCGTCGACACGATCGGCGCGGGTGACACGGTGAACGCCGCACTGCTGCACCGGCTCGCCGCGCACGCCACGCTCTCCGTGGAGAGCGTGGCGGCGCTCGGCGAGGACGACTGGCACGACATCCTCGGCTTCGCGGCCCACGCCGCGGCGATCACCTGCTCCCGCCCGGGAGCACAGCCGCCGTACGCCGCCGAACTGGGCGAATAGGTCGACCGGCCGCTGACGACGCGTCGTTCGAACGGGCTGTGCCCCACGGGGAGTTCCCGTGGGGCACAGCACGTCTGGGGCACAGCACGTCTCCAGGGCGGCGTGTGTCCAGGAGCGTCCGCCGGCGGCGGCGTGCGCCGGGCGGTTTACGCCTTCCGGGACGCCGCCGCCTTCTTGGCCGCGGTCTTGGCCGCGGTCTTGGCCGTGGCCGTCTTCCGCGGCGTGGAGTTGACCGCGACGGTCTTCTTGGCCGCCGCCCTGCGCGGTGCCTTGGTCGACGACGCGTCGCTGATGCGGTCGGCGCCGAGGATCTCGCGCAGGAACTTGCCGGTGTGGCTCGTCGGCACCCCGGCGACCTGCTCCGGTGTGCCCTCCGCGACGACGAGGCCGCCGCCGTTGCCGCCCTCGGGGCCCATGTCGACGATCCAGTCGGCCGTCTTGATCACGTCGAGGTTGTGCTCGATGACGATGACCGTGTTGCCCTTGTCGACCAGGTCGGACAGGACCGAGATCAGCTTGCTGATGTCCTCGAAGTGCAGACCGGTGGTCGGCTCGTCCAGGACGTAGACCGTGCGTCCCGTGGAACGCTTCTGCAGCTCGCTCGCGAGCTTCACGCGCTGCGCCTCACCGCCGGAGAGCGTGGGCGCGGACTGGCCGAGCCGGACGTAGCCGAGGCCGACGTCGTTGAGCGTCTTCAGGTGTCGGGCGATCGCGGGCACGGCCTCGAAGAAGCCGAGGGCCTCCTCGATCGGCATGTCCAGCACCTCGGCGATGGACTTGCCCTTGTAGTGGACCTCCAGGGTCTCCCGGTTGTAGCGCGCGCCGTGGCAGACCTCGCACGGCACGTACACGTCCGGCAGGAAGTTCATCTCGATCTTGATGGTGCCGTCGCCGGAGCAGTTCTCGCAGCGGCCGCCCTTGACGTTGAAGGAGAAGCGGCCCGGCAGATAGCCGCGCACCTTCGCCTCTGTCGTCTCCGCGAACAGCTTGCGGACGTGGTCGAAGACGCCGGTGTACGTCGCGGGGTTCGAGCGCGGCGTACGGCCGATGGGCGACTGGTCGACGTGCACGACCTTGTCGACGAGGTCGTCGCCGTCCACGCGCGTGTGCCGCCCCGGAACGTTCCGGGCGCCGTTCAGCTCACGCGCCAGGTGCGTGTACAGGATGTCGTTGACCAGCGTGGACTTGCCCGATCCGGACACACCCGTGACGGCCGTGAGGACGCCGAGCGGGAACGACACGTCGATGTCCTGCAGGTTGTTCTCACGGGCGCCGTGCACCGTGAGCTGCCGCGTCGGGTCGACGGGCCGGCGGATGTCGGGCAGGACGATGGACCTCTTGCCCGACAGATACTGACCGGTCATCGACTCGCTGTTGGTCAGCAGCTCCGCGAGCGGGCCGCTGTGTACGACCTTGCCGCCGTGCTCACCGGCGCCGGGGCCGATGTCGACGACCCAGTCGGCGACCTTGATGGTGTCCTCGTCGTGCTCGACGACGATGAGCGTGTTGCCCATGTCGCGCAGCCGGACCAGGGTCTCGATGAGGCGGTGGTTGTCGCGCTGGTGCAGGCCGATGGACGGCTCGTCGAGGACGTAGAGCACGCCGACGAGACCGGAGCCGATCTGGGTGGCCAGACGGATGCGCTGGGCCTCGCCGCCGGACAGCGTGCCGGCCGCGCGGTTCAGCGACAGGTAGTCGAGGCCCACGTCGACCAGGAAGCGCAGCCGCTCGTTGACCTCCTTCAGGACCCGCTCGGCGATCTTCTTGTCACGGGCGTTGAGCTTGAGCTCGCCCAGGAATTCCGCACAGTCGCTGATCGACATGGCGGAGACCTCGGCGATGGACTTGTCCATGACCGTGACGGCGAGCACGATCGGCTTGAGTCGCGTGCCCTCACAGGTGGGGCAGGGCACCTCGCGCATGTAGCCCTCGAAGCGCTCCCGGCTCGCGTCGCTCTCGGCCTCGCTGTGGCGCCGCTTCACGAAGGGGACGGCGCCCTCGAACGGGGTCGTGTACCGCCGCTCGCGGCCGTACCGGTTGCGGTACCGCACCTCGATCTGCGTCTTGTGCCCGTACAGCACGGCCTTCCTGGCGCGCTGCGGCAGCCCGGCGAACGGGATGTCCGTACGGAACCCGAGGGCCTCGGCGAGCGCGCCGACGAGCCGCCCGAAGTAGTCCTTGGTGTGGCCGTGCGACCAGGGGTGGATGGCTCCCTCGTCGAGGGACTTGTCCTCGTCGGGGACGATCAGCTCGGGGTCGACCTCCATGCGCGTACCGATGCCGGTGCAGTCCGGGCAGGCGCCGAAGGGCGAGTTGAAGGAGAACGAGCGGGGCTCGAGCTCCTCGAAGGACAGGTCGTCGTACGGGCAGTAGAGGTGCTCCGAGTACATGCGCTCGCGCTCGGGGTCGTCCTCGGGGAGGTCGACGAAGTCGAGCACGACCATGCCGCCGGAGAGGCCGAGGGCCGTCTCGACGGAGTCGGTCAGCCGGCGCTTGGCACTGTCCTTGACCGTGAGGCGGTCGACGACCACCTCGATGGTGTGCTTCTCCTGCTTCTTCAGCATCGGCGGCTCGCTGAGCTGAATCGTCTCGCCGTCGACGCGGGCACGGCTGTACCCCTTCGTCTGAAGGTCGCTGAAGAGGTCGACGAACTCGCCCTTGCGCTCGCGCACGAGCGGCGAGAGGACCTGGAAGCGGCTGCCCTCGGGCAGCTCGAGGACCTTGTCGACGATCGCCTGCGGCGACTGGCGGGAGATGGGGCGGCCGCACTCGGGGCAGTGCGGCTTGCCGATGCGCGCGAACAGCAGGCGCAGGTAGTCGTAGACCTCGGTGATCGTGCCGACCGTCGAGCGCGGGTTGCGCGAGGTCGACTTCTGGTCGATCGAGACGGCCGGGGAGAGACCCTCGATGAAGTCGACGTCCGGCTTGTCCATCTGCCCGAGGAACTGCCGGGCGTACGAGGAGAGCGACTCGACGTACCGCCGCTGGCCCTCGGCGAAGATCGTGTCGAAGGCGAGCGACGACTTGCCCGACCCGGACAGACCCGTGAAGACGATGAGGGAGTCGCGCGGAAGGTCGAGCGAGACGTTCTTCAGGTTGTGCTCGCGCGCTCCACGGACGATGAGACGGTCGGCCACGCCGGTCCGCACCTTTCTTGAGAGAAGCGACAGGGGCGGGGCCCCCGTCTCTCACAGACTAGGGGGAGCCACCGACAGCGCCGGATGGGTTTCGCTGGTTGGTAACAATTCCGGACCTTCCAGCATGCCCGACGCCTCGCTCGAGCCTATAGCACGCACATTCGATTTTGGTCGGTGCTCCACCACCTTCACCCGATCGTGTGGCGGGGCTATCGTCGGCCTCATGAACGATCATGTGCGCGACCTGGCGTCTGTACGTGACGCGACCGACCGGCTGCTGACCGCAGCCGCCGAACTGGACAACGCGTCCGTCGCCGAGCCGTCACGGCTTCCCGGCTGGACTCGCGGCCACGTTCTCGCCCATCTCGCGCGCAACGCGGACGCGCTCGTGAACGTCCTCGCCGGGCACCCCATGTACGCGACCCCCGAGCAGCGGGATGCCGACATCGAGCGGGACGCCCCGCGCCGGCTCGGGGAACAGCTCGCGGACATACGCGAGAGCGCCGCCCGCTTCCAGGAGGCGGGCGCGGCGCCCGCGGACTGGTCCCGCACGGTGGAGCTGCGGGGCGGCGTGACGGATGCGGCGTCCCGGGTGCCGTTCCGGCGGTGGATCGAGGTCGAGCTGCACCACGTGGATCTGGGGATCGGCTACGAGCTGGAGGATCTGTCAGAGGAGTTCACGCAGCGCGAGATCAACTTCCTCGCCCGTCGATTCCACCACCATCCCGGCGTGCCCGCGCTGCTGATCAAGCAGGACGACGGCCGTGCGCTGGCCACCGGGGCCGTCGAGAGCCTCAGTCTGGAAGAGATCGAGCGTGGCCGTGAGCCCCGGTTCGATCTCACGGTCAGCGGCCGCCGGGCCGATCTGCTCGGCTGGCTCGCCGGGCGCCGCGACGGTTCGGGCCTTACGGCGACGGGCGGGTCCTCCCTGCCCGTACTGCCACCGCTGTGACCCCCTGAGTAGGCTGACTGCCATGACGTACAGCGGAGCGGTGAAGGTCGGCGGACCTGCGGACGTGCACGAGTTGCAGGACCTGATGATCTCCAAGGTCGCGGTCGGCCCGATGAACAACAACGCCTATGTGCTGCGCTGCCGGGCCACGGACGAGCAGCTGCTGATCGACGCGGCCGCCGAGCCGGAGACGTTGCTGACGCTGATCGGTGCCGACGGCATCGCGTCCGTCGTCACCACCCACCGCCACGGCGACCACTGGCAGGCGCTGGCGCAGGTGGTGGAGACCACGGGCGCACGCACCTACGCCGGGCGGTACGACGCGGAGGGCATCCCCGTCCCGACCGACGTGCTGGTCGAGGACGGCGACACGATCCGCGTGGGCCGCGTCGAGCTCACCGCCCGCCACCTGGTGGGCCACACCCCCGGCTCGATCGCCCTCGTCTACGACGACCCGCACGGGCACCCGCACGTGTTCACGGGCGACTGCCTGTTCCCGGGCGGCGTCGGCAACACATGGAAGGACCCGAAGGCCTTCGCCAGCCTCCTGCACGACGTGGAGACGAAGATCTTCGACCCGCTGCCGGACGAGGCGTGGGTGTACCCGGGGCACGGCAACGACACGACGCTGGGCGCGGAGCGCCCGCATCTGCCGGAGTGGCGCGCGCGGGGCTGGTGACCGCGCACCGCATGCCCCGGCGCTCGTCCCGTCGCGGTCCTCACCCGTGTCGGCGGCCTCGCCGCAGGAACTGCCGCGGGCGCGTCCGTGCGCCCTAGTGCACCGCGTCCAGCCGGGCACGCTGATCCCCCGACAGTTCCAGGTCCACCGCGGCCAGGTTCTCCTCCAACTGCGCCACCGAGGACACCCCGGCCAACGGGATGACCGGCAGGCCGCCCCCGATCTGCCAGGCGAGGACGACCTGGTTCACGGTCGCCCCGGTCTCCCGCGCGACCTCGCGCAGCACCGCGAGGCGGTCGGGTGTCCCCGGGTGGTCGTAGTCCGGCGGCAGCCTGTCCTCCTTGGCGTAGGCGCCCTTGAGCAGGGGCGAGTAGGCGACCAGGGTCAGGCCGGGCTCGGCCCGCAGGTAGCTCAGCAGCTCGGCTCCGGCATGGCCGAGGCTGCCGTCCGGGAAGATCGCCTCGGGCACGTCGGTGCGCGGCCTGAGGTGGCTGTGCTGGTACTGCAGGACCTCGTAGCCGGGCAGCCCGGCCGCCGCGGCGAGAGCGCGGGCCCGCTCCACCCGCCAGATCGCGTGGTTGCTCACCCCGAGTATCCCCACCGTGCCCTCCGCCACCAGCTCGGCGAAGCCCTCGACGGTCTCGCGCAGCGGGACGGTCCGGTCCTCGATGTGCGCGTAGAGAAGATCGATCCTGTCCACACCGAGCCGCTCCCTGCTGCGCTCCGCGGACTCCCGGATCACCTTCGGGGACAGCCCCTCCGGATTGTCGACGTAGCCGGTGCCCGGCGCGAGCGGCCGCGCGCCGAGCTTCGTGGCGATGACGATCTCGTCGCCGACGCCGCGGCTGCGCCGCCAGCGCCCGAGCAGCTCCTCGCTCTGCCCGCCCTGGCTGCCGTCGATCCAGAACGCGTAGTTGTCGGAGGTGTCGATGAACGTCCCGCCGGCCTCGGCATAGCGGTCCAGGATGGCGAAGGAGGTCTTCTCGTCGGTCACCGAACCGAGGAGCATCGCGCCGAGAGCGAGCACGCTGACCTCGCGGCGGGTGTTCGGATCGGTGCCTATGGTGCGGTACTTCACGGGGTCCCCTCCCGTTCGGGCCCGTCGTCCCGGGCTTCGAACGGGAGTCTGCGACTTGGAGCGCACGCGAGGGCAAGGCCTCGGGGCGGACGGAAGAACGTGATGACGGGTCGACAGACAGGAGCCGCGGGAGCCCAAGAAGCTTGCCGACACGGTGCGTTCACACGGCCGCAACGCCCGTTCCCACTATGCGGAACGTTGCCGATGCGATCTCGACAGACTGCTGCGCGGAGGGTAATTCTCCCGCCATGTACCTCGCTCACCGCGCCCTGCGCGTTTCCGCCTGCTCCGCCGTCCTTCTGCTCTCGGCGGCCGCGGGCTGTGCCCCGCAGCCCACGGAGAACGCCGCGGACAAGCCCTCCGCCAAGGAGACCGAGGAGACCTGCGCCAAGGACGGACTGCCCACGCAGACGTCCGGGAAGCTGACCGTCGGCACCGACAAGCCCGCGTACGCGCCGTGGTTCCAGGACGACGATCCAGCCAACAGCAAGGGCTACGAGTCGGCTGTGGCATACGCCGTGGCGAAGCAGCTCGGCTACGGCAAGAGCGCTGTCGTCTGGCAGAGCGTGCCGTTCAACAGTTCGTTCGCGCCCGGTGAGAAGAAGTTCGACTTCGACATCAACCAGGTGTCGATCAGCAACGCCCGCAAGAAGGCCGTCGACTTCTCTTCCGGTTACTACACCGTGCGTCAGGCCGTCATCGCGCTGAAGTCGTCCAAGGCCGCCGGCGCCAAGAGTGTGGCCGATCTGAAGGGCTTCAAGCTCGGCGCCCAGGTGGGCACCACGAGCCTGGACTACATCAACGACGTCGTGCATCCGAAGCAGAAGCCGGCCGTCTACCAGAAGAACGACTTCGCCAAGGCGGCGCTGAAGAACGGTCAGGTCGACGCCATCGTCGTCGACCTGCCGACCGCGTTCTACATCACCGGCGCGGAAGTGACGGACGCCGAGGTGGTCGGGCAGTTCGAGAACTCCGGTGGTGAGCCGGAGCAGTTCGGGCTCGTCCTGGCCAAGGGCAGCGCGCTCACCTCGTGCGTGTCCGGTGCGGTGGACGCCCTGCGCAAGGACGGCACGCTCGCGGCGCTGGAGCAGAAGTGGCTCTCGGACGTCGTCGACGCGCCGGTGCTCAAGTGACCGTGAGCGAGGGGCTGTCGAAGGACGACGGCACCCGGCGCGACCGGGCCGGGGACGGTGGCGGACCGGCCGGGACCGGGGGCGGCCCGGTCGGCGAGGCGACGGCGACGCAGACCGATGCGTACGTCCCCTCGCAGCGCCGTATCGAGCGGGAGCGCTACAAGCGCTCCCGCACCCGTCGCGCGACCGCCGTCGCCGCGCTCAGCACCCTGGTCACCGCGGCCGCCCTCTACCTCGTCGTCACCAACTCGCCGGGCTGGCCGACCACGAAGGAGACGTTCTTCAGCGCCCACTACGCGCGCGTGGCGCTCCCCCAGGTGCTGGAGGGGCTGTGGCTGAATCTGCGGCTGCTGGTCGTGTGTGGCGCGTCGGTGCTGGTCATCGGGTTGCTGCTGGCGGTCGCGCGTACGCTGCGTGGCCCGGTGTTCTTCCCGCTGCGGGTCCTGGCGGCCGCGTACACGGACTTCTTCCGCGGCCTTCCGCTGATCATCTGCCTGCTGATGGTGATCTTCGGTTTGCCGGCGCTGCGACTGCAGGGAACGCCCAGTGATCCGGTGGTGCTCGGCGGCATCGGGCTGGTGCTGACGTACTCCGCGTACGTCGCCGAGGTGTTCCGCGCCGGTATCGAGTCCGTGCATCCCTCGCAGCGCGCCGCCGCCCGCTCGCTGGGGCTCAGCAACGGGCAGGCACTGCGGTACGTGGTGCTGCCGCAGGCGGTGCGGCGCGTGGTGCCTCCGCTGCTGAACGATCTGGTGTCCCTGCAGAAGGACACCGGACTCGTCTCGATCGGGGGCGCTGTCGACGCCGTGTACGCGGCCCAGATCATCGTCGGCAAGGACTGGAACTTCACTCCGTACGTCGTCGCCGGACTGCTGTTCGTCGCGCTGACCATCCCCATGACGCGCTTCACGGACTGGATGACGGCCCGCATGGACCGGCGCCGGGCACAGGGAGGGATCGTATGACGGCCGGGACACCGGTGCTGCGTATGGAGTCGGTGCGCAAGACGTTCGGGCGCTCGGTGGTGCTCCGTGACGTGGACCTGGAGGTCGCTCCGCACACCGTGACGGCGTTGATCGGCGCCTCCGGGTCGGGGAAGTCGACGCTGCTGCGCTGCGCGAACCTGCTCGAGGAGATCGACGACGGAGCGATCTTCCTGGACGGCGACGAGATCACCGACCCCCGCACCGACCATGACGCGGTCCGCAGGCGCATCGGTGTGGTCTTCCAGGCCTACAACCTCTTTCCGCACATGACGGTGCTCGACAACGTGACGCTCGCCCCGCGCCGGGTGCACAGCGTGGACCGCGCGGCGGCCGAGGAGCGGGCACATGAGCTGCTGGAGCGGCTGGGTCTGGGTGCGAAGGCCGGTGAGTACCCGGACCGGCTGAGCGGCGGACAGCAGCAGCGGGCCGCGATCGTACGGGCGTTGGCGGTCCGGCCCCGGCTGCTGCTGCTCGACGAGATCACCGCGGCCCTCGATCCGGAACTGGTGGGTGAGGTCCTGAGCGTGGTCCGGGACCTGAAGGACGACGGGATGACGATGGTCATCGCCACCCATGAGATGGGTTTCGCACGGGACGTCGCGGACCAGGTCTGCTTCCTGGACGGTGGGGTGGTTCTGGAGCGAGGCACGGCGGACGAGGTCTTCGGCGACCCGCAGCAGGAGCGTACGAGACGGTTCCTGCGGCGGATCGTCGAGGCGGGCCGGCTGTGACGACGCCTGTGCCCGTGGGGCCGCACACCTCGCGCGGGCGCGGTTGCTACGCCTCGCGCTGCGCGACCAGCGTGGCCACCCGTTCGACAGCGAACGCGTACCCCTGGATGCCGCATCCCGCGATGACGCCGTCCGCACGCAGCGAGACGTAGGAGTGGTGCCGGAACTCCTCGCGCTGGTGGATGTTGGAGATGTGGACCTCCAACACCGGCATACCGTCGCACGTGTTGAGGGCATCCAGGATCGCCACGGAGGTGTGGGAGTAGGCCGCCGGGTTGATCACGATGCCGACGTGGTTCTGCCGGGCCTCGTGGATCCAGTCGACCAGCTCGCCCTCGTGGTTCGACTGCCGGAAGTCGACGGTGCCGCCGTGCGCGGCCGCCGCCTTGGCGCACAGCGCCTCGATGTCGGCGAGGGTGTCGGAGCCGTAGATCTCCGGCTGCCGCTGGCCGAGGAGGTTCAGGTTGGGCCCGTTGAGAACCATGACGGGGGCGCTGGCGAGGGTACGGGGCACGGGTCCTCCTGTGTCGATCGGCGGCTGCAATTCGGCCCGGGTCCTGCGGCTTCGTGCAGCGGCCGCCTGCGGTGCCTGGCGGCGGAGCTGTCGAGACCCGGTCTATCACGGTGCACGCGCGCCGCGATCCGCGGATGGAGCGCCGCTTGCGACACAGGGTGGCAGCCGGCTCTACGGGGTGATCGCCAGTTCCAAGTACGCCGCGAACAGCACCAAGTGGACACCACCCTGCAGCGGGGTGGCACGGCCCGGCACCACGGTGAGGATGCTGACCCCGATCGTGAGGGCGAGCAGCACCAGGTGGACGGCGCCGAGCCCCAGGACGAGCGGCCCCGACAGCCAGATGGATGCGAGCGCCACGGCGGGAATGGTCAGGCCGATGCTGGCCATCGCCGAGCCCAGGGCCAGGTTCAAACTGGTCTGCACGCGGTCGCGGCGGGCTGCACGCAACGCGGCGATGGTCTCGGGCAGCAGCACGAGCATCGCGATGATGACACCGACCACGGAGTGCGGCATTCCGGCCGCCTGCACGCCGGACTCGATCGTCGGTGACACGCCCTTCGCGAGGCCGACGACGCCGACCAGTGCGCAGGCCAGGAGAAGAAGGCTGATGAGGGCGGTCCGGGCGGATGGGGCCTCGGCGTGCTGGTCCGCGTCGATCACCTCGCCCTTTCTGGTCATCGGTAGGAAGTAGTCGCGGTGCCGGATGGTCTGCGTGGCCACGAACAGGCCGTAGAGCACCACCGAGGCCAGCGCGGCGAAGACGAGCTGGGCCGTCGAGAACTCAGGCCCGGGCTTGCTCCTCGTGAAGGTCGGCAGCACCAGGCTGAGCGTGGCCAGCGTGGCCACGGTCGCAAGCGCCGCACCCGTTCCCTCCGGGTTGAACACCGCCACGCGATGGCGCAGCGCGCCCACGAGGAGGGTCAGGCCCACGATGCCGTTGCAGGTGATCATCACAGCGGCGAAAACGGTGTCCCGGGCGAGGGTTGCGCTCTTGGCGCCACCGTCCGCCATGAGCGCGACGATCAGTGCGACTTCGATGACCGTCACCGCGACGGCGAGGACGAGCGAGCCGAAGGGTTCGCCGACCCGGTGTGCGACCACCTCGGCGTGGTGCACCGCGGCAAGCACCGCGGCGGCGAGCACCAGCGTCATGAGTACGACGACGGCTCCGGGAACGGAGCGTCCCCAGGTGGAGAACAGAAGGAGCACTGCGAACAAGGGCACAACGGTCGTCCAGTGCGCCGCCAATTCCCGGAGCCGTACGGTCATGATCCCGATGCTTTCAGACGAGTACAGATGGTGCATTCCAGGCATGCGGGGCGAGCCGCAGGCGCTCTGGTGTCGAGCGCCTGCGGCCGCGCGCCTGGACGGTCGGCCGCAGCCGCCGTCAGCTGCTGACGCTGTCCTTCGAGGTCTCCCCCGTCGCTTCGGCGGCGTCCGCCGCCTCCGCGGACTCGGCCTGCTTCCTGGACGCCATCAGGCTGGTGATGGTCGTGACGATCAGGACGGCGCAGATGACGCCCAGCGAGACCGGAATGGAGATCTCCGGGACGTGCACGCCCGACTCGTGCAGGGCGTGCAGCACCAGCTTGACGCCGATGAAGCCGAGGATGACCGACAGCCCGTAGCTGAGGTGGACCAGCTTCCTGAGCAGTCCGCCGATGAGGAAGTACAGCTGCCGAAGACCCATCAGGGCAAAGGCGTTGGCGGTGAAGACGATGTACGGGTCCTCGGTGAGACCGAAGATCGCGGGTATCGAGTCCAGCGCGAAGAGCACGTCCGTGGTGCCGATCGCCAGCATCACGACCAGCATCGGCGTCATGACGCGCTTGCCGTTCTGCTGTATCCACAGCTTGGTGCCGTGGTAGCGGTCGGCCACCCCGAAGCGCTTCTCTGCGGCCTTCAGCAGCCGGTTCTCCTCGTACTCCTCGTCCTCCTCATCGGCCCTGGCCTCCTGGATCAGCTTCCAGGCGGTGTAGATCAGGAACGCGCCGAATATGTAGAAGACCCAGGAGAAGCTCGCGATGATCGCGGCGCCCGCGGCGATGAACACCGCCCGCAGGACCAGGGCGATCAGTACACCGACGAGCAGCACACGCTGCTGGTACTGGGACGGCACCGCGAACTTCGCCATGATCAGGACGAAGACGAAGAGGTTGTCGACGCTCAGCGACTTCTCGGTGATGAAGCCCGCGAAGAACTCTCCGGCGGGCTGTCCGCCCCCGAAGACCAGCAGGCCGAGCCCGAACAGGGCCGCCAGGGCGATCCAGACGACCGTCCAGATCCCGGCTTCCTTGATCGACACGTCATGGGGTTTGCGGCCGATGAAGAAGTCGACCGCGATCAGGGCACTCAGGCCCAGGATCGTGAGGACCCACAGGGTCAGGGAAACATCCACTGCGCCTCCGGCAGTACGTAACGTCATCTCTCAGCGCGTCGCTGCCGGAGGTCTCTTCCACCCAGAGGGCCTTTGTCGCGCGTGACGCGCGGGCACCTCGGGCCGGCGCCCCGGGACCTGGCCTGGTCCGTATTGACGGGTACGCCGCAGTAGGGAGTACTCCCCTCCGCGGGACTCACAGTACTTGAATTACCAAGGAAAGGTAAAGAGTGAGGTAAAGCACAGACCAAAACTGCAGGTCAGGGGCGCACCTCAGTCTCGTTTGGGGTGCAGCTCGGTCGCGGAGTTGACGTAGCAGGGGCCGAGGCAGGAGGGGCGACCGCCGACGCGGCAAGCCGACCCGCAGCGGGGGCCGCAGGAGCCCTCAGCAGCTCTCGGGGAGTCCTCAGCGGTTCCACGGGCCGCGCGCGGCGGCGACCTGGTTCAGCACATGGTGCAGGACCTGGCTGCCGGGCGGGACGAGCGGCGGTTCGTACGTCCAGGCGTGACCGACCCAGGGGTCGGCCAGGTGATCGCCGGGGACCGCTGTCAGGCGCAGCATCGACCGCCACAGCGGGTCGAGCAACGGACCGTACGCCGCGGCGTCCTCGCGGTCCGCCACCAGCATCAGGTGTACGCCGACGTCCGGGCCCTCGTCCGCGAGATAGCGCAGCTGCGTCACCGCTCGGTCGTCGAAGCCGTGCGGGAAGTCGTTGACGATCAGCAGCTGTTGCGCGGTGTCCAGGTCGGGCGGCAGGGCATCCGTGGCGCCGCTGCGGATCGCCATCTGCACGAGGTCCACGCGCTGGGTGAGCTTGGCGAGCACGCCGGAGACGCCCGCCGGCCCGACGGCCGGCGGCCCGGCCAGCACACCGGCCGCCACGAGTGGGGCGAGCGGCCCTGCACCGGAACCGGCGGCGTCGATGACGTGCACGGTGAACTCGCCCGCCGGATAGGCGGCGAGCAGGCGCGCGGCATGGGCGACGGCCACGTCCATGGCGAGGCGGCGCGGCTGCCCGGAGTCGGCGAAGGCACCGGTGGCCGAGGAGGAGCGACCGCTGTCGATCCACAGACCGCGCTCCAGCGGCAGCCGCACGAGCATCGGAATCCGCAGATCGGTGCACTCGGGGAGTTGGAGGTCGCCCAGGCGCAGGGCCATCGGCATCTCCGCCGGCGCGCGGTAGGCATGCCAGACCGGGTTGTCCCAGCGGGCGTAGGCAGGGGGCAGGGCGGGCTCGACGACATCGGCCTCGGCTCGGAGCTGGGCGAGGTCGCGGTCGAGTACCTGCCGAGCCTGGTCCACGAGTTGGGCGTGTCGGGCATGGGCGGCTTCGCGCGCTGCGTCACCGGGGCCGCCGATGCGGTTGCGCGGGTCGGAGAGGACCTTGTCGAGCTCCTCCTCCATGCGGGAGTCGGCGAAGTCGACGGCGCTGCGGTAGGCGGCGGTCGTGCGGGCGAGATCCTCGAACATGCCCCACACCTGGTTGTACAGGCGCTCCTCCATGGACCAGCCCGTGGCGTCGCCCGCGACCGGCTGGGCGGGCTGTCCGGGTCCGGCGGGGGCCGCGGTGGGCGGTGGCGGCGGAGGCGCGGTGGTCCGGCGGCTCGGATGCGTGTAGTCGATGGGGCCTTGGGCGGACAGCGCCGTATCCGGAGAGCCCACGGGGTCCGCGGGGATGCCGGGTCCGCTCTGGGCACTCGCCTGCGCACCCGTTGCATCTGCTGCGCCTGCACCAGGTGATGCCGCACGCACCCGTGTCTCGTCCGACGTGCGCGGTGGCGGCGCGACCGAACGGGCGATGCCGTGCGTCACCGTGTCGTTGATCGCTTGTGCGAGTTGCGGTGCGGCTTCCGCGAGACCGTGGTCGGTCAGCAGCGAGGCGAGGCCGCCCGCGTAGCCCTGGCCGATGGCGCGCACCTTCCAGGCGCCCTGTCGGCGGTAGAGCTCCAGGGCGACCACGGCGGACTCGGCGTCCAGTCCCGTGATGGTGTAGTTGGCGACCTCGCTGCCGTCGAGGCCGGTGACCGCCACGTGAGGGGCGGCGACGGCTCCGAAGTGGACGGGGCCTCCGACGCCCACGGGCAGCGCGAGCAGCACACTGACCCGGTGCACCGACTCCGGCAGCATGCCCAGGTCCACCGCGAGACGGTGCTCGGCCGCCGCCTGCTCGGAGACCTCGAGTCCGGGCAGGACGGGGGATCCGGGATGGACCACCCATTCCGCGCCCGGCACCCTGCCCTGCTCGTCGCTCAGCGTGGCGCCCGCCACGACCGGTTCGCCGGCCGAGACCCGTATTTCCAGACGGGTCTGGGTGAGGGGGTGGTTCTGCCCCCGGACCAGCTCGGCCGTCATCGCCTTCGTCCCCCTCTTCGAGCAGCTACGGCTGCCCCCTGCTGCGTACTCTCCGTACTGATGTGCCAGGTGGTGCCAGTGGTGATCGTGACGCGGGTACTCGAACGCGGGTACTCCAGTCGGCCTCTGTCGTCCGAGCTGGAGATCCCGCGCTTGCGGGCGCCCGCCCCAGTAGTGCTCGTGTTGTTCCGCCGGCGCTCTGGTTTCGTGCCGTAGGTGCTCGTTTTCGTGCCGTCGGGGCTCGTGCGGGTGGTGCCCGCACGCGCTGTCGCTACAGGTGCGGCAGGATCGCCGGCATCAGGTCCTGGAACGTGCGGCCGTTGGCCGGTGTGCCCAGCGCGGTCATCTGCCAGCCGGAGCCGGCGCGGTGCACCTTCGCCATGATCTGTGCCGTGTACGCGCCGCCGCCGTTGAGCGTGTAGCGGGCGAGCTCCTGGCCGTTGGTCTCGTCGACCAGGCGGCAGAACGCGTTCTGCACCTCCTGGAACGTCTGGCCGGTGAACGAGTTCACCGTGAAGACGATCTGGTCGATGTGGACCGGGATGCGCTGCAGGTCGACGAGGATCGCCTCGTCGTCCCCGCCCTGGCCCACGCCGCCGACGAGGTTGTCACCGGTGTGCCGCACGGAGCCGTCGTCGCTGACGAGGTGGCGGAAGAACACGACGTCCACCGGCTGCTTGTCCGCGAACAGCACAGCCGAGGCGTCGAGGTCGATCTCCCGGGTGCGCGAACCGAACAGTCCACGCCTCGGGGCCGCCTGCCAGCCGAGACCCATACGCACCGCGGTCAGGGTGCCCCCGTCGTGCTTCTGCAGACTGATGGCCTGACCCTTGGTCATGTTGACCGTCACGTGCTGTTCCCCTCTCGAACTCTCCCCTGAACCGCAGTGAGTGCGGTTGCTCAGCACCCTATGCACGGCCACGGACCGTGCCGCCCAGCGGGTACCGCTTTGTGTCGGTCTTGCAACACATCGAACGTCCGGCAGGACCTGGCGGTTCGGTCTCAGGCCAGGCCCGCCTCCTTCATCTGCCGCAGCTCCTTCTTCATCTCCGAAACCTCGTCGCGCAGCCGTGCGGCAATCTCGAACTGCAGATCGGCGGCAGCGGCACGCATCCGCTCGGTCAACTCCTCGATCTGCCCGGTGAGTTCGGCCGCGGGACGGTCGGTGGCCGCGGTCTCCTTCGCCTTGCCCTTGGCGGACTTGGCCGGTTTGGCGGGCTTGGCGCCACCCTTGCCGGCCGCGGCCGCCGCGCCGCCGCGCGAGGGCACGGGCACCTTGCCGCCCTTGCCGTCCTTCGCCTGGCGATACCCCGTGCCCAGCAGCTGCTCGGTGTCGACCTCCTCGCGGGCGATGGTCGCCACGATGTCGTTGATCTTCTTGCGGAGCGGCTGCGGGTCGATGCCGTTCGCCGTGTTGTACGCGATCTGCTTCTCCCGGCGGCGGTTGGTCTCATCGATGGCCTTCTCCATCGCCGGGGTGATCTTGTCGGCGTACATATGGACCTGGCCGGAGACGTTGCGCGCCGCTCGGCCGATGGTCTGGATCAGGGAGGTGCCCGAGCGCAGGAAGCCCTCCTTGTCGGCGTCGAGGATCGATACCAGGGAGACCTCGGGGAGGTCGAGGCCCTCACGCAGCAGGTTGATGCCGACCAGCACGTCGAACTCGCCGGAGCGCAGCTCGCGAAGGAGCTCGACGCGGCGCAGCGTGTCGACGTCGCTGTGCAGATAGCGGACCTGGATGCCCAGTTCCAGGAAATAGTCCGTGAGGTCTTCGGCCATCTTCTTGGTGAGCGTGGTGACCAGGACGCGCTCGTCCTTCTCGGTGCGCTGCCGGATCTCGTGCACGAGGTCGTCGATCTGCCCCTTGGTGGGCTTGACCACGACCTGCGGGTCGACAAGACCGGTGGGCCGGATGATCTGCTCGACCTGGCCGTCCGAACGCGAGAGTTCGTACGTGCCGGGGGTCGCCGAGAGATAGACGGTCTGGCCGATGCGCTCCTGGAACTCCTCCCACTTCAGCGGGCGGTTGTCCAGTGCGGACGGCAGCCGGAAACCGTGCTCGACGAGGGTGCGCTTGCGGGAGGCGTCGCCCTCATACATGGCGCCGATCTGCGGCACCGTGACGTGCGACTCGTCGATGACGAGCAGGAAGTCGTCCGGGAAGTAGTCCAGGAGGGTGTTGGGCGGGGAGCCGGGCTCGCGGCCGTCGAAGTGCATCGAGTAGTTCTCGACGCCGGAGCAGGAGCCGATCTGGCGGAGCATCTCCAGGTCGTAGGTGGTGCGCATGCGCAGCCGCTGGGCCTCCAGGAGCTTGCCCTGCTTCTCCAGCTCGGCGAGGCGCCCCTCGAGCTCCTTCTCGATGCCGTTGACGGCCTTCTCCATGCGCTCCGGACCCGCCACGTAGTGGGAGGCCGGGAAGACGTAGAGCTGCTCGTCGTCGCTGATGATCTCGCCGGTGAGCGGATGCAGCGTGGAGAGCGCCTCGATCTCGTCGCCGAACATCTCGATGCGGACGGCCAGCTCCTCGTAGACCGGGAAGATCTCGATGGTGTCGCCGCGGACCCGGAAGGTGCCTCGGGTGAAGGCCATGTCGTTGCGCGTGTACTGGATGTCGACGAAGCGGCGCAGCAGCTCGTCCCGGTCGATCTCGTCGCCGACCTTGAGCGGCACCATGCGGTCCACGTACTCCTGCGGGGTGCCGAGGCCGTAGATGCAGGAGACCGAGGCGACCACGACGACGTCGCGACGGGTGAGCAGCGAGTTCGTCGCGGAGTGGCGGAGGCGCTCGACCTCTTCGTTGATCGAGGAGTCCTTCTCGATATAGGTGTCCGACTGCGGGACATACGCCTCGGGCTGGTAGTAGTCGTAGTACGAGACGAAGTACTCGACGGCGTTGTTCGGCAGCAGCTCGCGGAACTCGTTCGCCAGCTGAGCGGCCAGCGTCTTGTTCGGCGCCATCACGAGTGTGGGGCGCTGGAGCTTCTCGATCATCCACGCGGTGGTCGCGGACTTGCCGGTACCGGTCGCACCGAGCAGGACGACATCCTTCTCACCTGCGCTGACGCGCCGCTCCAGCTCGGCGATGGCCGCCGGCTGGTCGCCGCTGGGCTGATAGGAGCTGACGACCTCGAAGGGCGCCACCGTGCGTTCGATCTTGGATACGGGCCGCATGGAATCCACCGTACGACCCCCCACTGACAACGCGGGCGGATCAGCGGATATGCGCAGGTCAGGCCCTGGTCACCAGCTCTGAGGGGTACGTGCGCGGCCGGAGCGCGGCGGACGATGACCGGCGCGCACGGACGGCTGGGCCGTGGGGACCGATGCGTCGGCGGCCTGCCGGCCCGTCCGGTGTCCACGGTCATCAGGGACGTCTCGACGGGATGGAGCGGCGGGCCTGCCCGTCACCAGCAGCGGGTCGAAGATCACGACCGCGCCTGCCACGAGGAGGATGACCAGCGGGCCGACCATCATGGGCGCAAGCATCTCGGCCGATGAGTGGCCGACCTGAGATCCGGTCGAACCGTCCAGCCTGACGCGGAGGGCCGCCATACCGGTGTAGTGCATACCGCTGACGGCCAGACCCATGACCAGGCTCGCGCCCAGGCTCCAGCGGAATCCCCTGACCTGGCCGGCGGCCCACAGGGACGCGGTGGCGGCCGCCATGGCGATCACCACGGAGACGGCGACCATGACGGTGTTGTACTCCAGCACCCCGGGCAGACGCATGCTGGCCATTCCCAGGTAGTGCATGGAGGCGATCCCCAGCCCTGTGATGGTGCCCCCGGTGAAGAGGGCCCTGCCCTTGGCGCCCCGGTAGCCGACGATGAAGATCCCGATGCCGACCATGACGACCGCGAACCCCAGGGACGCGAAGGTCGTCGGCTTGTCGTAGTGGATCGGGGCCCCTTCGACGGTGAAGCCCATCATCGCGACGAAGTGCATGGTCCAGATTCCGGCCCCGATCGCCGCCGAGCCGAGTGCGAGCCAACCCGGCCGCCAGGACGGCGTGCGGAGCGCTCTGGTCGTGCACCGCAGGCCGAGCGCGCCGCCAAGACAGGCCATCACATACGCCACCACCGGGGTGACGAGTCCATAGCTGAATCCGTCGACCGTGCCCTGCATGCTCAACCCTTCCACCCTTTGTGCCCTGCGATCTCTGTGGGGCGTCTGCCCCATGGTCGCCTGAGCGGGCGTACTCGAGGCCGAGAGTATGGCGCGCCCGGAACGAGCGAGCGATTTTCCTGCAAAGAATTGGTAGCCATCGCGCGCGTACGAGCGCACAACTGGCGTGGGGCGCCCCTGTTCGACTCCTGGCCATCCGACACCTGTCGTTCGTTAGCCCTCTGCTGTCGCGATCGAGCATCCGCGATCTCATACTGTGATCTGACGAATGCGAGGAGTACACGTGTACGCACGCCCTGCCGCTGCAGCCGCCGCCGCGCTCCTGGGAGTCAGCGCACTCATCCTCCCCTCACCCTCCGCTCACGCCGTCGAGCACGACGAACCGCTGGTCATCGCCCACCGCGGCGCCTCCGCCGAGGCCCCGGAGAACACTCTGGCAGCCGTCGACCGGGCGGCCGCCATGGGGTTCCGCTGGGTCGAGAACGACGTCCAGCGCACCAAGGACGGCGAGCTCGTGGTGATCCACGACGACAGCCTGAAGCGGACGACGAACGCCGAGGAGGTCTTCCCCGGTCGTGCCCCGTGGAAGGTCGCGGACTTCACAGCGGCCGAGATCGCCCGGCTCGACGCGGGCAGCTGGTTCGGCCCCGAGTACGCCGGCGCGCGCGTGCCGACGCTCAAGCAGTACATGAAACGGCTCTCCCACAACCACCAGAAGCTCGTCCTGGAGATCAAGAAACCGGAGCTGTATCCGGGCATCGAGCAGCAGACCCTGCGCGTGCTGCGCAACGAGGGCTGGCTCGATCGCGCCCACGTCGGCAGCAAGCTCGTCATCCAGAGTTTCAGCGCACGGAGCGTGCAGACGGTGCACGCTCTGCAGCCCGACGTCAAGACGGGTTTCCTCGGCACTCCGGCGACAGCGGACCTGCCGAAGTACGCCGAGTTCGCCGACCAGATCAACGCGGAGGACACCTCGATCTCTGCCGCCTATGTGTCCGCCATCCACGCCCTCACGGGACCGCACGGCAGGCCGCTCGAGATCTCCACCTGGACCGTCGACAGTGCGGCGAACGCACGGCGGGCCGCGGGCTTCGGCGTGGACGGCATCATCACGAACGCCCCTGACGTCGTACGCAGGGCCGTGGCCGAGGACTGAGTCCACCCTGTGATGCGGGCGGAGGGGGCTCCCGCCCGCAGCCCCGGGCCAGGCCGGTGCCGGGTCGTTGTCAGCCCCGGGTCGCTGTCAGTGCCGGTTCGTTGTCAGTGCCGGGTCGTACGGTGGTGCGCATGAACAGCCATGGGCAGAACGGGCAGCAGAACGGGCATTCCGGGCACCGGGTCGTGTGGACCGTCGTCGGCACCGACATCGGGCCGCTGCTGCTGGCCGCGACCGAGGAGGGCCTGGTCAACGTCGTCTTCCACGCATCGGACGCGGTGCGGGAGACAACGCTCGAGCGGCTCGCAGCACGTCTGGGCACCGAGCCGGCCGAGGCACCCGAATCGCCGCTGCTGGCCGAGCCCATACGTCAGCTCGCTGCGTACTTCGCCGGTGAGCTGCACGATTTCGAGCTCCCGCTGGACTGGAGCCTGGTCTCGGGCTTCAACCGCCAGGTCCTGCGCGAACTGGCTGCGGGCGTCCCGTACGGCGCGGTCGTGGGCTACGGCGACCTGGCGGCCCGGGTGGGCCAGCCTGGCGCGGCACAGGCGGTCGGGGCCGCCATGGGGGCCAATCCTCTGCCGGTCGTCGTGCCGTGCCATCGGGTGGTGGAGAGCGACGGCGGAATCGGCGGGTTCGGTGGCGGCCTGGAGACCAAGCGGCACCTCCTCGCCCTGGAGGGGGTACTTCCGCAGCCGCTGTTCTGAGCCGTATGCGAGGCCGGTTCGCTCCCGGTCCGACCAGTGCGGGGAGGCACGTCCGGCCCTGGAAGTGAGGACCGCTGCGGGAGGCGCGCCGTCGTGCTTCCGAGCGCCCGGACTGGAACCCGCCCCACGGGGAAGGCCGTTGGTGAGCGCACTCGGCGTGGGCAGGCGTGGCGCGGCAGGGACGGGCAGCCTCGAGGCTGCCCGTCGGCCGGTATGCAGAGGGAGTCGTGGCGGCATGGAGATCTCCGGCATCATCAGCGCGATAGTGATCGGCATCGTCATCGGCGGCCTGGGGCGCCTCGTGCTTCCCGGCCGGCAGCGGATCGGCATCCTGTTGACGATTCTGGTGGGCATCGTGGCCGCGCTGCTCGGCTCGGCCATCGCTGCCGGAGTCGGAGTGGCCGACACCGCTGGTGTCGACTGGGCCGAGTGGTTGATCCAGATCGGCCTGGCGGCGCTGGGCATCGCACTGCTGGACCGCGGACGCGTTCGGCGCTGACGCCTTGGGGCGGCCCAAGACGGCCGGCCGCCCAGCGGCTGGACGCCCCAGCGGACCAGGCCCCCAGCCGACGACACGCGGTTGCCGAGCACGTCATCAGGCGTCACGCGGCACTCCGCGTCACGCCGGGTCGTAGTGCCGGGCCTCGAAGATGTCGCCGTCCGGATCCCGGAATTAGAAACTGCGCCGAGCGTTTCCGCGGGCGCCGAACGCGTCGTAGGAGAACTCCGAGACGGGCGTGTTGCGCTCCTCCAGCTGGGCGTGCAGGGCGTTGAAGTCCTCTCCCGGCAGGGAGATACAGACATGGTTCACGGGGCGCCCGGCGCTGTCCGCCGCGCGTGGTCGAGGCGCACGATGTCTGTCGTGCCCCCAGGCTGCTGCGGTCTCCTCCGCCGTACAAGGGTTTGACCGGTCGTCTCGGCTGCCAGGGATGAGGGGGGAGACCGACAGGCAGGAGGCAGGCGCGTGCTGGTGGTGTCCGAGGAAGTACGGGAGGCGGTCGCGGCGCGGCAGCCGGTCGTGGCGCTGGAGTCCACGATCATCGCGCACGGGCTGCCCCGCCCGCGCAATCTGCAGGTGGCTCTGGAGCTCGAGGCGGTCGTACGCACAGAGGGCGCCGTTCCCGCGACGATCGCCGTACTGGACGGGCGGCCCCATGTGGGTCTGGACAAGGAGCAGCTGGAGCGGGTCGCCAACGAGGACGGGATCCGCAAACTGGGCCACCGGGATCTCGCCCTCGCGGTCGCCGCTGGAGCGAGCGGCGCGACGACCGTGTCGGCGACGGCGCTGCTCGCCGCGCGTGCGGGGGTACGGGTGTTCGCGACGGGCGGGCTCGGCGGGGTGCACCGGGAGTGGACGGTAACGCAGGACGAATCGGCCGACCTGGGACTGCTGGCGCGTACCCGCATCACGGTGGTGTGCGCGGGCGTGAAGTCGATCCTCGACGTGGCTGCGACGCTCCAGCGTCTGGAGACGCTGGGGGTGGCGGTGGCGGGATACGGCACGCCGCGCTTCCCCGGCTTCTATCTGTCCGACTCCGGGCATCCGGTGGAGTGGACGCTGAACTCGCCCAGCGAGGTCGCGGAGGTCATGCGAGCCCAGGACGCGCTCGGCGGCCCCGAGTCGGCGCTGATCATCGCCAACCCCGTGCCCGAGAGCGAGCAGCTCGATCCAGCGCTGCACGCGCGCGTGCTGGCCGACGCGCTGCGAGCCTGCGACGAGCAGGGTGTCACGGGACAGGCGGTCACACCGTTTCTGCTGGACTATCTGGTGCGGCACACCGACGGTGCGTCACTGCGCGCCAACCTTGCGGCAGTGCGCGGCAACGTGCGGCTGGCGGCACGCATCGCGGCGGCCTGGTCCCCGGCGTGACCACGGCCCCTCACCATGCATCCGGCGCGACCGCGACCGATCACGATGCATCGGGCGTGGCCGCGCCCGGTCACGATGCATTCCCCATGACGCCGACGGCCGCAGGCAACGGTGCGCCGGGTGTACCGGGGACGCCGACCGCACCGGAGCCGCAAGGTGTGCCGAGAACGCCGAGTACGCCAGGCGCACTGCTCGTCGTCGGCGACGTCATCACGGACATCGTCGCCCGGCACCGCGCACCGCTGGCACCGGGCACGGACACTGCGGCCGCGGTCCGGACGCTGCCGGGCGGCGCCGGCGCCAACGTCGCCTGCTGGGCGGCCCATTGCGGCTGCGCGGATGTACGGCTGCTGGGACGCGTGGGTAGCGACTCCGCGACGTGGCACGAGCGTGCGCTGACCGTCTCGGGGGTGGGTCCTCGCCTTGTGGTGGATCCGGAGGCGCCCACCGGGACGGTGATCTGCCTGGTCGACGCCGCCGCATCGGCGGAGCGCACCTTCCTCACGGACAGCGGGGCATCCCTGCGGCTCTCCCCCGCCGACTGGTCGGCGTCTCTGCTGGACGGCGTCGCACGGCTGCATCTGTCCGGATACCTGTGCTTCGCAAAGCCGAGCCGCGCGCTGGTGAGGGCCGCTGTGGCGTCGGCACGCGCGCGTGGGGTGCCGGTGAGCATGGACCCCGCCTCGGCCGGCTTCCTCAGGGAGCTCGGTGTGGACCGGTTTCTGAAACTGGCCGAGGGCATCGACGTACTCCTGCCCAGCGGCGACGAGGCGCGGTGGCTGACCGGCGTCCCGGACGACGTCGACGCGGCGGCCGAGCTGAGCCGCCATTTCCCACTGGTCGTGGCCAAGCGGGGCCCCGAGGGCGCTGTGGTGGCGCGCGCGGGAGCGGTGCGGGCCCGGATCCCCGCGGTGCCCGCCAGGGCACGGGACACGACGGGCGCCGGTGATGCCTTCACCGGCGCCTTCCTCGCTGCTCTGCTCCGGGGTGCTGGGGCGGAGGAGGCGGCGGCCGAGGGATGCCGGGCGGGAGCGCAGGCGGTGCAGCAGGTGGGCGCCAGGCCGCGAACGTCCGCTCCGGAGGAATCCGCATCGGCACAGGACCTCTCGGCGCACGGGCGGTAGACGCCGCTCGTTCACCTGCCCCCGCCGGCATGGGCGAGCCTCATGGTTCGCTTGCCGTGCCTTGGGCCCGCGCCTCAGGCCTTGCGTCCCCACGCAGAGATCATCGGTGCGGTGGCAAGGTCCATCTCACCGGCGGCCACGTTCATGAGGTGCCGGTCGATCTCCTCGTCGGTGGCGAGCCCCGCGCCGACGAGATGGTCGCGCACCTCCTGGACGGTTGCGATCTCCAGCTCGGCGCAAGCGCGCGAGGCGAGCGGGAAGTGGACCTCCGCCTCCACCTTGCTCAGCCCGGCCTCGCGCATGAGCCGGGGCAGCGTGCGGCCGTACGAGAGGTCGGCGCCGCGCCCGGCGAGCAGGGCACGGAACGACTTGCGCAGCCGGTTCGCCAGCTCCTGGGCGGGGCCGTGCTCGTCGGGGCAGAGAAGGGGCTGCAAGGCGGGGTCGGTGTCCTCGACGAGCAGGTGTCCGCCGGGCCGCAGGGCCTTGACCATGGACTGCAGCGCCCGTGCGTGGTCCGGCACATGCACGAGGACGTGCCGGGCGTGCACGAGGTCGAAGCTCTCGCTGGGCGACGGCTCGGTGCCCACGTCGTGGCGGCGCACCTCGACGGGCGGGCGGGCCGCCAATGCCACCCGGGAGGTGTCGGTGTCGGTCACGAGGACCCGCCCGGTGGGCCCGACCTTCTTGGCGAGCCAGTTCACCACGGAGGTGCCGTAGGCACCCACCTCCCAACACCGTCGGCCCGGGCCCATGCCGAGCCTTTCGATGTGGCGGAACGTCGCGGGATCGAAGAGTGCGGCGAGGGCGTCGAATCGCCGCCCTGCCGCAGTCTGGTTCTGCGTCTGGCTGCTGTTGAGGAGACGACCGTCAGTTCGCGTCATGCGCTGATCATTACAGTTGGCCCGGTTTGCCCCATGCAGTTGAGGGTCGCTTCCGGAGCGGATTACTCCGTTCCCACAGGCCACCACGGCATGTGGCGCATCCTGGCAGACTGGCTCGCCAGGTCATCGAGTCCAGCGCAAGGAGCTCCGCATGTCGATGGCAGGGAATCTGTGGAAGGTGGGCAGTCTGCACAAGGTGGGCGGCCTCCGGAAGGTGGCGCGCCTGAGGCAGCGACGCCCGCGGGTCGATCTGAGTCATCCCGCCCGCTCCCCCCTGGGCTCCGCGGTGGTGAACTGTGTGACGTACCGGGACGGCATCCGCCAGCCGGGAGGTCGCGACCTGGTCGAGGCGGTCGAGTTCGTCCGCAAGGCCAAGGAGGGCTTCGTATGGCTGGGCCTGCACGAGCCCACGGAGCGGGAGTTCGCGGGAATAGCGGCGCTGTTCGACCTTCACCCGCTGGCGGTGGAGGACGCGATCGACGCCCACCAGCGCCCGAAGCTCGAGCGGTACGGCGAGACGCTCTTCGCCGTGTTCAAGACCGTCTGCTACGTGGATCACGCCGAACTGACCGCGACCAGCGAGGTGGTGGACACGGGCGAGATCATGGTCTTCGTCGGCCGGGACTTCGTCATCACGGTCCGTCACGGGAGGCACGGTTCGCTGGGACCGGTGCGCGAAGGGCTGGAGGCGGCCCCCGAGCAGCTGGCCAAGGGTCCGGCCGCCGTGCTGCACGCGATCGCCGACCATGTGGTGGACGACTATCTGGCCTGCACGGACGCGGTGCAGGCCGACATCGACCAGGTCGAGACGGATGTGTTCACCGAGACCGGCGCGCGGGCCGATCCCGGACGCATCTACCAGCTCAAGCGTGAGCTGCTGGAGCTGAAGCGGGCCGTGGTCCCCCTCAGCCGACCGGTGCAGGTGCTCGCCACAGAGCCCCTACGGGTGGTGGACCCGGAGATACAGGCGTACTTCCGGGATGTCTCCGACCATCTGCTGCGGGCCACGGAGCAGATAGCCGCGTTCGACGAGCTGCTGAACTCGATCCTGCAGGCGCACCTCGCGCAGGTGACGGTGGCTCAGAACGAGGACATGCGCAAGATCACGGCCTGGGCGGCGGTGATCGCGGTGCCCACGATGGTCTGCGGGGTGTACGGCATGAACTTCGACTACATGCCGGAGCTCCACTGGCGATTCGGCTATCCGGGCGTCCTTGTGGTGACCGCGGTGGCCTGTCTCGTCCTGTACCGCGGGTTCAGGCGGAGCGGCTGGCTCTGACGGGGACGGCCGACGCTTCAACCGTTCCAGGCCGGGTGCCGTGGGTCGTCCGCTCGTACGAGTACGTCGGCCGTCGAGCCCGGGTCCACCTCGGACTCGTACCGTCCGAAGGCCGGCAGTGTCCACAGCTCGTGCTCGGGCGTGCGCCGTCGGAGCGCGCCCGGCGACAGTCGCACATGAACGGTCAGATCGAAGGGGAACCAGCGTCCCAGGAGGAGGGGGCCGTGCAGCAACAGGATGCCGCCGGGCGGGAGTTGGACGTAGGTGCTGCGTGTCGCCCGATCGGCGGTCGCGTCCCAGAGATCGGGCAGCACACGACCGGTGCCGCCGGGGTCGAGGGGCCCGAAGACCTCCCGCCACAGCGCGGCCGTGTCGAACCAGCCGTCGTAGTAGGTGCCGACGTCCTCGCGCCCGTACTCGAACCGCAGCGACGCGGGCCGCAGGAACCCTTCGGTGCCGACGACGAGCCCGGCGCGGCCCCGGGCGCGCAGCACGTCGGCGACCTGCCGGGCAAGGTCGCCGGGGCGGGCCGCCGGGGCTCCGTCGAAGGCGATCCGCGGCCAGGAGCTCCCGTCGTGGGGCTTGAGGTCGAGCAGCCGGTCGGCGAGCGAGTCGCCGAGCCGTTCCCAGGTGATCGCTTCGAGTCGCACATGCTCCATCATGCCGCGCTCCTGGACGCTACCGGCCGGGCACCCGGCCCTCCACCGGCCAACCCTCGCAGATCCTCGGTGCACAGAGGGAATGAAGCGCGTATGGCGACCTCCCCCTCTGCCCTGGGATCCGGCGCCGGTGGGCGTGGACCTCTCGTCTTCCAGTCCGTGAAGCGGCGGCGGAACTGTGCGGGGTGCCGCGGCGGGCCGCTGTCGCTGCTCGTGCTCGAGCGCGGCGCGCCGCGGTGCCTCGACTGTGCCGACCTCGGCCATCTGGTGTTCCTGGCGCGCGGCGACACCGCACTCACGCGGCGGGCTCGCGAGGGCAGCAATCTGTCCGCGATCGTCGTCCGCTTCAACCGGCGGCGGGGACGGTACGAGCGGCAGGGCGTCCTCGTCGAGGAGGACGCCCTCGCGCGGGCCGAGGAACGGTGTCTGGCGGACGCCGAGATCAGGGCGCGGCGCCGGGCGCGTGACGCCAAGCGGCGCGAGGCGGAGGATGTGCGCTTCACCGCGGCGTTCGCGGAGAAGATATCCCGCCTCTTTCCCGGTTGCCCGCCCGGCCGGGCACAGGCGATCGCCGCTCACGCCTCGGTGCGGGGCAGCGGCCGCGTCGGCCGCAGCGCCGCGGGCCGGGCACTGTCCGAGACCGCGGTGACGGCGGCGGTCGCGGCGGCGGTGCGGCACACGGACACGCCGTACGACGGCCTGCTGATGAGTGGCGTGCCGCGGCTAGAGGCACGTCGCAGGATCGGACCGACGGTGGAGGCGACGCTCGAGGCCTGGCGTGCGGGCGCGGGTACGAGCGCGGACACGCACGGGGGCACACCCACGGGCACGGACACGGGCAGGGACACCCACGGGGGCACACCCACGGGCGCGGGCAAGGACACGGGCGGGGACACGCGGTGCGAGGCGTAAGGGAGTTGACATGATCGAGGGGCCTTACTTCGTTCTCACTGTGCTGGGTGCACTCGCCTGCGGACTGATGGCCGGGGTGTTCGTCGCCTTCTCCACCTTCGTGATGAAGGGGCTCGCCGCACTCCCCGCCTCTCAGGGGATCGCCGCGATGAACGCGATCAACGCGATGGCGGTCGGCCCCGCCTTCATGGTCCTCTTCATGGGTGCGGCCGGGTTGTGTGCCGTACTGGCCGTGGTGACCTTCGTGCTGTGGCCGGACAAGGGGACGGTCGAGCTGCTGCTGGGTTGCGCGCTGTATCTGGCCGGCTCGTTCGTGGTCACCATCGCGGCGAACGTCCCACGGAACGAGGCGCTCGCCAGACTGGATCCGGAGGCACCGGAGAGCGCCGAGTACTGGCACAGATATGTGGCCGAGTGGACCATGTGGAACCACATACGCAGTGCCGCGTCGCTCACCGCGAGTGCCTCGTTCGTTCTGGCCCTCACCCTCTGACCGCGCGGCGTTCCAGACGCATTCCAGACGCATTCTCGACGCGTGCGGCGACGCATTCTCGACCATGCCGCGACGCACACCGCGACGCACGGTGGCGGCGCGACGTATGGTGGCGGGAAGACGCTGTCCCCCGTAGGCAAGGGAGACGGCCATGGCCGATCCCAAGGGTTTCCTCACGACCTCTCGCCAGGAATGGCCGCGGCGCCCGGTCGAGGAGCGGGTCCAGGACTGGGACGAGGTCTACGTCCCCGGCGCCCTGCTTCCGATCGTCAGCCGGCAGGCCAACCGCTGCATGGACTGCGGCATACCGTTCTGCCATGACGCCTGTCCGCTGGGCAATCTGATCCCGGAGTGGAACGACCTGGTCTCGCGCGAGGACTGGCGTGCGGCGAGCGAGCGGCTGCACGCCACGAACAACTTCCCGGAGTTCACCGGGCGGCTCTGCCCCGCCCCCTGCGAGGCGGGATGTGTGCTGGCGATCAACCAGCCGGCAGTCACGATCAAGAACGTCGAGGCGGCCATCGCGGACCGCGCCTGGGCCGACGGGCTGACACCGCCCCGGCCCCCGGACCGACTGTCGGGCCGCACGGTAGCGGTCGTCGGCTCGGGTCCGGCCGGGCTCGCCGCGGCGCAGCAGCTGACGAGGGTGGGGCACACCGTCGCGGTGTACGAGCGGGACGACCGTATCGGGGGGCTGATGCGCTACGGGATCCCCTCGTTCAAGATGGAGAAGCACCACCTGGAGCGGCGGCTCGGGCAGATGGAGGCGGAGGGCACCAAGTTCCGGGCGGGCACGGCCGTCGGAAGGGACATAGGGGCGGAGGAGCTGCGGGGGCGGTACGACGCGGTGGTGCTGGCCGTCGGCGCCACGGCGTGGCGCGAACTTCCCGTAGCAGGACGGGAGTTGACCGGCATACACCAGGCCATGGTGTATCTGCCGCTGGCCAACCGGGTGTGCGAGGGGGATCTCGACTTCTCACCGCTGTCCGCCAGGGGCAAGCACGTCGTGATCGTCGGCGGCGGTGACACCGGGGCGGACTGCCTGGGCACAGCAGTACGCGAAGGGGCGGCGTCCGTGACCCAGCTGGACATCTATCCGCAGCCGGCGACCGAGCGGACGGAGACGGATCCCTGGCCGACGTACCCGAAGATCTACCGGCTGTCGGCCGCGCACGAGGAGGCCAGGGACCTGGCCACAGCGCCCGCGGCGGACGCGGACGCACGCCTCTTCGCGGCATCCACGCTCCGCTTCACGGGGGACGAGACGGGGCACGTCCGGGCCCTGCACCTCGTCGAGGTGGACGCGGCGCGCCGCCCCATGCCCGGCACGGAGCGTACGCTCCCCGCCGACCTGGTCCTGCTCGCGCTCGGCTTCTCCGGGCCCGACCGAGGGGACGGGCTCATCGATCAGCTGGGGCTCGCCCTCGACGAGCGCGGCACCATCGCGCGCGACGCGGGCTTCGCGACCAACGTCCCGGGCGTCTTCGCCGCCGGAGACGCGGCCCGCGGCCAGTCACTGATCGTCTGGGCGATCGCCGAGGGCCGCGCGGTGGCGGCGGCCGTCGACCGTCATCTGACGGGCTCGGACCGCCTCCCCTGCCCGATAGGTCCGTACGACCGGCCGCTGCGCGCGTAGCGCTCACCGCCCACCACGCACGCCCCCGCGGCAACTGCCTCCCAGGCCCGTGCGGGCGCCGCCGACCCCGTGTCGCTTTGTCGTCTACCTCTTGCGCGCCACTCCCGCGTACCCCGGTACGGGCCCGTCGTCCTGCCCCGGGACGGGTTCGCCGAGCTCCGGGTGCCAGACGGTCGGGACCACGACGCCGGGCTCCACGAGGTCCAGGCCGTCGAAGAAGCGGGCGACCTCGGCGTGGCTGCGCAGCGCCATGGTGAGCGCCCGGGCCTTGTACATGTCACCGGCCTCGGACGCGGTGTCCGGCGTGAAGTCGGCCGTCGCGTGGGAGAGCATCAGACAGCTTCCGGCGGGCAGGTCCGCCATGAGCCGGTCCACCAGCTCGTACGCCCCGTCCTCGTCGGAGATGAAGTGCAGCAGGGCGACGAGCGACACCGCGACAGGCTGTGTGAGGTCGAGGATCTTCCGGGCCTGGTCGAGGATCGCGCCCGGCTCACGCACATCGGCCTGGACGAACTCCGTGGCGCCCTCGGGCGTGCTGCGCAGCAGCGCCTCGGCGTGAGCCAGCACGATGGGGTCGTTGTCGCAGTACACGACGCGTGCGTCAGGCGCGATCCGCTGCGCGATCTGGTGGAGGTTCGGCTCCGTGGGTATGCCCGTGCCGATGTCGAGGAACTGGCGTACGCCCTGCAGGGCCAGCCAGTGCGTGGCGCGCTGCATGAACGACCGGTTGATGCGCGCCAGGACCGGAACGCGCGGCTCGAGGGCCAGGAGCTGCTCGCCCATCTCGACGTCGACGGGGTAGTTGTCCTTGCCGCCCAGAAACCAGTCGTACATGCGGGCCGGATGAGGCTTGCTCGTGTCGATCGCAGGGTCTTTCCGGGGTGCCGTGGATTCCTGCGCGGCAGCAGCGTCTTGTCCGGTCACGGCGTCTTGCCCGGTCATCAGTGACTCCATAAGTCGGAAGGAAAGTCGGCACGGTTCGCGGTGTCGACACATTCGGGAGAATGGGCGAGGAATTCAGAAGAATCGACGAGGAAATCGGGGGAATGGGCGATCACGACAGCAGGAAATCCGCTTCTCCGGCCTTGGCACCCTCGATGAAGGCGTTGATCTCGCCGGGTGTGTAGATCAGAGCGGGTCCGTCGGGGTCGGCCGACTGACGCACCGCGACCCTGCCGTCCGAGAGCTTCATGGCCTCCAGGCAGTTGCCGCCATTGCCGCCGCTCCACGGCTTGTGCCAGCCCTCGGTGCCGAGTTCGCGGGCGGGCATGCCGTTGTAGATCCGCACGCCGTCGGCACGGTGGATGCCGTCGGTCGTGCGTATCCGGACCTTGATCCGATCCATCCGGTCGATCCGGTCCATCCGGTCCATTCACAGCTCCTTGCGGAATTCCCGGAGGATTTCCTTTGTGCGTCGTGCAGTTGCGGCCTGCGCCGCCATGCGGTCCAGGACCTCGAGATGCGTGGCGACCTCGGCACGCGCGTCCAGATAGACCGCTCCGGTCAGGTACTCGCTGTAGACCATGTCCGGGAGCTCCGGCATGGCGAAGCGGAAGAGTACGAACGGCCCGTACGTGCCCGGGTGCGGTCCGGACGCGAACTCGGCGATCTGCAGCGTCACATGGGGCAGCCGCATGGCCTCGAGCAACCGGTCGATCTGCGCCCGCATCACCTCGGGGCCGCCGACGGGACGGCGCAGCGCCGTCTCCTCCATCACGACCCACAGCCGCGGGGCGTCCTCGCGGGTGAGCAGTTGCTGGCGCTGCATCCTCAGGGCCACATGGCGTTGGATGTCTCCGGGCCGGGTCTGGCCGATCGCGCCGGACTCCATGACGGCGCGGGTGTAGTCCTCGGTCTGCAGCAGTCCGGGGACGAAGTGCGGTTCGTACGACCGGATGAGGCTCGCGGCCCCCTCCAGGCTGACGTGCATGCTGAACCAGCCCGGCAGGATGTCGTGGAACCGCTGCCACCAGCCTGGCCTGTTGGCCTCCTCGGCGAGCGTGACGAACGCGTCGGCCTCGCCGTCGGAGACGCCGTAGGACTTCAGCAGCAGCTGCAGATACGGGATCTTCAGCGCGACTTCGGCCATCTCCATGCGGCGGACGGTGGCCGGGGCCACGCGCAGGATGCGGGCGGCCTCCTCACGCTTGAGGCCGGCCTGCTCCCGCAGATCCTGGAGGCGCCGGCCGAGGACGACCTGACCGACCGTCGGTGCGGACCGTGGCTCGCTCACGCTCTACCTCCGTCCAGTCCCTGGGCCAACTCGGCCTGTATGGCGGTTGGTTGCGAGAAGTGTGCCATGTCCCTCCACCGGAGCACGCGACACTCTGGACTTTTCAGAGTGGCTCTTGCCAAGTGTTCGAGGCAGGGAGATAGTTGCACACGTGACTACTTCCGCGCGGTTAGAGACGGCCGCCGCCGAGGGCAATCCCGGCATGCCGGCCGGGGCATGCGTCGGGGCGACCGCCGGACGCCGGTTCGGCTTCGAACTGGCGGTGCATCCGCGTTCCGCGGGACAGGCGCGGCAGCTGACGCGTGCCCGGCTGACCGGCTGGTCCGTCGGCGAGGACACCTGCGAGACGGCCGTCCTGGTCATCTCCGAGCTGGTCACGAACGCACTGGTCCACACCGCGTCCCGGATGATCGTGTGCGCGCTGCACGACGACGGCCGTCGGCTCCGGATATCCGTACGCGACGAGGGATGTACGCCCGGCGAGCCGCACCCGTCTCCACAGCGACCCGAGGAGGAGCACGGGAGGGGATTGCTCCTCGTCGAGGCCTTGAGCAGTGCGTGGGGCACCCAGGAAGCCGGGTCCGGTCTGCTCGTGTGGGCGGACCTGCCGCGTCCGGTCGACGAGACCCGCGAGACCGAGGCCGGTTCGGACGGGGTCCGCGGCACGGGGACCGGATGGCTGTGACGAGGTCGCGGGCCCTGGGGATCGACACGCTGGCCGGCCTGGGGCGCCGGCGCCGCCCGCTCCGCGTCCCGCCGCTGCGGCTCGCCGTTCCCTCCGGCATGTCGGCGCCCTTGGGCTGCGACGCGGTCGCGGTGCCGGCGGCGTACGGGCAGCGGCTGCTGGCGCGGTTGCCGCGGGCGGGGTGCGTCTACGGGGACGAAGCTCGCTGGTGGTGGCTCGTGCCGTCCCATTCCGATGTCGCCATGGAGTGGCCGGCGCCCTCGTACTACGCGACGGGAGCGGTGGTCTCGGACGCCTGCGGCCGGCCGGGACTGGTGCACCGCCCGGACGGCACGTCCGTGGCGTACACCCCGCCGATCCCGCTCTATCTCGCCATGTGCCAGATCACGGGGGCGAGGCCCCCGTGGTCGCGCCCGGTCACTGCTTGACCGGCTAGATCACGATGCACGGCTGACCGGCGCGGCTACTCGGAGGCCTCCCTCGGCCGCACGATCACCAGGAACGCGTCCGACGCCAGGTCCATCACGACCTCGGCAGGCTGCCCCTCCATGCGGAGTGCCTGCGCGAACTCCTCTGCCGGCCAGGACCCTCGCGGGCCGCCGGCCGGAAAGCGCTCCAGCACTACGCGTCCGTTCACCGCACTCTCCTGTTCTCGTGCCCGGCCCACACCTTCGAGGACCGTTCAGGAACTAGAACGCACCGCGAGCCTGTTCGGTCTGCGACGTGACGGTACTGAAACCTAGTTGAAACGCCAAATGTACTCAGGGTTCACTCTCGTACCGTGGCCCTCCGTGCACGCACCGTGGCCGGAAAGTGGTGCGGTCCGTTGCCTACGGTTTCTGGATCAGGCCGTGCCTACGGTTTCAGGATCAGGCGGTCGTGATCCGCGCGCGGGGCTCCACGAGCTGCTTGCGCTGCGTGAGCTGCGCAAGGTCCGCGCACAGCGCGGACAGCTGCCGGGCGTGCTGCTCGGGGACGCGGCCGGTGTCGTCGACGTGCACCGCGCACGCCGTCGCGGTGTCCACGATCAGTTCGAGCATGGCCGCGATCTCCCCTGCGCCCGCCGCGTGCCGGGCGAGTGCCGGCAGTTCGGCGGCCGAGACCTCGCTGGCGGCGCGGGCCTGGGCGAGCGCACGGTAGGCCGCGCGCCTCAGCGCCCAGCGGGCGGCACGGTCCTCTGAGCCGCTCAGCACATGGGCGAGGTAGGCGTCCGCGGCACGCATGGCCGCCGCGAGGCGGGTCCGCACGACGCTCCCGCCGTGCCCGGGCAGCGGAAGATGCCCGACGATCAGCACGATCGCGCAGGCCAGCAGCGTCTCCCCGATCCGGCTCCAGGCCGCCTGCGGTTCGCCGCCGACCATCACCAGGCCCAGCACGAGCACGGTCACGACGGCGGTCTGCGCCGCGAAGTGCCGGGTGGCCACGGGGATCAGGGCACCGCTGAGGGCGACCAGGCCGATCAGCCCGTACGGCGAGGGCAGCAGCGCCGCGAAGGCCGCGAAGAGCGCGGCGCCCAGCACCGTGCCGAGGGCCCGGCACAGCACGCGCGACACGAGCGGTCCGAGGTCGGGCTTCACCAGGAAGACGGCCGTGGCGGGCAGCCAGTACCAGTGCGCGTGGTGCAGTGCCTGCGCCACGGCGGCGCTGGCACCGAGGCAGAGGGCGACCCGCACGCCGTACTCGCGCCCGCCGGGTCCCAGGGCCCGGCGGGCGGCGGGCAGCAGCCGGCTCTTGCGCCGGGGAAGGTGTTCTGTGCCGCTGTCGAAGGCCTCGGCCGCGTGCAGCAGGGCGTCGTCGAGGGCGCGCAGCCCGGCGTCGTAGCGGGCGGGCGCGGGGAGCGGGCCGGGGGCCTCTCCGCTGCGGACGGCGGCCGCGAGCCTGCGCGGGCCTTCCGAGGCCTGGGCGGGGAGGGTGCGGCCCGCCCAGGCGAGGGCGGTCGCGGCCTCGGCGAGCGGCAGCGCGGCGAGGTACTGGGCATGCAGCCGCCGCTCGGCCGAGGAGCTGGGCCTGGCCCGCAGGCGCGGACCGGACAGGGCGTCCTGCGCATGGTCGAGGGCCGCGGTGAGCGCGGCACGACGGGCGAGGGCGTCGGGCCCTCCGGCCGCGTCGAGCAGGTCGGCGATGGCTGCGTAGACGTCTGCGACAGCCGTACGCTCACCGTCGAACCGGAAGGACCCGGCGGTGCCCGGGGCGCCGGGCGACGGAAGCAGGAGGCGCAGCGCGATGAGCCAGCCGGCGCCGGCGAGGTAGCACAGGGCGCGCTGCCATCCGGGCTCGGGCAGTTGCATTCCGGCCCCGATCGCCGCGCCCACCAGCAGTTGTGTCCCTGCCGCGGAAGCGACGGGCCCCCCGGCGCTGACGGCACCGGCGAAGAGTCCGAGCACGGCGAGCCCCGCGATCAGCACGACGGCGCCCGCCCGGCCTTCCGCGCCCGCCGCATACCCCGTGGCGTACGACCCGAGAAGCAGCCCGCACGCACCGGCGACGGCTGGCACGCCCAGCCGCTGCACTGCCGAACGGCGGCTTCCCCGCCGGTCGTTGATGCCGGCCAGCATGGCCCCGAGCGCGGCGACGACACCGGCGGACGGCCGCCCCCACCACACGGCCGCGAGCAACAGGGGCCCGGCGGCCAGCGCGCCGCGGACGACGGCGCTCCAGGGCACGGGTCCGCGCTGGGCACGCAGGGCATGGGCCAGCCAGGGCGGTATGGCGGAGCGGAGACCGGAAGGGAAACGGGCGGGGACGTGCACGGGGCTCCTGTCGGGCGGGGCGGGGTGCGCCTTCGGACGACTTCGGCCAGGGCGGTCGGTCCGACCATAGGAGATGGATTTGAAGGGATCGGGACGTGACCGTTTCCGCAATGTGTCAGCCGCTGATGGTTCCTGGCTGTTCCCGGATCCCGCGGCGTCGGCTACGCGGTCAAGAAAGGTTTCGTCGTCATCTCGCGGCGGGTGGCCGGGTGGCCCCGATGGTCAGGCCGCCCGACCGAGCCCGGATCGCCGTGCCGTGCTGCGCGCCGCCGCCGGTCCTGTCGGGTACGGCCCCTCGCCGCTGCGCCGATGGCACAGGGCCCCACTCGGCCAGGAGCGCGCGCAGTTCGGCGGCGGCTGTCGGGTCCGACCGCAGGGTGCGGCGCAGCCGGTTGCGCCACTCCGCCTGCACGTCGGCCTCGGCGTCCTGGTCCTCGGCGCCCCGCGCCGCGACGAGTTCGGCCCGTGAGGCCTCGAGTTCGCCCCCGACCACGTCCCCGGCGCCGCCGCGCCGCCGCGAGAAGAACGCGACCGCACGGTCACGTGCCTGCGTCCATCCGTCGGTCGCCATCTGCTGCACGAGCGCCGTCGCCCCCGCCGCCGCAAGTGCACTCAACTCCGCGTCCACCGAGCCCCCTTTGTCGCTCGTCGCCGCTCCGGCCGGACGCCCCCACGGTATCCCGGCGACTCACGGCAGGTAGCCGACCGTCCACGCTCGGTGCCCCCCGGAGCACACGTATCCCGAGGCCACGCGCCAACCGAACTCCCCACAAGTCTCGGGCGCGTCCCGGACCGAGGACCGCGTCGACAGCCCAACCGGTGTGCCACGCGCGCGTGCACGCGCTCAACGGTACGGCGCCGTCCGCAGCGGCGCAGTCACCGGACCGGCCCGCTCGTCCCCCGTACCACCAGCGTGGGGTCCACCACCGCCTCCCGCGGCTCGACGCCCTCCCCCTCCAGGCGCTCCACGGCGAACCGCACCGCGCGCTCCGCCATCAGGACGAAGTCCTGGCGGACCGTCGTCAGGCCCAGGGGCATGAGGTGGGAGATGTGGCTGTCGTCGTAGCCGACGACCGAGACCTCGCCGGGGACGTCGATGCCCGCGCGGCCGAGGGACATCAGCAGGCCCAGCGCGCAGCGGTCGTTGGCCGCAAGGACCGCCGTCGGCAGCTCGTCCTGCGCCGCCAGGAGGCGGCCCGCGTCGATGCCGGCCTGCTCGTCGTGCGCTCCCGGAACGACGCGGATCTCGTCGGCCAGGCCGTGCCGGCGCATGGCGTCGCGGTAGGCGCGGCGGCGCTCGGCCGAGCCGGGCCCGCGGCCGCCGTCGACGTGCACGATACGGCGGTGGCCCAGTTCGACGAGGTGGTCCATGGCCTGCCGTACGCCCTTGGCCTCGGCGGTGCGGACGCTGTCGACGCGGGCGCCGCGCACCCGTCGCGCGACCGCGACGGCGACCGTGCGCCGGCCGAGGGCTTCCAGATCGGCGGCGCTCGAGCGCGGGCCGAGCAGGATCAGCGCCTCGCAGCGGTGGCTCAGCAGTGCCTCGATCGCTTTGCGTTCGTCGCGGGCCGGGGCGTCGGCCGACAACAGGACGTCGTAGCCGGCGCGTTCGGCCTCGTGGTAGATGGCCTCGACGAGGTCCGTCTGGAAGGGCTGGTGGAGGGTCAGCATCACACCGAGCGCCCGGCTGCGGCCTCGCGCGAGAAGGCGTGCCGCGTTGTCGGGGCTGTAGCCGAGCTCTTCCGCGACGCGCCGTACGCGTTCTCGGGTCTCCTGGCTCGCTCCCGGCTGGTTGCGGAAGACGATGGAGACCAGCGCCCTGGAGACGCCGGCCTTCTCGGCGACATGCGCCATCGTGGGGCGCTGCCTGCCCGGTGCACGCATACGAGGTCTGCCCTTCCCTTCCGTTCGGTGGTCCGACCTTCGCGTATCCGAGGATCTGTGTATTGGAGTAATCCGAGGAGGATCTGTGTATTCGGAGTGATCCGAGCCGGGAGATTCGGGCGGATCTCCGCGGGGTCTGCCCGGCCTCCCCGGGCTCAGCGGGGCAGACGCCCGGAGAACTCCCGGACCCGCTGGTGAGTCACCCCATGGACGCCGGTTGACATGACATTCGAACAGCGCCATCGTTACTCGCCGCTGGAGCGCGCTAGCAGGGTGGGGCGGAACCGAGTGTGCCATGAGCACCGAAACGCCCCAGCCAGTCAAGGGGGAGCGATGACCACCGAGACGATACGTCTCACCACTGCCCAGGCCCTCGTCCGCTTCCTCGCCGGCCAGTACAGCGAGCGCGACGGCCTGGAGCAGCGGCTGATCCCGGGAGCCTGGGCCGTCTTCGGGCACGGCGAGGCCTCCGGTATCGGTCAGGCGCTCCTCCAGGCGGCCGTCACGGGCGAGGCCGGGGTTCCGGAGTTCCCGTACTACGTGGCCCGCAACGAACAGGGCATGGTGCACGCCGCCATGGCCTTCGCCAGAATGCGGGACCGGCTGGCCGCCTTCGCCTGCACGGCGTCGACAGGGACCGGTTCGACGAACATGATCACGGGTGCGGCGCTGGCCACCGCCGGCCGTCTTCCCGTCCTCCTTCTGCCCGGCGACACGGCCGCGACCCGGGCGGCCGCCCCGGTGCCGCAGCCGGCGGCCAAAGGGTCCGGCGATCTGACGGTCAGTGACGCGTTCCGCTCGGTGTCGAAGTACTTCGAGGTGATCACGCGTCCCGAGCAGCTCATCCCGGCCGCGCCGGCCGCGATGCGGGTGCTGACGGACCCGGTGGAGACGGGAACGGTCACGCTCGTGCTGCCGCAGGACGTCCAGGCGGAGGTCTTCGACTGGCCGGTGACGTTCTTCCGGCGCCGGGTCTGGCGCGTGGGCCGCCCGGCACCGGAGCCGGCCGCGCTGGCGCGGGCCGCCCGACTGCTGCGGCAGGCACGGACGCCGTTGATCGTCGCGGGCGGCGGTGCGGTGTACTCCGGCGCCGAGACGTTGCTGCGCGCGTTCTCCGAGGCCACCGGCATCCCGGTCGCCGACACGCACGCCGGCAGGGGTGCGGTGCCGTGGGACCACCCGTACGCGGTGGGCGGCATCGGCCCGGCGGGCTCGTACGCGGCGAAGGAGACGGCGAGGGCGGCCGACGTCGTCCTCGGCATCGGCACCCGCTACAGCGACGTCACCGCCTCCGGCCGATGCGTCTTCGGCAATCCGCACGTCGCCTTCGTCAACCTCGACGTCGCCCGGCCGGACTCGGTCAGGCACTCCGTCGAACCACTGGTCGCCGACGCCCGGCTCGGCATCCAGGCGCTCGCGGGCGCGCTCACGGACTGGGAGGTCGACGAGGCGTACCGCCTGCGCACCCGTGAACTCGTCGCCGAGACGCGGCGGATGGAGGACGAGAGCGTCCGGCGCGGCGAGGGCCCGCTGCCCGCCACGGCCGAGATCCTGCGCGCGCTCGACGAGACACTCGACGACCGCGACGTCGTGATCAACGCGGCCGGGTCCATACCTGGCGACCTGCAGCTGTGGCGGGTCCGCGATCCGAAGGCGTACCACGTCGAGTCGGCGTATGCGTGCATGGGTTACGAGGTCGCGGCCGCTGTCGGTGCGAAGCTGGCCGATCCCTCGCGCGAGGTCGTCGTGCTGGTCGGCGACGGCTCGTATCTGATGATGGCTCAGGAGATCGTGACCTTGGTGTCCGAGGGCATGAAGGTCGTCATCGTCCTGGTCCAGAGCCGCGGGTTCGCCTCGGCCGGTGCGCCGTCCGAGCCGCTCGGCTCTCGGCGGTGCGGCGCGCAGTCCCGCTTCCTCGACGGGGAGCCGGGGCTGCCCGTCGGCACCGGGGGCCGCGTCGATCTGGCCGCCAACGCCGCCTCGCTGGGCGCCGACGTCCTGCACGCCACGACGGTGGACGAGTTCCGCACGGCGATCACGAAGGCGAAGGCCGGCAGCCGCACCACGGTGGTGCACGTCGAGACCGAACTGAGTTCCGTCACAGCTCCCGCGCCCGGAACCCCGGACGCGGAAGCACTCACGCTCTGACGGGTTCCCGCGCCTCAGGGTTGCGCGGCCGCGTACTTGTCCGTGGCCGCCACCAGCGCCTCCTGGATGCCCGGCGCCCCCGCGTTGTGGCCGACGTCGTCCACGAGCACCAACTCGCTGCCGGGCCATGCGTGGTGCAGCCGCCACACGATGCCCAGCAGGTTGCCGAAGTCGAGGCTGCCCTGGACGAGCGTGCCGGGGATGTCCTTGAGCAGCGGGGCGTCGCGGAGGACGACGCCTTCGTCGTTGCCCTCACCGAGGAAGTGGTCGCCCGCGAAATAGTGCGTGACGATGCGGGCGAAGGCGGCACGGAAGACGGGGTCCTCGTAGCGCGGGACGGAGCGCGGCGGCGCGGGCGCCATCGCCGTCTCCCAGTCCGTCCAGGCCCGGGCCGCCCTCGCCCGCACCTCTGCGTCCGGCGACTCGAGGAGCCGGTTGTACGCGGCCGCCAGATTCCCGTCGCGCTCGTCCTCGGGCACGTGGTCCCGGAACTGCGCGAACGCCTCGGGGAAGATCTGCCCGAGCCCGCGTGTCAGCAGCGCCACCTCGGGGCCCGAGCCCGTGGCCACACCCGTGAGGACCAGCTCCGACACGCTGCCCGGGTGCGTCTGCGCGTACCGCAGACCGAGCACCGAGCCCCACGAGACCCCCCACACCAGCCACCGCTCGACGCCGAGATGCCGGCGCAGCAGCTCCAGGTCCCCGATCAGATGAGCCGTCGTGTTGACGCTCATGTCCGTGTCGTATGCGCTCGCGTGCGGAGTCGACCGGCCGCAGCCGCGCTGGTCGAGGAGGACGATGCGGTACGCGGCAGGGTCGAAGAGACGACGGAAGTACGGCGTGCAGCCGGAGCCCGGCCCGCCGTGCAGGACGACCGCGGGCTTGCCGCGCGGATTGCCGCAGACCTCCCAGTACACGTCGTTACCGTCACCCACGTCGAGCATGCCGTGGTCGTGCGGTTCTATGTCCGGATAGAGGCTCATCAGGGCAATCTAGTGCCGCGTCCGGCGCGAACGTGACACGATTTCGAGGGTGACCAGCAAACCCGCCGCGGCACAGCGCCTGAGCGACCTCGCGCGGCTGCGTCGCGTGCGCGACCGGATCGACCGGGAGTACGCGCAGCCGCTGGACGTCGAGGCCCTCGCCCGTGGCGTGAACATGTCGGCCGGGCACCTCAGCCGCCAGTTCCGTCTCGCCTACGGAGAGTCGCCGTACGCCTATCTGATGACGCGGCGCATCGAGCGCGCGATGGCGCTGCTGCGCCGTGGCGATCTCAGCGTGACGGAGGTCTGCTTCGAGGTCGGCTGCTCGTCGCTGGGCACCTTCAGCAGTCGCTTCACCGAGCTGGTCGGTGTGCCGCCCAGCGTCTACCGGCACCAGGCGGCGCAGGCGACGGCAGGGATGCCGTCCTGCGTCGCGAAACAGGTGACCAGACCGATCAGGAATCGAGAAGCATCGGCACCGAGCGGCAACTAGCGTGACGGCCATGGACATCACCATTCACACGAGCGTTCTCCCGCACGACGACCCGGACGCGTCCCTGGCCTTCTACCGCGACACCCTCGGCTTCGAGGTCCGCAGCGACGTCGGACAGGGCACGATGCGCTGGATCACGGTCGGCCCTCCCGGCCAGCCCGACACGTGCATCCTCCTGGCGCCGCCGGCCGCAGACCCGGGCATCACCGAGGACGAGCGCCGCACCATCACCGAGATGATGGCCAAGGGCACCTACGGCTGGATCCTGCTGGCCACCAAAGACCTCGACGGCACCTTCGAGCAGGTGCAGGCCGGCGACGCCGAGGTCGTCCAGGAGCCGACCGAGCAGCCGTACGGCATCCGCGACTGCGCCTTCCGCGATCCCGCGGGCAACCTGATCCGCATCCAGGAACTGCGCTGAGCCTTCCGGCGAACGCTCGGCGTCCTGGAGACACCGGACATCGGCTCACCCACGACAAAGCGAAGTAGAACCAGGCGTACGGCTTGAAGCTGGTCAGATCGATCCAGGCGACGCCGACGGAGACCGCGAAGCCGGTCCCGCCCGACAGATGGAGAAATGATGAGCATGGCCCCGAGGACGGACACGCAGTCGCCTGCGCTGCACGATGCCGACAGCCACGATCTGATCCGCGTGCACGGCGCGCGCGAGAACAACCTCAAGGACGTCAGCATCGAGATCCCGAAGCGCCGGCTGACGGTGTTCACCGGCGTCTCCGGCTCGGGCAAGAGCTCGCTGGTGTTCGACACGATCGCCGCCGAGTCCCAGAGGCTGATCAACGAGACGTACAGCGCCTTCGTGCAGGGCTTCATGCCGAACCTGGCGCGGCCCGAGGTCGACGTGCTCGAAGGGCTGACGACCGCGATCATCGTCGACCAGCAGCGGATGGGCGGCGACCCCCGCTCCACGGTCGGCACCGCCACCGACGCCAACGCGATGCTGCGCATCCTCTTCAGCCGGCTCGGGCAGCCGCACATCGGCTCGCCCAAGGCGTACTCCTTCAACGTCGCCTCGATCAGCGGGGCGGGCGCGGTCACCGTCGAGCGCGGCGGACAGAAAGTGAAGGAACGTCGCAGCTTCAGCATCACCGGCGGCATGTGTCCACGCTGCGAGGGCCGGGGCACGGTCACCGATCTCGACCTCACCCAGCTCTACGACGACTCCAAGTCGCTCGCCGAGGGCGCGATCACCGTCCCCGGCTATACGGGGGGCGGCTGGAACTCCCGCCTCTACAGCGAGTCGGGCTTCTACGACCCGGACAAGCCGATCCGCAAGTTCACCAAGAAGGAGCTGCACGACTTCCTCCACCGCGAGCCGACCAGGATGAAGATCGCGGGCATCAACATGACCTACGAGGGGCTGATCCCACGGATCCAGAAGTCGATGCTCTCCAAGGACAAGGAGGCGATGCAGCCGCACATCCGTGCCTTCGTGGAGCGGGCGGTCACCTTCACCACCTGCCCCGACTGCGACGGCACGCGGCTCAGCGAGGCCGCCCGGTCCTCGAAGATCAAGGGGATCAGCATCGCCGACGCCTGCGCGATGCAGATCAGCGACCTGGCCGCATGGGTCCGCGGCCTCGACGAGCCGTCGGTGGCGCCGCTGCTCACCGCGCTGCAGCACACCCTCGAGTCGTTCGTGGAGATCGGCCTCGGCTATCTCTCGCTGGACAGGCCGTCGGGCACGCTGTCGGGCGGCGAGGCCCAGCGCACCAAGATGATCCGCCACCTCGGGTCGTCGCTGACCGACGTCACGTACGTCTTCGACGAGCCGACCGTCGGTCTGCACCCGCACGACATCGCACGGATGAACGGCCTGCTGCTGCGGCTGCGGGACAAGGGCAACACGGTGCTCGTCGTCGAGCACAAGCCGGAGGTCATCGCGATCGCCGACCACGTGGTCGACCTCGGCCCCGGCGCCGGTACGGCGGGCGGCACCGTCTGCTTCGAGGGCACCGTCGAGGAGCTGCGGACCGCGGGCACCATCACCGGCCGCCACTTCGACGACCGGGCCTCCCTCAAGGAGACGGTGCGGAGGCCCACCGGCCTGCTTCCGATCCGCGGCGCGACGACACACAACCTGCAGGGCGTCGACGTCGACATCCCGCTCGGGGTGCTGGCCGTCGTCACCGGCGTCGCCGGCTCCGGCAAGAGCTCGCTCGTACACGGTTCGATCCCGGCCGGCGAAGGTGTCGTGTCCGTCGACCAGACCGCGATCCGCGGTTCGCGCCGGAGCAACCCGGCGACGTACACCGGACTGCTCGACCCGGTCCGCAAGGCGTTCGCCAAGGCCAGCGGGGTGAAACCGGCGCTGTTCAGCGCCAACTCCGAGGGCGCCTGCCCCACCTGCAACGGCGCCGGTGTCATCTACACCGACCTGGCGATGATGGCCGGCGTCGCCACCACCTGCGAGGACTGCGAGGGGAAACGGTTCGACGCGTCGGTGCTGGAGTACCACCTCGGCGGCCGCGACATCAGCGAGGTGCTCGCGATGTCGGTGACCGAGGCCGAGGAGTTCTTCGGCGCCGGCGAGGCGCGCACCCCGGCCGCGCACCGCATCCTCGAGCGGCTCGCTGACGTCGGGCTCGGCTACCTCACCCTCGGCCAGCCGCTCACCACGCTGTCCGGCGGCGAGCGGCAGCGGCTCAAGCTGGCCACGCACATGGCCGAGAAGGGCGGCGTCTACGTCCTCGACGAGCCGACCGCAGGTCTGCATCTCGCCGACGTCGAGCAGTTGCTCGGCCTGCTCGACCGGCTCGTCGACTCCGGCAAGTCGGTCATCGTCGTCGAGCACCATCAGGCGGTCATGGCGCACGCCGACTGGATCATCGACCTCGGCCCCGGCGCCGGCCACGACGGCGGCCGGATCGTCTTCGAGGGCACACCCGCCGACCTCGTCGCCGCCCGCTCCACCCTCACCGGCGAGCACCTCGCGGCCTACGTCGGCGCCTGAAGCGCGGCACCTGAAGCGCAGGATCGAATGCCGCGTGAGGTGGTCGAGCGCGCACACGCTGCCTCACGCGGCACCTGCCCGTGCTACGTCTGCGTCGGCTGGATGTTTCTCATCCGCCCGTACGCGTACACGCAGCCCGCGAGGGCCAGGTCCGACAGCAGCATGAAGCCGATGGAGTACGAGTTCTTCACGCTGTAGATCGCGCCCATGACGAGGGGCGGCACGAAACCGCCGAGGCCGCCCATCGCGCCGACGATGCCGGTGACGGAGCCGACCTGTGGCTGTGGGGTGACCCTGGAGACCAGCGCGAACACGCTGCCGCTCGTCGTGCCGAGACCGGCCGCCATCAGCAGGAAGCAGAGCGTGCCGACCGGGGCGAGCGCCGGGTCGAAGGACTGGATGATGGCGAACAGCGCGACGACGCCCAGAGCGACGCAGGTGACGATCGCGGGGTGGATGTGGTCCGACAGCCACCCGCCGATCGGCCGGAAGATGACGGTGACCAGGGCGAATCCGGCCGCCTTGGTGCCGGCTTCCGTGGCGCTCAGGCCGTACCAGGTCTTCAGATACGTCGGCAGGTACACGCCGAACGCGACGATGCCGCCGAACCCGATCGCGTAGAGCGCGGACAGCTCCCATGTCACGCGGAGACGCCCCGCCTGCCCGAGCCGGGTGCCGAGCGAGGTGGCCGGCACCTGCCGGTCGGGCCGGTCGGTGATGAGGAGCGCGCCGAGCACGGCGAAGACGGCGAGCGCGATGGCGACCACGATGAACGGCAGGTTCTCGCCGTGTTTGGCGATGCGCGGCGTGAAGAATCCGGACAGCGCCACACCGCCCATGCCCATCCCGAAGACGCCGAGCGCGAAGCCGCGGTGGGCCGGCGGAAACCACGAGTTGACCAGCGGCACGCCGATCGCGAAGGTCGTGCCGCCGAGGCCCAGCAGAAAGCCCACGACGAGCATCGCCCCGAAGCTGCCCCGGGCGGGAATGACCAGCAGCACCGGGATGATGGTGAGTGCCGTGACCAGCGGGAACATCTTTTTCGCGCCGTAGCGGTCGGTGAGCGCGCCCGCCGGGATACGGCCCAGGGAGCCGACGAGTACCGGGATTGCGACCAGGAGCGACTGCTGGAAGGAGCTCAGTCCCAGACTCTCCTTGAAGTCCCCGCTGAGTGGCGAGATCAGGTTCCAGGCCCAGAACGTGAGCCCGAACCCGATCGTGGCCATGATCAGGTTCCGGTACGCGGCCGTGGAGGGCTTGGTCGCCGGGCCGCCCTCAGCGACCGAGGGGGCGGTCTTCGTGTCTTTCACGCCCCCACGCTAGGAACAGCCGTCCGGCAAGGCCCGATCTACTGCTCCATACGAGGGGTCCCGCCTGCTGCTCCATCAGCGGTGGGCCCCTCGGTGTTCAACCCCGCCGCACGGGCTGCCGTCCCGAGCACGCCCCGCAGCATGCCGGGGGTGAGCCTGCCCGTGAACGTGTTGCGCTGGCTGACATGGAAGCAGCCGAAGACCTCGAGCGGCGGGCCTCCGTCCGCGGCGGGCAGTGTCAGGTGCGCGCCGTGCGCGAAGGCCGGGCGCGGCCGGGGAACGACCCACCCGGCCGCACCGAACGCCGGAAGCGCGGCGCCCCAGCCGAAGGCCCCGAGGACGACGGCCGCGCGCACATACGGGCGCAGCAGCTGCAGTTCGCGCACCAGCCAGGGGCGGCAGGTGTCGCGTTCCTCAGGCGTGGGCTTGTTGGCGGGGGGCGCGCAGTGCACGGGCGCGGTGACGCGGACGCCGCGCAGGGTGAGGCCGTCGTCGCGCGAGACGGCGTCCGGCTGGGAGGCGAGGCCGAGATCGTGCAGCGCCGCGTACAGCACATCGCCCGAGCGGTCGCCGGTGAACATCCGGCCGGTGCGGTTCCCGCCGTGTGCGGCCGGCGCCAGGCCGATGACCAGCAGCGACGCGGTGGGCGGGCCGAAGCCGGGCACCGGGCGGCCCCAGTACGTCCAGTCCGCGAAGGACGCGCGCCTGGTCCCCGCGACCTGCTCGCGCCACTCGACCAGCCGTGGGCAGGCACGGCAGTCGGTGAGGGCGGCGTCGAGCTCGGCGAGGGTGCGCACGCCTCCACGGTAAGCGCGCGGAGAAAAGTAGTCCGGGCCGGCCGCCGCGGGGCACTAAGGTCAAGGCATGGCTGGTCGAGACATGGCTTCAGGGGACCCGGACGGCACGGCGGGCGCCGCCGGCGAGGGATCCGTGCGCGTCGACAGCTGGATCTGGTCCGTTCGGCTGGTCAAGACCCGGTCGATGGGGGCCACCGCATGCCGCGGCGGGCATGTGCGGGTCAACGGCGAACGCGTGAAGCCCGCCCATGGTGTGCGGGTCGGCGACGAGGTGCGGCTCCGGCACGAGGGGCGGGAGCGGATCGTCGTGGTGAAGCGCATCATCCGCAAGCGCGTCGGCGCGCCGGTGGCCGTCGAGTGCTACGTCGACAACAGCCCGCCGCCCCCGCCCCGCGAGGCCGTCGCCCCGGCAGGTGTACGGGACCGGGGCACCGGCCGCCCGACCAAGCGCGACCGCCGTGAGATGGAGCGGCTGCGCGGGCCGGGCGGCCTCGGCGGGCCGCCCGCCGGGCAGTAGCACAGTTCACGCGCGCCGCCGGACGAGGCGCAGCAATTCGGCGTTGTGCTGACGGCGCGCCCAGGCGATGAGGGCGAACGGCACGACGAGGATCACCGGTGTAGCGGCGTACTGGCCGTCGAAGACCACGATCTGCGTGACGAACGCCCCGATCATCAGCCCGATGAAGGCCACGGACGCCACCGAGGACAGCACCGGGATCAGCAGGGCGATCGCTCCGGCGAGCTCCAGGGCACCGATGGTGTACATGCCGCCGGCGCCCCACCCGATCTTGTCGAACGACTCGGCCGCAGACGGGTGCGCGATCAGTTTGGGCAGAGCGCTCGCCAGCGCGAAGAACAGGGCGAGCAGCACCTGGAGGGTGAGCAGCGCGAGATGGAGGCGGCGGCCGCGGGGCCTGGCCGCGTCGGTCCCGGTGGCTCCGGTGGCGGCGGTGGCGGCGGCGGCGGGGTTGCTGGTCTGGGACATCAGGGTCTCCTCGGTGAGCAGGTGCCTTTCGGCTGTCACCGAGGCAGACCGGCCCAGACGGCCGAACTCATCGGCCGGGCCCGGATGTCCCGGCCGCGGTTATCGGACCGGCAGCGCCCGCACCCATGTCCCGTCGTCCGTCAGATACCGGTCGACCTTCAGTCCTGCTTCCGCGAGCGCCTCCTCGAAGGCGTCCTTCGTCAGAGGGCGTGACAGGAACGTCTGGGTCCATGTGGCATCCGGGAAGACGTATTCCGCGCGCACCGAGTGCACACCGTCCCCGACCGGATCCGCGGACACGATGCGTACGGTGCAGCCGCTCGGGTCGGCCCTCTCCCTCGGCACATTCGTGTGGTAGTCGGCGCCTTCGCGCTGGATCAGCACGCAGCCGGCGTCGGCGACATGGCGCCGGCAGGTGTTCAGCAGTCCACGCCGCACCTCCACGTCGCCCGCGTGCACCAGGAAGGAGGCGAGCATCACCACGTCGAACGTCTCGCCGAGGTCCAGCTCCTCGATGGACGTGCACACCGTGCGGGCCCCGCGGACCCGCTTCAGCATCTCGGCCGACTCGTCCACGGCCGTGACCGTGAAGCCGCGCTCCAGCAGCGGATGCGTCACCCGGCCGACGCCGCTGCCCAGCTCCAGGATGTACGCCTCCGCCGGCACGGCCCCGGCGATGATGTCCGGCTCGCCGCCGACGGGCAGCCGCGCATACAGATCGACCGCGCAGCCGTCCGGCGTGATCGCGCCGGGCCCCGTCCCTCCGTATCCCTTACGCATCTCACCGCTCATGGCCCGCCAACGAACCCCTGCCGCGGTGCGTTCCCCGGCCCGGGTGCCGCGGTCGGAAACCGGCCACGTCCCGCGCACTCGTTCCACGCTCCCGCCGCCTGGATTCCGCCTCCGCTCCGCGTTCACCGGACCCCGGGTGGGGTACCTCAGCGCAGGTAGGAGGTGATGGCGATGCGTACAGGCAGTGAACCGATGACAGCGCGCAGTCCCCTGCGGATGCGCTTCTGGCTCAGCGTCTGGGGCGTGATCGTCACGGTCGCGGGGACGGTGGCGTTCGTCCTGGCGGGGCGCCCGGGGTGGGCGGCGGCGTGCGCCGCCCTGTGGCTGATCACCATCATCGACATGGCGGTGATCCTCCGGCACATCCGGGAGGGTCCGCGCTACCAGCCGGGGCGCGACGTCCCGCCCTACCCACCGGTCGACGACCGCTGGTGACGGCGTCGCCGGGCGTGTCAGGAGTCGAAGCGCGCGGCCTTGACGTACTGCGGGCGCGGGTCGAGCGCCGCGGCGAGCCGGAAGTGCCGCAGCGCCTGGTCGGGCTTGCCCGAGCGCTCATAGGTGCGGGCGAGCGCGAAGTGTGCGAACGCGTTGTCGGGCTCGCGCTCCAGGACGATCGTGAACTCGAGCTCGGCGGGGCGCAGTTGGGCCGCGGCGAAGAAAGCGCGCGCACGCAGCAGCCGCGCGGCGGTGTTCTCCGGATGGGCGGCGATGACCCGGTCGAGAAGCTTCACCGCACCGCGCGGGTCGCGTGCGGCCAGCAGTTGCTCGGCCGCACGGAAGTCGATGACATCGGTTTCCGGCGTACGTTCGGTGTGTTCGGGCACGACTGAGTCCTTCCCTGACTGCACCTGTTCAACGCCCGCCACAGCCCCTGCTATTCCAGGGCCGGCCAACTGCGTACCAGCCTGTGACCGCGTACCGGACCAGGACCGCGCACCAGCACGGGACGGCCGCTTCAGCGCTGATCCGCGCCCGCCGCCCTCTCCGCCAGGTCGCGCCACACGGCCTGGACCTGTTGCCGCAGCTCAGCGAGCGGCACATCGTTGTCGATCACGATGTCCGCGATCGCCAGCCGCTTCTCTCTGGTCGCCTGCGCGGCCATGCGCGCCCGCGCGTCCTCCTCGGTCATGCCGCGCAGGCGGACGAGCCGGTCCAGCTGTGTTTCCGGGCTCGCGTCGACGACGACCACCACGTCGTACAGGGGGGCCAGGGTGTTCTCGGCGAGCAGCGGCACATCGTGGACGACGACGGCGTCGTCGGGGGCGGCGGCCTCCAGTTCGGCGGAGCGCGCACGCACCAGGGGGTGCACGATCGAGTTGAGCACGGCCAGCCGATCGGCGTCGGCGAAGACGACGGTGCCCAGCTTCGGACGGTCCAGGGAGCCGTCCGGGCGCAGGACCTCCTCGCCGAAGGCCTCAACGATGGCGGCGAGCCCCGGAGTTCCGGGATCGACCACCTCACGTGCGATCTTGTCCGCGTCGATCAGCACCGCGCCGTACTCGACGAGCAGCCGCGACACCTCGCTCTTGCCGGCACCGATGCCCCCGGTCAGGCCCACTCTCAGCATGTCCGGAAGCTTAGGCCCTCGCCTCACGCACCGCGCCGGCGGCTGGATCCCTAGACGTCGCCCTCCCGCTCCGCAAGGAATTTTTCGAACTCCCTGCCGATCTCGTCGGCGGACGGGATGTCGGCAGGTTCCGCCAGCATGTTGCCGCGGGTCTCGGCACCCGCCGCGGCGTCGTACTGGTGCTCGAGACCCTGGACCAGTGCGACGAGCTCCTCGTCGCCCTCCCGGATCTGCCGGTCGATCTCCGTCTGTGTGCGCTGTGCGTCGGTACGCAGGGAGTGCGCGATGCCGGGCAGTACGAGGCCGGTCGCGGCGGTGATCGCCTCCAGGACGGTCAGCGCGGCGTCGGGATACGGCGAGCGGGCAACGTAGTGCGGAACGTGTGCGGCGACGCCGAGCACGTCGTGTCCGGCCTCGATCAGCCGGTACTCGACGAGGGACGCTGCGCTTCCGGGCACCTGGGCCTCTTCGAAGGGGCTGCGGTGGCCGGGGACGAGATCGGTGCGGTTGCCGTGCGGGGTGAGCCCGACGGGACGCGTGTGCGGGACGCCCATGGGAATGCCGTGGAAGTCGACGGACAGCCGCACGCCGAGCCGTTCGACGATCTGCCGGACGGCGGCCGCGAAGCGCTCCCACTCGACGTCGGGTTCGGGGCCGGACAGCAGCAGGAAGGGCGCGCCCGTGGCGTCCTGGACGAGCCGCACCTCGAGTGTGGGCACCTCGTAGTCATTCCAGCGGTCGCGCTTGAACGTCAACAGCGGCCTGCGGGCGCGGTAGTCGACGAGGCGGTCGTGGTCGAAGCGCGCCACGACCTGGTGGGGCAACGAGTCGAGGAGACGGTCGACGATCTGTTCGCCGGTGTCACCCGCGTCGATGTAGCCGTCGAAGTGGTAGAGCATGACCAGTCCCGCCGACTCCTGTGCGAGCGCCATGTCGACGGCGGCGAGCCCCTTCGGCTCCCATGCGTACAAACCCTGCGGATCAAGCACTGTGACCGCTCCTCCTCGTGTTCGTACAGCAGAACGCGCGACGGGGCGCGGGCATTCCCGCCCGCGCCCTGCACACCCGCCCTCAGCAGTGCATTGTGTGCCTCACGCCGCCAGTACGCGCGCGTGGAGCGCGGAAACAGCCTTGCGCGCCGACGTGAAGGCGCCGTGCTGCCACGCGTCGGTGTAACTCAGCCAGTCTCCCGCGAAGTACACCCGCCCGGTGGGCTCGTTCAGAGGCTTGTAGCGCGCGTGGTCGGGACCGCCGGGCGTGCCGTGCCAGGCCGCCTCGAGATACGGGGTCTGCCGCCAGTGGTGCGAGAAGGAGGAGGCGAGCTCGGTGCGGTACTTCTCGCCGTAGATCTTCACACCGGCGGCCACGGCACGCTTCTCACGCTCCTTCGGGGTGAGCGCGGCGTACGAGTCCGCGTCGCTGCCGTAGTTGTAGTAGCCGATCATCACGCCGCGCTCGCCGTGGTAGCCGTACGAGGGGTGCCAGATGTGGGTGACGTCGAGGTCGGTCTCGGTGATACCGCCGTAGATGTTGTGGTCGAGCTCCCACCAGCGCGACTTGTACTCGAGACCGATCTTGCCGGCGGACTGCGGCGTGATGGCCTCGAGGGCGCTCTGCACGCCGGATCCCAGGTTGTGCGGGACCTTGGCGAGGATGTTGGGCGGCGCGGCCGCGATGCAGTAGTCGGCGTCGACGCTGTAGGTCCGGCCGCCCTGCGTGTAGGTGACGGTGACGCCGTCACCCTTGTCCGTGATCTTCGTGACGGCGGCGCCGGTACGGACCCGGTGCTCGCCGATCGCCTTGGTCAGCGCCCTCGGTATCTGGTCCATGCCGCCGACCGGCTGGAACATCAGCATCGCCTGGTCGAACTCGAATTCGAAGGAGAAGTAGCGCCCGACCCCGCTCGCGAAGACCTCGGACGCGGACGGGACGTCGCCGAGCAGCACGCCCGGGGTGCCCGCCGCGGCCGGGACGGTGGTGTACCCCCGGCGCGAACCGCCCTCGTACTGAAGCTTGTCACCGAGCTCGCCGAAGTCCTTCAGGAACTCGATCAGCCGCTCCTGATCGGCGCTGGTCAACTGCGCGTCCAGAGCACCCTTGTCGGTCGCCTTGGCCAGGAACTCGGAGACGTAGCCGTATACATCGGCCTTGGCCGTGCGGTAGCGCATCGGCTTGGTCATGCCGGCGGACTCGTTGAAGATGTACGCGTCGGCGTTGACGTTCGTGAACACCTCGACGGGCACGCCGAGTTCACGGCAGTAGTCGAGGGTGACCATCCACTGCGGGAGACGCGCGGGGCCGGCGTTCATGTACTGGCCGTCGCTGAATCGGGCAGTTTGCTTGTTGCCACCCAGGTCGGTGGTGGAATCGCCGCTGCGCACCGTGAAGTTGCGGCCGCCGGTCCGGTCTCTGGCTTCCAGGATCGTACAGTCGTAGCCCGCCTTGCCGAGTTCGTACGCGGAGGCGAGCCCGGCGATACCGCCGCCCACGATGACCACCTTGGCCGCGCCACGGCCGCTGAGCGTGAAGTCCCCGGACTGTGGGGCGCGGAAGGGCTGTTCCCGCTGCGCCGCCTGCGCGGTGGGGGCCAGGCCCAGGGCACCCATGGTGGCGAACATCGCGCCCGCACCACCCGTGAGACCCACGTTGCGCAGAAACACTCGCCGACTGGTGCCCGTACCCGCCTGAGGCTTTGCCATGTGTTCGACTCCCCTAATCGATCATGCCTGATGAAGGGATCCTGACAAGAACCTGTTACAACCCGAGGAGATTCGTGTATCCACCACATTTCTCACCCGCCGCTGTGCCCACGACGGCGGGCAACTGGAAAAGTGGGGCACCCGGGCCTACCCGGGCAACGCACTGGGGCCCGCACCCAAAAGGGTGCGGGCCCCAGCGTTACCGGCTAAGCCCTAGCGGCCAGCGTTCAGCTCTGACCACCGGCCAGCTTCTCGCGCAGCGCAGCCAGCGCCTCGTCCGAAGCAAGCGCCCCGGAGTTGTCCGCGGACTCCGAGGAGTACGACCCACCGGACGCGGCCGGAGCCGCACCCGCCGCGTCGCCGCCCTCGGCCGCAGCCTGGGCGTCGGCCTCGCGGGACTTGATGACCTGCGCCTGGTGCTGCTCGAAGCGAGCCTGCGCCTCGGCGTACTGGTGCTCCCACGCCTCGCGCTGGGTCTCGTAGCCCTCGAGCCAGTCGTTGGTCTCGGGGTCGAAGCCCTCGGGGTAGATGTAGTTGCCCTGGTCGTCGTAGGACGCGGCCATGCCGTACAGGGTCGGGTCGAACTCGACGGCCGTCGGGTCGGCACCGAAGGACTCGTTGGCCTGCTTCAGCGACAGCGAGATCCGGCGACGCTCGAGGTCGATGTCGATGACCTTGACGAAGATCTCGTCGTTGACCTGGACGACCTGCTCCGGGATCTCCACGTGGCGCTCGGCCAGCTCGGAGATGTGGACCAGGCCCTCGATGCCCTCGTCGACGCGGACGAACGCACCGAACGGAACGAGCTTCGTGACCTTACCCGGGACGACCTGACCAATCTGGTGGGTCCGGGCGAACTGCTGCCACGGGTCCTCCTGGGTCGCCTTCAGCGACAGGGAGACGCGCTCGCGGTCCATGTCGACGTCGAGGACCTCGACGGTGACCTCCTGGCCGACCTCGACGACCTCGGACGGGTGGTCGATGTGCTTCCAGGACAGCTCGGAGACGTGGACCAGACCGTCGACGCCACCCAGGTCCACGAAGGCACCGAAGTTGACGATCGAGGAGACCACACCGGAGCGGACCTGACCCTTCTGCAGGGTCGTAAGGAACGTCTGGCGGACCTCGGACTGGGTCTGCTCCAGCCAGGCACGGCGGGACAGGACCACGTTGTTGCGGTTCTTGTCCAGCTCGATGATCTTCGCCTCGAGCTCCTTGCCGACGTACGGCTGGAGGTCGCGGACGCGGCGCATCTCGACGAGAGAGGCCGGGAGGAAGCCGCGGAGGCCGATGTCGAGGATGAGACCACCCTTGACGACCTCGATGACGGTACCGGTGACGATGCCGTCCTCTTCCTTGATCTTCTCGATGGTGCCCCAGGCACGCTCGTACTGGGCGCGCTTCTTCGAGAGGATCAGGCGGCCTTCCTTGTCCTCCTTCTGAAGGACGAGGGCCTCGATCTCGTCGCCGACGGCGACGACCTCGTTGGGGTCGACGTCGTGCTTGATCGAGAGCTCGCGGCTCGGGATGACACCTTCGGTCTTGTAACCGATGTCGAGCAGGACCTCGTCCCGGTCGACCTTCACGATGACGCCGTCGACGATGTCGCCGTCGTTGAAGTACTTGATCGTCTCGTCGATCGCGGCGAGGAAGGCTTCCTCGTTACCGATGTCGTTGACCGCAACCTGCGGGGTGGTGGCGGTGGTCTCGGTGCTGCTCGTCATGTGGGAAAGGGCTCCGGTACGGACATTGAGTCGTAGGTACTGCTTACGCCGGGAGCCCGTTTCGCTCTGTAGAAGCCGGACAGCTTAGGAGGCGGTTTTCCGGTTTCCATTGAAACGGAAAGCGCCTCGACAACCGAGGGGACATACAACAGATGCGAGCGCAGCCTGCTATGTCTGAGGTGCGCAGGCCCGCAGCGCAACTTGTAGCATACGGGGGCAGCCGGGCAGGGTCAATGCGCGAACGCGCACACCCGGGGCGGATCGCCGCATTCCCGGCACAAAACCTGTTGTCTGAGGCCACAGGGGGCGCACCGCACTCGGTCGCGACACGCACGCAGCGTCACAGCCGGCGCGGCAGTGCGCCGCCGCGGCACGACGCCGTCGAGACCCGTCACGACGGATCAGCAGCAGGCGATCGAAGAGTACGACGAGGGAGCCGATCATCCAAGAGCCCGAGCTGCCCGAACCGGAAGCCACTCGACGTGAGACCGATGTCACGGAGAGTAGTCGCGCGAGTCGCGGCTGGTGGGACCGGAACGCGGACGAATATCAGCGCGATCACGGCGCCTTTCTCGGCGACGACCGTTTCGTGTGGGGCCCGGAAGGTCTCGACGAGGAACAGGCGGCGCTGCTCGGCCCCGCGGCCGAGTTGAAGGGCAAGGACGTCCTGGAGATCGGTGCGGGCGCGGCGCAGTGCTCGCGGTGGCTGGCCGCGCAGGGCGCCAGGCCCGTCGCCCTGGACCTCTCGCACCGGCAGCTGCAGCACGCGCTGCGGATCGGCGCCGAAGGGCTCGGCCTCGTGCAGGCCGACGCGGGGGCGCTGCCCTTCGCGGACGGCTCCTTCGACCTGGCCTGCTCGGCGTACGGGGCGCTGCCGTTCGTCGCGGACCCGGTGCGGGTCCTTCGGGAGGTGCGCCGTGTGCTGCGTCCTGGTGGCAGGTTCGTCTTCTCCGTCACGCATCCCATCCGGTGGGCGTTCCCGGACGAGCCGGGCCCGGAGGGCCTGTCGGTGGCCGCCTCGTACTTCGACCGCACGCCGTACGTGGAGCAGGACGAGCAGGGACGTGCCGTGTACGTCGAGCACCACAGGACGCTGGGCGACCGGGTCCGTGACGTGGTCGCGGCGGGTTTCCGGCTCGTCGACCTGCTGGAACCGGAGTGGCCGGCCTGGAACAGCCAGGAGTGGGGCGGCTGGTCTCCCCTCCGCGGGAACCTGATCCCGGGGACAGCGATCTTCGTCTGCGTACGGGACCGGTGATCGCTCACGGGACCGGTGAGGTGACGGGCGTACGGGGCTGGAGACTGGGGGCGTGATCCGTACCGACGCCCTCGAGCAGTTGCCCGTCCGCACCGCCGTTCCCACCCTGCGGGAGGCGCTGGAAGAGCACGGCACCGCGGTGCTGTGCGCGCCGCCAGGGACGGGCAAGACGACGCTCGTGCCGCTGGCCCTGGCCGGGCTGCTGGACGGCGGCCCGGCGGCCGCGGAGGTGCCGGTGCGGCGTGTCGTCGTCGCCGAGCCGCGGCGTATCGCCGCGCGTGCCGCCGCCCGGCGGATGGCGTGGCTGCTGGGCGAGAAGACCGGGCAGCGGGTGGGTTACACGGTGCGCGGCGAGCGCGTGGTGGGGCGGCACGCGCGCGTGGAGGTCGTCACGACCGGTGTTCTGCTGCAGCGGCTGCAGCGGGATCCGGAGCTTTCGGGGGTCGATGCGGTGGTCATCGACGAGTGTCATGAGCGGCATCTGGACGCGGACACGGTCGCCGCGTTCCTGCTGGACGTGCGCGCTGCGCTGCGGCCGGAGCTGCGGTTGCTGGCGGCCTCGGCGACGACCGATGCGCAGGGGTGGGCGCGGCTGCTCGGCGGCGCGCCGGTGGTCGAGGCGGAGGGCGTCTCGTATCCGGTGGACGTGGTGTGGGCGCCGCCCGCGCAGCCGGTGCGGCCGCCGCACGGGATGCGGGTGGATCCGGCGCTGCTGTCGCATGTGGCGTCGGTGGTGCGGCGGGCACTGGCGGAGCGGGACGGGGATGTCCTGTGCTTCCTGCCGGGGGTCGGCGAGATCGCCCGGGTGGCCGGCCTGCTGGCGGGCCTGGGCGGGGTCGAGGTGCTTCAGGTGCACGGCCGGGCGCCGGCGGCGGTGCAGGACGCGGTGCTGGCGGGCTCGCCGGACGGTATGCGCAGGGTGGTGCTGGCGACGTCGGTCGCGGAGTCGAGCCTGACGGTGCCGGGTGTGCGGGTGGTCGTCGACTCCGGGCTCGCGCGGGAGCCGCGGGTGGACCACGCGCGCGGGCTCAGCGCCCTGACCACGGTGCGTGCCTCACAGGCGGCGGGCCGGCAGCGGGCGGGGCGGGCCGGGCGTGAGGCGCCGGGTGCCGTGTACCGGTGCTGGTCGGAGGCGGAGGACGGGCGGTTGCCGCGGTTTCCGGCGCCGGAGATCAAGGTGGCGGACCTGGCCTCGTTCGCTCTGCAAGCGGCGTGCTGGGGCGACCCTGACGCGTCGGGTCTCGCGCTGCTCGATCCGCCGCCCGGCGGAGCGATGGCCGCGGCGCGGGACGTCCTGCACGCCATCGGTGCCGTCGACGCGGCCGGCCGGGCCACCGAGCGGGGCACCCGGATGGCACGGCTCGGGCTCCATCCGCGGCTGGCGCGCGCCCTGCTCGACGGGGCCGGCGAGGTGGGCGCGCGGCGGGCGGCGGAGGTGGTGGCCCTGCTCAGCGAGGAGCCGCCACGCGAGTACGGCGACGACCTGGCCGCGGCGTGGCGCACCGCTCACCGCGGCCGTGACGCCTACGGGGCGCGCTGGCGTGCGGAGGCCGGGCGATTGGCGTCCGCCGTCGCCGCACCGGGTGGTGGTGAGTCCGGCGCGGGGTCAGCCGAGGCCGCCACGCCCGCGGGGGCCGGGCGCGACGCCGGGTACACCGACGACCTCGTTGCCGGGCTCGTCGCCGCGCTGGCGTTTCCGGAGCGGGTCGCGCGGGTGCGGAGTGGAGGGGCGTACCGCATGGTGTCCGGGACCGGGGCCGAGCTCGGCGAGGGTTCCGCTTTGCGCGGGACACCGTGGATCGCGGTGGCCGTGGCCGACCGGCCCGTGGGGGCCGGGCACGCGCGCGTGCGGCTCGGTGCCGTGATCGACGAGGCGACCGCGCGGCGGGCGGCCGCTTCCCTGTATGCCGGGGGCGAGGAGGTCGGCTGGGCGGACGGCGACGTCGTCGCCCGGCGTGTCGAGCGGCTCGGGGCCATGGAGCTGGCCGTGAGTCCGCTCAAGGGCGCCGACGCCCGCCTCGTACGCGAGGCCCTGCTGGAGGGGTTGCGGCGCGAAGGGCTGGGGCTGCTGCGCTGGACGCGGGACGCCGTAGCGCTGCGGCAGCGGCTCGCCTTCCTGTACCGGCACAGGGGCGCCCCGTGGCCGGACGTGTCCGACGACGCTCTGCACGCGCGCGTGGGCGAATGGCTGGAGCCCGAGCTGAGCCGTGCCCGCAGGCGGGCCGATCTGGAGCGCATCGACGCCGGTCAGGCGCTGACGCGGCTGCTGCCGTGGGCGTCGGGTGAAGCGGTCCGGCTGGAGGAGCTGGCGCCCGAGCGCGTCGAGGTGCCGAGCGGGTCCAGGATCCGGATCGACTACGGCGACCCCGACCGGCCCGTACTCGCCGTCAAGCTGCAGGAGATGTTCGGTCTGGCCGAGACGCCGCGCGTGGCCGGGGTGCCGCTGCTCGTCCATCTGCTCTCGCCCGCCGGCCGCCCGGCGGCCGTCACAGCCGACCTGGCCTCCTTCTGGCGCGACGGCTACCGGTCCGTGCGCGCCGAACTGCGCGGCCGGTACCCCAAGCACCCATGGCCCGAGGACCCGGCCACCGCGGAGCCCACCCGCCACACGAACGCACGGCTCAGGCGTTGACGCTGCTCAGGCATTGAAACAGCTCAGGCGTTGACGCAGCTCAGGCGTTGACCGGCTGGGGCGCCGGCTCGCGCTCTCCCGCCGGCGCCGGCTCCCCCGGCCTGCGGCCGCGCGCCTCCAGTACGAGCGACAGCGTGAGCAGGCCGGCGCCGAGGCCGAGGAAGCCCCAGGGCAGATACGAGGTCATCAGCAGGATGAGCGTGCGCTGGGACTTGACCAGGGCGACCGTCGACCTGATGTAGTCCTCGCGCATCTTGACGTCTCCGGAGAACACCATGACCCTGTCGCGGCCGCCGAGCAGGGTCCCGCCGCGCAGCTCCTCCTTGTGGTCCTCCTCGCCGTAGACGGGCGCGCCGGTGACCGGTTCGACCCAGAACTTCCGCACGGTCGAGTACCAGCGGGTGGTGCCCGTCTTCGCCACCGATTCCGGTGTGATGCCCTTGACCGGCATCGTCTTCGGCATGCTGACCTTGGTCCACGGGATGGTCTGCTCGAAGTAGTAGACCTCGACGCCACGGAAGTTCCGCGTGCCCTTGTAGTGGATGGGAGCGGTGGTGCGGGACTGGGCGTCGAAGTACTCGTAGTCCCGCTTCTCGGTCAGGAAGGGCCACTTGAACTCGATGCCCTCGCGTTTGACCGGGTCCCCGTCGACCATCTCGCCCGATGCGTGGACGGGTTCCTGGGAGTGCGCGTCGAAGATGTAGCGCTCGGGGATCTTGGAGACCATCTTGCCGTCGGGGCCCTGGACGTAGGAGAGCCCGTCCCAGACCACGACGTCGCGGCCGGTGCTCTTCTCGATCTTCTTTGACGCCTCCACGTTGCCCTTGAGGGTCTGCACAATGGTGACCTTGTCGACCTTCTTGGCCTGCATGGTGCCGTAGTCGATGAGGGTCGCGGGTTTCGCCTCCAGCACCATGGTCTGGTAGTGGTTCGCCGGGATCTTCGCCAGCCGGGGGAAGGCGTACCAGCGCACGAGCGGGGACAGCGCCGTGCAGAACACGGCGAGGGCGAGCAGGACCAGGCTGGCCTTGCGGCGCATCTCGACGGCCCTCCTACGGGTCAGGGGTGTGCGGGGACGGTGGTGAGCAGCGGCTTCGGTGAGGTCTTGCCCGGGGGTGAACCGACGGCGGTGAGCGTGAGCACCAGGGCGAAGGCGACGGCGAGACCGGTGGCGGCGGCGATGAGGGCACGCATGGGGCCTCCCGGCGAGCTGGGCTGCTGATGACAGATAGCTGATGCTGCGTCAGAACTGGGGCACCGTAGCAACGGCCGCGCGAGATGAGAACACGTTGCACGCATGCAGAACGGCGCCCCTCTGCCGGCGGTGGCAGAGGGGCGCCGCCGTGTGCGAGCTGTGCCGTCCTTACGAGGCGGTGGCCGCCTCCACGTTCAGTTCGACGGTGATCGTCGCGCCGCCCGTGGTGTCGATGCGGAGCAGGAACGTACCGGTGGTGTCGTCCGCGTACAGCTGCGGCAGCTTCAGCAGACCGTTCGCGTCCGTCTCCAGGCCCGTGAGGGTGCGGACGGGGTTGCCGTCGGCGTCCTTGAAGTAGGGGCCCTTGTCGTTCTCGGTCGCGTCGTCCGCCGACTTGATCAGGGTCGCGGTGGCCGCGACACCGTCCGCGACGGCGCCCTTGTAGGTGGCCTTGACCTCGACGGCGTCCGCGAACTCGCCGCCCGGCGTGCAGGTCAGCGCGGTGTCGCTGGTGCGTACAAGGGTGTCGGCCTGGCGTTCGGTGACCGTGGCCGTGTAGTCGAGACCGGAGAGGGTGCGGCCCACGACGGCGGCGCGGACGGTGAAGTCGCCGGTCTTCTCGCCCGCCTGGAGCGTGGGAGCGGTGGCCGTACCGGTGGCGGAGGTGGTGATCGTGGCGATGGTCTCGCCGCCGGTGAAGGTCGCGTCCGTGTCGCCGACGATCGTGAACCGCACCCTGACCTTGGGCACACCCAGGCCGGACGCGGACTCGGCCCGCACGGACACCCGCTCGGCGAAGGCGTCGCCCGCCATCGCGGTCAGGTCCCCGGTGCCCGCGTCCTCCAGGCGCGCCACGGTGTCGGTGGCGGTGGGCGGCGTGGGGCTGGGCGAGGGCGTGCCGGGCTCGGTCGGCGCGGGGCTCGTCGTGCCGCCGCCCGGCTTCGTGGTGCCCGGGTCGGGCGTGCCGGGCTTGGTCGCGCCGGGCGTGGTCGGTGACGGGCTGGGGGTCGGTCCGTCGCTGTCGTCGCTGCGGTCGTTCGGCAGGACGCCCGTGCCGTCGGGGACCTCGTGGGTGCCCTTGCGGTAGTAATCGAGCCACTTCAGGACCGTGTTCAGGTAGTCCTGCGAGTGGTTGTAGCTGAGGATCGCCGCGTGCAGCTGCGAGGTGACCGACAGGTCGCGGTCGCCGGCGCACAGGTAGTGGCCGGCGGCGAGCGCCGCGTCGTAGATGTTGTTGGGGTCCTTCTTGCCGTCGCCGTTACCGTCCGCACCCCAGCTCTCCCAGGTCGACGGGATGAACTGCATGGGGCCGACGGCGCGGTCGTGCGCCGTGTCGCCGTCGTACGCGCCGCCGTCGGTGTCGGTGATCTTCGCGAAGCCGTTGCCGTTGAGGACGGGTCCGAGGATGGGGGACAGCGTGGTGCCGTTCGCGTCCACATTTCCGCCGCGGGCCTGGCCCGACTCGACCTTGCCGATGGCCGCGAGCAGTTGCCAGGGCAGGTTGCAGCCGGGCTTGGACTCGGCGAGGGCGGCCTGCGCCTTCTTGTAGGCGTCGAGGACGGTGGCGGGTATGCCCGCTTCCGTGTCGCCCGTGTTGCCGCCGTCGTCGTCGGCGCTGGGCGTCTCGGTGGGGCTGTTGAGGGGCGGCAGGTCCGTGTAGTAAGGGGAGTTGCCGGTCACGCCCGGGTCGGTGTCGGTGTCGGCCGCCGGGGTGTCCGTGCGCTGCCGACCGGTGCTGCTGTCGGTCAGGCCGGGAGCCTGGGACGCGGATATCGCCGCGACCGCGACCGCCGCCAGGGCGGCGGTCGCCATCCCCTTGCGCAGCCTCCTGCCGAAGTGCGCCGCCATTCCGAGAACCCCTCCCATTGACGATCATGCGGGACCGTCCGCGCTCCCCAGCGCGTAGACCCACGTGACACTACGACAACTTGAGGCGCCTAGACACCTGTTCGCGCCCGAAATTCACCGGTTGGCCACCTCTCGGTTTCAGCCATCCTGCACGCCCGGGCGACCCGCATCGGCCCGATCGGTGCATCCCGCATACTGGGCGGCATTGATCGCGACACGGTACGCGACACGGTTACGGGGCGCACGGTCGGGGCGTGCGCAGTCAGTGGGAACTGTCCTAGGGGGGCTCTTGCCGTTCACGCTCAGCCATGCGGCCGCAGTACTGCCGGTGATCCACCGAGACGGCACAGCGCGGGGGCCACTGATTCCGTCGGCGCTCGTCGCGGGTTCCTTTGCGCCCGACATGACGTACTTCGTGGCGAGTGTGCTGCCCGGAGCCATGGAGTTCGGGGACGTCACGCACTCCGCCTTCGGTGTGTTCACGGTCGACGCCCTCATCACGGCGGCGCTCGTCGGCGTCTGGCGGGTACTGCTCGAGCCGCTGGTGGCGCTGCTGCCGCGCGCCTGGCAGGGCCGTACATATGCACTGCTGTGCGCGGGCGAAGGAGCGGGACGGCGGGGGCGCCGGAAGCCGGTGGCGCTGATCGTGTGGGGGTATGTCTCCGCGGTGCTCGGGGCCGCCACGCATGTCGTGTGGGATGCGTTCACGCATTTCGACCGGTGGGGGATACGGGTGTTCCCCGTGCTCGGCGAGGAGGTCGCGGGCTCTCCGCTGTACTGGTACGCGCAGTACGGCAGTTCGGCGCTGGCCCTGGTGGTGATCGCCCTGTTCGCCGGTTCTGCGCTGCGGCGGGTGCCACCCGCCGCACCTGTGGGCGTGCCTGAACTGTCCGCGCGCGGGCGCTTGTTGGCAGCCGTCCTGATCGGCGGGTGCTCGATAGTGGGCGCGACGCACCGGGCGCTGCGCTGGTGGGCCTACTGGGGCGCCATCGCCAAGCCGTGGGACCTGATCCCGACGCTGTGCTTCGGCGCGGGGGCGGGGCTGGCTGTGGGGCTTTTCTTGTACGGGCTCGGGGTGCGGGCGTTGCGGGCGGGGCCTGCCTCTGCCGCCGACGCCGCCTCCGCGGCAGCGGCGTCGGCCTCTGCGGCCGCGAATCCGGACCATGCGAGGCCGCGCTGACGCGACGCGATGTCGCGGCGCGCTGCTCACCGTCGCGGGCAGGCGTCCCGCCTTCGCGGAACACCTGCCCAACAGCCGCGTCAGCGGCTAGTGCGCTGCCGACTCCCAGTCCGTCCCGACCCCCACCGACACATCCAGCGGCGCCCGCAGCTGCACCGCCGACGCCATCTCGCGGCGGACGATCTCCTCTGCGGCCTCCCGCTCGCCGGGGGCGATCTCGAGCACGATCTCGTCGTGGACCTGGAGCAGCGTCCGCGACTTCAGCTGGGCCTCGGTCAGCGCCCGGTCCACCTTGAGCATCGCGAGCTTGACGATGTCGGCCGCGGTGCCCTGGATCGGCGCGTTGAGCGCCATGCGCTCGGCCATCTCGCGGCGCTGCCGGTTGTCGCTGTTGAGGTCGGGCAGATAGCGGCGGCGGCCGAACAGCGTCTCCGTGTACCCCGTGGCGCGGGCCTCGTCGACGACGCGGCGCAGATAGTCGCGTACGCCGCCGAACCGCTCGAAGTACGTCTCCATCAGCCCGCGCGCCTCAGCCGCCTCGATGTTCAGCTGCTGTGAGAGGCCGAAGGCCGAAAGACCGTACGCAAGGCCGTACGACATGGCCTTGATCTTGCGGCGCATCTCGGCGTCGACCGCGGACCGCTCCACGGAGAACACCTGCGAGGCGACGGTGGTGTGCAGGTCCTCGCCGGAGGTGAACGCCTCGATGAGGCCCTCGTCCTCGGACAGGTGCGCCATCACGCGCAGCTCGATCTGGCTGTAGTCGGCGGTCATGAGGGACTCGAAGCCCTCGCCGACGACGAAGCCGCGGCGGATGGCGCGGCCCTCGTCCGTGCGCACCGGGATGTTCTGCAGGTTGGGGTCGGTGGAGGACAGCCGGCCCGTCGCCGCCACGGTCTGGTTGAACGTGGTGTGGATGCGGCCGTCCTCGGCGATCGTCTTGATCAGGCCTTCGACGGTGACGCGCAGCTTCGCCTGCTCGCGGTGGCGCAGCATGATCACGGGCAGTTCGTGGTCGGTCTGCGCCGCAAGCCAGGCGAGGGCGTCCGCGTCCGTGGTGTAGCCCGTCTTCGTCTTCTTCGTCTTGGGCAGGGCGAGTTCGCCGAAGAGGACTTCCTGGAGCTGCTTGGGCGAGCCGAGGTTGAACTCGTGGCCGACGGAGGCGTGCGCCTCCTTTATGGCCTGCTGCACGGCGCCCGCGAACATCTGTTCCATGGCCTCGAGGTGCGGGCGGTCGGCGGCGATGCCGTGCCGCTCCATGCGGGCAAGGAGCTCCGACGTGGGCAGCTCCATGTCGCGCAGCAGCTCGGCGGCGCCCACGTCCCGCAGCCGGTCGCCGAACGCGGTGCCCAGGTCGAGGATGGTGCGGGCCTGCACCATGAGCGCCTCGGCCTCGGCCTGCTCGTCGGTGCCGAAGGCGAGCTGCCCGTCGGCCGCGCCGGCCGGGGCCAGCTCCCGGCCCAGGTACTCCAGGGACAGCGCGTCCAGCGCGAAGGAGCGGCGGCCCGGCTTGACGAGATACGCGGCGAGGGCCGTGTCCATGCTCACACCGTCGATGCGCCAGCCGTGCTCGGCGAAGACCCGCATCGCGCCCTTGGCGTTGTGCAGCACCTTGGGCTTCGCGGGGTCGGCGAGCCACTGCGCGAACGCCGTCTCGTCGGCCTCGTCCAGCTGCGTCGGGTCGAACCAGGCGGCCGCTCCCCCGGCGGCCGCGAGGGCGACCTCGGCGACGGCGCCGCTGCCGAGCTTCCAGGAGTCGACCGTGGCCAGGCCGAGGACGGCCTTGCCGTGCTCGGCGAGCCAGGGGGCGACCTCGCCGCCGCCCAGCACGGTGCCGTCCAGCGCGACGCCCTCAGCGGCCGGCGTCTCCTCGGGCTCCTCCGCGCCGGGGTCGACGGCGAGCAGCCGCTCACGCAGCGACGGGTTGCGGATCTCCAGGGTGTCCAGGAACAGGGCCACGGCCTTGCGGTCGTACGGGGCGCGGGCCAGGTCGTCGACGGTCTTGGGCAGCTCGACGTCGCGCACCATCTCCGTGAGGAGGCGGTTCATCTTCACCGCTTCCAGGTGGTCGCGGAGGTTCTGCCCGGCCTTGCCCTTGACCTCGTCGACGCGCTCCACCAGCTCGGCGAACGAACCGAACTGAGTGATCCACTTCGTGGCGGTCTTCTCACCGACGCCCGGGATGCCCGGAAGGTTGTCCGAAGGGTCGCCGCGCAGCGCCGCGAAGTCCGGGTACTGCTGGGGGGTGAGGCCGTACTTCTCCTCGACCTTCTCCGGCGTGAACCGCGTCAGCTCGGAGACGCCCTTGGTCGGATACAGCACCGTGACATGCTCGCTGACCAGCTGGAACGAGTCGCGGTCGCCCGTGACGATCAGCACGTCGAAGCCCTGGGCCTCGGCCTGCGTCGCGAGCGTGGCGATGATGTCGTCGGCCTCGAAGCCGTCCACCGCGAACCGGTCGGCGTGCATGGCGTCGAGCAGCTCGCCGATCAGCTCGACCTGGCCCTTGAACTCGTCCGGGGTCTTGGAGCGGTTCGCCTTGTACTCCGCGAACTGCTCGGCCCGCCAGGTCTTGCGGGACACGTCGAACGCCACCGCGAAGTGCGTGGGCGCCTCGTCGCGCAGCGTGTTCGCCAGCATCGACGCGAAGCCGTAGATCGCGTTCGTCGGCTGGCCGGTCGCGGTGGTGAAGTTCTCCGCGGGCAGCGCGAAGAACGCGCGGTACGCCAGCGAGTGCCCGTCCATGAGCATCAGGCGCGGCCGGTCCCCGGCGGTCGTCTTCTCGGTCTTCTTCGATGCTGTCTCTGCCACGCCCCCGATCCTGCCACGGCCCACTGACAACCGTGCCCGCCCCCGCGGCCGGGCCGGCCGATGCCTGCAGGGCCGTGGCGTCCGGTCCGCCGCCGTTGTCAGCGGGACGTGCAAGGATTCCGGAGACGTACGCCACACATGCGATCACAGGGGATCGCAGACGGTCCCGAGGAGGAGCAGCGATGGCCACCAAGCCGCCCGCCGGTGACCCGGTCCAGGACGCGCCGCAGGTCGCGGCCCCCAAGCACGCTGCCGCAGGCCTGCCCGCGATCGGCTACTCGCTGCGCATGGCGCAGCAGCAGATGGGCGTGCGCCGCACGGCGCTCACGCTGCTGCGCGTGAACCAGAAGGACGGCTTCGACTGCCCGGGCTGCGCCTGGCCCGAGCCGGAGCACCGGCACACGGCGGAGTTCTGTGAGAACGGCGCGAAGGCGGTCGCCGAGGAGGCGACGCTGCGCCGCGTCACGCCGGACTTCTTCGCCGCACACTCGGTGGCGGACCTCGCGAACCGCAGCGGCTACTGGCTGGGCCAGCAGGGCCGGCTCACGCACCCCATGTATCTGGCGGAGGGCGCCGATCACTACGAGGCGGTGCCGTGGGAGCGGGCCTTCGACATCATCGCCGAGGAGCTGGCCGGGCTCTCGTCGCCGGACGAGGCCGTGTTCTACACCTCGGGCCGCACCAGCAACGAGGCCGCGTTCCTGTACCAGCTCTTCGCCCGCGAGTTCGGTACGAACAACCTGCCGGACTGCTCCAACATGTGCCACGAGTCCTCGGGCTCCGCGCTCACCGAGACGATCGGCATCGGCAAGGGCAGCGTCCTCCTTGAGGACCTCTACCAGGCGGACCTGATCATCGTCGCCGGGCAGAACCCGGGCACGAACCACCCCCGGATGCTCTCCGCCCTGGAGAAGGCCAAGACGAACGGCGCGCGGATCATCTCGGTCAACCCGCTGCCCGAGGCGGGCCTGGAGCGGTTCAAGAACCCGCAGACCCCCAAGGGCCTCGCCACGGGCGCAGCGCTCACCGACCTGTTCCTGCAGATCCGCATCGGCGGCGACCAGGCCCTGTTCCGGCTCCTCAACAAGCTGATCCTCGAGACAGACGGTGCGGTCGACGAGGAGTTCGTCCGCGAGCACACCCATGGGTACGAGGAGTTCGCGCAGGCCGCGCGGGCAGCGGACTGGGACGAGACGCTCACCGTGACGGGTCTCACGCGCGAGGAGATCGAGGAAGCGCTGCGCATGGTGCTGGCCTCCAAGCGCACCGTCGTGTGCTGGGCGATGGGCCTGACCCAGCACAAGCACGCGGTGCCGACCATCCGCGAGGTGGTCAACTTCCTGCTGCTGCGCGGCAACATCGGCCGCCCCGGCGCGGGCGTGTGCCCGGTCCGCGGCCACTCCAACGTGCAGGGCGACCGCACGATGGGCATCTTCGAGCGCCCCGCGCCCGCCTTCCTGGACGCCCTGGAGCAGGAGTTCGGCTTCGCTCCCCCGCGCCGACACGGCTTCGACGTCGTACGGGCGATCCGCGCGCTGCGCGACGGCGAGGCGAAGGTCTTCTTCGCGATGGGCGGCAACTTCGTGTCGGCCTCGCCCGACACCGACGTGACCGAGGCCGCGATGCGCCGGGCACGCCTGACGGTACACGTGTCGACGAAGCTCAACCGCTCGCACGTCGTCACGGGCGCGCGCGCCCTGATCCTGCCCACGCTCGGCCGCACCGAGCGGGACCTGCAGGGCAGCGGCGAGCAGTTCGTGACCGTCGAGGACTCCATGAGCATGGTGCACGCATCGCGCGGCCGCCTGGAGCCGGCGAGCCCGCTGCTGCTGTCGGAGCCGGCCATCGTGTGCCGTCTGGCGCGGCGGGTGCTGGGCGAGCACAGCCGCACCCCGTGGGAGGAGTTCGAGAAGGACTACGCGACGATCCGCGACCGCATCGCGCGCGTCGTCCCGGGCTTCGACGACTTCAACGCGCGCGTGGCCCGTCCCGGAGGCTTCGTCCTGCCGCACGCCCCGCGCGACGAGCGCCGCTTCCCGACGGCCACCGGCAAGGCCAACTTCACGGCCGCCCCCGTCGAGTACCCGGCGGTCCCCGAGGGCCGTCTGCTGCTGCAGACGCTGCGCTCGCACGACCAGTACAACACCACGATCTACGGCCTGGACGACCGCTACCGCGGCATCAAGAACGGCCGCCGGGTCGTCCTCGTCAACCCGGACGACGCGACCGCGCTGGGCCTGGCCGACGGGGCGTACGCGGACCTGGTCAGCGAGTGGGAGGACGGCCTGGAGCGGCGAGCGCCCGGCTTCCGCGTGGTGCACTACCCCACCACGCGCGGCTGCGCCGCCGCGTACTACCCCGAGACCAACGTCCTGGTCCCGCTCGACGCGACCGCCGACACCAGCAACACGCCCGTGAGCAAGTCCGTCGTCATACGCCTGGAGCACCGATGAGCGGACCCGTCGTACGGCGGGAGCGCTGACGACGGCAACAGAGACCCCGTCTAAGCGTTTGCTCAGCCGTCCTGATAAAACGGTGCATCTGCCATGCACCGCCGTACGGCTACGGCGGCGAGACAACGAACGGAGCCCGGCCACCCCATGGGCGAACAGCACACCGTGAAGTTCCCGCAAGAGGTCATCGACGAGTACGCCTCGCTCGGCGTCGATCTGCCCGCACTCTTCTCCGCAGGCCACCTCGGTACCCGTATGGGCATCGAGATCAAGGAGGCGTCGGCGGACCGCGTCGTCGGCACCATGCCAGTCGAGGGCAACACCCAGCCGTACGGCCTGCTGCACGGCGGCGCCTCCGCCGTCCTCGCCGAGACCCTCGGCTCGGTCGGCTCGATGCTGCACGGCGGCAGCACGAAGATCGCCGTCGGCGTCGACCTCAACTGCACCCACCACCGCGGGGCGCGCTCCGGCCTGGTCACCGGCGTCGCGACACCGCTGCACCGGGGCCGCTCCACCGCCACATACGAGATCGTCATCACGGACGAGCAGGACAAGCGCGTCTGCACGGCACGGCTGACGTGCCTGCTGCGGGACGTCGGCCCCAGCGACGAGGAGCGCATCCGCGCCGCGGGCTGACACCGACGGCTCCGTTCCGGGGCGGGCCGCGCTCTTGTTGCCGCCCGCCTCAGGCGCTTCACTGGCGGACACCTCCCACAGGCACCTCCCATCGAGGAACGCCCGTTCCAGAAGAACACCCGTTCCACACGCACTGCGACAGAAGGGGTTTCTACTTGACCGCCGTACGCGCCACCGCCGTCACCGCAGCGGCCTGCGCCGCCGTGCTCGCCACCGCGCTGCCCTCCTCCGCGATCAACTCCTACAACGCGACGCCCGCACCCGAACGCACCGAGGTCGGCGCGCTCGTCGCCACCTGGGACAACGACGACGACCCGGCGACCCCGGACCGGGTCGACTGGGTCTGCTCCGGCACCATGATCGACGCGGACACCTTCCTGACCGCCGCGCACTGCACCACCGACTGGCCGGACAACGTCAAGTTCTACGTCTCCCTCGACCAGGACGTACAGGCCGGTCTCGACGCCGCCGCGAAGAAGTACCCGGGCGACCCCGCCGCCCAGGCGAACGCCGTCGCCGTCCAGGGCACCGCCCACACCCACCCCGACTACCCGGGCCCCGCCTCGGACCCGCACGACATCTCGGTGATCGAACTGCCCGCCGCGAAGGTCAAGTCCCGCTGGTCCTTCACCCCCGCCACCCTGCCGACCGCCGACCAGCTGGGCGCGCTCGGCCCACAGGGGCTGAACTCCACCGACTGGTTCGTCGCCGGATACGGCACCCAGGAGGCCGTCAACGGCCCCGGCGGACAGACCCACCCCGGCGGCGGCGTCCGTATGAAGGCCCCCGTGACCTTCAACGCCCTCAACAATGCCTGGGTGCGCCTCGGCATGACCGAACCCCAGGGCAACGGCGGCGCCTGCTACGGCGACTCGGGCGGCCCCAACTTCGCGGTCATCGGCGGCAAGAACATTCTCGCCGCCACCACGATCACCGGCGACACCCCGTGCTACGCGACGAACGTGGCGTACCGGCTGGACACTCCCGGCGCGCGGGCCTTCCTCGCGCCTTTCGCGAAGCTGCCCTAGCTGCTCCTCGCTCCCCTGGCTGCCCTCATCCCTGGCCGGCTGCAGGAGACCGGCGCGGGCGGCCTGGCGGGACGTCGTCTTTCCCGCCACGGCCGCCACCCCTACCGTTTCACCATGAGGCTGTCATGAGGGCGCGGTCATGAGCGGTACAGGGCCCGTCGAGCCTGTCGAGCCGATCGACCCGGCTGAACCGGCTGAACCGGCTGAGCCCGTCAGCCGGTTCGGCCGGTTCACGCGCTTCAGCCGGTTCGTTCGGTTCGGCCGCATCGAACCGGCCGACACCGGGCACCCCGTCGACCCCATCGACCCCATCGACTCCGACGACCCCATCGGCCCCGTCGACGCTCGGCGGCCCCGCGATCGCCTCGCTCGGGATCTCGACCCCATCGGCCCCATCGGCCCCGTCGACCCCGACAAAGAAGCCGGCCTCGAAGGGCTCTCCACGACCCGTACCGGGTCCGCGCACGAAGGAGCCCGCCAATCCGCACCCAGGCCGGACCACGACATCATCACCGGCCCGGTCAACTCGCCCCTCCTGTCGGACCGCTGGTACGCGCTGTCGCCCCGCCTGCGCAGGCTTCTGCTCACCGCGGGCGCCGTGGGCGCGGGCGCCGCGGTCACCGCCGCGCTGCTGCTCTCCACCAGCAAGCCGCCCCCGCAGTTCGCCCCCGACGAAGAGCCTGAGACCCCCTGGCCCGCCTCCGTCACGGATTTCCGGTACACGGGTACGGCGTCGGCGCCTGCGTCCGGGAACACCTCCCGCGCCGGGGCCTTCCGCTTCACGGTCTCGGTGCGCCGCGGATCCCCCGTGACCATCGAGCGCGTCAGCGCCGCATTCCAGGGACTGACGGCTCGCACCACTCCAGTGACGCCGTTCTCCGTGCGGGCCGGCACCTCGCGACCGGTCACCGTCCTGATATCCGTGGCCGAGTGTGCGGGGCTCCCCCTGAACGCCTCCCTGCCCTTTCTGGATGTAACGCTGCGTAACACGCGCGCAATACAGCAGCACAGTTTCATCTTCGGCGGAGCGTACTCCCGCGATCTTTCGCGGCTGCTCCACAGGGTCTGCGACGGCATTTCCCCCAGGTCCGGCCCACCCACGAAGGGAAGTGCAGCTTCTCAAAATGTGGACTTTTGGGAATTCCACCAAACCGGCCGAGAGTCACCTTTGCGGAAGGATTGATTCCGGGCAGGCCATAACAAGAAAGTCACAACGCAGCCCGCGTAGATGCCTCTAACCAGGCACCGGGCTTAGAGTCACGCCCAGTCACCGCTCCATGGGGAGTTCGGTACCAGCGCGGCACAGACCGTCCCAGAAGGGTGACGGTCATGCCTGCCGAAAGGACTGATTGTGCGACAGCGTTCTCTGGTGATTCTTACCTCCGTTCTCACCACCGGAGCTCTGACCCTCACCGCTTGCGGCTCCCGTGACGACAAGAGCGGCGACTCCAGCGACAGCAGCACCACCACCCTCACCATCGGCGTCGACGCACCGCTCTCGGGCGAGAACTCCACCACCGGCCTCGGCATCCAGTACGGTGTCCAGATCGCCGTCGACGACGCCAACAAGAAGAACCTCGTGCCCGGCGTGAAGTTCAAGGTCCAGGCCGTCGACGACAAGGCCCAGCCCGCCACCGGCCAGCAGAACGCCACCGCCCTCGTCGGCGGCAAGGACGTCGTCGGCGCCGTCGGCCCCCTCAACTCCGGTGTCGCACAGTCGATGCAGCAGGTGTTCGAAGCCGCCAACATGGTGGAGATCTCGCCCTCGAACACCAACCCCGAGCTGACCCAGGGCAAGAACTGGCAGACCGACAAGAAGCGTCCCTACAAGACGTACTTCCGCACCGCCACCACCGACGCCCTGCAGGGTGGCTTCGCCGCCGACTACGCGTACAACGGCCTCAAGAAGAAGAAGGCCTTCGTCGTCGACGACAAGCAGACATACGGCGCCGGCCTTGCCAAGATCTTCAAGGAGCAGTTCACCAAGCTCGGCGGCAAGGCCGTAGGCACCGACCACGTCAACACCGGTGACAAGGACTTCGGTTCCCTCGTCACCAAGATCAAGAACTCGGGTGCCGACCTGCTCTACTACGGCGGCCAGTACGACGAGTCCTCGCTGATCACCAAGCAGCTCAAGGACGCCGGCGTCAAGATCCCGCTGTTCGGTGGCGACGGCATGTTCGCCTCCACCTACATCGAGACCGCCGGCAAGGCGTCCGAGGGCGACCTCGCCACCGCCGTCGGCGTCCCCGTCGACACCCTGCCCGGCGCCAAGGCCTTCGTCGATGAGTACAAGGCCAAGGGCTACAAGGGCGACTACGGCGCCTACGGCGCGTACGCCTACGACGCCGCCACCGCGATCATCAACGCCGTGAAGGCCGTCAAGGACGCCAGCGGCGACAAGCTCCCCGCCCTCAACGACCTGCGCTCCAAGGTCGTCGACGAGGTCCAGAAGAGCGACTTCGAAGGCATCAGCGGCAAGGTCGCGTTCGACGAGTACGGCGACACCACGAACAAGCAGCTCACCGTCTACCAGGTCACCGACGGCGCATGGAAGGCCGTGAAGACCGGCACCTACAACGAGAGCTGACCGACCCCAGCATGCCGACGGGCCGCGCGGAAGGACGACCCCACCGCGCGGCCCGTCCGCACGTCAGACCCAGACCCCGAACCCCAGACCCGTGCACACAACCAGTGCACACGACCAGCGACATGGAGGCCATGCGGTGAACACCCTGCCGCAACAGCTGGCCAACGGGCTGCTTCTCGGCTCGATGTACGGGCTGATCGCCATCGGCTACACGATGGTGTACGGCATCGTCCAGCTCATCAACTTCGCACACGGCGAGATCTTCATGACCGGAGGTTTCGGCGCGCTCACCGTCTACCTCGCCCTGCCCTCCGGCACCTCGATGTGGGCCGTCGTGCCCCTCATGCTGATTGGCGGCGCACTCGTCGCCGTCCTCATCGCCGTAGGAGCGGAACGATTCGCCTACCGGCCACTGCGCGGAGCACCACGCCTCGCCCCGCTCATCACCGCCATCGGCCTCTCCCTCGCCCTCCAAGAAGTCGTACGCAACTTCTACCCCCAGGCCGACCGCGCCCGCGCCTTCCCCGGCCTCGACACCACCCACGACCTCGGCTCCGTCACCATCAAGGACGCCGACATCTTCCTCATCCTCGCCGCCATCGTCTGCATGGCCTCCCTCGCGCTCTTCGTCCGCCGCAGCCGCACCGGCCGCGCCATGCAGGCCACCGCGCAGGACCCGGACACCGCGCAGCTCATGGGCATCGACACCAACCGCATCATCGTCATCGCCTTCGCCATCGGCGGCTTCTTCGCCGCAGTCGCAGCCGTCGCCTACGGCCTCAAATACGGCAACATCGACTACCGCATGGGCTTCCTCATGGGCCTCAAGGCCTTCACCGCAGCCGTCCTCGGTGGCATCGGCAACATCTACGGCGCCATGCTCGGCGGCATCGTCCTCGGCATCGCCGAAACACTCGCCTCCGCCTACATCGACGGTGTCCCCGGCATGCAGCAGCTCGGCGGCGCCAGCTGGGCCAACGTCTGGGCCTTCTGCCTCCTCATCCTCGTACTCCTCTTCAGGCCACAAGGCCTGCTCGGCGAGCGCGTCGCGGACAGGGCGTGAGCACCATGACCGACACCACCACCAGCACCGAGACCACCGCCACCCGCGGCCTCATCCCGCTGCCACCCGCCGCAGCCAAAGCCCTCACCCTCGCCGGATCCATCGCCACCACCGCATCCGCGTTCCTCGCCTGGACCTGGACCGACGAGTTCCCCGGCAACCTCACGATCAGCGGCTACCCCGGCGGCCTGCAGTGGCTCACCTTCACCGCCGGCATCCTCACCGCCCTGTTCGCCCTCTCCCTCTACGGCGTCCCAGGCCTCCGCTGGCTCACCCCCGCCGGCAACAACGCCCCCGCCGCCCTCACCGCACTCGGCGGCTTCGGCACCACCTGGTTCACCATCATCGCCATCAGCGTCGAACTCGGCGGCCTCGCCAACCTCGAACCCGGCGGCTGGATCGCCGCCGTCGCCTCAGCGCTGCCCGTCATCGGCACCCTCGCACTCCCCCAAGCCGGCGCCGGCGACAAACCCGCCAAAGAAACCCTGCGCGACTACCTCGCCAAACCCGACAGCATCCCCGCGGCCACACCCGCCGCACCCTGGGTACAGCGACTCGCCATCACCGCCGTCACCGCCATCGGCCTCGGCGTCTTCACCTACGGCATCGACACCGAATACGGCCAGCTGTTCATCGGCTACCTCTTCGTCGTCATCTTCTCCATCTGGGCGCTGCACACCGCCGGCCTCCTCAACCGGTTCTCCCGCCTCATCGCCGACAACCGCAGCTTCGGCCTCGCGATAGGCCTCCTCGCCGCCATCGCGTTCCCCTTCACCCAGACCAACGACCACTACGCCAACATCGGCGTCAACATCCTCATCTTCGGAACCGTCGCACTCGGTCTGAACATCGTCGTCGGCCTCGCCGGCCTCCTCGACCTCGGATACGTCGCCTTCCTCGGCGTCGGCGCCTACACCGCCGCCCTCGTCTCCGGCTCCGAGTTCTCCCGCTTCTCCGGCGTCCAGTTCCCCTTCTGGGCCGCCGCCCTCGCCGGCGCCGCCGCATCCCTCGTCTTCGGCGTCCTCATCGGCGCCCCCACCCTCCGACTCCGCGGCGACTACCTCGCCATCGTCACCCTCGGCTTCGGAGAGATCTTCCGCATCGCCGTCAACAACATGGACGGCGACTCCGGCCCCGACATCACCAACGGCCCCAACGGCATCCCGTCCATCCCGGACCTGAACTTCTTCGGATTCAACTTCGGAGAGGCTCACGACCTCGGCGGGTTCACCCTCGGCCGCTTCGCCAACTACTACCTGCTGATGGTCCTCATCATGGCCATCGTCGTCCTCGTCTACACCCGCGCCGCCGACTCCCGCATCGGCCGCTCCTGGATCGCCATCCGCGAAGACGAAACCGCCGCCACCGCCATGGGCATCAACGGCTTCCGCGTCAAGCTCATCGCCTTCGCCCTGGGTGCTTCGCTGGCGGGTCTGGCCGGCACCGTCAGCGCCCACGTCACCTACAGCGTCGTCCCCAACCCCTACCAGTTCGCCGGCTCGACGCCCCCCAACTCGGCATTCCTCCTCGCCGCCGTCGTACTCGGCGGCATGGGCACCGTCGCAGGACCGCTGCTCGGCGCGGCACTCCTCTACCTGCTCCCGGAGAAGCTCGTCTTCCTCCAGGACAAGTCGCTCCTCGCCTTCGGCATCGCCCTCATCCTGCTCATGCGCTTCCGGCCCGAAGGCATCATCGCCAACCGCCGCCAGCAACTCGAGTTCCACGAAACCGGCCAACTCGACGTACCCGAACAACGAACCGACGACACCGACGACACCGCCGCCGTCAACGTCACCAAAGCGGGGGCGTGACCACCATGACCACAACCACCACGGCAACCGGCACCCCCGTCCTCGAAGCCAAAAACGTCACCATGCGCTTCGGCGGCCTCACCGCCGTACGCTCCGTCGACTTCACCGTCAACAGCGGCGAAATCGTCGGCCTCATCGGACCCAACGGCGCCGGCAAGACAACCTTCTTCAACTGCCTCACCGGCCTGTACGTCCCGACCGAAGGCACGGTCTCGTACAAGGGCACCGTCCTGCCGCCCAAGCCGCACCTGGTGACGAAGGCCGGCATCGCCCGCACCTTCCAGAACATCCGGCTCTTCGCCAACATGACCGTCCTGGAAAACGTCCTCGTCGGCCGCCACACCCGAACCAAGGAAGGCCTCTGGTCGGCGCTCCTGCGCGGCCCCGGCTTCAAGCGCGCCGAACGCGCGAGCGAAGAACGCGCCATGGAACTCCTCGAGTTCGTCGGCCTCGCCGCCAAGCGCGACCACCTCGCCCGCAACCTCCCCTACGGCGAACAACGCAAGCTCGAAATCGCCCGCGCCCTCGCCAGCGAACCCGGACTCCTCCTCCTCGACGAGCCCACCGCCGGCATGAACCCCCAAGAAACCCGCGCCACCGAAGAACTCGTCTTCGCCATCCGCGACAAGGGCATCGCCGTCCTCCTCATCGAGCACGACATGCGCTTCGTCTTCAACCTCAGCGACCGCGTCGCCTGCCTCGTCCAAGGCGAAAAACTCGTCGAAGGCACCTCCGACGTCGTCCAAAGCGACGAACGCGTCGTCGCCGCCTACCTCGGCACCCCCTTCGAAGGCGCCCCCGAAGACACCGCACTCGAAGAAGTCGAAGCCGCCGAGGCACACAGCGCCACCAGCACCACCAGCGTTGAAGGTGAAGGAGACCAGAAGTGACCGCACTCCTCGAGGTCGAAGACCTCAAGGTCGCCTACGGCAAAATCGAAGCCGTCAAAGGCATCTCCTTCAGCGTCGAAGCCGGCCAGGTCGTCACCCTCATCGGCACCAACGGCGCCGGAAAAACGACCACGCTGCGCACGCTGTCCGGCCTCCTGAAGCCCCTCAGCGGCAAAATCACCTTCGACGGGAAGCCGCTGAGCGGAGTCCCCGCCCACAAAATCGTCGCCCTCGGACTCGCCCACTCCCCCGAAGGCCGCCACATCTTCCCCCGCCTCACCATCGCGGAAAACCTCCAACTCGGAGCATTCCTCCGCAAGGACACGGCAGGGATCGAGAAGGACATCCAGCGCGCCTACGACCTGTTCCCCATCCTCGGCGAACGCCGCAAGCAGGCCGCAGGCACCCTCTCCGGCGGCGAACAGCAGATGCTCGCCATGGGCCGCGCCCTCATGTCCCAGCCCAAACTGCTCATGCTCGACGAGCCCTCCATGGGCCTCTCCCCGATCATGATGCAGAAGATCATGGCGACCATCGCGGAGCTCAAGTCCCAGGGCACGACGATCCTGCTCGTCGAACAGAACGCCCAGGCAGCGCTCTCCCTCGCGGACCGCGGCCACGTCATGGAGGTCGGCAAGATCGTCCTGTCCGGCACCGGACGGGACCTCCTGCACGACGAATCGGTACGCAAGGCGTACCTGGGCGAGGACTGACCGTCCCACACCCGCATGAACACGGCGAGGCCCGCCTCCCAGACAAGGGAGGCGGGCCTCGCCGCTGAAGAAGACCGACCGGCCTACTACTGGCCCTTCGCCGCCTTCTTCTCCTCAGAATCCTGAATAACCGCCTCAGCAACCTGCTGCATCGACAAACGCCGATCCATCGACGTCTTCTGAATCCAACGGAACGCCGCCGGCTCCGTCAGCCCATACTCCGTCTGCAGAATCGACTTCGCCCGATCCACCAGCTTCCGCGTCTCCAAACGCTGCGTGAGGTCCGCGACCTCCTTCTCCAACGTCTTCAACTGCTGGAACCGAGACACCGCCATCTCGATCGCCGGCACCACATCGCTCTTACTGAACGGCTTCACCAGATACGCCATCGCACCGGCATCCCGCGCCCGCTCCACCAGATCACGCTGCGAGAACGCCGTCAGCATCAGCACCGGAGCGATCGACTCCTCGCCGATCTTCTCCGCCGCCGAGATGCCATCCAGCTTCGGCATCTTCACATCCAAGATCACGAGATCGGGCCTGTGCTCCCGCGCCAGCTCGACAGCCTGCTCACCGTCCCCCGCCTCACCGACGACGGTGTAGCCCTCCTCCTCCAGCATCTCCTTGAGATCCATACGGATGAGCGCCTCGTCCTCGGCGATGACGACGCGGGTCGTCAGCGGAGGCACGTGCGACTTGTCATCGTCATCGGCTACGGGCTGGGGAGACTCGGGGGCGGTCACGTGGGCTCCTCGGTGCGCAGGTCGGGCATGTTACTGCTGCCTATGCAGAGTACCTAGCGGCGGGGAGCTGCGGTGACCCGGTACACTTCCCGAAGTGCCGAGCCGGGTTGGTGGAACGGCATACACGGAGGTCTCAAACACCTCTGCCCGTGAGGGCTTGCGGGTTCGAATCCCGCACCCGGCACCCCTGAAAAGCGGATGTTCACGTTCTCGTGAACATCCGTTTTTTGATACGTACGGCCACTCTGCGTGACACAGAGTGGCCACATGATCTTTCACGGGACTGAGATCCGGCAGACCGCCCTCACGCTGCTGCGCGGCGGGACGAACAATGCGGACGTTGCTCGGAAGCTCAACGTACCCCTCGGGACCATCGGCTACTGGAAACACATGGACCGCGCGAAGCGCGGAGAGTGCCCAGGAAGACACGACCCAAAGTGCCCCCGATGCGACGATCGCGAGCTGGACGGAGCGGCGTACGCCTATCTGCTCGGGCTCTATCTCGGTGACGGGCACATCAGCCACTACTCCGAGCACAGAGTGCCCAACCTCATGATCGCCTGTACCGAGTCATGGCCGGGCCTTATGGACGAATGCGAGGAGGCCATGCGCGCGGTCTTCCCCGACAACTCCGTCTGCCGCGTACGCAGGAAGGGGTGCCGCAACGTGAAGGTCTACTCGAAGCACCTGCACTGCCTGTTCCCGCAGCACGGTCCCGGGAAGAAGCACGAGCGCACCATCGCCCTCGAGCCCTGGCAGGAAGAGATCGTCGAGGCCTACCCGTGGGAGTTCATACGGGGGCTTGTCCACTCCGACGGGTGCAGGATCACCAACTGGACCACCCGTCTGGTGGGCGGCGAGCGTAAGCGCTACGAGTACGGTCGATACTTCTTCGCCAACAAATCCGACGACATCCGGAAGCTCTTCACTGACACGCTCGACAAGGTGGGGGTCGAATGGAGCACCCTAGCCCGCGGCAGCGACCCCTTCAACATCTCCGTCGCCCGCCGCGCCTCCGTAACCCTCATGGACGCACACGTAGGGCCGAAGTACTGACCCCAGTACTTCGGCCCGCGTAAGACCCGTAAGAGGAGAAGAAAACAGCCGCTCCCCTACTTCGGTGAGTCGTCCTCGCCGATGTGGTGGACGCGCACCAGGTTCGTCGCCCCGGGGACTCCGGGCGGCGAGCCGGCCGTGATGACCACGATGTCGCCCTTCTGGCAGCGGCCGATCTTGAGGAGTTGTTCGTCGACCTGGTCGACCATGGCGTCGGTGGAGTCGACGTGGGGGCCGAGGAAGGTTTCGATGCCCCAGGTGAGGTTGAGCTGGGAGCGGGTGGCTGCGTCGGGGGTGAAGGCGAGGAGGGGGATGGGTGAGCGGTAGCGGGAGAGGCGGCGGGCGGTGTCGCCGGACTGGGTGAAGGCGACGAGGTATTTGGCGCCGAGGAAGTCGCCGATTTCGGCGGCTGCGCGGGCGACGGCGCCGCCTTGGGTGCGGGGCTTGTTGCGGTCGGTCAGGGGCGGGAGGCCCTTGGCCAGGATGTCTTCTTCCGCTGCTTCGACGATCCTCGCCATGGTCTTGACCGTCTCGATGGAGTATTTGCCGACGCTGGTTTCGCCGGAGAGCATGACGGCGTCGGTGCCGTCGATGACGGCGTTGGCGACGTCGGAGGCTTCGGCGCGGGTGGGTCGGGAGTTGTCGATCATCGAGTCGAGCATTTGGGTGGCGACGATGACCGGTTTTGCGTTGCGTTTGGCGAGTTTGACGGCGCGCTTTTGGACGATGGGGACTTGTTCGAGGGGCATTTCGACGCCGAGGTCGCCGCGGGCGACCATGATGCCGTCGAAGGCGGCGACGATGTCGTCGATGTTTTCTACTGCCTGGGGTTTTTCGACTTTGGCGATGACGGGGAGGCGGCGGCCTTCTTCGCGCATGATGCGGTGGACGTCGTTGATGTCGCGTCCGCTGCGGACGAAGGAGAGGGCGATGACGTCGAATCCGGTGTTGAGGGCCCAGCGGAGGTCGTCTTCGTCTTTTTCGGAGAGTGCGGGGACGGAGACGGCGACGCCGGGGAGGTTGAGGCCTTTGTGGTCGGAGACCATGCCGCCTTCGATGACGGTGGTGTGGACGCGGGGGCCGTCGACGGCGGTGACTTGGAGGCAGACTTTGCCGTCGTCGACGAGGATGCGTTCGCCGGGGGTGACGTCGGCGGAGAGGCCGGCGTAGGTGGTGCCGCAGGTCTGGCGGTCCCCTTCGACGCCTTCTTCGACGGTGATGGTGAATTCGTCGCCGCGTTCAAGGAGTACGGGGCCTTCGCTGAAGCGGCCGAGTCTGATCTTCGGGCCCTGAAGGTCGGCGAGGATTCCGACGCTGCGGCCGGTTTCGTCGGATGCCTTTCGTACGCGCTGGTAGCGCTCCTCGTGTTCGGCGTGGGTGCCGTGGCTGAGGTTGAAGCGGGCGACGTCCATTCCTGCTTCGACCAGGGCTTTGATCTGGTCGTACGAGTCGGTGGCGGGGCCCAGTGTGCAGACGATCTTTGCTCGGCGCATGGTTTGAGCGTATGCCTTACCCGTGGGTAGGGAATTGGCTGCGCATGACCACTCAACAACCTTTAAGTGAAGGTCTCTTGACAAGGGTTGAATTGTGCGCCGGGGCGCTCCGATGAGCATTCGAGGTGCCGCCCGTATGGGTATTCCTGTGGTCTTTCCGTGTTATTTCAGCTAGGGCTCGAGTCGGGGTGGCGTCATCGTAAATCGGGCGTTGACCTGGGCGTAGACGTGTTGGCGTTGGGGTTCGAGGTCGAGGGGTGGGGCTTCGTCGGGGGCGGTGGCGGTGTAGGCGGCTGTGCGCATGCGGGTGGCGGCGGGTGCCATGGGGCCGTAGGGGGTGGGGGTCTCGGCGCCGATGTCGGCGAGTTCGGTGAGGGCGGCGAGGGTGGTGCCGAGGGCGGCGGCGTATTCGCGGGCGCGTTGGACGGCGTCGTGTACGGCTTGTCGGCGGGCTTCACGGTGGGCGGGTGAGTCGGGGCGGAGAGCCCACCAGGGGCCGTCGACGCGGGTGAGGTCGAGGTCGGCTAGGCGGGTGGCGAGTTCGCCGAGGACGGTGAAGTCGGTGAGTTCGGCGGTGATGTGGACGTGGCCGTGGTAGGCGCGGATGCGTTCGCCGCGGCCGTGTTTGGTGAGTTGTGGTGCGATGGAGAAGGCGCCGGTTTCGAGTTTTTCGACGGCTTCTCCGTATGTCTTGATCAGGTCGAGGACGGTGGTGTTGCGGTGGGTGAGGTCGTCGAGGGCTTCTCGGCGGCTGGTGCCGCGGGCGCTGATGGTGATGCCGATGCGGGCGATTTCGGGGTCGGCTTCGAGGTGTGCTTCGCCGCGGACGGCGATGCGGGGGGCGTCGGGGGTGCCGTAGGGGGTGTGGGGGGTGGGTGGCTGGGGGGTTTCTGGGGTCGTGGCCATAGGCCCACTGTGACACCGGGGTGCGGGGCTCGGCGGTCATCAGATCGAAATGCTTCGAAACGCGGAAGGGGTGTTGCGGGGTGGGGCTTCTGCGCCAGAATCTACGCGCGTTGTGTCATGCGCATGAGGGTCCACCAGGACACGTGAGGGAGACGAAATGCCGTTCGACAGAAGGTCGTTCTTGGGCCGGTCCGCTGCCACGGGTGCGGGTGTCGCACTCGCCGGTACGGCCGCCGTGCCTGCCTCCGCCGCCACGGCCGGTTCAGCGACCGGACCGGCTCCGAAGCGGTATGCGTTCACGGTGATGGGCACGACCGACCTGCACGGCAACGTCTTCAACTGGGACTACTTCACGGACCAGGAGTTCGACGACAAGGCCCACAACGACGTGGGTCTGGCGAAGATCTCCACGCTGGTGGACCAGGTGCGCAGGGAGAAGGGCCGGCGGAACACGCTGCTGATCGACGCGGGCGACACGATCCAGGGCACCCAGCTGTCGTACTACTACGCCAAGGTCGATCCGATCACCGCGGAGAACGGCCCGGTGCATCCGATGGCGCTGGCGATGAACGCGATCGGCTATGACGCGGCGGCGCTGGGCAATCACGAGTTCAATTACGGCATTCCAGTGCTGCGGAAGTTCGAGCAGCAGTGTCGTTTTCCGCTGCTCGGTGCGAACGCGCTGGATGCGAAGACGCTGAAGCCGGCTTTCCCGCCGTATGTGATCAAGAGGCTGTGCACGCCGTACGGCCGTGATGTGCGGGTGGCGATCCTGGGTCTGACGAACCCGGGGATCGCGATCTGGGACAAGGCGAATGTGCAGGGCAAGATGACCTTCCCGGGTCTGGAGGAGCAGGCGGCGAAGTGGGTGCCGAAGCTGCGGTCGATGGGCGCGGACGTGGTGATCGTGTCGGCGCATTCGGGTGCGTCGGGCACGTCGTCGTACGGGGATCAGTTGCCGTACATCGAGAATGCGGCGGGTCTGGTGGCGGAGCAGGTGCCGGGGATCGACGCGATTCTGGTGGGGCATGCGCACACGGAGATTCCCGAGTATTTCGTGGCGAACAAGGAGACCGGCAAGCAGGTGGTGCTGTCGGAGCCGCTGAAGTGGGGGCAGCGGCTGACGCTGTTCGACTTCGAGCTGGTGTGGGAGAAGGGCCGCTGGACGGTGGAGTCCGTGGGCGCGCAGGTCCTGAACTCCAACACGGTGGAGGAGGACCCGGAGATCACGAAGATTCTGCGGGACGAGCACGAGAAGGTCGTGGCGTACGTCAATCAGGTGATCGGTACGAACGCTGCGGAGATGACGTCGGTGGAGGCTCCGTACAAGGATGTGCCGATCATCGATCTGATCAACCACATTCAGGCGGCGACGGTGCAGGGCGCGCTGGCGGGGACGGAGTACGCGTCGTTGCCGGTGCTGTCGCAGGCGGCGTGTTTCTCGCGGAGTGCGGTGATTCCGGCGGGTGAGGTGACGATTCGCGATGTGGCGGGTCTGTATGTCTACGAGAACACGCTGGAGGCGCGGCTGATGACGGGTGCGCAGATCAGGGCGTATCTGGAGTTCTCGGCGAATTACTACGTCCAGACGGCTGCGGGTGCGGATGTGGATCCGGCGCAGCTGACGAATGCGAACGGTACGCCGGACTACAACTACGACGTGGTGAGCGGTGTGACGTATGAGGTCGACATCGCGAAGGCGGCGGGGTCGCGGGTGACGAATGTGCGGTTCGAGGGTGCGCCGCTGGCGGATGATGCGCAGTTCGTGCTGGCGGTGAACAACTATCGGGCGAATGGCGGCGGCAATTTCCCGTATGTCGCCGCCGCCAAGCAGCTGTGGTCGAATTCCGACGAGATCCGCAACACGATGATCGCGTGGGTGAAGGAGAAGGGGTCGATCGATCCGGCGGAGTTCGCGTCGGTGGACTGGACGCTGACGCGGGACGGGGTGCCGGTCTTCTAGACGTACCGGTCTTCTAGACGTACCTCGTCTTCTCGACGTACCTCGTCTTCTAGCGGCTGATCGTGTGACCTGCCTTGGCCGGCCTCGCCCATCCGGGCGGGGCCGGTGCCGTTTGCTGGTCCAGGCCGAAGGTGGTGAACGCGGTGCGCCGGGGCAGGGGGTAAGGGTCCTTTCCGGTCACGGCGTTGAGGATGGTGGCGCTGCGCCAGGCGGCGAGTCCGAGGTCGGGGGCGCCGACGCCGTGGGTGTGGCGTTCGGCGTTCTGGACGTAGATGTTGCTGCCGGTCGCCGTGATGGCGGGGTCGAGGTCGATGCGGTAGTGCTCGTCGATGTGGGGACGGCCGGCGGTGTCGCGGTGGATGTGGGGGGCGAGGCCGGCGAGGAGCTGGTCGAGGGGGCGTTCGCGGTAGCCGGTGGCGAGGACGACGGCGTCGGTCAGGAGGCGGGTGCGGGTGCCCTGCTGGTGGTGTTCGACGTCGAGTTCGATGGTGGTCTGTCCGACGCGGGTGGCGGCGCGGACGCTGACGCCGGGGGTGAGGACGGTGTCGGGCCAGCCGCCGTCGAGGGTGCGCTGGTAGAGCTCGTCGTGGATGGTGGCGATGGTGTCGGTGTCGATGCCTTTGTGGAGTTGCCACTGGCGGGGTACGAGGCGGTCGCGTACGGGTTGGGGCAGGCCGTGGAAGTAGCGGGTGTAGTCGGGTGTGAAGTGTTCGAGCCCGAGTTTTGAGTACTCCATGGGGGCGAAGGCCTCGGTGCGGGCGAGCCAGTGGAGGTTTTCGCGGCCGGGTGGGCGGTGTCGGAGGAGGTCGAGGAAGACTTCGGCGCCGGACTGGCCGGAGCCGATGACCGTGACGTGTCTGGCGGCGAGGATGCGTTCGCGGTGGCGGAGGTAGTCGGCGGAGTGGACGACGGGTACGGCGGGTGCGTCGGCGAGTGCGCGGAGGGGTTCGGGGATGTGGGGGGCGGTGCCGATGCCGAGGACGATGTTTCTGGCGTGGGTGCGGCCCAGTGCTTCGGCTGCTCCGTCGGCGTCGATCTGGGTGAAGTCGATCTCGAACAGGGCGCGTTCGGGTTCCCAGCGGACGGTGTCGATCTGGTGGCCGAAGTGCAGGCCGGGGAGGTTTTCGCTGACCCAGCGGCAGTAGGCGTCGTATTCGGCGCGCTGGATGTGGAAGCGCTCGGCGAAGTAGAAGGGGAACAGCCGTTCGCGGTGGCGTAGGTAGTTGAGGAACGACCAGGGGCTGGCCGGGTCGGCGAGGGTGACGAGGTCGGCGAGGAAGGGCACCTGGAGGGTGGCGCCGTCGATGAGCAGTCCGGGGTGCCAGCGGAAGGCGGGCCGCTGGTCGTAGAAGGCGGTGTCGAGTTCGGCGAGGGGGTGGGCGAGGGCGGCCAGGGAGAGGTTGAAGGGGCCGATGCCGATGCCGACGAGGTCGCGGGGGGCTTGGGGTGTGGGGTGGGGGGTGGCGCTGCGGTGGTGGGTGGGCCGGGTGGCCGGGCGGTCGGCGCGCCGGACGGGGTCGGGGGGCGTCGGGCTCATCGGGCGGTGTTTCCTTCCACCAGTTTCAGCAGGCCGGCGAGGTCGCCGGGCCGGGTGTGCGGGTTGAGCAAGGTGGCTTTGAACCAGAGCCGGCCCGCCAGCCGGGCGCGGCCGAGGACGGCGCGGCCTTCGGTGAGGAGCTGTCGTCGTACGCGGGCGAGGGCGGCATCGTCGGCGCCGGTGGGCCGGAACAGGACGGTGCTGATCGTGGGGGTGTCGTGGAGCTCGAAGCCGGGGTGGGCGTCGATGAGGTGCGCGAACTCTTGGGCGGTCGCGCAGACCTGGTCGACGAGCGCGCCGAGGCCGGTGCGGCCGAGGGCTCTGAGGGTGACGGCGATCTTGAGTATGTCGGCGCGGCGTGTGGTGCGCAGTGAGCGGCCGAGGAGGTCGGGCAGTCCGGCTTCGGTGTCGTCGTCGGCGTTGAGGTAGTCGGCGCGGTGGGCCAGGGCGTCGAGGTCGCGGCGGTCGCGTACGGCGAGGAGGCCGGCGGCGACGGGTTGCCAGCCGAGTTTGTGCAGGTCGAGGGTGACGGTGTGGGCGCGGTCGAGGCCGTCGAGTTTGGTGCGGTGCCGGTCGCTGAAGAGGAGTCCGCCCCCGTATGCGGCGTCGATGTGGAGCCGGGCGTCGTGGGTGGCGCACAGGTCGGCGATGGCGGGGATGGGGTCGATGAGTCCGGCGTCGGTGGTGCCGGCGGTGGCGGCCACGAGGAGGGGGCGGTCGTCCAGCCGGGTGAGGGTGTCCGCGAGGGCCGTGGGGTTCAGGGTTCCGGCGGGGGCGGGCACGGTGACGGGGGCGGGGAGTCCGAGGAGCCAGGCGGCGCGGTGCAGGGAGTGGTGGGCGTTGTCGCCGCATACGAGCTGGACGGTGCCGTGGCGTTCGCGGGCGAGGAGGAGGGCGAGCTGGTTGGACTCGGTGCCGCCGGTGGTGACGACGGCGTCGGCGCTGCCGCTGTGTGGGTACGCCTCGGCCGCGAGGGTTGCTGTGACGAGGGCTTCGAGTGCGGAGGCCGCCGGGGCCTGGTCCCAGGAGTCCAGGGACGGGTTGAGCGCGGAGACGGCGAGGTCGGCGGCTGCGGCGAGGGCGAGGGGTGGGCAGTGCAGGTGTGCTGCGCACAGGGGTTCGGCGGGGTCGGCGGCGCCTTCGGTGAGGAGGCGGACGAGGGTGTGGAGGGCCTCGTGGGGGCCGGTGCCGTGCAGGGGGAGGGTGGTGCCGACGGTTTCGCGTACGCGGGCGGCGACGGTCCCGGGGCCACCGGCTGGGAGGGGGCCGCGGCGGGCGGTGGCTCCCTGGTGGAGGGCGTCGAGGACGGTGGTCAGCAGGGGGCGCAGGGCGGTGGGGCCTTCGGGGCCACCGGACAGGGGTGGCGGCCCTGCCGTCCCCTCCTGCTCTGGCGGTGGGGACGGCAGGGCCCGCGGGGGCGGCGGGGTGCTCATGCGGTGTCCTTCGGGTGGGCGTGGGTGCAGGGGGCACCAGCCTCAACGATCGACACGCGCAAGTGGTACTGCTGTTACCGGTGTTGTGGCGGGGGCCACCACCCCGCCGGGGGTGCGGATTTCACGCCGGGGCGCCCGCCGTCGTGGGTTGTGCCCGCCCTCCCCCAGCTACCTCCCCCAGACTCCGTCCGGGAGGTGCCCCCAGGAGGTGCCCCCAGCCCTGGGGGTACCTCCCAGGCTTAAGGCACTGGGGGAGGAACGATTGCCCGCAACGGAACGAGCCCGGCCCGCCCCGTCAGGCCGAGGCGCGTACCCGTAGTGCCCTTGCCAAGTCGTCCAGTTGGTCGGCCAGGCGGCGGTGTAGGGACGGGATCGGGTTGGCTTCGCGGAGGCATTGTTCGCCGAGGCTGAGGGTTTCGGTGTCGACGGCGTACACGGGGAAGGCGTAGCGGCCGGCGGCGTCGGCGATGGCGGGGCCGCGTCGTTCGGCGACGGCGACCGCGTCGGTGTAGTAGCGCGGGACGTACTCGCGTACGAGGGCGGCCTGTTCGGGTTGCCAGAAGCCCTGGGCCGTTGCGGTGAACAGGTAGTTGGAGAGGTGGTCGGCGGCGAACATCTCGTCCCACGCCTTGCGCTTGGTCTCGGGGTCGGGCAGGGCGGCGCGGCAGCGGGCGGCGCCTTCCTGGCCGGTGGCGCTGGGGTCCTGGACGAGTTCGGCCTCGATGACGGCGTCGTCGATGGCGCCGAGGACGGCGAGGCGGCCGAGGATGCGCCAGCGCAGTTCGGGGTCGAGTTCGGGTCCGCCGGGGACGGTGCCTTCGGAGAGCCAGGCGGTGATGGTGTCGGGCCGGGTTGCGGTGTCGATGCGGTGGCGTACGGCGGTGAGGCGGAGGCCGGGGTTGTCGCCGTCCTCGGTGCGGCGGATGAGGTCGCGGCAGAGGTCGTTGAGGCCGGCGAGGGCGTCGGGCCGGTCCTCGTCGGCGACGTAGCGGCCGGCGACCTGGCTGGTGACGAAGGTGAGGACGCCCTGGACGATGGCGAGGTCGGTCTCGTGCGGGAGGTGGGTGCGGGCGGCCTTGAGGTAGTCGGCGGGCGGCAGTTCGCCGTCGCGGACGGCGTCGCGCAGGGCGTTCCACACGACGGCGCGGGTGAGGGGCTCGGGGATGCCGGAGAGGGTTTCCTGGACGGTGGTGAAGGACCGGTCGTCGAAGCGGATCTTGGCGTAGCTCAGGTCGCCGTCGTTGAGGACGATGAGTGCGGGCCGGTTGCCGATGGGGCGGGCGGTTCCGTTGTTCGGTACGTCGAGTTCGAAGCGTTCGCGCAGGGTGAGCCGGCCGGTTTCGGTGAGGTCCTGGTCGTAGAGGCCGACGGAGATGCGGTGGGGGCGGCTGCCGTGGTGGTCGACGGTCAGGGTGTGGCTGGTGTTCTGGCCGGCGATGCGGGGCAGGAGGGTGTCGACGCCGGTGGTGCGCAGCCAGGCGTCGGCCCAGGCGTGGACGTCGCGTTCGGTGGAGTCGGCGAGGGAGTCGATGAAGTCGGCGAGTGTGGCGTTGGCGAACTTGTGGCGGGCGAAGTGAGTGTTGATGCCGGCGAGGAAGTCCTTCTCGCCGAGCCAGGCGACGAGCTGGCGCAGTGCCGAGGCGCCCTTGGCGTAGGAGATGCCGTCGAAGTTGAGGAGCGCGGAGGCGGTGTCCTCGACGGCTTCGGGGGCGACGGGGTGCGTGGAGGGCCGCTGGTCGGCGTCGTAGCCCCAGGCCTTGCGGGCGACGCCGAAGTCGACCCAGGTGTCGCTGAAGCGGGTGGCTTCGGTGAGGGTCTGGTAGCCCATGTACTCGGCGAAGGACTCGTTCAGCCAGATGTCGTCCCACCACTTGAGGGTGACGAGGTCGCCGAACCACATGTGGGCCATCTCGTGGGCGATGACCATGGCGCGGGTCTGGCGTTCGGTGTCGGTGACGGCGGAGCGGTAGACGAATTCGTCGCGGAAGGTGACGAGGCCGGGGTTCTCCATGGCGCCCGCGTTGAACTCGGGGACGAACGCCTGGTCGTAGGAGTCGAAGGGGTAGGGCTCGTCGAACTTCTCGTGGTAACGGTCGAAGCACGCGCGCGTGACGTCGAGGATCTCGTCGGCATCGGCGTCGAGGTGGGGGGCGAGGGAGCGGCGGCAGTGGAGGGCGAAGGGCAGGCCGCGGTGCTCGGTGCGTACGGAGTGCCAGGGGCCGGCGGCGACGGCGACGAGGTAGGTGGAGATGAGGGGGGTCGTCGCGGCCTTCCAGACACCGTCGCCGGTGTGTTCGGTGACGGTGTTGGTGAGGACGGTCCAGCCGTCGGGTGCGGTGACGGTCAGTTCGAAGACGGCCTTGAGGTCGGGCTGGTCGAAGGCGGCGAAGACGCGCTGCACGTCCTCCATGAACAGCTGCGTGTAGGTGTAGGTCTCGCCGTCGGTGGGGTCGGTGAAGCGGTGCATGCCCTCGCCGGTGTGCGAGTACCGCATCGAGGCGTCGATCCGCAGCTCGTGTTCGCCGGCGGTGAGGCCGGTGAGCGGGAGGCGGTTGCCGTCGAGGGTCGCGGGGTCGAGGGGCTGTCCGTCGAGGGTTGCGGAGCGCAGCTGGGCGGGCTTCAGCTCGACGAAGGTGTCCGCGGCTTCGAGGTCCCCACGTACCGTGAAGTGGATGACGGTGAGGGAGTCGAAGGTCTCCTCGCCCCGGGTCAGGTCGAGGTCGATGGTGTATCGCCGGACGTCGAGGAGCTCGGCTCGGGTCTGCGCTTCGGCGCGCGTCAGTACGGACATGGGGGCCATGCTGCCTGATGGCCGGGGCGGGGCGACAGGGGCTCTCTCCCCGGGCCGGCCCCCGCGGGGACGGCGCTCGGGGGCACGGCCATGCCGGGCTGTGCGGGGCTCACGCGACGGTGAGCGCCCTCGTGTGTGCCGTCTGTGACGTTGCTTCTGTCAGGATCCGTCCGCGGCCGCCGAGTCGTTGGCGATGGTCTCGTGGTGGCGGATCACCTCGGCGATGATGAAGTTCAGGAGCTTCTCGGCGAAGGCGGGGTCGAGCTTGGCGCTCTCCGCGAGGCCGCGGAGCCGGGCGATCTGGCTGGCCTCGCGGGCGGGGTCGGCCGGGGGGAGCTGGTGGGCGGCCTTCAGGTGGCCGACCTGCTGGGTGCACTTGAAGCGCTCGGCGAGCATGTGGACGACGGCCGCGTCGATGTTGTCGATGCTGTCGCGCAGCCGGGACAACTCGGCGCGGACGGCGGGGTCGACGTCGCCGGTTGTGCCGGGCCCGTTCGGCGTACCGGACTCGTTGATGTTGCTGGTGGTCATGGGGCGACACCCTACGTGGCCGGTGGGCGGCGGGGTACGGCGCCCGGTGATCAACGGTCGGTGGATGGCTTGCTCGCGTCGGCCGGCGGGGCCTGTCGGCGCCCGTCCCGCTTACAGTGGGGGCAGTGCGGAGAGGTCGCAGTCGCGGAGATCTGTTCAGGCGTCTGAAGGGGGTCCGGACGTGGCGGACGGCGGGCCGGTCGAGCACGGCTATCCGCATCTGGACACGGTGCGGTCGGCCATCACGGCGCTGTACAGAAGGCTCTCGTACCACACCGTCAACAGTTTCGACACCAGTGTCGTCCCGGCCGATGTGGCGTTCTGCGACCAGGACGATCTCCATCTGGGTGTGCAGCGTGTGGCCCGTGAGATCGTGCAGCACTACCGGCTGCCGGACGCCCGCGTGATCGTCAGCTTCCGCGAGATGGAGCATGCGGCGAACGTGGAGCTCGCCGCGGGTCCCGAGTACTTCATCGAGTTGAACGACCGGTTCCGCAGCCATCGCAGGGATATCGGTGCGGCCCTCGCGCACGAGGTGATGCATGTCTACCTGCACCGCCTGGACCTGTCGTTTCCCGGCACCCGCGACAACGAGATCCTGACCGACACCGCCGCGACGTATCTGGGTGCGGGCTGGCTGCTCCTCGACGCCTACCGGGAGGACGGCGCGTCGTCGCAGAAGCTGGGTTATCTGACGCCGGAGGAGTTCGGGTACGTGCTGGCCAAGCGGGCGCTGGTGTTCGGCGAGGACCCGTCGCCGTGGTTCACCAGTGCGCAGGCGTACACGGCGTACACCAAGGGCATGGTGCAGGCCCGCCGTGACGAGCAGCAGCCGCCGCTGACGGCGGCCGGGTGGGCGGGGCGGCGGCGGTATGCGAAGGACCGCCGGTTCGCCCAGGACCACCAGGTGCCGGTGCCTCCGCCGGGCCTGCAGCCGGGGCCGTACTCGTTCGACGGGCGGACGCCGCTGCGGGTGTCGTTCCCGTGTCCGACGTGCCATCAGCGGATCAGGGTGCCGGTGCGGGGGCGGGTACGCGCGCGGTGCGCGCTGTGCCGCACGGTGCTGGAGTGCGACACCTGAGGCCTGTCGTACCGGTTGTGGGCAGCGGAACCCGAGGGTTCCGCTGCCCACAACCGGCAGACGAGGAAACCAGCCCGGGGGCAGGCCGGGGCCGGGCGGCCAGGCGCCCCTCTAGGCCGCCCGCCGTCCCCCGCGAGCTCCGCGCTCAGGGCGGTTCGGGCGCGCTTGGCCCTCCCCCGCACGGCGGCCCTGCTGCCGTCGTTGGGGGGCGGTGCCGCGGGCCTCGCCGTTCCCCGGTTGCCCGCCGTGGGCCGGCGCCGACGACGCCTGCGCCTGGCCCGTGCGCTGCGGCCGGCCCGTGCCGCCTGCCCGCCGTTCGCCGCCCCGTCGCGGCGACCTCTTCGGCTTCGGCTGCTGCACCACCTGCGGAACCTCGATCGTCACCGCGACCCCGGAGGGCTCGCGCGCCCCCGTGATCCGGACCAGTTCCTCGTCGCCGGACCTGATGCTCGCCGTGCGCGGCTGGATGCCCGCGTCCTTCATCAGGCGGCTCATCTCCCGCTTCTGGTCGGGCAGTACGAGGGTGACGACGCTGCCCGACTCGCCGGCCCTGGCGGTACGGCCGCCTCGGTGGAGGTAGTCCTTGTGGTCCGTGGGCGGGTCGACGTTCACGACGAGATCGAGGTCGTCGACGTGGATGCCGCGGGCGGCGACGTTCGTCGCCACCAGGGCGGTGACCTGGCCGTTCTTGAACTGGTCGAGGGTGCGGTTGCGCTGCGGCTGGGAGCGGCCGCCGTGCAGCGGGGCCGCCCGGACGCCGCAGGCCAGCAGCCGTTTGGCGAAGCGGTCGGCGGCGCGCTTGGTGTCCACGAAGAGGATCACCCGGCCGTCCCGGGCCGCGATGCGCGTGGCCACGGCCTTCTTGTCGGTCTCGTCGGCGACGTACAGGACGTGGTGCTCCATCGTGGAGACGGCACCGGCGGACGGGTCGACGGAGTGGACCACGGGATCGGTGAGGAACATCCGCACCAGCCGGTCGATGTTCCTGTCAAGCGTCGCCGAGAACAGCATCCGCTGGCCGTCCGGAGCCACCTGCTCAAGCAACGCCGTGACCTGCGGCAGGAACCCCATGTCGGCCATCTGGTCGGCCTCGTCGAGCACGGTGACCGCCACCTCGCCGAGCCGGCAGTCTCCCCGGTCTATGAGGTCCTTGAGCCGCCCGGGTGTCGCCACGAGCACCTCGGCGCCGCGCCGCAGAGCGCCGGCCTGCTTGGTGATCGACAGTCCGCCGACGACCGTGGTCAGGCGCAGGTTCACGGCGGTGGCGTAGGGGGTGAGGGCGTCTGTGACCTGCTGTGCGAGCTCCCGCGTGGGCACGAGAACCAGGGCGAGCGGGGCCTTCGGCTCGGCACGGCGGCCCGCTGTCCTGGCGAGCAGGGCGAGCCCGAAGGCGAGGGTCTTGCCGGAGCCGGTGCGCCCCCGGCCGAGTACGTCCCGGCCCGCGAGGGAGTTCGGCAGCGTGGCGGCCTGGATCGGGAAGGGCTCGACCACACCCTGGGCCTCGAGGGTCTTCTGCAGGGCGGCGGGCATGTCCAGCTCGGCGAACGCCCCGACAGCGGGCAGCGCGGGGGTGGTGCCGCTCGGCATCGTGAATTCCTGGGGCGGCGCGGACCGGCGGGCGGGAATCTTCCCGGACCTCTTCGCCGGATTTCCGGACTTCGGGGACTTCACAGACTTTGCGGAGTTCGCCGACTTCGCGGAGTTCCCGGAATTCGAGGACCTCGCGGACTCCGCGGAGTCTGCCGAGCCGGCCGGCGCCTTGGTGCGGGAGGCCGCGGGGCGTCGGCGGGCGGGACGCGCGGGCCGTTCCGAGCTGGGGCGGGTCATGTGGCTTTCCCTTCCTGGGGACAGCAGAAGCCGGGGCCCGCACCATGCAGGTGCGGGCCCCGGCTGCGACATTCGGGTCGCCGGGTCAGGCCGGGAGGATGTTCTCCGCCTGCGGGCCCTTGCGGCCCTGCACGACGTCGAACGTCACCTTCTGGCCCTCCTGGAGCTCACGGAAGCCCTGGGTGGCGATGTTGGAGTAGTGGGCGAAGACGTCGGCGCCGCCGCCGTCCTGCTCGATGAAGCCGAAGCCCTTTTCCGAGTTGAACCACTTCACGGTTCCAGTGGCCATTTTTCTGTCTCCCTAACGGGTGTGCTCCGGAAATCCGCGACCTGCGAATTTCCTCGTCGCCGCGCAATGAGCCCGTGCCGGAAATACCGGAAAAACAAAATGCGCCCGACGATCATTCCGTCAGGCGCACACGAAGTTCATGGGTACCAAAACCGCAACCACGCAACCGTAGCACGTCCGGGCCGCGCTACCGCGAATTACGGCCGACGGCACGGTGGGACCGGGTCCCTCAGCGCACGAGGCCCTGCGCCCTGGCGGCCGCCAGCCACGCCGGGAACTCCCCGACCAGCCGGTCGTACAGCTCCTCGTCCGAGACCTGCCGCGGGTCGGAACCGGCGTGGAAGAAGCCCGCGTTGTCGATCGGCCGCTTGTGCGGCACGGCCAGTTCGTCGAGTTTGCGCAGGAATTCGAACTGCTTGCTGCCCGGGTCGCCGAAGCCGATGAACTGCCAGAACATCGGCAGTTTCGCCGCCTTGCACAGATAGCGCTCCGCCGCGAGCTTGTTGATCGGGCCGCCGTCGGTCTGGAAGACGACGAGTGCGGGGGCGGTCGCGCCGCTGTCGAGGTAGTGGTCGATGACGGCGTCCATCGCCAGGTGGTAGCTGGTCTTGCCCATGTGGCCGAGGCCGGCCACGATCTCGTCGATCCGCCCGCGGTGTGCCTCGAGACCGATGTCCGTCACAGCGTCGATGTCGGTGGAGAAGAAGACGGTGGGGACGCGCCCGTCGTCGTCCAGATGCGAGGACAGGCCGAGGACCCGGTCGGCAAGCGCCTGGACGCTGCCGTCCTTGTAGTACGGCTTCATCGAGCCGGAGTAGTCGACGACGAGGTAGACCGCCGCCCGCGCACCGCTCAGCCCGTGCTTCTGCAGGGAGACGCCCGCGTTCTTGTAGAGGCTGACGAGTGCGGGAGCGGTCTGCTCCATCTTGCTGAGGCTGATGGCCGGTCCGGTCGTGGTGGTGGACATGCCTGTGCCGGCCATACGGCGCTCCGCTCCGTGGGTCGAGTGCGTGGTCGAGTGGATATCAGTGCGTACCGGGGGATGTGCTGCGGGTCGTGCGTGCTGGGATGCCGAGGCTAACCGAGGCCCGACCGCGCCGGAGGCGGAACGATCTCGTCCGGCATCGGGCACCGCCCGGGCAGCGCTCGAGTGCCGGCAGCGCTCGCGTGGCCTGGCACCCCGCGCCGCAGCGGCCGCCCGAGTTCGCTATTTTGATCGCCGCCGTCCCCACCGGCTCTCTGTTCCGTGATGACCCCGCAGTTCCCGAGGAGCCGGCCGTGCAGCCTTCCGTCACCACCTGCTACCGCCACCCGAAGGTCGAGACGTACGTCCGCTGCACCCGCTGTGACCGGTTCATCTGCCCGGACTGCATGCGCGAGGCGGCGGTCGGCCACCAGTGCGTGGAGTGTGTGAAGGAGGGCAACCGGTCCATACGCCAGGCCCGTACGGTCTTCGGCGGGCGGATCTCGGCCGTCCCCGTCGTCACGTACACGCTCATCGCGCTCAACGTGCTGGCGTACCTGGGCGAGCTGGTGCGGCCCGCGCTCGTCGACCGGTTCGCGATGCTCGGCGCCGGGCTGATCGGCCCGGACGGTGGCCACTACCTCTACCAGGACACGTATCCCGCGGAGTTCCACGCCGAAGGCGTCATCGACGGCGAGTGGTACCGGCTGATCACCGGGGCGTTCCTGCATCTGCCGCCCACGCAGGGCACGTTCGGCATCCTCCACATCGTCCTCAACATGCTGTCGCTGTGGAACATCGGCCGTGCGGTGGAGGGCGGCCTCGGACGCTCCCGCTATCTCGCCCTGTATCTGCTGTCCGCGCTCGGCGGTTCGGTGCTCGTGCTGCTGATCGCTCCCGACCAGTCCGCGGTCGGCGCGTCCGGGGCGATCTTCGGGCTGGCCGCCGCGTACTACGTGATGAGCCGCCGCATCGGAGCGGACATGCACGCCGTCAACCGCTTCATCGCGGGCTTCCTGATCTGGATGGTGATCTCGGCGTCGGTCACCTCGTGGCAGGGCCACCTGGGCGGACTGCTCGCGGGCGGCGCGGTCACGATCGCCTACGCGTACGCGCCGCGCAACCGCCAGACCCTGGTGCAGGCGGCCGGAGCGGCCGGCGTGCTGGTGCTGCTGCTCGCGCTGGCGGTGCTGAAGGTGTCGGAGCTGACGGGCGGGGGCGGCGCGGTCTGAGGCCGCCCGTACCCTGTGCCGTTATGAAGCGTGCTGGCTGCCTCTTTCTCGCTGTCGCCCCCGTGGCCACGGCGGTGGTATTCCTCTTCGGGACCGGCTCCGGATCGGGGGACTCGCAGGACGACAAGGGCCCCGGGGTCTCCGCTTCCCCGAGCAGGGGAGCCGGTACGTCGTCGGCGTCGGAACGGGCGAAGGAGGACGCCCTGATCGCCGAGCTGCCGCCGGGCCTCGCCGCCGCCGGCAAGAAGGAACTGGCGCAGCAGATCGTGGCGAGCGCCGAGAACTCCACGCTCGACTGGCGCGGGCAGTACGACTACATCGAGGACATCGGCGACCGCCGCGGCTACACGGCGGGCATCATCGGCTTCACCACCGGCACCCACGATCTGCTCACGCTCGTCGAGCGGTACACGAAGTCCCACCCGGACAACGGCCTCGCCCGCTATCTGCCCGCCCTGCGCAAGGTCGACGGCACCGGCTCCCACAAGGGCCTCGACCCCGGATTCCCCGAGGCCTGGGTGAAGGAGGCGCAGAAGGCGGAGTTCCGCAAAGCCCAGGATGCCTTCCGGGACGAGTTCTACTTCGACCCGGCGGTGCGCCTGGCGAAGCTCGACGGGCTCGGCACGCTCGGCCAGTTCATCTACTACGACGCGATGGTGCTGCACGGGCCGGGCACGGAACCGCGTGGCTTCTACGGCCTGCGCGAGGCCGCCATGGCCGAGGCCGACACGCCTGCCGAGGGCGGCAAGGAGAAGGCGTACCTGGACATCTTCCTGGACGTCCGCCGCAAGGCGATGAAGTACAAGAGGCCCGACCGCGACACCTCGCGCATCGACACGGCGCAGCGCCGGTTCCTCTACGACGGCAACCTCGATCTGCACACTCCGCTGGTGTGGCAGGTGTACGGGGAGACGTTCCGGGTGCCGTAGCCTCCACCGGCTCGCCTGGGCTGGTCAGCCCTCCACGACCTCGCCGTCGCCGAGTTCCAGTACGCGGTCGGCGAGGCCCAGCAGCTGGGGGTCGTGCGTGGCGACCAGCGCCGTGACGTCCTCACTGCGGACGACGGCCCGCAGCAGTTCCATCACCGCGAGGCCGGTCTGGGCGTCCAGTTGCCCGGTCGGCTCGTCGGCGAGCAGCAGGGCCGGGCGGTTGGCGAGGGCACGGGCGATGGCGACACGCTGCTGCTGCCCGCCGGAGAGTTCGGCCGGGCGCTGGGCCGCGTGGTCGGCGAGGCCCACCAGGGCCAGCAGCAGCGCCACCCGCTCCTCGCGTTCGCGGGGGTCGGCCCTGCTCAGCCGCAGCGGCACGCCCACGTTCTCGGCCGCGGTGAGGATGGGGATGAGTCCGAAGGACTGGAAGACGAAGCCGATGCGGTCGCGGCGCAGTTCCAGGAGCTCGTTCTCGCCGAGTGCGGACAGGTCCGTGCCGTCGATGACGATGCGGCCGCTGTCCGGTGAGTCGAGGCCGCCGATGAGATGGAGCAGTGTCGTCTTTCCGGAGCCCGAACGGCCTTTGAGGGCGACCAGCTCGCCGCGCCGGATGTCGAAGGAGGCACCGCGCAGCGCATGCACGGCCACGGCGCCCGTGCCGTACGCATGGTGCAGGTTCTCCACCCGCACCATCGGCTCGCCGGACGGATCGCCCGCGAGGGCGGCACCGGACTGCGTGCTGGGGTTCTCCGTCATCGGTGCATCCCACAGGGAACGAGCCCGAAGCGTCAAGAGCACCTCTGCGGACCTCTGCCGGTGAAGACGTATCCCGGAATGCGGACACCGTGATATGCATGCCGGGTTGACGAGGGGGCGGCTCGGCAATCACATGGGGGGAATGGGTGACGGGCTTCTTACTGCTGCGCGTTCGAGCGCATCGGCTGCTGCTCGCCGCCGCCCTTCTCGCGGTGCTGTTGACCACATCGGTGCTCGCCGCGCTCACCGCGTTCTCCGCTGCCGTCGGGGACGCGGCGTTGCGGAGCACCCTGCGCGGCCGGGCCGCGGCCTCCGCCTCACTCGTCATCAGCGCGGACGTGCCCCGGGGTGGGCGGGACGCGGCCCAGGAGGCAGCGGTCCGCGGTGCGCGGAAGACCTTCGCCGGGCTGCCGGTGACCGTGCGGAAGCTGGAGCGTTCCGGGCCGTACGCGTTGCCTCGGTCCCTGCAGCGCGCCGATGCCCGCGCGGGACAGCCGGATCTGACGCACATGGCCTCCCTGGACCGGTCGCGGATCAGGCTGGTGTCCGGCTCGCTGCCGGGGCCGGCCCCGGCAGCGCGGACCGCTGCCGTGCCCGTGGCGCTGCCCGAAGCCGCCGCCGACCGGCTGGGGTTGCGGCCGGGTGAGCGGATCACGCTCACCGACCGGCTGGGCGGCGCGCCCCTGACGGTCCGGGTCACGGGCGTGTACCGGCCGGCCGACAGCAGCGATCCGTACTGGCAGCTGGACGCGCTCGCCGGCCGCGGGGTGCGCACCGTGCTCTTCACCACGTACGGACCGCTGCTCGCCGACCCGTCCGTGCTCGCCTCCGGCCGCACCTCCGCGGGCAGCACCGGGTGGGTGGCGACCGCCGACTACCGGACCGTCACCACCGGCGGGATGGGTGCGCTGCGCGAGGCGGCCGTGCGCGGGCCCGAAGTGCTGCGCAAGGACCCGGCGTTCGGTGACGGCGTCACGGTGCAGACGGCGCTGCCCGCCGTACTCGACAGGACCGGGCGTGCGCTGCTCGTGTCCCGGTCGACGCTGATGATCGTCTCCGTGCAGCTGGTGCTGCTCGCCGGGTACGCGCTGCTGCTGGTGGCCCGGCTGCTCGACACCGATCGGGCGGGCGAGACCGATCTGCTGAGGGCGCGGGGCGGTTCGCGCCGCCGCATCGCGGGCCTCGCGGCGCTGGAGGCGCTGCTGCTGGCCGTGCCGGCCGCGGCCTGTGCCGCGCTGCTGTCAGGCCCGCTGGTGCGGCTGCTGGCGCGGTGGTCGTCGCTGGACGGGATCGGGTCCCGGCTCGGGGACGCTCCCGCGAGCCGGGTCTGGCTGGTCGCGGCCGGGGTCGCGGTGTGCTGCGCGGCGGCGGTCGTCGCGCCCGCGCTGGCCGCGACGGCGGGTGGGCCGCTGCAGCTGCGGCGCGTGCGTGCCGCGATGACGGCCGTGCCCGTGCGCGCCGGGGCCGATGTCGGGCTGCTCCTGATCGCGGCGGTGGCGTACTGGCGACTCGCCGGGCAGACCGGCTCGTTCGGCGGCGGCGCGCTCAGCCGCGACCGTGCAGGCGGCCTGGGCATCGATCCGCTGCTGGTCGCGGCACCGGCGCTGGCGCTGCTGGCCGGTGCGGTACTGACGCTGCGTCTGCTGCCGCTCGCGGCGCGCCTCGCGGAGCGGCGGGCCGCGAGCGGACGGGGGCTTCCGGCGGCGCTGGCGGGCTGGCAGTTCAGCCGGCGTCCGCTGCGCGGTGCGGCGCCGGTGCTGCTGCTGGTCCTCGCCGTGGCGACGGGCATGGCGGCCATCGGGCAGAGCGCGTCGTGGAGCCGGTCGCAGGGCGACCAGGCGGACTTCGGGACAGGCGCCTCCGTACGCGTGGTGGACAGCCGGCCGGGCGGCCCGGGCCAGGCCGGTCTTTACGCCTCGCTGCCCGGCGTACGGGATGCGGCGCCCGCGTACCGCACCACAGCGGACCTCTCCGACGGCCGTACGGCGACGGTTCTCGCGCTGGACACGGCGCACGCCCGCGAAGGGATGCTGATGCGCGGCGATCTCGCCGACGAGCCGGTACAGCGGCTGCTGCGGGCGCTCGCGCCCCATGAGGAGGCGAAGCGGCCCGCGTTGCTGCTGCCCGACGGCACCCGGCGGCTCGCGGCCGATGTGCGGATCAGCGACGAGGGGTCGAAGACGGGCCGTTCCGGTTCCGGGGTCGCGCCCGTGGTCACCGTCGTCGTCGAGGACCGTTACGGCATCGCGTACCGGCTGGGCGCCGGGAAGATCCCCGTCGACGGCCGGGTCCACCGGATCACCGTCGACCTCGACGTGTCCACGTCGGGCAGTCGTGCCGCGCCCGCCGGGCCGCTGCGTGTGACGGGGCTGCAGGCCGACGGCACGGCACCGGCCGGGAAGTCCGAGCAGCACCGGCTCACCGTCGAGGAGTTGCTGGCCGCGGGCTCCGCGGGGGACGCCCGTCCGGTCGCGGTGCCTGCCGGGGTGCGCTGGCAGGGCAGCAGGACGGAGACCGGCGACGGGGAGGTGCGCCCGCCGACGGCCCTGAGTCCGGCCGCGTCGAAGGCGGCGCCGCTGACGGTCTCGTACGCGACGGGCGGCGGGCACGGGAGCGACGGGTCGCCCTCCGGTCCGCCGTCGTTCACTGTGCGCGTCGATGTGGCACGGGCCGCTTCTCCTGGGCGGATCGCGGCCGTCGCCACACAGGACTTTCTGCGCGCGGCAGGGGCCGAGCGCGGCTCGAGCCTCGACGTGACGGTGGCAACCGGGGAACAACTGCCGGTGACGATCGTGCGGTCGGTCAGGGAGCTGCCGACGACCGGAGCGGGAGCAGGAGACGAGGCGGGTACTGGAGACGGGGCGGGAGCCGGCGGTGGAGCCGGGGCCTCTGACGAGGGTGGTCAGGACGGGGGTGCGCTGCTGCTCGATCTGCGAGCCGTCAACGCGGTGCTGGCCCACCGCGCCAGCACTCCCCTTACGCCCGACGAGTGGTGGCTGAGCACCGCACCCGGCAGGGCCGCGGACGTCGCGGCCACGCTGCGGGCCCGCCCGGACAACGACCCGGACCAGGTGCTCGTACGTGACGAGGCCGCAGCCGAGCTGTTGGGCGACCCGCTCGGCGCCGGGCCGCGTGCGGCGCTGATGGCGGTGGCGGTGGCCGCCGCGGCCCTGGCCGCCGGGGGCTTCGCGGTGAGCGCCGCCGGTTCGCGGCGGGAGCGGTCAGCGGAGTTCGCCGTTCTGCGTGCCCTGGGCGCGGCCCGCCGGGACCTCGCCAGGATGCTCGCCGTGGAGCAGAGCCTGCTGATCGGGGTCGGTCTGCTCGCCGGTCTCGGTCTCGGGACCGCCCTGACGCGGGCCGTCGTCCCGTTGATCGTGCTGACGCCGGAGGCGGCCCGGCCGGTCCCCCACGTCCTCGTCGAACTCCCGCTCTCCCATGTGGCCCTGCTCCTCGGGGGCGTCGCGGCGCTGCCCCTGCTGATCACCGTCGCGTCGGCGGCCCGCCGCGCCGACCCCGCGGTCGCGCTCCGCCACCAGGGGGACAGCTGAGATGAGCATGGCGCCCGAGCGCGAGAAGCGCCCTCAGCGGGCAGAGCGCAGTGTCGCGCCGTGGGTGCGGACACGCTTGCGGACGGCCCCCGGTACGGCCGTCGCCTTCGGTGTTCTCGTGCTGGTCACGGCGTTCCTCGCGGCCGTACTGCCACGGGCCGTCGACGCGTACGAGAGCGAAGGGCTGCGCCGGGACATCGCCGGCGCGGCCCCGGCCTCCACCGTGCTGGAGCTGAGCACACCGCAGCCGGGTCTTGAGATCGCGCAGCCCGCCAGGGAGGAGGCGATGCGGCCCGAAGCGCTCGCGGCCGTCCACCGCAAGGCGCTCGGCCGGCTTCCCGGACCGCTGCGCGCGAACACCGCGGAGTCGGCCTACGGGGTGCGGACCTCCGAAAGCCTCGTCGGTCTCGACTCATGGCTGCCCAGCCTCAATGCACCGCCCCGGTTCACGCTGGCCGCGCAGTCGGACCTCGCAGGACACGCGACCGTACGCAAGGGGCGGTTGCCGACCGCCGCCGGAGCCGTGACGGAGGGCACCAGAGAGGTGGAGGCCGCCGCGACCGCGGAGACCGCCCGGGTCATGCGGCTGCGAGTCGGTTCCGTCGTCAGCCTGGGCGGCTTCCCGGACCGGCCGCTGGCCGTACGGATCACCGGGATCGTCGATCCCCGGCGCCCGCAGGGCGGCTACTGGTCCGCTGAACCGGTCCTGCGCACCCCGGGCATGGCCGCCCTGCCGTCCAGCACGCCGCAGTTCTACTGGCAGGCGGGCCTCCTGCTGGCGCCCGGCGCCGCCCCCGCGCTCCTCGGCAGCCAGGGAAAGCCCGAGCGGTATTGGCGGTTCGCGCCCGCCACCGGACAGCTCACAGCGCAGGACGCCCCGGCGCTCGTCGACCGCGTCGCGTCCCTCGAAGGCGGGCCGGGGTTGTTGACGATGCGTCGGATCGCGGGTGCCACCGCGTCGTTCAGCACCGGCCTGGAGACGGTCGTCGGCTCGTACACGACGACCCGTGAGGCGATCACGCCGATCGTCGCGGTCGCGGCGTTCGGGCTCGGAGCGGTCGGCGCGGTCGTCCTGGTCATGACCGGCGGGCTGATCGCGGCCCGTCGCGCCGCCGAACTCGCCCTGCTGCGCGCGCGGGGCGGCTCCCTGCGCGGCATCGCAGGACGGCTCCTCGCCGAGACCGCGGTGGTGGCGCTGCCCGCGGCCGCCTGCGGTCTGCTGCTCGCCGTACTCGCCGTGAACGAGGCTCGCCTGCTGCCCGCGGTGCTCGGCGCGGCCGCCGTCGCGCTTCTCGCCTGCATCGCGCTGCCAGTGCGTGCGGTCGTGGCACACCGCAGTCCGCGGGCGCACGGGGAACGCGACGATCTCGCGCTCGCCAGGCCGGGCAGAAGCCGCACGGTCGCCGAACTCACCGCGCTGGTCCTGGCCGTCGGCTCGGTCCTGGCGCTGCGCCGGAGCGGCGCGGCGGGCGCGGGGGACCTTCTGGTGAGCGCTGCTCCGGTCCTGGTGGGGCTGATCGCGGCGCTGGTGCTCGTACGGCTGTATCCGCTGCCGCTGCGGTGGGCCGCCCGCCCGGCCGTCCGGTTGCGCGGGGCGGTCGGTTTTCTGGCGCTGGCCCGCGCGGGCCGCTCCCCCGCGACGGGCACAGTGCTGCCGTTGCTCGCCCTGCTGATGGCCCTGGCGACAGCGGCGTTCGGCGGTTCCGTCCTCACCGGCGTGGCGGACGCCCGGGACCGGGCCGCACTGCTGGCGACGGGTGCGGACGCACGGATCTCCAGCAGGGGCGACGCGGTGCCGCTCCCGGACGGAGTGGAGAAGGCGGTACGGGCAGTCGCGGGCGTACGGCAGGTGACGGCCGTGCGGATCGAACGCACCGCGGACGTCTCGTCGTCCGGCGAGACCGGCTCCGGGTCGGAGGAGTCACTGACGCTCATCGCGGTCGAGCCGGATTCGTACGCACGGCTGGCCCGGCAACTCGGTCTCGGGGCCTTTCCGGCCGACGCGTTGAAGAGGACGGGTGGCGTGCTGGACGCCGTGGCCTCACCCGGCGTCGCGGAGCGGCTCGGCCGCGCGCCGCGCCGGATCACGTCCTCGGCCGGTGATGTCACGGTGCGGATCTCCGCCGTGCGGTCCCGTACCCCGGCCGCCCCCGGCACCGGATTCCTGCTGGTCGACGCCGCGGGCCTGGAGCATTCCGAGCCGACGACACTGCTGGCCGCCGGCGGGTCGCTCGACGCACGGGCGCTGCGGGCGGCCGTGCGCGGCGCCGGGAAAGGCCTTGACGTGACGCTGCGCAGCGAGGAACGGGCGGCGCTCTCCGACTCGCCGCTGCAGTCGGGCGCCGGGCGGGTCTACGCCACCGCCGTCGCGGCCGGTGCGGGTTACGCCGTGCTCGCGCTGCTGCTGTCCTTCCTCCAGTCCGCGCCGGAACGGGCCGCGTTGCTGGCCCGGCTTCGCACCCTGGGCCTTGCCAGCCGGCAGGGCCGCCGGCTGGTCGGCCTGGAGGCGCTGCCGCAGGCGCTGCTCGCGGCCGGAGGGGGCATGGCCGTCGGCTGGGCTGCTGTCCGGCTGCTCGCGCCCGGCATCGATCTGGACCGTCTCGCCCTGTCCGCCGCACCGGGCCGTGCGGGGTCGGCCGGTGCGTCGCTGCGCACCGACGTGTGGTCGCTGGCGCTGCCATCGGCGGGCATGGTGCTGCTGGTGGTGGCGGTGGCCGCCGTGCAGGCCTGGTGGGCGGGGCGCCGCACACCGGTCACCGAACTCAGGGCAGGAGGCATGCGATGACCCGGACGACGAGCTCGCGGACGACGCTTGCGGAGCTGGAACAGCGGGCGGCGGCCCGCCGCGACGGGCCGTCATACGGGCATGACGCGTTGATCGTCTGCGACCGGCTGGTCCGCATCTTCTCCGGACGCGGGTCGGGGAGCGGCTCCCCGGGAAGGAACGACGCCGCCTCCGGGCTGGAGGTGCAGGCGCTGCAGGGGCTCGATCTCCTGGTCCACGAGGGCGAGTTGATGGCTCTGGTCGGCGCCTCCGGCAGCGGCAAGTCGACCCTGATGAACATCCTCGCGGGCCTGGACGTGCCCACCGCGGGCGCCGCGAGGGTCGCGGGCTGCGATCTGCTCACGATGGACGCGAAGGCCCGGTTGCGCTACCGCCGCGAGGTCGTCGGCTTCGTGTGGCAGCAGACGGCACGCAATCTGCTGCCCTATCTGACGGCGGCGCAGAATGTGGCGCGGCCCATGCAGTTGCGGGGCGGCGGTGGGCGGGGCCGCAGGCGCAAGCGGGCCGAGCGGGCCGAGGAGCTGCTGGCGATGCTCGGTGTCGCGGACTGCCGTGACCGCCGTCCCCAGCAGATGTCCGGCGGCCAGCAGCAGCGCGTCGCGATCGCCGTCGCCCTCGCCAACGCGCCGTCCGTACTCCTCGCCGACGAGCCCACGGGCGAGCTGGACTCCGCGACGGGGCAGCAGGTCTTCGCGGCGTTCCGCCGGGCCAACGAGGAGCTGGGTACGACCGTCGTGATCGTCACGCACGACCAGGCGGTCGCCGGGGAGGTCCGCCGTACGGTCGCGATCCGCGACGGCCGCACGTCGACGGAGGTGCTGCGCCGCACGGAGGTCGACGAGGAGGGCCAGGAGTCGTTGGTGGCGCGGGAGTACGCGATGCTGGACCGGGCCGGGCGGCTTCAGTTGCCCGCCGAGTACACGGCGGCGCTGGGTATGGAGCACCGGGTGATGCTGGAGCTGGAGCCGGACCATATCGGGGTGTGGCCGGATGAGGGCGGGGGGCGGGGCGAGTGAGTACGCCGGACGGGCTGGAAAATCCAGCCCGTCCGGCGTTTGAGGACCGGGGGTCCAGGGGGCGGAGCCCCATGGTTACGGGAAGGGGCGGGGTGGGGGACATCAAAACCCGAACATGCCACGGCGCCCGCCCATCGTCCGGTCGGGGACAGGGGCAGGCGCCGCAGGGTGTTCCGTACGCCTTTGTACGGGACGTCTTATTGACGGGTCGTCAGACCATCAGTGCGCGATCCGTCGGCCGGATCGGCGCAGGCAGGTCGCTCGCTCCCGTCAGGAACCGGTCGACCCCGCGGGCCGCCGAACGGCCCTCCGCGATCGCCCACACGATCAGCGACTGGCCACGGCCCGCGTCACCGGCGACGAAGACACCGGGGACGTTGGTCTGGAACTGGGCGTCGCGGGCGACGTTGCCGCGCTCGTCGAGCTCCAGGCCGAGCTGCTCGACCAGGCCGTTCTCACGGTCGGTACCGGTGAAGCCCATGGCCAGCGTGACCAGCTGCGCGGGGATCTTCCGCTCGGTGCCGGGCTTCTGGGTGAGCTTGCCGTCGACGAACTCGACCTCGATGAGGTGCAGCCACTGGACGTTGCCGTCCTCGTCGCCCTCGAAGTGGGTGGTGGAGACGGAGTAGACCCGCTCGCCGCCCTCCTCGTGCGCGGAGGTGACCTTGTAGAGCATCGGGAAGGTCGGCCAGGGCTGGCTGACCTTGTTCCGCTCGTCGTTCGGGCGGGGCATGATCTCCAGCTGCGTGACGGAGGCCGCGCCCTGGCGGTGGGCGGTACCGACGCAGTCCGCGCCGGTGTCGCCGCCGCCGATGACGACGACGTGCTTGCCCTCGGCCGAGATCGGGGGCGCCACGAAGTCGCCCTCCTGGACCTTGTTGGCCAGGGGCAGGTACTCCATCGCCTGGTAGACGCCCTTGAGCTCGCGGCCGGGGGCCGGCAGGTCGCGGGCGGTGGTGGCGCCGGCGGCGATGACGATCGCGTCGTACCGCTTCTTCAGGTCGGTCGCCGTCAGGTCGCGGCCGATCTCGATGCCGGTGCGGAAGCGGGTGCCCTCCGCGCGCATCTGCTCGATGCGGCGGTTGATGTGGCGCTTCTCCATCTTGAACTCGGGGATGCCGTAGCGGAGCAGACCGCCGATGCGGTCCGCGCGCTCGTACACCGCGACCGTGTGGCCGGCCCGGGTCAGCTGCTGGGCGGCGGCCAGGCCGGCCGGGCCCGAGCCGATCACGGCGACGGTCTTGCCCGACAGGCGCTCGGGGGCCTGCGGCGCGACATCGCCGCTGTCCCACGCCTTGTCGATGATCGAGACCTCGACGTTCTTGATGGTGACGGCCGGCTGGTTGATGCCGAGCACACACGCCGACTCGCACGGAGCGGGGCACAGACGGCCCGTGAACTCCGGGAAGTTGTTCGTGGCGTGCAGGCGCTCGGACGCGGCCTGCCAGTCCTCGCGGTAGGCGTAGTCGTTCCACTCGGGGATCAGGTTCCCGAGCGGGCAGCCGTTGTGGCAGAACGGGATACCGCAGTCCATGCAGCGCGACGCCTGCTTGGAGATGATCGGCAGCAGCGAGCCGGGGACGTAGACCTCGTTCCAGTCCTTCAGGCGCTCGTTCACCGGGCGGGACGTGGCGACCTCACGGCCGTGGTTCAGAAAGCCCTTGGGGTCAGCCATTGATCGCCGCCTCCATCATCTTCTCGGTGATCTCGGACTCGGAGAGCCCGGCTCGCTCGGCGGCGTCCTTGGCGGCGAGCACTGCCTTGTAGGTGCTGGGAATGATCTTGCTGAAGCGGTCCACGGCCGTGTCCCACTCGGCAAGGAGCTTCTCGGCGACGGTCGAACCCGTCTCCTCCTGGTGGCGGCGCACCACATCGTGCAGCCACTGCTTGTCGGCGTCGTCGAGGGCCTCGATGGCGCCGTGGTTGCCGGAGTTGACGTTGCTGCGGTCCAGGTCGATCACGTACGCCATACCGCCGGACATGCCCGCCGCGAAGTTGCGGCCGGTCTCGCCGAGGACCACCGCGCGGCCACCGGTCATGTACTCGCAGCCGTGGTCGCCCACGCCCTCCGAGACGACGGTGGCGCCGGAGTTGCGGACGCAGAACCGCTCGCCCGTACGGCCGCGCAGGAACAGCTCACCGCTGGTCGCGCCGTACGCGATGGTGTTGCCCGCGATCGTCGAGTACTCGGCGAGGTGGTCGGCACCCCGGTCCGGGCGGACGATCACGCGGCCGCCGGACAGGCCCTTGCCGACGTAGTCGTTCGCGTCGCCCTCCAGGCGCAGCGTCACGCCGCGCGGCAGGAACGCACCGAACGACTGGCCCGCGGAGCCGGTGAAGGTGATGTCGATGGTGTCGTCGGGCAGGCCCGCGCCACCGAACTTCTTCGTCACCTCGTGGCCGAGCATGGTGCCGACCGTGCGGTTGATGTTGCGGATCGCGACCTGGGCGCGCACCGGCTGGGCGTCGTTCGCCGAGTCCACGGCGAGCGCGTCGGCGGCGAGCTTGATCAGCTCGTTGTCGAGCGCCTTCTCCAGGCCGTGGTCCTGCGCGATCAGCTGGTGGCGCACCGCGCCCTCGGCCAGCTCGGGCACGTGGAACAGCGGGGCCAGGTCCAGGCCCTGCGCCTTCCAGTGGTCGATGGCGCGCGTGACGTCGAGCGCCTCGGCGTGGCCGACGGCCTCCTCGATGGAGCGGAAGCCCAGCTCGGCGAGGATCTCGCGGACCTCTTCGGCGATGAACTGGAAGAAGTTCACGACGTACTCGGCCTTGCCGGCGAACCGCTCACGCAGGGTCGGGTTCTGCGTGGCGATACCGACCGGGCAGGTGTCCAGGTGGCAGACGCGCATCATGACGCAGCCGGAGACGACGAGCGGCGCGGTCGCGAAACCGAACTCCTCGGCGCCGAGCAGCGCGGCGATGACGACGTCGCGGCCGGTCTTCAGCTGGCCGTCGGTCTGCACGACGATGCGGTCGCGCAGGCCGTTGAGCAGCAGCGTCTGCTGGGTCTCGGCCAGGCCGAGCTCCCAGGGACCACCGGCGTGCTTCAGCGAGGTGAGCGGCGAGGCGCCCGTACCGCCGTCGTGACCGGAGATCAGGACCACGTCCGCGTGCGCCTTGGAGACACCCGCGGCGACCGTGCCGACGCCGACCTCGGACACCAGCTTCACGTGGATGCGGGCGGCCGGGTTGGCGTTCTTGAGGTCGTGGATCAGCTGAGCCAGGTCCTCGATGGAGTAGATGTCGTGGTGCGGCGGCGGCGAGATCAGGCCGACACCCGGCGTCGAGTGACGCGTCTTCGCGACCCACGGGTAGACCTTGTGGCCGGGCAGCTGGCCGCCCTCACCGGGCTTGGCGCCCTGGGCCATCTTGATCTGGATGTCGTCGGCGTTGACCAGGTACTCGGACGTGACACCGAAGCGGCCGGAGGCGACCTGCTTGATGGCGGACCGGCGCGCCGGGTCGTACAGACGGTCGGCGTCCTCGCCGCCCTCACCGGTGTTGGACTTGCCGCCCAACTGGTTCATGGCGATGGCGAGGGTCTCGTGCGCCTCCTTGGAGATGGAGCCGTACGACATGGCGCCGGTGGAGAACCGCTTGACGATCTCGCTGACCGGCTCGACCTCGTCGATGGAGATCGACTGACGGTCCGACGTGAAGCCGAACAGGCCGCGCAGCGTCATGAGCCGCTCGGACTGCTCGTTCACGCGGTCCGTGTACTTCTTGAAGATGTCGTAGCGGCGCGTGCGCGTGGCGTGCTGCAGGCGGAAGACCGTCTCCGGGTCGAACAGGTGCGGCTCGCCCTCGCGGCGCCACTGGTACTCGCCGCCGATCTCCAGCGCGCGGTGCGCCGGGGCGATGCCGGAGGCCGGGTACCCCTTGGCGTGGCGGGCGGCGACCTCGTCGGCGATGACGTCGATGCCGACGCCGCCGATCTTGGTGGCGGTGCCGTTGAAGTACTTCTCGACGAAGGCGTCGTCGAGACCGACGGCCTCGAAGACCTGCGCGCCGCGGTAGGAGGCGACGGTCGAGATGCCCATCTTGGACATGACCTTCAGCACGCCCTTGCCCAGGGCGTAGATCAGGTTGCGGATGGCCTTCTCGGGCTCGATGCCGGGGAGGAACGTTCCCGCCCGGACGAGGTCCTCGACGGACTCCATCGCCAGGTACGGGTTGACGGCCGCGGCACCGAAGCCGATGAGCAGCGCGACGTGGTGCACCTCGCGGACGTCGCCCGCCTCGACCAGCAGGCCCACCTGGGTGCGCTGCTTGGTGCGGATGAGGTGGTGGTGGACGGCCGCGGTGAGCAGCAGCGACGGGATCGGCGCGTGCTCGGCGTCCGAGTGGCGGTCCGAGAGGACGATCAGGCGAGCGCCGTTGTCGATGGCGGCGTCGGCCTCGGCGCAGATCTCCTCGATCCGCGCGGCCAGCGCGTCGCCACCGCCGGAGACCCGGTACAGGCCGGACAGGGTCGCGGCCTTCATGCCCGGCATGTCACCGTCGGCGTTGATGTGGATGAGCTTGGCCAGCTCGTCGTTGTCGATCACCGGGAAGGGCAGGGTGACCGAGCGGCAGGAGGCCGCGGTCGGCTCCAGCAGGTTGCTCGCGGGGCCGAGGGACGAGCGCAGCGAGGTGACGAGCTCCTCGCGGATGGCGTCCAGCGGCGGGTTGGTGACCTGCGCGAACAGCTGCGTGAAGTAGTCGAAGAGCAGCCGCGGGCGCTCGGACAGGGCCGCGATCGGGCTGTCCGTGCCCATGGAGCCGATCGGCTCGGCGCCGGCCTTGGCCATCGGCGCGAGGATGACGCGCAGCTCTTCCTCGGTGTAGCCGAAGGTCTGCTGGCGGCGCGTGACCGAGGCGTGCGTGTGCACGATGTGCTCGCGCTCGGGCAGGTCGGAGAGCTCGATCTCGCCGGCCTCCAGCCACTCCTGGTACGGCTGCTTGGCGGCGAGGGCGGCCTTGATCTCGTCGTCCTCGATGATGCGGTGCTCGGCGGTGTCGACGAGGAACATCTTGCCGGGCTGCAGACGGCCCTTGCGGACGACCTTGGACGGGTCGATGTCGAGGACGCCGACCTCGGAGCCGAGGACGACGAGGCCCTCGTCGGTCACCCAGTAGCGGCCCGGGCGCAGACCGTTGCGGTCGAGGACCGCGCCGACCTGGGTGCCGTCGGTGAAGGTGACGCAGGCCGGGCCGTCCCAGGGCTCCATCAGGGTGGAGTGGTACTGGTAGAAGGCGCGGCGGGCCGGGTCCATCGAGTCGTGGTTCTCCCACGCCTCGGGGATCATCATCAGGACGCTGTGCGGCAGCGAGCGGCCGCCGAGGTGCAGCAGCTCCAGGACCTCGTCGAAGGACGCCGAGTCGGACGCGTCCGGCGTACAGATCGGGAAGATCCGCTCGAGCTCCTTGTCGCCGAACAGGTCGGAGACCAGCTGCGACTCGCGGGCCTGCATCCAGTTGCGGTTGCCCTTGACCGTGTTGATCTCGCCGTTGTGCGCGACGAAGCGGTACGGGTGGGCGAGCGGCCAGCTCGGGAAGGTGTTCGTCGAGAACCGCGAGTGCACGAGCGCGACGGCCGACGCGAAGCGGCGGTCCGACAGGTCCGGGAAGAAGGGCTCGAGCTGGCCGGTGGTCAGCATGCCCTTGTAGACGATGGTGCGGGCGGAGAGCGACGGGAAGTACACACCGGTCTCACGCTCGGCGCGCTTGCGCAGCACGAAGGCCTTGCGGTCGAGGGCGATGCCCGTGGCAGGCACAGCGGCGCCGTCGGTGACGAAGATCTGGCGGAAGGCCGGCATCGTCGAGCGGGCGGTGGCGCCCAGCAGCTCGGGGGCGACGGGGACCTCGCGCCAGCCGAGGACCGTCAGGCCCTCCTCGGCGGCGATGGCCTCGATCTGCGCGACAGCCGCAGTGTCTTCTTGCCCCTCGATCGGCAGGAAGGCGATACCGACCGCGTACGAGCCGGCGGCGGGCAGGTCGAAGTCCACGACCTCACGGAAGAAGGCGTCCGGGACCTGCGACAGGATTCCGGCACCGTCGCCGGAATCGGGCTCGGAGCCGGTGGCGCCGCGGTGCTCCAGGTTCCGCAGAACCGTGAGCGCCTGCTCGACCAGCGTGTGGCTCGCCTCGCCGGTGAGGGTGGCCACGAAGCCGACGCCGCAGGCGTCGCGCTCGTTGCGCGGGTCGTACATACCCTGCGCGGCAGGGCGTGCATCCATGTGCGACCAGGCGGACCCGTTGGTCGCGGAATGCAGGGACGGCTGGCGCGGCGTACGCATCGGCTCTCCCGTCGTCGTCGTGGCATATAGCAGGTGCCGAGGGACGACGTTGGCCCTCTGCAAAATTTCACGCAGATTACATGATGGAGCGATTCTCGGAAACCGGATAGCTCGTTCCAACATGCGGACATCGCCGGTTGGCGATGGAGAGGGGACCAATGCGGACAGATCATTGACCGTCGGCCCACGGCGGGCGGGCGTCCTTGCCCGCGGCGCTAGCGGCTCATACCCAACGGTTAAGCGACTGAAACCGAGGCGTAACGACTAGTTATGCAGTCCCCTGCATATGACCTCATCCTAGAGCCGTACCGAACAGATTACCCAGGACGTACGTCACACCCGCGGCGGCACCGCCCAGCGCCAGTTGCCGCAGCCCGCTGAACCACCAGGACCGGGCCGTGACCTTCGCCACGACGGCCCCACAGAGGAAGAGCCCGATCAGCGCGAGCACCAGCGCGGGCCACAGGGCGGTGGCCCCGAGCAGGAAGGGCAGCACGGGCAGCAGGGCGCCCAGCGCGAAGGATCCGAAGGAGGAGACGGCAGCGACGGTGGGCGAGGGCAGATCGCCGGGGTCGATGCCGAGCTCCTCGCGCGCGTGGATCTCCAGGGCCTGCTCGGGGTCCTTCGACAGCTGTCTGGCCACCTCGTGGGCCAGGGCGGGCTCGACTCCGCGCGACACGTAGAGCGCGGCGAGCTCCTTCTCCTCGTCCTTCGGGTGCTTCCTCAGCTCCCGGCGCTCCACGTCCAGCTCGGCCTCGACGAGCTCGCGCTGCGAGGCGACGGACGTGTACTCGCCCGCGGCCATCGAGAAGGCTCCGGCGGCGAGGCCTGCGAGGCCGGTGAGGACGATGGTCCCGGGCGCCACGGATCCTCCGGCGACACCGGTGATCAGGGCCAGATTGGACACCAGCCCGTCCATCGCGCCGAAGACGGCGGGACGCAGCCAGCCACCGTTGACGTCACGGTGGGTGTGGTTGTCGCGGTGCGCCTCGTGCAGTGCCGCTTCGGTGTCGATGATGGACATGCCGGTCTTGCCCCCTCTTTTTGCGCCCAAGCCGGCGCCGCTCTCGCGGAACCGTTCGGTCGCCGTTGTGATTCCTCGATCGGTGGTTGCGGTGCTCGGTCTTCACGCCTGCGCGCCGTCAACACCGTCGAAAGTACGCGCGGAAAATGGTCCCCGCCAGCAAGGAAGGCCGTACTTACCTGCGCTTTTGCGGTACTTGCGGGGCCCGGCAAGGGCCCGCTCAGGGCCCCTGACGCTCATCGGTACGAGGTCGCGCACAGATGTCGAAGGGGTGACGCTGAAGCTCCTGGGCTCCTGCTCGCCGCCCGGCGTGGCAGAGATCCAGGAAAGGGCCGGCGGGCAGCGTCGCGTGCCGGCCCGGGACGGGCCGGCCCTGGAGGGCCGGCGCAGGACGGAACTGCGACGCGCAGACCGACCCGTAGAGAGGCCCGAATGGCGCCCATTGCCCGTATTCCTTCGGTCCCGGCACCGGGTGGGGCGGCAGAGCTCCGTGAGCGGGGGCGTGGTGCGCTGCTCGGCCTCGCCGTCGGCGACGCGCTGGGCGCGCCCGCGGAGAACATGAAACCGTCCCAGATCCGCCGCCGCTGGGGCCGCATCACGGGATACGTCGCCGAGCGTCCGTCGGGCACGGACGACACCGAGTACGCGATCTTCTCGGGGCTGCTCCTCGCCCGGTACGGTTCCGGGCTCACCGTGTCGCATGTGGAGGCGGCCTGGCATCAGTGGATCGCCGACCGGGACGAGGGACCGTTCCGGGGCGCCGGGTTCAGCGAGAGGGGCACGCTGGAGAACCTCCGGCGCGGGCTCGCGGCCCCCATCTCCGCGCAGCACCGGCACGCATGGAGCGACGGCCTCGCGATGCGGGCCGCCCCGTTCGGCGTCTTCGCCGCGGGCCGCCCCGCCGAAGCGGCCCGCCTCGTGGCCATCGACGGCTCGGTCAGCCATGACGGGGAGGGCATCTACGGCGGTCAGGCGGTGGCCGCGGGCGTCGCGGCGGCGATGGCCGGGGCACCCACCGTGGCGGTGGTGGCCTCCGCCCTCTCGGTCGTGCCCGACGACTCCTGGACCGCGCGCTCCCTGCGCCGCGCGGTGGCCGTCGCGCACCGCGGGGAGCGCGCGGTGCGCCGGGCCGTCGTCATCGGCGGCTATCCCTGGACCGATCTGGCCCCGGAGGCCGTGGCGCTCGCCTTCGGGGCGTATGCGGCGGCCGACGGCGCGTTCGTCCAGGCGGTGCTGACCGCCGTCAACATGGGGCGCGACGCCGACACCACGGCGGCCGTCGCGGGCGCCCTGGCCGGCGCCACGTGCGGCGTCTCGGCGATCCCGGCGGACTGGGCGACCGCCATCGGCCCGGTCAGGGGGACGTGCCTGCCGTCGATGAACGGCCACCACGTCCTGGAGATCGCGGACCTGCTGACACCGGAGGACCATCCGGCCGGGCTGCCGGGGGCCGGGTCGGGGCGGTGGCGGGGTGCGGGCGTTCGGTCGAAGACGGGGTCGAGGCCGCGGGCGGGATCGGGGGCGGTCTCGGGGTCGGGCTCGGTCTCGGGGTCGGGTGATCCTCACCGCCCTCCCGATCCGCCCTGTGATCCCCGCAGCGGCGGCCCGGCGGTGAACGGCAGCCCGGTGGACATGGGCGACCCCGAAGAGGGGGCGGCCCAATGACCGACATGGACGTACCGACCGGGCCCAGAGGCCGCCACCACCCGCCCGGGGGCGACACCCGCCACGCGGGCCCCACACCTGCGACACCGGAAGCCGACGGCTACGTGCCCGACGGCGAGGCCGCGTCCCCCGGTGGCCCCGCGGGCCCACGCCGGGCCCCTGCCGACCGTGGACTTCGCACGGGCGGTGCACCGCCATCTCCGGGAACGGACGGTGCGCCGCTGTCGCCGGGAGTAGACAGCCGGGGGCGGAGTGCGCAGGAACCGGTGCGCCGCGCCCCGGACCGACGCACTCCGCCGACGTACGGCCATCCGCTCACGACGGACGGATACCTGCTGGCAGCTGACGGCTATGTGTCCCCGCCGGACGAGTACGCACTCGATCCCGCCACCGCCACGAACCTGTCAGGCGACACTGACACGTACAGCATCCGGGTCCCGGGCGGCGCCGCCGCCTACGAGGGAGCGGCTGACAACCCGGATGGCTCCACGGACCCAGGCGACTTCGGTGAAGCAGGAAGCGCTCCCGCCCCGAGGTGCGCCGCCGACACGAGCACCGCCCTCGTCACAGGCGGCGTCCCCGACGTCATGGGTGGCGCCCCCGGCCACACCGCCGCCGAGCCGGGCGTCGCCCGTGTCCTGCAGAGCGCCCCGGACGGCGGCCGGGAAGTGGTTCCCGACGGTCCCCCGGCCCCGCACCGGCCTCGCGAAGAGAGCGGCGCCCGGCCGGCAGCGCCCCCCGCGCGCCGTATCGAGGGCCTCCTGCTCGGGCTCGCCGCAGGTGACGCCGCCGGGTGGCCGGCCGCGCGGCACCGGGCCGCCCGTATGCCCGAATGGACGCGGCGGCTGACGCGGGAGCTGGATACGTTCGCCGAGGAGAACGCGACCACCACGCTGCCCGTCCCCATCGCGCTCAACCAGCCCCCGGAGCCCCTCCGCCTCGGCCCCTCCGACGACGCGGAGTGGGCCGCGTTCGCCGCCGGGGCCGTACTGTGCGCGGCCGACAGCAGCGCCCTCGGCGACCTCAGCCGAGGGCGCCGGATGCGCGCCGCCATCGACCTGGCCTGGAACGCCCTGGCCAGTGAGGTCGCCGCGGCCGCCGACCGCGCGCCCGAGGTCGAGTCGGCCGAGCTCCAGCTGCGCGCCCGCATCTCCGTACGGGCCGGCCTCGGCAACCTCGCCACCGGTCTGCGTCCGCCCGCCACGGGACACGACAACCCGCACTACTTCGACGACGCGGCCTGCGTACGCGCCTGCGTCCTCGCCGTCGCCCACCCCGGCGATCCCGAGGAGGCCGCGGAGCTCGCCGAGTTCGACGCCCGCTACACCCAGGACGGCGACGGCGTGCACGGCGCCCGCGCGATGGCCGCCGCGGTGGCCGCCGCACTCGGCGGCGCGGACGTCGACACCTGTGTGGCCGCGGCACTCGCCCAGCTGCCCGAAGTTACGGAGGTCGGCCGGAACGCGCGCCACGCCCTCGAACTCGCCCGCGCCGCCGACAGCGCGTTCGGCCTCGTACCGCTCCTGGAGCACCAGATCGTCGACCACGTCTACAGCTACGGCATCGCGGCCGCCGAAACCGTGCCCGTCGCCCTGGCCCTCGTCACCGCCGCTCGCGGCCGGCTGCAGGAGGCCGTGCCCGCGGCCGCGTGCCTGTCGCGTGTCGCCGACTCGGCCCCCGCCCTCGCCGGCGCCCTGGCCGGCGCTCTCGGCGGGGGCGACGCCGTGCCCCCCGCCTGGCGCGACGCCTGCCGCATCCTCCCCGGCTGCGCTCTTCCCCGCCTCACGGGCACGGATCTCGTCGAACTCGCCGGACACCTCGCACACGCAGAATTGACCACCACAGAGGGATGATTCACACATGCGGGACATTCATGACGTAACCGACGTCGTCGCCGATGACGTGAGCCTGGAGGAAAGGATCTCCGGTTGCCTCGTCGGCGCCGCCGTCGGCGACGCGCTCGGCGGCCCCGTCGAGGGCTACTCCCCCGAGCAGATCGTGGAGCGCCACGGCGGCCGCGTGCACGGCATCGTCGGCCCCTGGCACGGCGACGACTGGCGCACCGCCCGCCCCATCGCCCCGTACCACAAGGGCGACGGGCACGTCACCGACGACACCCTGATGACGCACGCGCTGGTCCGCGTCTACGGCACCGTCCGCGACCACCTCGACGCCTATGCCGTGGCCGAGCACCTGGTCCCGGAACTGATCAGCCGTCCCGTGTGGATCCCGGAACTCCAGGCCGAGGCGCTCCCCCTCCAGCGGATCTTCCTCGCCGAGAAATGGCTGGTGGCACGGCTCCACTACGGTCATGTGGATCCGCGCGAGGCGGGCAGCGGCAACATCGTCAACTGCGGTGCGGCGATGTACATGGCCCCGGTCGGCCTGGTCAACGCGGCCGGTCCACGGGGCGCGTACGCGGAGGCGATCGACGTCGCCGGCGCGCACCAGTCGTCGTACGGGCGGGAGGCCGCGGGCGTCTTCGCGGCCGCCGTGGCCGCGGCATGCCGGCCCGGCGCGACGCCCGCGTCGGTCGTCGACACCTGCCTCGGTCTCGCGAAGGACGGCACGCGCGCCGCGATCGAGGCGGTCTGCGAAGTGTCCTCCCGCCACACGGAGTTCGAGTCCGCGCTGGCGCCGCTGCGCGCGGCCGTCGAGCCCTACGACACGGTCGGCCCCGACTACCGCACGCCCTCGCTCGGCGCCCGCCGCCCGTCCCGGCTGCACGCCATCGAGGAACTGCCGATCGCGCTGGGCATGCTGGTCGTGGCGGGTGGCGACTACCGCCACGCCGTCCTGGGTTCGGTCAACTACGGCCGCGACTGCGACTCGATCGCCACGATGGCGGGCGCCCTCGCGGGGGCGCTGGGCTCCGCGGTACCGGACGAGTGGGCGAAGGCGGTGGCCGAGGCCAGCCGCCTGGATCTGCACGCCCCGGCACGGACACTCGCGGAGGTGACCCGCGAGATCTTCGCCCGCGACGTACGCCGCCGCCGCGACCACGAGGCCGCGTTCGCGGAGATGGCGGGCCCCCGATGAGCCCGCCCGAGGAACCGGGCAGCACCCCGGCCCGTACGCCGACCAGCCCGGCGCTGCGCCTCACCTGGGTCCAGCCCGAGGACCTGCTCGGCCACGAACTGCGGCAGGCTGCGGAGGACGGCCGCGACGCGACGGCGATCGCGGCGCGCTGGCGAGAGGCGGGCGGCACGGAAGCCCCGCCGTGCGCGGGCGCGTCCCCGAACCCGGCACCGGCCCACCTCCGTACACTGGCAGAGCAACTCCTCACCGAACTGACGTCCCTGTCAAGCCCGTTGACGGAGACGGAACCAACGGACCTGGACGAAATCCGGGCCGGCTGCCCGGACTGGCCCAGCGGCGCCGCCACCCTCACCTGGAAGTCCGGGGGCATGCCCCTCCACGCGGCGGAGCCGCATATCGACTCGGCGGGAAGGGGCGGGCTCGGGGAAGAGAAACCCCCACCCCCAGCCGACGCCGCCCTCCTCCCCCGCCTCGAAGCCGCCTGGCTGGGCAGAGCCACCGGCTGCCTCCTCGGCAAGCCGGTGGAGAAACTCCCCCTGAAAGGGATCCGCGCCCTCGCCCAGGCCACCGGCAACTGGCCCCTGAACACCTGGTTCACAGCCAAGGGCGTCCCCGATGCCCTGACCCGCACCTACCCCTGGAACCGCCGCTCCGCCCCCACATCCCTCGCCGAGAACATCGACGGCATGCCGGAGGACGACGACCTCAACTACCCGCTCCTCGACATCCTGTTGCTCCAGCGGTACGGCCCCGCCTTCACCACCACGGACGTGGCCCGCCTCTGGCTCGACGAACTCCCCGCAGGCCGCACGTTCACCGCCGAGCGCATCGCGTACCGCAACCTCCTCGACGGCATCGAACCACCGCACACGGCCCGCCACCGCAACCCGTTCCGGGAGTGGATCGGCGCCCTCATCCGCGCCGACGTACACGGCTGGACGCACCCGGGCGACCCGGGCGCCGCGGCCGCGCAGGCGCACCGCGACGCGGTGCTCACGCACACCGCGAACGGCGTCTACGGCGCGATGTTCGCGGCCGCCGCGATCGCCGAGGCGGCGGGCGGAGCGAGCGATGTCCACGGTTGTCTGCGCGCCGGGCTCGCCGTCGTACCGCCGGGCTCCCGCCTGGCCCGCGCCGTACGCCACGGCATCCAACTCGCCGAGTCGGAGGGCGACTTCGACAGGGTCGTCGACCGGCTGCACGCGGCGTACGGCACGTACCACTGGGTGCACGTCGTCCCCAACGCCGCTCTGCTCGCCGCCGCACTCACCCACGCCGACGGCGATTTCACCGCCTCCATCTGCCGTGCGGTGTCCGGCGGCTGGGACACCGACTCGAACGGCGCGACGGCCGGTTCGCTCGCCGGGCTGCTGGCGGGCCGTCCGGACGCGCTGCCCGAGCGGTGGACGGCCCCGCTCAAGAACCGCCTCGCCACATCCGTCGCCGGCTTCGACGGCATCGGCTTCGACACCCTCGCCCAGCTCACCCAGGCCCGCGTCACCTACCGGGAGGCACGCCACCCATGACCCAGATCGTCGTGTTCGGCAGCGCGAACATGGACCTCGTCGCGTACGTCATGAAGGCCCCGCAACGCGGAGAGACCGTCACGGGACGCGAGTTCCGTACGCTCCCCGGCGGCAAGGGCGCCAACCAGGCCGTGGCCGCGGCCCGCGCGGGCGGCACGGTGTCGATGATCGGCGCGGTGGGCGCCGACGCCTACGGCACCCACCTGCGGGCCACGCTCGAACACTCGGGCGTGGACACCGACCTGCTGCGCACCGCGGAGGGCCCGTCCGGAACCGCGCACATCGTCGTGGACGACGAGGGCGGCAACGCCATCGTCGTCATCCCCGGCGCCAACGGCACCGTCTCGTCCCTCGCCCCCGGCGACGAAGCCGTCCTGGCCCTCGCCGACATGCTGCTGCTGCAGCTGGAGGTCCCCCTGGAGGGCGTGCTGGCCGCGGCCGAAGCCGCGCGCCGGCACGGCGTACGCACCGTGCTCACTCCGTCGCCCGTCCAGCCCCTGCCGGCCGAACTCCTCGCCGCCATCGACCTCCTCGTACCGAACGAGCACGAGGCCGCCGCGCTCACCGGTGTCACCGACCCGTACGAGGCGGCGGACGCCCTGCTCGAGCAGGTGCCGGAGGTCGTGGTCACGCTGGGTTCGTCGGGCTGCCTCTACGCCGCCCGGGGCGTCGAGAAGATCACCGTCCCGGCTCCGCACGTGACGGCCGTGGACTCGACCGGCGCGGGCGACGAGTTCGTCGGCTCCCTGGCCGTGGCGCTGGGCGAGGGCAGGCCGATGCCCGAGGCGCTGGCCTGGGCGTCGTCCGCGGCCGCGCTGTCGGTGCAGCGGCCGGGAGCCTCGGCCGCCATGCCCTGCCGCGGCGAGATCGACGAACTGGCCCTGCACGAGGAGCAGGAGCAGCATGAGCAGCAGGACAGGCAGGGCGAGCACCTCTCATGAACACCCCAGCGAACATCGCAGCAGAGCAGTCGGCGACCGGGATGCGGCAACCCGCCGGCGCAGGATCCCCGCCGCCCCTGACCGGCCTGCGCGTACTCGACATCGCGACCCTCTTCGCCGGGCCGCTGGCCGCCACCCTGCTCGGCGACTTCGGCGCCGAGGTGATCAAGGTCGAGCATCCCCGCACACCGGATCCGTCCCGCGGGCACGGCCCGTCGAAGGACGGCATCGGCCTGTGGTGGAAGCTGCTGGGCCGCAACAAGCGCACGATGACCGCCGACCTGTCCACGCCGGGCGGCCGGGAGACGCTCCTGCGCCTGGCCGCCACCGCGGACGTCGTCGTCGAGAACTTCCGCCCGGGCACGCTGGAGCGCTGGGGCCTCGGCTGGGACGAGCTGTCCGCGGTCAACCCGCGGCTGGTCCTGGCGCGCGTCACGGGCTTCGGCCAGTTCGGCCCGTACGCGCACCAGCCGTGCTTCGGCACCCTCGCGGAGGCCCTGAGCGGCTTCGCCGCCGTGACCGGTGACCCGGACGGCCCGCCGACCCTGCCCCCGTTCGGCCTCGCCGACTCCATCGCGGGCATCACGACGGCGTACGCGGTGATGACGGCGCTCCACGCCCGCGAACGCACGGGCCGCGGGCAGATCGTCGACATGGCGATCATCGAGCCGATCCTGACCGTGGTCGGCCCGCAGCCGCTCTGGTACGACCAGCTGGGCCACGTCCAGCCGCGGACAGGCAACCGGTCGGCGAACAACGCGCCGCGCAACACGTACCGCACGTCCGACGGGCAATGGGTCGCCGTCTCCACCTCGGCGCAGTCCATCGCGGAGCGCGTGATGCACCTGGTGGGACGGCCGGAGCTGATCGCCGAGCCCTGGTTCGCGACGGGCGCGGACCGGGCCCGCCACGCCGACGTGCTCGACGACGCGGTCGGCTCGTGGATCGCCCGGCACACCCGCGACGAGGTGCTCGAGGCCTTCGCCAAGGCGGAGGCGGCGGTCGCTCCGGTCCAGGACGTACGCGACATCATGGGCGACCCGCAGTACGCGGCCCGCGAGACGCTCACGACCGTCGACGACCCCGAACTCGGCCCGCTGCGCATGCAGAACGTCCTCTTCCGCCTCACCGAGACCCCCGGCGCCGTCCGCTGGGCGGGCCGTCCGCACGGCGCGGACACGGACGCCCTGCTGCGGGAACTGGGCCTGACGGAACAGGAGATCACGACCCTGCGGTCGGAAGGTGCCGTATGAACCCCATGAACTCCATGAACGGCCCGCACGGCGGCAGGGGTATGCGGGGCACCGGCGGCCGGCCGGCCGCGCCGCCCCCGCTGACCTGGCTGTACGCGCCCGGCGACCGGCCCGAGGTGGCAGTGAAGGCCCTTGCCTCCGGCGCCGACGTCGTCGTGATCGATCTGGAGGACGCGGTGGCCGCGCACCGCAAGGAGTACGCGCGCGCGGCCACCGCCGAGCTGCTGTCGCAGCGGCCGCCCGTCCCGGTCCATGTCCGGATCAACGCGCTGGACAGCCCGCTCGCCGCGGCCGACATCCGGGCCGTCGCCGCCCTCCCCGGCCTCTCCGGGCTGCGGCTGCCGAAGGTCACCTCCCCGGACGACGTCGTCCGTATCGCGGAACTCGCGGCACCCGCGGAGGGCGGCGCCCTTCCGCTCTACGCCCTCCTGGAGTCCGCCCTCGGCGTGGAGCGCGCCTTCGCCGTGGCGAGCGCCCATCCGGCGCTGCGCGGCATCGCGCTCGGCGAGGCCGATCTCCGCGCCGACCTGGGCGTACGGGACGACGCCGGGCTCGACTGGGCGCGCGGCAGGATCGTCCTGGCCGCACGCGCGGCGGGGCTCGCACCGCCCGCCCAGTCCGTGTACCCGGACGTACGCGACATCGACGGGCTCACGGCCTCCTGCGCCCACGGCCGCGCGCTGGGGTTCCTCGGCCGTATGGCGATCCACCCGCGCCAGCTCCCGGTGATCAAGCGGGCCTACCTCCCGTCCCCCGCGGAGATCGCATCCGCGGAGGAGATCGTCAAGAGCGCCACGGACGACGCCGGCGCCCTCGCCCTGCCGGACGGCCGCTTCGTCGACCCGGCGATCGTGGCCTGCGCCCATCGCACGCTGGCGCTGGCACAGCGCGCGGACTGAGCCTCAGGGACCGGCAGGCCCGCACCCCGTCCGGCAGGCCTGCCGGTTCACTGGCTGGTGTCGTCCTCGATGACCTTGCGTACCGCTTCGGCGATCGGGGTGCTGCGGGTCAGCTCGTTGATCCGGCGCCGGATGTCGCGATTCTCCCGGCCCGGGAAGAGGCGGTACTGCCATTCGGCAGCCCCGGCCAGGGCGGCCAGGTGCAGGTCGCGGTCGTCCAGCGGCGGGCCGGAGCCCGGTCGCCACGCCCGGGCCACCTCGAGGATCCGGCGCGCCGATTCCTTCGTCACACTCGGCTCAGTGGCATACCAGGCGGTGTACGGGAACAGGCCCAGGAAGCGGAAGCGGGGCTGGGCGCGCAGCAGGCCGCGCGCGGCGAGCGCCTCCAGACAGACCTTTTCGACCGACGTGTAGGGCGCGCTGACATCGTGCAGGATCTGGCCGATCCATCGCTCGATCCCCAGGTTCCACCGCTTCTTGCCCGCGCGCGTGAGCGAGTCGATCACATGGTCCCCGACGGGGTCCCCCACCGGGAGCGGCCGTACCTGGGTGATGTGCGGGCCTTCGACGGCGATCGCCCCGGCCAGCAGCAGCTCGGTGAGCACGGCTCCGGCCAGGACCCGGTCGAAGTACCACGGCCGCTTCAGCAGCCCGGTCTCCGGCACCGCGCTGAGCAGCAGGAGCTCCTCCGCCAGTGTGATGCGCGGCTCGTCGTGCATCGCCGGCCCCTCCCCCGCGTGATCTCGTCGCGTCCCTGCCCGCATGCACGCCCGGACCGTGCGTACGGTTGCACGGTTCCACGGCGAGGCGGGCCGGCAGGGCCCGGGCCGCCCTACACGACGGGGCCGCCCTACACGACGGGGCCGCCGGACATTCCGTCCGGCGGCCCCGTGTGCGCACTCGGTGCGCGCCGGCTCCGCAGCCGACGCGCGCCCGGCCCGTCAGCTCTTCTTGGCCGACCCGGCCTCGTCCTTGTCCTTCGCGGAGCCCGACGGCTCGGGAACGACGGCCGCCTCCGGGGCTTCCGACGCTTCTTCCTCGGAGTCCCCCGGAGCGTCGGCGGCCTTCTCCTCGACGGCCTTCGTGCCCTCGGCGGCCTTCTCGTCCTCGCCGGACGCGCTCTCGGTGGTGGACTTCTCGTCCTCGCCGGATGCGCTCTCCGCCGTGGCCTCGCCGCCCTCGGCGGGGGCCTCGGCGCCCGGCTCCACGACCTCCTCGCGACCCGGCCTCCGCTTCGACGAGACCACGATGTAGGTCACCGCGAGCAGGAAGACGAGCAGGGCGGTCCAGTTGTTGAGCCGCAGACCGAGGATGTGGTGCGCCTCGTCGACGCGCATGTACTCGATCCAGAAGCGGCCCGTGCAGTACGCGGCGACGTAGAGCGCGAAGGCCCGTCCGTGCCCGAGCTTGAAGCGCCGGTCGGCCCAGATGACCAGCAGCGCGACGCCGATGCACCACAGCGACTCGTAGAGGAACGTGGGGTGGTACGTGCCGGGGATCCGGCCGTCCTCGGACGACGTGATCTTCAGCGCCCACGGCACGTCGGTGGGCCGCCCGTAGAGCTCCTGGTTGAACCAGTTGCCCCAGCGGCCGATGGCCTGGGCGAAGGCGATGCCCGGCGCGACCGCGTCGGCGTACGCCGGAAGCGGGATGCCCCGCCGCCGGCAGCCGATCCACGCGCCGAGCGCGCCGAGGGCGATGGCTCCCCAGATGCCGAGGCCGCCCTCCCAGACCTTGAAGGCATTGACCCAGTCACGGCCCTCGCTGAAGTACAGCTCGTAGTCCGTGATCACGTGGTAGAGCCGGCCGCCGACGAGGCCGAACGGCACCGCCCACACGGCGATGTCGGCCACGGTGCCGGGCCGCCCGCCCCGGGCGATCCACCGCTTGTTGCCGAGCCAGACGGCCACGAAGACACCGATGATGATGCAGAACGCATAGCCGCGCAGCGGAATGGGGCCGAGGTACAGCACACCGCGCGACGGGCTGGGAATGAAGGCAAGGTCCATGGCAGGGTCGACGCTACCCTGCCGGGCGGGCGACACGGCAACCCGCCCGGCTACGGCTCCATAACGCCGGTCCGTATGTCACCGGTCCGCGTCACCCCTTGGCTGCGTCCTCGACCATCTGCTTCAGCTTCTGAGGCGTCAGCGGGTTGTTCTGGTCGCCGTACACCTTCTTGCCGTTGAGCAGGACCGTCGGGGTGCCGCCGAAGTTTCCGGCCTGGAAGGCCTCGTTGGACTTGGCGACCCAGCTGTTGTGGGTGCCGTCGTTCACACACTTCTCGAACGTGGGTGTGACCAGCCCGTCCACCTTGCGCGCCAGCTCGATCAGCTTGCTGTTCTTGGCGAAGGCGTCGTCCGTTTCCTCGGGCTGGTTCTCGTAGAGCACGTCGTGGTACGCGGTGAACTTGCCGGCGCCCTGGGCGCAGGCCGCGGCGTTGGCCGCGTGCAGGGAGCCGCTGCCGCCCAGGTTCTTGTCGATCAGAGTGGCCAGGCGGTACTCGACGCGGAGCTTGCCGGCCGTGGTCAGCTCATGGATCGTCGAGCGGTACGTGTCCTCGAAGTTCTTGCAGGCCGGGCAGCGGAAGTCCTCCCAGACCGTGAGGGTCGACTTGGCGGTGTCCTGACCGACGGGAATCACCAGCTTGTCCTGCCCGGTCGCCCCGCTGGGCGCCACGACGGGGCCCGAGGTGTCGGTCTTGTCCTCGCCCGAGTTCGCGGCGACCACGCCGATCACACCGGCCAGTACCAGCACGCCCGCCACGGTCGACCCGACGATCAGCGTCCGGCGGCGCCTTTCCCGCGCCTTCTCACGCTCTCGCTCAACCGCCATCCGCTCGCGTGCACTGCGCTTTCCCTCACGGTTTCTCTCACTCACACCCCGCCAACGAACCGGGGAGGCACCAACGTGCCTCCCCGGTCCCAGATCCACCCATACGGGTTATACCCCTTGGGGGCGATTCGCACGGATCATCGCCGGCGGGCCGGCGAGCCGGTTATGCGTTGCCGCGCCGTACGCCCGCCGCGAGCTCGCCCGCGAGCGCACGGACCGCCTCGAGGCCCGCCGCGTCGTTCTCGGCGTCCAGCATCCCCTTGACGAACGCGGAGCCGACGATGACGCCGTCGGCGAAGCCCGCGACCTCCGCGGCCTGCTCGGCGTTCGACACCCCGAGGCCGACGCAGACCGGCAGGTCGGTGGTCGCGCGGGTGCGCCCCACGAGGTCCTGCGCCTGCGCGCCCACCGACTCACGGGTGCCCGTGACACCCATCAGCGAGGCCGCGTACACGAAGCCCGAGCCCGCGGCGGTGATCTCCGCGAGGCGCTCGTCCTTGCTGCTCGGCGCGACGACGAAGACGGTCGCGAGACCGTGCTTCTCGGCGTGCTCCCGCCAGGTAGCCGACTCCTGCACCGGCAGGTCGGGGAGGATGCAGCCCGCGCCGCCCGCCTCGGCCAGCTCGGCGGTGAACCGCTCGATGCCGTAGCGGTCGATCGGGTTCCAGTACGTCATGACGAGCACCGGCTTGCCCGTGGCCTCGTGCGCCTCGCGGACCGTGCGCATGACGTCCGCGATCTTCACGCCGCCGCGCAGGGCGATGTCGTCCGCGGTCTGGATGACCGGGCCGTCGAGAACCGGGTCGCTGTGCGGCAGCCCCACCTCGACGACGTCGGCGCCGCCGTCGAAGACGGCCTTGATCGCCTCGATGCCGCCGACCACGGTCGGGAACCCTGCCGGGAGGTACGCGATGAGAGCCGCGCGTCCCTCGGCCTTGGCGGCCGCGAGGGTGTCGCTCAGCAGTTGGCGCTTTCCGCCGATGAATGCAGCCCCGCTCACTTCGCGTCCCCCCGAATCTCGGCGACCCCGCCGTTCGCGTCGGCTTCCACGGCGGCGTCGACCGCGGCGGTGTCCTTGACCTCGTTCCGGTCGTACAGCCCGAAGTAGCGGGCGGCCGTGTCCATGTCCTTGTCGCCGCGCCCGGACAGGTTGACGATGATCAGCCCGTCCTTGCCGAGCTCCCTGCCGACCTCCAGCGCCCCGGCGAGCGCGTGGGCGCTCTCGATGGCCGGGATGATGCCCTCGGTCTTCGACAGCAGGCGCAGGGCCTGCATCGCCGCGTCGTCGGTGACGGCGCGGTACTCGCCGCGGCCGCTGTCCTTGAGGTAGGCGTGCTCGGGCCCGATGCCCGGGTAGTCGAGACCGGCCGAGATCGAGTACGGCTCGGTGATCTGGCCTTCCTCGTCCTGCAGGACGTAACTGCGGGAGCCGTGCAGGATGCCGGGCTCGCCCGCGGTGAGGGTGGCCGCGTGCTCACCGGTCTCGATGCCGTGGCCTGCGGGTTCGCAGCCGACGAGACGTACCGACGCGTCGGGGATGAAGGCGTGGAACAGGCCGATGGCGTTGGAGCCGCCGCCGACGCAGGCGACCGCGGCGTCGGGCAGGCGCCCGGCCCGCTCCAGGATCTGGCGGCGCGCCTCCACACCGATGACGCGGTGGAAGTCGCGCACCATCGCCGGGAAGGGGTGCGGTCCGGCCACGGTCCCGAAGAGGTAGTGGGTGCGGTCGACGTTGGCGACCCAGTCGCGGAACGCCTCGTTGATCGCGTCCTTCAGCGTCCGGGAGCCCGACTTCACGGCGATGACCTCGGCGCCGAGCATGCGCATACGGGCCACGTTGAGCGCCTGGCGCTGGGTGTCGATCTCACCCATGTAGATGGTGCACTCGAGGCCGAACAGCGCGCAGGCCGTCGCGGTGGCCACGCCGTGCTGGCCGGCGCCGGTCTCGGCGATGACGCGCGTCTTGCCCATCCGCTTGGTGAGCAAGGCCTGGCCGAGCACGTTGTTGATCTTGTGCGAGCCGGTGTGGTTCAGGTCCTCGCGCTTGAGGAACATCCGGACGCCGCCCGCGTGCTCGGCGAACCGCGGCACCTCGGTGAGCGCGCTCGGGCGCCCCGTGTAGTTCACGAGCAGGTCGTCCAGCTCGCGCGCGAACTCCGGGTCGGACTTCGCCTTCTCGTACTCGACGGCGACCTCGTCCACGGCGGCGACCAGCGCCTCCGGGATGAACTTGCCGCCGAACGCGCCGAAGTACCCCTCGGCGCTGGGGACCTGACCCTCCGGGTCGGGAATGAAGAACTCGCTGGGCATGCGAACCTCGCAGGGGCGTTGTGCCCCGTCTCTCGGGTTGACGATGGTCACGGTGGCGCTGCCGCGCGCGCCAAAGCGTCCGGTGGCCCGCCCGCCTGTGGGCATGCGTTCCTCCCCCAGTGCCTCAAGGGCCTGGGAGGGACCCCCAGGGCGGAACGGGTGGGCACAGGCGGAACCCCGACTACGTCGGGCTCCTGGTCGTACCCCCGGGCAACCACAATGGCCTAGGCGGCGGGGCGGAGCCCCGCACAGACGCGCGCGGCGCGCTCGCGCCATCGCATCCCGTTGACCTGCCCCGGCTCGTCCCCGATCACATACCGCACACGCCGCCCGTGCACCCGGCGGGCCGGGGCGCGGCAGCCGCGCGGGCGGCAGCCGCGGGCGAGCCGCGCGTACGGGTCACGGGGCGCCGCTCCGGCCCCGCCGCCGGGTCGCGCGCAGGCCGCGGCACCGGCCGAGCGGGCGCTCGTCCGGTGTCCGGCTGCTGCGACGCGGCGGACGGTCACGGCCGGGATCAGCCCCTGCCGTGCCGCAGCGCGGGATGCGCACCCGCGGCGACGAGGTCGGAGACCGCCGTCTTCGGGTCCTTGCCGGTGACCAGGGACTCGCCCACCAGGACGGCGTCGGCCCCGGCGTTGGCGTAGGCGATCAGGTCGTGCGGGCCCCGGACGCCGGACTCGGCGATCTTGACGATCGAGTCGGGGATCTCGAGCGCGACGCGCTCGAAGGTCGACCTGTCGACCTCGAGCGTCTTCAGGTTGCGCGCGTTGATGCCGATGACCCGCGCACCCGCGTCGATCGCCCGCTCGGCCTCCTCCTCGTCGTGCACCTCGACGAGCGGCGTGAGCCCGATGGACTCGGCGCGCTCGATCAGCGACTCGAGGGCGGGCTGGTCCAGGGCGGCGACGATCAGCAGCGCGACGTCGGCGCCGTACGCCCGGGCCTCCCACAGCTGGTACGACGTGACGATGAAGTCCTTGCGGAGCACCGGGATCTCGACCTTGGCGCGGACGGCCTCCAGGTCGGCGAGCGATCCACCGAAGCGGCGCTGCTCGGTCAGGACGGAGATGACGGCCGCGCCGCCTGCCTCGTAGTCGGCGGCGAGCCCGGCCGGATCGGCGATCGCGGCGAGCGCACCCTTGGACGGGCTGGAGCGCTTGACCTCGCAGATCACCTTGACGCCGTCGCCACGCAGTGCGGCGACGCCGTCCTTCGCCTGCGGAGCCTTTGCCGCACGCTCCTTGAGCTCGTCGAGGGTGACGCGCGCCTGCCGCTCCGCGAGGTCGGCACGGACTCCGTCGATGATCTCGTCGAGCACACTCACGCGAGCGGCCCCCTTCCCTGACGGTTGCGGCACTGAAGTTGTTCGAACTGACGCACCGGCATTCCGATGGTCACTTGCGATGGTATCCGCAAGGGGGCGATGGCCCCGCATCCGGCGGACCTCGGTCCCACTACCTGGACATTCACTAATTGATCAAGGGTGCAGCCAGCCACCGAAGGGCAGATTCCGGACAACGGTGAACGCCAGGACCAGCACACCGAACGCCCACAGGTGCGCCGGACGGGGATCGATCCGCAGCGGCCGCCCCTGAGCCGCCCTGACGGCCCAGACGACCCACAACACGGCGAAGAGCACATATCCGGCGACGCCCAGCGCGTTGTCCCTCAGCGCAGCCACGAAGTCGCCGTGCACGAAGGCGTGCGCGCTGCGCAGCCCGCCGCAGCCGGGGCAGTAGATGCCGGTGACCCGGTACAGCGGGCAGACGGGATAGTGCCCGGGCTCATTGGGGTCGACCACCCCGACGTAGGCGAAGGCTGCGCCGACCGAGGCGAGCACACCGAGGGGCACGAGCAGGCGCTGGAGGCGGGTGGCCGGTGGAGTACCGGGGACGGAGCCGGAGCCGACGAGGGGGCGGGCGGCGAGGCTGGATGCGCCAGGGGTGGGGGTGGACGGAGCTGTGTGACACACGGCAGCCGGATGGCCGCACGACACGACATCACCGACCGGCGCGCCACACCCGGCGGGCACGACATGCCCCGACGGCGCAGCACGCCCGGCCGAGGCCTTACGCCCCGCCGGTGCCGTACGGGCAGTCGCCGCCGCAGAGTCACTCGGCGCGGTGTGACCGTCGGGAGCGGCGTGGCCAGGGTGCGCGATGCGGCCAGAGGGCGCAGCGTGGCCCGTGGGCGCCGCGCTCCGGGGTTCGGGGTTCACGCGGGCATTCTGCCCCGGAGGCAGACGTTCCGCCCGCCGGACGGCCCCTCACAGGCACGCGAAGGAGGCGGCTCCGGCGCCGGGCCGGTGCCGCCCCCTTCGGCGTGGAGAATCGGGGAGCGCGGGAGCGTCAGCTCTCGGACGGCGCGGGCTGCGGCCGCTTCTGGCCCAGACCGGCCACGCTCATGGCGCCGCCGACGACCGCGCCGGCACCGATGATCACCATGCCGGCCCAGAAGCCCACCGGGTTGGCCATGACCATGAAGGCACCCGCGACGCAGAAACCGATGAAGGCGATGATGACACCGGTCCACGCGGCCGGGGTGTGTCCGTGTCCGTGGCTGCCCGCCATTGCTTTGCTCCTCGTTGCTCTCGTTGCTGTGTGCGCGGTACGCGGCTGTCTGCGTGACGTGCTACGACGTGCTACGCGGTGGTGAGCGGGACGCTCGAAACCCATTGTCCCGTACTCACACGTTCGGCTGAGCCGCGGGGGGTCCCAGGCCGCCGGGCCGGAAGACCCGAGAGCCCGGGGACTTCCCGACCACGGGACCGGGGGACCTCCGAACCACGGGTTCGGGACCTGCGGACCACGGGTTTCGGGATCTCCGGGCCACGAGACCGCTTGCCGCACAGCCCCGCCCCGGTCACTCCCCGCCGGTAGGGTCCTCGCCCCGGTCGAGGGCCTTCCAGAGGTCCTCGGGCCGGTCGGGGTCCACGACCGGCGCCTTACGGGGACGGGGGGTGCCGTCGCGCTCGTACCGGCCGGACATGGCGGGCCAGCCGCGGCCGTAGCGCAGGGCGAGCAGCCCCGCGAGGAACAGGAGTGCACCGCCCGCGGCGGCCACGTACGGCCATGCGGTGTGGGTCAGCGCGCCGACGGTCGCCGCGGTGTTGCCCGCCACCTCGGCGGCCTTCTCGTCGAGTACGGAGCTGTCGCCGGCGCCGAGCACGGCGGCGGCGACGGTGCCCGCGCCCGAGAGCGCGAGGAGGGCCGAGACGAGCAGGCGCCCCGCCCGGCGCACCGCGAAGACCGCGACGAGGGCCGCGAGGGCCACTATCGCGAGCGCGGCCGGTACGCCGGTGACGTCGCCGCCCTTGGCCGTCAGCGGGAAGTCGCCGCCCGCCACGGAGGCCGTGCCGCCGGCCCACTCCTGCCGGGAGGCGAGCAGCACGACAGCCGCGCCGACGGCGCCCAGCAGCAGGGCGGCTGCGAGGCTGCGGCGGCCGGGGCGGGGGGCGGTGGTCGCGGACGCCCCTTCACGGCCTTCGCGACGGGGCTGGGGAACTGCTGCAGAAGTCACCCGTCCACTATCCCCCACGCCCACCGGTGAGCGACGGGGCGGGGGTGCCGCCCCGGTACCGCTACGCAGAGGCCGTGCCCAGCCGGTTCGCCGTGTGGACCGCCCGCAGGACCGCCGCCGCCTTGTTGCGGCACTCCGTGTCCTCGGCGACCGGGTCGGAGTCGGCGACGATGCCGGCGCCCGCCTGGACGTACGCCGTGCCGTCCCGCAGCAGGGCCGTGCGGATGGCGATCGCCGTGTCGGAGTCGCCGGCGAAGTCGAGGTAGCCGACGCAGCCGCCGTACAGGCCGCGGCGCGCGGGCTCGAGCTCGTCGATGATCTGCATGGCGCGCGGCTTCGGCGCGCCCGACAGGGTGCCCGCGGGGAAGCAGGCGGTCAGGACGTCGAAGGCCGTGCGTCCCTCCGCGACCCGCCCGGTCACGGTCGACACGATGTGCATCACGTGCGAGTACCGCTCGATGGACATGAAGTCGACGACCTCGACCGAGCCGGGCTCGCAGACGCGCCCGAGGTCGTTGCGCCCGAGGTCGACGAGCATCAGGTGCTCGGCGCGCTCCTTGGGGTCGGCGAGCAGCTCGTCAGCGAGCGCCTGGTCCTCCTGCGGCGTGGCACCGCGCGGCCGGGTCCCGGCGATCGGGTGGACCATCGCGCGCCCGTCCTCGACCTTCACGAGGGCCTCGGGACTCGATCCGACGACGTCGAAGCCGTCGAAGCGGAACAGGTACATGTACGGGGACGGGTTGGTCGCCCGCAGCACGCGGTAGACGTCCAACGCGCTTGCCGTGCAAGGGGTTTCGAACCGCTGCGAGGGCACGACCTGGAAGGCCTCGCCCGCGCGGATGCGCTCCTTGATGTCCTCGACGGCGTCCTGGAAGTCCGGCCCGCCCCACAGCGCGGTGAACTCCGGCAGCTCGGACGGCGGGAGCACCGCCGGGGGCTGGGCGATCGGCCGCGACAGGTCCGCCTCCATGGCGTCGAGGCGGGCCACCGCGTCGGCGTAGGACTCGTCGACGCCCGTGTCGAGGTCGTTGTGGTTGATCGCGTTGGCGATGAGCATGACGCTGCCGTCCCAGTGGTCCAGGACGGCCAGATCGCTGGTGAGCAGCATGGTCAGCTCGGGGAGCTGCAGGTCGTCGTGGTCGCCGGGGCCGATCTTCTCCAGGCGCCGCACGATGTCGTACCCGAGATAGCCCACCATGCCGCCGGTGAACGGCGGCATTCCGGCGCCCAGGTCGTGCGGCGTGTGCAGCGCCTCGACGGTGGCGCGCAGGGCGGCGAGCGGGTCGCCGTCGACCGGCACGCCGACCGGCGGGACGCCGTGCCAGTGCGCCTGCCCGTCCCGCTCGGTGAGCGTGGCGGCGCTGCGCACGCCGACGAAGGAGTAGCGGGACCAGGAGCGGCCGTTCTCGGCGGACTCCAGCAGGAAGGTGCCGGGGCGCTCGGCGGCGAGCTTGCGGTACAGCCCGACGGGGGTGTCACCGTCCGCCAGCAGCTTGCGGCTGACGGGGATGACGCGGCGGTCGGTGGCCAGCTTGCGGAACGTCTCGAGGTCCATGGCGGCCGACCTTACTGACTCAGAGGGAGGACGTCGGCGTCGAAGCAGGTGCGGGCTCCCGTGTGGCAGGCGGCGCCGACCTGGTCGACCTTCACCAGCACGGTGTCGGCGTCGCAGTCGAGGGCCACCGACTTCACGTACTGGAAGTGGCCGGAGGTGTCCCCCTTGACCCAGTACTCCTGGCGGCTGCGCGACCAGTACGTGCACCGGCCCGTGGTGAGCGTGCGGTGCAGCGCCTCGTCGTCCATCCAGCCGAGCATCAGCACCTCACCGGTGTCGTACTGCTGGGCGATGGCGGGCAGGAGACCGTCCGCGCTGCGCTTGAGGCGCGCGGCGATCTCCGGGTCCAGGCTGCTGGGAGGGGGCGTGCTGCTCATGAGAGCCATTGTGCTGGATCGGTACGACAGCGCGGCGCGCCGTCCGCCCGGTGGACACCCGCGCGAGCCTCCGCGGGTACGGAGCCGCGCCCGCACGGCCCCGTACCGTGGCAGCCGCCGGGGCGCCGCCGTACGCTGACCCCATGTCGACCCATGCCAAGCGTGAACGGCTGCTCCTCGCCGACCTGTTGGAGGCCGCGGGGCCCGAGGCGCCCACCCTCTGCGAGGGCTGGGGGACCCGCGACCTGGCCGCGCACGTCGTCGTGCGCGAGCGCCGCCCGGACGCGGCGGGCGGAATCCTGATCAAGCCGCTGGCGAGCCGCCTCGAGCGGGTGATGGCGGAGTACGCCGCCAAGCCGTACGAGGAGCTGATCCAGCTCATCCGGACGGGCCCGCCGCGCTTCTCGCCGTACGCGCTGAAGCAGATCGACGAGGCGGCGAACGCGGTCGAGTTCTACGTCCACACCGAGGACGTCCGCCGCGCCCAGCCCGACTGGACACCGCGCGAGCTCGACCCGGTCTTCGCCGACACGCTCTGGTCCCGCCTGGAGCGCATGGCCCGCGTCCTGTGCCGCGGTGCGACGTCGGGCCTGGTCCTGCGCCGCCCGGACGGCCAGACGGCCGTGGGCAAGCGCGGCACCCCGGTCGTCACGGTCACCGGGGAGCCGGGCGAGCTCACGATGTTCGCGTTCGGCCGCCAGTCCGCGGCGAAGGTCGAGCTGGACGGCGAGAAGGACGCGGTCACGAAGCTGCAGGAGACGAAGCAGCTGGGGATCTGAGCAGCTCCACCCGGCTTCCGTGAGCCGTGTTCAGCCGGTCCGCGGCTGAACACGGCTCGTCTTCGGCCTTGGGCTCAGCAGCGCGTCACCGCACGGGGTGCCCCGCCGCCCGCAGCGCCCCCTTCACCTCGCCGATCCGCAGATCCCCGAAGTGGAACACCGACGCGGCAAGGACCGCGTCCGCGCCCGCCTTGATCGCCGGCGGGAAGTCGGCGAGCTTGCCCGCGCCGCCGGAGGCGATGACGGGGACGGTGACGTGCCCCCGGACGGCCTCGATCATCTCGATGTCGTAGCCGTCCTTCGTGCCGTCGGCGTCCATCGAGTTGAGCAGGATCTCGCCGGCGCCGAGCTCGGCCGCGCGGTGGGCCCACTCGACGGCGTCGATGCCGGTGCCGCGGCGGCCGCCGTGGGTCGTCACCTCGTAGCCGGACGGGGTGCCCGCGTCCGTGCGGCGGGCGTCGACCGACAGGACGAGGACCTGGCGGCCGAACCGCTCGGCGATCTCGCGGATCAGGTCCGGGCGGGCGATCGCCGCCGTGTTGACGCCGACCTTGTCCGCGCCGGCGCGCAGCAGCTTGTCGACGTCCTCGGCGGTGCGCACGCCGCCGCCCACGGTGAGTGGGATGAAGACCTGCTCGGCGGTGCGGCGCACCACGTCGTACGTCGTCTCGCGGTTGCCCGACGACGCCGTGATGTCCAGGAAGGTGAGCTCGTCGGCGCCCTCGGCGTCGTACACCTTCGCCATCTCGACGGGGTCGCCCGCGTCGCGCAGGTTCTGGAAGTTCACACCCTTGACGACGCGGCCGTTGTCCACGTCCAGGCAGGGGATGACTCGGACCGCGAGGGTCACCTCAGGCTCCTCTGAAAGCTTCTAGTTCCACTTCGACCAGGATGCGCGGGTCGACGAAGCCCTCCACGACCAGCATGGTCGCGGCCGGGCGCACGGAGTCGAAGAGCTCCTTGTGGGCCCGCCCCACCTCGTCGACGTCCCGTGCATGGGTCAGATACATACGTGTACGGATCACCGACTCGATGCCGAGCCCGAACTCGGCGATCGCTTCGAGTGCGTGTGAGAAGGCCACCTTGGCCTGCTCGTACGGGTCGCCCTCGCCGTAGAGCACGCTGCCCTTGAAGGACGTCGTGCCCGCGACCAGGACACGGTCGCCGGCCGCGACGGCGCGCGCGAAGCCGATGGACTCCTCCCAGGGGGTCCCACTCTGCACGCGCCGCACGGCATCGGTCGTCATGACACTGCGTCCTTGTTCACGACACGGCCTCCAAGGCCTCTTCCAGGGTGAACGCCTTCGCGTAGAGGGCCTTGCCCACGATCGAGCCCTCCACACCCAGCGGGACGAGCTCGGCGATCGCCCGCAGGTCGTCCAGGGACGAGACGCCGCCGGAGGCCACGACCGGGCGGTCGGTGGCCGCGCAGACGTTCTTCAGCAGCTCCAGGTTGGGGCCCTGCAGCGTGCCGTCCTTGGCGATGTCCGTGACGACGTACCGCGCGCAGCCCTCCTTGTTGAGGCGCTCCAGCGTCTCGTAGAGGTCGCCGCCGTCGCGGGTCCAGCCGCGACCGCGCAGCGTGGTGCCGCGGACGTCGAGACCGACGGCGATCTTGTCGCCGTGCTCGGCGATGACCTTGGCGACCCACTCGGGGGTCTCCAGGGCGGCCGTGCCCAGGTTGACGCGGGTGCAGCCGGTGGCGAGGGCGGCGGCGAGGGTGTCGTCGTCGCGGATGCCACCGGACAGCTCCACCTTGATGTCCATCGCCTTCGCGACCTCGGCGATCAGCGCGCGGTTGTCACCGGTGCCGAACGCGGCGTCCAGGTCGACCAGGTGCAGCCACTCGGCGCCCGACCGCTGCCAGGCCAGGGCGGCCTCCAGCGGGGAGCCGTACGAGGTCTCCGTACCGGACTCGCCGTGCACGAGGCGGACGGCCTGGCCGTCGCGGACGTCGACGGCGGGGAGGAGTTCGAGCTTGGCCATGGTCTACAGGGTTCCGATCCAGTTGGTGAGCAGCTGTGCGCCGGCGTCGCCGGACTTCTCGGGGTGGAACTGCGTGGCCCACAGGGCACCGTTCTCGACGGCCGCCACGAACGGCTTGCCGTGCGTGGTCCAGGTGACGAGCGGGGCGCGCATGGCCGGGTTCGCGGTCTCCATGGACCAGTCGTGCACGGCGTAGGAGTGCACGAAGTAGAACCGGGCGTCAGGATCGACGTCCTTGAACAGTTCCGTGCCGGCCGGGGCCTCGACCGTGTTCCACCCCATGTGCGGGACGATCTCGGCCTGGAGCGGCTCGACCGAGCCGGGCCACTCGTCGAGGCCCTCGGTCTCGACACCGTGCTCGATGCCGCGCGCGAACAGGATCTGCATGCCGACGCAGATACCCATGACCGGGCGGCCGCCGGAGAGGCGCCGGTCGATGATCCAGTCGCCGCGGGCCTCCTTGAGGCCCTGCATGCACGCGGCGAAGGCGCCGACGCCCGGGACGAGCAGTCCGTCGGCGTTCATGGCCTTGTCGAAGTCACGCGTTATCTCGACCTCGGCGCCGGTGCGGGCGAGGGCGCGCTCGGCGGACCGGACGTTCCCGAAGCCGTAGTCGAAGACGACCACGCGTTTTGCCGGGGTACTCAATTCCACACCTCCAGCCGGAGGACGCCCGCCACGAGACACATCGCGGCACCGATGGAAAGCAGCGTGATGAGGCTCTTGGGCATCTGCTGCTTGACGAAGGAGTAGATGCCGCCGAGAAGGAAGAGCCCGACCAAGATCAGGACAGTGGAGAGACCGTTCATGGCTTTACTGCACCCTTCCGTTCGCTTCTCCGCCCGCGCGGCGCAGAGGTGCGGCTTTCGCGGTCGTCTGCGGACCGGTGGCCGCGCGTGCGTCGCTCACAGTGCGCCCTTCGTCGACGGAAGGATGCCGGCCGCGCGCGGGTCACGCTCCGAGGCGTAACGCAGCGCCCGTGCCAGGGCCTTGAACTGGCACTCCACGATGTGGTGCGCGTTGCGCCCGTACGGCACGTGGACGTGCAGGGCGATCTGCGCCTGGGCGACGAAGGACTCGAGGATGTGCCGGGTCATCGTCGTGTCGTACTCGCCGATCATCGGCGCCATCTTCTCGGGCTCGGTGTGCACGAGGTACGGGCGGCCGGAGAGGTCGACCGTGACCTGGGCGAGCGACTCGTCCAGCGGGACCGTGCAGTTGCCGAAGCGGTAGATGCCCACCTTGTCGCCGAGCGCCTGCTTGAAGGCGGCGCCGAGCGCGAGGGCGGTGTCCTCGATGGTGTGGTGCGAGTCGATGTGCAGGTCGCCGTCGGTCTTCACGGTCAGGTCGAACAGACCGTGGCGGCCGAGCTGGTCGAGCATGTGGTCGTAGAAGCCGACGCCGGTCTTGATGTCGGTCTTCCCGGTGCCGTCGAGGTCGATCTCGACGAGGACCGAGGTCTCCTTGGTCGTCCGTTCCACGCGTCCTAGGCGGCTCATGCGCTCTGCTCCTTCTTCAGTTCACGTACCGCGTCGAGGAACGCGTCGTTCTCTTCGGGGGTGCCCGCGGTGACCCGCAGCCAGCCCGGTACTCCGTTGTCCCGGACCAGGACGCCCCGGTCGAGGATCTTCTGCCAGACCTTGTGCGCGTCCTCGAAGCGCCCGAACTGCACGAAGTTCGCGTCGGACTCGGTGACCTCGTAGCCCATGGACCGCAGCTCGGCGACCAGCCGGTCCCGCTCCGCCTTCAGCTGCTCGACGTACTTCAGCAGCGTGTCGGTGTGCTCCAGGGCCGCCAGCGCGGTCGCCTGCGCGACGGCCGACAGGTGGTACGGCAGCCGTACGAGCTGGACCGCGTCCACGACCGCCGGGTGCGCGGCGAGATAGCCGAGGCGCAGACCCGCCGCGCCGAACGCCTTCGACATCGTGCGCGAGACGACGAGATTCGGCCGTCCTTCGAGCAGCGGCAGCAGCGAGTCGCCGTGGCTGAACTCGATGTACGCCTCGTCCACGACCACCATCGACGGCTTGGCCGCCTGCGCGGCCTCGTACAGCGCGAGGACCGTCTCGCGCGGGACCGCGTTGCCCGTGGGGTTGTTGGGGGTCGTGATGAAGACGACGTCCGGCCGGTTCTCGGCGATGGCCTTCTCGGCGGCGGCGAGGTCGATCGTGAAGTCCTCGTTCCGCGGGCCCGAGATCCAGCCCGTGCCGGTGCCGCGCGCGATGAGCGCGTGCATCGAGTACGACGGCTCGAAGCCGATCGCCGTGCGGCCCGGTCCGCCGAAGGTCTGCAGCAGCTGCTGGATGACCTCGTTGGAGCCGTTGGCGGCCCAGACGTTGGCGAGGCCCACCTCGTGGCCGGAGGTGTCCGTCAGGTACTTGGCGAGCTGCGTGCGCAGCTCGACGGCGTCCCGGTCCGGGTAGCGGTTGAGGTCCCGGGCCGCCTCGCGCACCCGCTCGGTGATCCGCTCGACCAGCGGCTCGGGCAGCGGGTACGGGTTCTCGTTGGTGTTCAGCCGTACGGGGACGTCCAGCTGGGGCGCGCCGTAGGGGGACTTGCCGCGCAGCTCGTCGCGTACGGGGAGATCGTCGATGCCGGTCACTTGCTCAGTCACTTGCTCTCAGGGACCTTCCATCCGAACCTCGCCTTGACCGCCGCGCCGTGCGCGGGCAGGTCCTCCGCCTCCGCCAGCGTCACCACGTGATGCGCGACCTCGGCCAGCGCGTCCTTCGTGTAGTCGACGATGTGGATGCCGCGCAGGAAGGACTGGACGGACAGGCCCGAGGAGTGGCAGGCGCAGCCGCCGGTGGGCAGGACGTGGTTGGAGCCGGCCGCATAGTCGCCCAGCGAGACCGGCGCCCAGGGGCCGATGAAGATCGCGCCCGCGTTCCTCACCCGGTCGGCGACGGCGGTCGCGTCGGCCGTCTGGATCTCCAGGTGCTCGGCGCCGTAGGCATCGACCACCCGCAGGCCCTCGTCGACGCCGTCGACGAGCACGATCGCGGACTGCTTGCCCTCGAGGGCCGGGACGATCCGGTCGTCGATGTGCTTGGTGGCCGCGACCTGCGGCTCCAGCTCCTTCTCCACCGCGTCCGCCAGTTCGACGGAGTCGGTGACGAGGACGGCGGCCGCGAGCGGGTCGTGCTCGGCCTGGCTGATCAGGTCGGCGGCGACGTGCACCGGGTCGGCCGTGGAGTCCGCGAGGATCGCGATCTCGGTCGGGCCGGCCTCGGCGTCGATGCCGATCTTGCCGGTGTAGTAGCGCTTGGCGGCGGCGACCCAGATGTTGCCGGGGCCGGTGACCATGTTGACGGGCGGGCAGGACTCGGTGCCGTGCGCGAACATCGCGACGGCGGTGGCGCCGCCGGCCGCGTACACCTCGTCGACGCCGAGCAGCGCGCACGCGGCGAGGATCGTCGGGTGCGGCAGGCCGCCGAAGTCGGCCTGCGCCGGGGAGGCGAGCGCGATCGACTCGACGCCGGCCTCCTGCGCCGGTACGACGTTCATGACCACGGAGGACGGGTAGACCGACCGGCCGCCGGGGGCGTAGAGCCCCACCCGCTCGACCGGCACCCACTTCTCGGTCACCGAGCCGCCGGGCACGACCTGCGTGGTGTGCGTCGTACGGCGCTGCTCGCGGTGGACGAGCCGGGCGCGGCGGATGGACTCCTCCAGGGCCGCGCGTACCGCCGGGTCGAGCTGCTCCAGCGCGTCGCTGATCGCCTGGGCCGGGACCCGTACGGATTCCAGACGTACACCGTCGAATTTCTCGGCGAAGTCGATCAGCGCCGCGTCGCCACGATGATGCACGGCCTCGCAGATCGGACGCACCTTCTCGAGGGCGGCCTGAACGTCGAAGTCGGCTCGGGGCAGCAGGTCGCGCAGGGCGGGACCCTCGGGGAGGGCGTCGCCGCGCAGATCGATTCGGGAGATCACATGGCCAATTCTCTCAGACCCGCACTGGCGCCCGGACGTCTGTATCAGTGTCTGATACGCAGTGTCCGCGTCCCCTGATGCAGATGATCCGCGGTCGGCGACCACGTACGGCGGTATCCGGTGGCCACAGCCTCCCCGCGCGCCACACGAAATCGCCACTCCGTGCGTTCAGCAGGTCACTCAGCGGGCATGACCGGTTGTACGAACCCACGAGTAGGTGTGGCGTGGGGCATACGGGGAGGAAGAAGAGACGTGGTCGACACCGCGGGCACGGGCGAGCCGCCCGAGGGGCTGACAGAGGTCGAGAGCGGGATGTGGCAGGCGTTCCGCAGCGGTACGGCGTACGACCTCAGCAGCGGCGACCGGGCGGTGGACGATCCGCACGGCGGGCACTCATGGGGCCCGGAGCGCAGTGTGCGGGCGCGCATCGTGTGCTGGCTGCTGCTCGACGGGCCGCCCGCGCTGGCCGGCCGGGTCTCCGCGCTGAAGCTCGTCGGGGTGCGGATCACGGACCTCCTCGATCTCGCGGGCGGCACGGTCGTCCCGTACGTCGAGCTGAAGGCGTGCCGGTTCGAGAAGGAGATCCTGCTGCCGGAGGCCCGGTTCACCACGGTCCGGCTGGTCGACTGCTCGATTCCCCGGCTGGAGGCGGCCCGCGTGCACACGGAGGGCGATCTGCATCTGCCGCGGTGCCGGTTCCTGGGCGGGATACGGCTCACGGACGCCCACATCGGCACGGACCTGCTGCTCAACCAGGCGGTCGTGCACCAGGACAGGCGCGGGCGCTCGATCATGGCGGACGGGCTGGCCGTGGGCCAGGACCTGCAGGCCGAGATGTTGCAGGCGCACGGCGAGGTGAGCCTGCGCGGCGCGAAGGTCGGCGTCTCGCTGAGCCTGCGCGGCAGCCGTCTGGCCAACCCCGAGGGCCGCCGGGCGCTGAACGCCCCCCAGCTGACCGTGGAGCGCACGCTCTACCTGACCCCGGCGGGTCTCGGCAATCCGGTGCTGACCAGCGGCACGACGCCGGCACGCGGCACCCGGGTCCAGCACTTCGAATGCCTGGGCGGGATCCGGCTGGACGACGGGCGGTTCGGCGACGCCGTCGACCTGGAGCAGGCGCAGTTCGTCATGGAGGACGACCAGGAGCTGTCGCTGCGCCGCATACAGACGCCCGAGCTGCGCTTCCTCGGCCGGCGGCCGGAGCGCGGGCGGGTGGTGCTGTCGGGGGCGCGGATCGTCAACCTCGTGGACATGGCGGCGAGTTGGCCCGGCCCCGGCGGCCTCGCGATGGGCGGCTTCGCGTACGAGAACCTGGTGCCGCGCCGCAGCTTCCCGCTCGCCCGCAGGCTGGACTGGGTGGCCGCGGCCACCCCCGAGTACAGCCCTGAGCCGTACGAGCGGCTGGCGGCCGTGCTGCGCAACAGCGGTGAGGACGCCGACGCCCGGGAGGTGCTGCTCGCCAAGCAGCGCCGCCGCCGCGAGACGCTGCCGCTCGCGGGGAAGCTGTGGGGATACGTGCAGGACTGGGCGGTCGCCTACGGGTACCGCCCGGGCCGGGCCGCCGTGTGGATGACCGTGCTGTGGGCGGTGAGCGCCGTGGCGTTCTCGCACGCCGACCACCCGCCCCTCAAGGGCGGCGGGGAGCATCCCGATTGGAACGCCTCGCTGTTCGCGCTGGATCTGCTGCTGCCCGTCATCGACCTCGGCCAGGACGGCTACTGGCGACTGCACGGCGTCTGGCAGTGGGCCGCGGCCGGGCTGATCCTCGCGGGCTGGATCCTGGCGACGACCGTGGCGGCGGGAGCGACGCGACTGCTGCGCAGAAGCTGAACCTTTACCTGGCACACAGGCAACCATGGTCCCCTGTCAGCCGTCTTTTCACCGCAACCATCAATCGAGAAACCCCGACGGCGAGCGACCAGGTCCGCGAGAGCGGGGCGCGCTCAGGCGCAAAGGAGGGTGTGCCCGCCATGGCCCTGCTGAGTGCCCTGCTCCGCGCCGCCCGGATGGCCCGGCACACCCCGCGTCTCGCCGCCGGTCTGCCCCCGGACGACGAGGTGCTCCTCGACGCGCCCGACGACCGCCTCGCGCCCGCCCTCGTCGCCGCGGGGCGGGGCGAGTACGACCTGGCCGCCAAGGTCCTCGCCGCCACCCGCGAGTCCGCCGAGTGGGAGAACCGCGACCGGTACGTGATGCGTCTCGCGGGCTTCACGCAGTCCCGCCCGGAGTGGTTCGCGTACTGGCAGTTCGCCGCCCCGCACGACCCGGACGCCCTGCTGGTGAAGGCGCAGCTGGCCGTCGTCCGCGGCTGGGAGTCCCCGGCCCGCGCCGAGCTGCTGCGCGAGGTGAGCCCGCTGATCGCGGCGGCCGCGGACGGCGACCCCCGCGACCCGGTGCCCTGGCGCATCGCCCTGGACCACGCCCGCGGCACCAACGCGCCGCACACCGTCTTCGAGGAGCTGTGGGCCGAGGCGGTGCGCCGCTCGCCGCACCACTACGGCTGCCATGTGGCGGCCCTCAAGTACCTGTCTGCCGCCTGGTACGGCTCGCACCGCGAGTGCTTCGACTTCGCCGAGCGGGCCGCCCAGGACGCGCTGCCCGGCTCTCTGGTGCAGGCGCTTCCGGTGCGCGCCGCCTTCGCGTATCTGACGAGTGATCCGGCCGGCGGGCCGGCCGGTTTCGCCGGGCTCGTGCCGCGCGAGCGACTCGACGCGGCCGCCGACCTCGCGATCGCCCTGTCGTACGAGTACACGGCCGCCGACCCGTGGCCGGCGGAGGTCCGCAACCTCCTCATCTACGTCCTCGTCCGCCTCGAGCGCTGGGCCGACGCCCTGGAGCAGCTGCGGCTGACCGGGCCGTACGCGACCTCGTTCCCCTGGGACCGGGTCTCGGACGATCCGCTGGGCCAGTTCCTGGAGCTGCGCGACGGCGTCCGCATAGAGGTCGCCTCGGCCACGCCGCTGCGGGCCCGCCGGACGCCCGAGGAGACCGGCCGCCACTGACCTGCGGAGACCATCAGCCTTCGGCGGCCATTAGTCTTTAACGTCGTGACCACCGTCCGGCTCCCGCTCTTCCCATTGAACTCGGTGCTGTTCCCGGGGCTCGTCCTGCCCCTGAACATCTTCGAGGAGCGCTATCGCGCCATGATGCGCGAGCTGCTCAAGACACCCGAAGGCGAACCGCGCAGGTTCGCCGTCGTCGCGATCCGCGACGGCCACGAGGTGGCACCCAGCGCGCCCGGCCTGCCCGACCAGACAGCCCTGCCGGAGCGCGGCCCGGCCGCGGGCTTCGGCGACGACCCGGTGAAGGCGTTCCACGGCGTGGGCTGTATCGCGGACGCGGCGACCATACGGGAGCGCGAGGACGGCACCTTCGAGGTGCTGGCGACCGGCACCACCCGGGTCCGGCTGCGCTCCGTCGACGCCTCCGGGGCGTTTCTGACCGCGGAACTCGAAGAGCTGCCGGAGGAGCCGGGCGACGAGGCCGGCGCCCTGGCCGACGGAGTCCTGCGCGCCTTCCGCACGTACCAGAAGCGGCTGGCCGGGGCGCGCGAGCGGACGCTGTCGACGGGCGCGGAGCTGCCGGACGAGCCGTCGGTCGTCTCCTACCTGGTGGCCGCGGCCACGATGCTGGACACCCCGACGAAGCAGCGGCTGCTGCAGGCACCGGACACGTCGTCGCGGCTGCGTGACGAGTTGAAGCTGCTGCGCGCCGAGACGGCGATCATCCGTCATCTGCCGTCGCTGCCCGCGACCGAGCTGACCCGGGCGCCGACCAGCCTCAACTGACCGACGACACAGATCCCGACTGCCGCAGGGGAGAAGCGAGAAGCCGGATGGCGAAGAAGTCGAAGAAGCAGAACCAGTCCGGGGGCACTCCTGCGACCGTGGCCCTCACCGCCGCGGGCACGTCGTTCACGGTGCATGCCTACGAGCACGACCCGGCGCACCCCTCGTACGGCGAGGAGGCGGCCGAGGCCATGGGGGTGTCGCCGGACCGGGTGTTCAAGACGCTCGTCGCCGACGTCGACGGCGAACTCACGGTCGCCGTCGTGCCGGTCTCCGGATCGCTCGACCTCAAGGCGCTGGCGTCGGCGGTGTCCGGCAAGCGCGCGGCGATGGCCGACCCCGCCGCCGCGGAGCGCACCACCGGCTATGTGCTCGGCGGCATCTCACCCCTCGGCCAGCGCAAGAAGCTGCGTACCGTACTCGACGCGTCCGCGGAGAAGCACGAGACGATCTGCGTCTCGGCGGGCCGCCGAGGCCTGGAGATCGAACTGGCCCCGGCCGACCTGACGACGTTGACGGACGCGGTGGTGGCTCCGATCGGCCGGACGTAAACCGGGCAGGCAGTGCCGCCTCACGCCGGCGGCTGACCCCCGTACGGCCCGGGATACGGCTCGGGGTCGCGCGGCCCGAACAGGGCCGTGAGCCCGAGATGCACGGCCATGGCCGCAACAGGCCAGGCGAGCAGGGCGCCCGTGGCATTCAGCTTCAGCGGCGCGTCGAACGTGACGCCCTTCCCGACCGCCTTGGCATGCGCCACCACGTCCTGAGTCGGCCCGAGCCACACACCGAGCCGCCAGGCCAGCACCGACCCGAGCAGCCCACCCAAAGCGAGGCCGACGACCAGCGGGACGCCGCCACGCCTGCGTATCAGGAAGGCGACGAGCCCGCTGACCGCGCCGAAGGCGAGGGCCAGAAGGGTGAACGTGCCGTCGACGCCGATGGCCTGTTCGCCCTCGGTGTCCTTCAGATACACGGCGCTGGCGTCCGCGACCAGCGGGACGCGCGGTGCCAGCCAGAGCCACAGCAGTCCCAGCAGGACACCGCAGACCGCCACCGCGACCGTGATCACGGCGGCCTGCCGCACTTCGGTCTTCATGCCGGGGCCGTCCTCGTCGTATGCGTACGAGACAGGAGGCACCGCACCGCCTCCGGCAGGCGGGGACTGCCAGGCGTTGTGCGCGGGCGGTTGATGCGGCGGTGGTGTCAGCGGTGCGGTCACCCTGACATCGTGCCAGTCCGCGGCGCGGGACGCGTCACCGGACGGCTGCCCGGCGGTAGGCCATGGTGGCCACGGTCAGTGACACGACGCCGACGGCGGCGCACACGGCGAGGTCGAGGAGCACGGCCGCCCAGTCCGGGTGGGTGCCGAAGGTACGTGCGAAGGCCTCCACGCCGTAGGTGGAGGGCAGCAGGTCACGCGCGTACTGCACGACGGACGGCAGCCGGTCCGGCGGCAGCACGCCGAGCAGCAGCGCCGCGGACATGCCCAGCTGGCCGAGCAGAGTGGCGAGCTCGGGCCGCGGGGCGAGCAGGCCCAGGGCGGCGCCGAGCCCGGCGAGGGCGGCGCCCGCGAGCGGGATCACCGCGACCAGCACCCACAGGTGCGCGAGCGGCAGCTGGAAGAGCGTGCAGCCCACGACGGCCGTGACGATCGTGCCGGGCACGGTGAAGGAGGCGTACGCGGCCGCGGCGCCGAGCACGACGGCGGCGGGCGGCACCGGCAGCGTGGCGTAGTGGTCGAGCCCGCCGTCCGCCCTGAGCTGCCCGAAGTACTGGGCGAGCAGGTTCAGCGCGACGAAGGCGACGACCAGGACGGACGACCCGGCCACGACGGCCCGCGCCTCTCCCCCGCCGTCGACGACACCCCGCATCAGGATCATGATCCCGATGGACTGGAACGTGGCGACGAACAGCAGCGGGATCCGGGCCACCCGCGCCCGGGAGAGCTGCGCCTTGTATACGGCCGAGAGCGAGGGGAGCAGGCGGGCGCGGGGGGCGAGCACGGCGGCACCGTGGACGGCCTCGCCGCCGCCTGTGCCACCACCGCCCGCGTGGACGGGGGCCTCCATGGGCACGGCACTCATCGCACACCACTCCTCACGACTTCACCAGGCCCTGCGCGCTGTTCTCGCTGCCTCCGAGGGCGAGGTAGACGTCCTCCAGGCTCGGTGTGGCGAGCGTGAAGTCGTCGAGGGCCGCGAAGGCGGCGCCGCCGGTGACCGCGGCGACCGCGGCACGGGCCTCGTCCGGGGCCAGGCGCAGCGCCCAGCGGCGGCCGGACTCGACGGCGGAGCCTCGCAGCGCGGCGACCTCCGGCACGTCGAGCGGCGCCTGCTCGCGCCACACGAGCTCCACCCGTACCTCCCCGGCGACCTTCTCCTTCAGCCCGACAGGGGTGTCGCAGGCGATGACGCGGCCGCGGTCGAGGACCGCGACCCGGTCGAGGACCGTTTCGGCCTCGATGACGTTGTGGGTGACGAGCACTACGGTCGCGCCATGCTCGGCACGGCGCCGGTCGACGGCGGTCCACACGGCGCGGCGTGCCACGGGGTCCATGCCGGTCGTCGGCTCGTCGAGAACGAGGAGGGGGCGCTCGCCGACGAGCGCGGCGGCGAAGCAGGCGAGGCGGCGCTGTCCTCCGGAGAGTTTCTTCAGCGGCCGGCCGGCGATCGGGCCGAGGCCGAGCTCGTCCAGTACGGCGTCCCGCTCCGCGCGCGCACGCCGGGCATCGAGTCCGCGCAGGCGCCCGGTGGTCTCGGCGGCGAGCGCCACGGTCAGCTCGTCCAGGGCGGTGGACTCCTGCCCGAGGTAGGCGAGGATCCGCGCCGCGCGCTCGGGATGCCGCACGATGTCGTGCCCGAGGATGCCGATGCTTCCGGCGTCGGGCCGCATCAGTCCGGTCAGCTGGCGTACGAGGGTGGACTTGCCGGCGCCGTTCGGCCCGAGCAGCCCGAAGATCTCACCGCGCCTGATCTCGAGGTCGACGCCGTCGGTGGCCCGCACCTCGGGCGTACCGGGCGCCCCTCGCCGCCCGCGCGTCGCGCGATACGTCTTCACCAGGCCGCGCACGGCGCACACGACATCGATGCCGTGTCCTGACGGTGCGGTGCGCGTATTCACGAAGGACGAGCCTACGTGGTCGAAGGCCCAGCGGTTGCGCCGGGGCCCGTCCCGCCGCCGCCTGTGCCCACCCCCGGGCAACCCCGTACCGGGGCACCCGGAGATCAGTCCCCGGCAGGGGCATGCTCCGCCGCGGTCCGCGCATCCACCTCCCGCCAGAACCCCGCCCGAATCGCATACCGATCATGCTCATCGATCTGGTCGTCCTTATGCGCGAGCAGCCCGAACCGCGCCGCGTACCGCAGCAGCTCCCCGTCGATGCGGTGCGGAATCCGCGGATACATGGTGGACAGCCGCTGCAGATGCCCCTGGTCCGGCAGCCGCTCCATCCAGCGGCGGGCGAAGACCTCCCCCACCTCGTACGGGTCGCCGCCCACCGTCGTGATGTCCTCCTCGCGGTCGGCCCACCCCTGCTCGGCGGTCGTGAGCTGGGCCAGCGTCGGCAGCGAGGCGGCCTCCGCGGGCTCGGCGATGCCGGTGCGGTCGACCCAGCCCTTGTCGGACGACCACCGCAGCGTCGCGCTCGCGGGATGCTGCGCCGCCTGCGTGCCAGGGCCGCGCAGGGCGGCCAGGTCCTTCGGCGTGGGAACCCCCTTGGCGGTCGCGGGGCCGCGTTCGCCCGTCCCGTTGCCCGTAGGGGCAACCGGCGGATGCTGCACACCGGACGGCTCGCCGTCAGGCCGCTCGGCCGCGGCGAGCGCGGACTCGGGCAGCGGCGCGGAGAGGATCGCGGCGATCTCGGGGCGCGGTGCGGGCGGCGTCGCGCAGATCCCGCCGAGCTCCTTGGCCCGTACGGCCTTGGTGATCCAGGCCCGGTCGAGGACGCGCCGCTCGTCGGCCTCGGCGACCAGGTCCTCGGACTGGTTGTAGTCGCTGCCCGCGGCCTGCACGGCCCACAGGTGCACGGCGACCCCGTGCTCCTTGGCCGCCATCATGCCGGGCAGCAGATCGCCGTCGCCGGTCACGAGCACCACATCGGAGCAGGCCCGGTTGCGCGCCAGTTCGGTGAGCTCGGCGTGCATCGCGGCGTCGACGCCCTTCTGCGCCCAGCGGCCGTCGCTGCGGGTCAGGGCGCCGAGCCGGACGGTCACCCGCGACATCACGCGCAGCCTGCGGTGCTCGGGTTGCGGTACGCGGTCGGGGGCTCCGTCGAACCAGTAGATGCGCAGCAGCGGCCGCTCCGTGTCCGACTCGGCGCGTTCGCGCAGCCCCTGGATGAGTGCGGCGTGATCGACGGTGATCCGGGACCGGGACGGTTCCCCGGCGAGGAGACTCGCAGCGGCCCCCAGCAGATATCCGGCGTCCACCAGGACGACGCAGCGGTCCACGCGATCCACCCTCTTTCCCTGGGCATTTCCTCGAGGTTTCCCTCAAGGGTCTTCGGAGGCCCGCAATTACCGACGTACCGACGAGTGCGGGTGTGCTTCGGGTTTCCTTCGAGTCTGCCCGACCATACGGGTGTTAACGGCCCGAACTCGATCTTCGGCGTGGCGTATCGACGGATTGGTTCGCCGCATCCCTTATCACGCACGGTAATTCTCTGAAATGCGCTGCTTGTCATCGTATGTGAATCTGGTCCCGGCCCTGGCCCCTAATCCCCACAGGAGGCATCACCATGGCCAAGAACAAGAACCGCAAGCAGGGTGCCCAGCAGGGTCGCGCTTCGCAGACCGAGCACGCGGCGCAGGAGGCGAAATCGGTCGCGACCGAAGCGCACTCGGAGATACCCCAGGGCAACCCTGCTGATGTTGCCCGTAAGCAGCAGCGTCGCTTCGGCCACAACTGACGCCTTTCCGTAAGGCTCGAGCGGCCGCAGGTACGCCACGAGGGGCGCACCCAAAGGCGGGTGCGCCCCTCTTGCTTGTCTCATTGCTCCTGCTGTCTCATCGCTCCGGCGCCGACGCGCCTCGGCTCAGCCGGCCAGGCAGGACGGGCCGAGCAGCACCTTCAAGTCGCCGAAGAGCGCGGGGTCCGGCTGGACCCGGTGCCGGTCGAGGCGCAGCACGGTCGTCTTACGGGCACCCTGGAGCTTGATCCGCACCTCGCTGTTGCCCTTGTGGTGGCTGAGGATCTCGCCGAGGCGGCTGACCATCGGCGGGGTCACGCGCGTGGTCGGAATGGTGATGACCACCGGGGCGTTGGCGCCCGCGTTGGACAGGTCGGGGACCATCAGCTCCATCGCGACCAGCCGCGGCACGTCCTCTCGCTTGTCGAGCCGGCCCTTGACGAACACCACCGCGTCCTCGACGAGTTGGGTCGACACCAGCTGGTACGTGGCCGGGAAGAACATGCACTCGATGGAGCCCGCCAGGTCCTCCACGGTCGCGATCGCCCACGCGTTGCCCTGCTTGGTCATCTTGCGCTGCAGGCCGGAGATGATGCCGCCGATGGTGACCACGGCACCGTCCGCGTGCTCGCCGCCGGTGAGCTGGGCGATGGCCGCGTCGGTCTTGTCGGACAGGACGTGCTCGATGCCGAAGAGCGGGTGGTCGGAGACATAGAGGCCGAGCATCTCGCGCTCCTGGGCGAGCAGGTACGCCTTGTCCCACTCGTCCTCGGAGAAGGTGACGTCGAGGCCGAACCCCGGCTCGTCGCCGCCCTCGTCCATGCCGCCGAAGAGGTCGAACTGCCCCTCGGCCTCCTTGCGTTTGACCGCCACCACGTTGTCGATCATCGGCTCGTACTGCGCGGTGAGGCCCTTGCGGGTGTGCCCCATCGTGTCGAACGCGCCCGCCTTGATGAGCGATTCGGTGGTGCGCTTGTTGCAGACGACCGCCTCGACCTTGTCGAGGTAGTCGGGGAACGAGGCGTACTTCCCCTTGGCCTTGCGGCAGCGGATGATCGACTCGACCACGTTGGTGCCGACGTTGCGCACCGCGGAGAGGCCGAAGAGGATCACGTCGTCGCCCTGCGCGGCGAAGTTGTGCTCGGACTCGTTCACATCGGGCGGCAGCACCTTGATGCCCATGCGGCGGCACTCGTTGAGATAGACGGCCGACTTGTCCTTGTCGTCCTTGACGGAGGTCAGCAGCGCGGCCATGTACTCGGCCGGGTAGTTCGCCTTCAGGTACGCGGTCCAGTACGAGACCAGTCCGTACGCCGCGGAGTGCGCCTTGTTGAAGGCGTAGCCGGCGAAGGGGACCAGCACGTCCCACAGGGCCTGGATGGCCTCGTCGCTGTAGCCGTTCTTCTGGGCGCCGGCCTGGAAGATGGTGAAGTTCTTGGCCAGTTCGTCGGGCTTCTTCTTGCCCATCACGCGGCGCAGGATGTCGGCCTCGCCGAGCGAGTAGCCGGCGATGATCTGGGCGGCCTTCTGCACCTGCTCCTGGTAGACGATCAGGCCGTAGGTGACGGCCAGGACCTCCTCGAGGGGCTCCTCCAGCTCCTTGTGGATCGGGGTGATCTCCTGGAGCTTGTTCTTGCGCAGGGCATAGTTGGTGTGCGAGTCCATGCCCATCGGGCCCGGACGGTAGAGCGCGGAGACGGCGGAGATGTCCTCGAAGTTGTCGGGCTTCATCAGGCGCAGCAGCGAGCGCATGGGGCCGCCGTCGAACTGGAAGACGCCGAGGGTGTCGCCGCGCTGGAGCAGCTCGAACGTCGTCGGATCGTCGAGCGGAAGGCTCAGCAGATCGATGTCGATGTCCTTGTTGGACTTCACCATCTTGACGGCGTCGTCCATGATCGTGAGGTTCCGCAGGCCCAGGAAGTCCATCTTCAGCAGGCCCAGCGACTCACAGCTCGGGTAGTCCCACTGTGTGATCGTCACGCCGTCCGTGTGCCGCACCCACACGGGGACATGGTCGGTAATGGTCTCGCTGGACATGATCACGCCGGCCGCGTGCACACCCATCTGCCGGACCAGGCCCTCGACGCCCTTGGCGGTGTCGATGACCTTCTTCACATCCGGCTCGTTCTCGTACATCCCGCGGATCTCGCCCGCCTCGCTGTAGCGCGGGTGCGAGGGGTCGGTGATGCCGTTGAGGTCGATGCCCTTGCCGAGGACGTCGGCGGGCATCGCCTTGGTGAGACGGTCGCCCATGGCGTACGGGTAGCCCAGCACGCGTGCGGAGTCCTTGATCGCGTTCTTGGCCTTGATCTTGCCGTAGGTGCCGATCATGGCGACCTTGTCGGCGCCGTACTTCTCGGTCACATACCTGATGACTTCGACGCGCCGACGCTCGTCGAAGTCGATGTCGACGTCGGGCATGGAGACGCGCTCGGGGTTCAGGAACCGCTCGAAGATCAGGCCGTGCGGGATCGGGTCGAGGTCGGTGATGCCCATGGCGTAGGCGACGATCGAACCGGCCGCGGAACCTCGCCCGGGGCCGACGGCGATGCCCTGGTTCTTCGCCCACATGATGAAGTCGGCAACCACGAGGAAGTAGCCCGGGAACCCCATCTGGATGATGACGTCCATCTCGTACTCGACCTGCTTCTGGCGGTCCTCGGGGATGCCGCCGGGGAAGCGGCGCTCCATGCCGCGGCGGACCTCCTCCTTGAACCAGGTGACCTCGGTGTAGCCCTCGGGGATGTCGAACTTCGGCATGAGGTTCTTGGCCTCGAACATGCCGGTGGTGTCGATCTGTTCGGCCACCAGGAGCGTGTTGCGGCAGCCCTCCTGCCAGGCGTCCGAGGAGTCGATGGCGTACATCTCGTCCGTGGACTTCAGGTAGTAGCCGGTGCCGTCGAACTTGAAGCGGTCCGGGTCCGAGAGGTTCTTGCCGGTCTGGATGCACAGCAGGGCGTCGTGGGCGCCCGCCTCGTGCGCGTACGTGTAGTGCGAGTCGTTGGTGACCAGCGGCGGGATGCCGAGCTTCTTGCCGATGTCCAGGAGGCCGTCGCGGACCCGGTGCTCGATGTCGATGCCGTGGTCCATCAGCTCCAGGAAGTAGCGGTCCTTGCCGAAGATGTCCTGGTAGTCGGCGGCCGCCTTCAGTGCCTCGTCGTACTGGCCGAGGCGCAGCCGGGTCTGCAGCTCACCGGAGGGGCAGCCGGTGGAGGCGATCAGGCCCTGGGACCACTGGGCGATGGTCTCCTTGTCCATCCGGGGCCACTTCTGCAGCCAGCCCTCGGCGTACGCGTCGGAGGAGAGGCGGAAGAGGTTGTGCAGGCCCGTCGCGTCGGCCGCCCAGATCGTCTTGTGCGTGTAGCCGCCGGAACCGGAGACGTCGTCCCGCTTCTGGTGCGGCTGGCCCCACTGGATCTTGCGCTTGTTGCGCCGCGACTCGGGGGCGACATATGCCTCGATCCCGATGATCGGGGTGACTCCGGCCTTCTTCGCGGAGTGGAAGAAGTCGTACGCTCCGTGGAGGTTGCCGTGGTCGGACATGGCGATGTGCGTCATGCCCATCTCGTTGCACGCGTTGAACATGTCCTTGAGCCGCGCCGCACCGTCCAGCAGCGAGTACTGGGTGTGCACGTGCAGGTGCGTGAACGGCGGCTTCGACACGGTCTGGCCTCCAGGGGCAAGGATCGACGACAGTCGGGGACAGCCTCGAAGTCTATGCCCGGGCACCGACAGGCGAGGGCACTCCACGGACCCCGGCGGCGCGCTCGCGCGGCGCGGGCGGAGTACCGAGCGCTCCCGGCGTGGCACGCGCGCGTACCACCTCCGGACACACACCGGCCACGCCCGCGTACCGCCGCAGTGACCAAAGGCCGGGCACTGACGCGTACTGTCGTCCGTTGGAAGGGGACGGAACGCCGTCCCAGACACCACGCACACCAGCCGTACCAGGAGGCACCCAGCGATGTCGGTCCCGCAGCCCAGCGCCGAGCAGCGCGGCGACGAGATCCTTGCCGTCTTCGAGACCGCCTTCGGCGAGCTGCTGGCCGCCGATCCCGCGGCGTTCCGCGTGAAGTTCCGGAAGATGGCGGCGTCCGCCTTCGCCTTCTACCGGGGCACGGCCGGCCTCTTCTACCACGACCTGGAGGCCGAGCGGCACGGCGGACCGTACCTGGACGACCGCACCGCGCGCGTGTGGATCCACGGCGATCTGCACGCGGAGAACTTCGGCACCTACATGGACTCCACGGGCCGCCTGATCTTCAACGTCAACGACTTCGACGAGGCCTATGTGGGCCCGTTCACCTGGGACCTCAAGCGCCTGGCCGCATCGCTGGCGCTGATCGGGTACGCGAAGGCGCTGAGCGACGAGCAGATCACCGAGCTGGTGCGGGTCTTCGCGGCGGCGTACCGCGAGCGCATCCGCGCTCTGGCGACCGGCGCCAAGAGCGACGAGGTGCCGCCGTTCACGCTGGACACCGCCGAGGGCCCGCTCCTCGACGCGCTGCGCGACGCCCGCTCTCTGACGCGGTTCGGGCTGCTCGACTCGATGACCGAGATCCGTGACTTCGAGCGCCGCTTCGCGCCGGGCGGCGGCTCCATCGAGCTGGACGCGGCCACCCGCTACAAGGTCCTCGCGGCCTTCGACGGCTACCTGGAGACGCTGCCGGAAACCTCGCTGGCCCGCCCCGACTCGTACCGCGTGAAGGACGTCGTCGGCCGCCGCGGCATCGGCATCGGCTCCGCGGGCCTGCCGTCGTACAACATCCTGCTCGAGGGCCACAGCGACGCCCTCGAGAACGACGTGGTGATCTACATCAAGCAGGCCCAGACCCCGGCCGTGTCCCGGCACATCACCGACGCGGCGATCCGGGACTACTTCCAGCACGAGGGCCACCGCACGGTGATCTCGCAGCGCGCCCTGCAGGCGCACGCCGACCCGTGGCTCGGCTGGACCGAGCTGGACGGCTCGGGGCAACTGGTCGCCGAGGTCTCGCCGTACGCGGTCGACCTGGACTGGGGTGACATCGACGACCCGGAGGAGATCGCCGCCGTGGTCGCCGACCTGGGCCGGGCCACCGCCACCATGCACTCGGCCGCCGACGACCAGTCCGGCGAGTCACTGGTCCCCTTCTCCACGGAGCGCGCCATCGACGCCGCGATCGCGGCCGACGAGGACGGCTTCGGCGAGCTGCTCGTGGAGTTCGCGCACAGCTACGGGGCACGCGCGCGTGCGGACCACCAGATCTTCGTGGACCTGTTCCGCAACGGGCGGATTCCGGGGCTGTAGCCGTCCCTGCAGTCGTCTCCGCAGTCGCCTCTGCAGCCGTCGGGATTCTCACAGGGACTCTTTAGGGGTCGCTTATCAGTTCCCATGGCACACTCCTCGGCGATACTGCATTCCATGGGGGCGACCCTGGCACCCAGCCCGAAAGAGAATTCGTGGGCATATCCGAGACAGCACCCAGAGCCGTGCGCGCGGCGGTCTTCACGACACTCGTCGTGATGCTCTCCGTCGCGTCGCACGTCCTGCTGTCCCGGACCCCTCTGCCGCTGGCCACCATCGCCGTCATCGCCGCCGCCGTCTTCGCCGTCGCCTATGCGCTCGCGGGCCGCGAGCGCGGGTACGGGCGGATCGCCGCGCTGCTGATCCCGCTGGAGCTGACCGCCGACACGGTGTTCACCGCGGGCCAGCATGTCTGCTACGGCATGGCAGGCGGCCCGGTCGCGGGCCCGCTGCGCTCGGTCGGCATCGACGTACTGTGCGGCGGCGGCGCTGTGGGCACCCCGCTGGCGCAGGTGGCGGGCGGGGACACCGGCCGGGCCGCGGCGCTGCTGGCGCACGCCGACCCGGCCACCGCGTGGCTGCTGCTCGGCGCCCACGTCGGCGTCGGTCTGCTCGCTGCCGCGTGGCTGCGGCGCGGCGAGCGGGCGCTCGCGCAGCTGCTGCGGGCGGTGGCGGCGTCGACGTTCCGGCCACTGCTGATCGCGGTCGCCGCCGTGACGGCGCGTCCGGCACCGGCGCGCCACCGGGCTCGGCCCGCGCGCCGGGTGCGTAGCGCACGCACGCGCCTGCTGGTGCACTCCGTGGGACGACGCGGACCGCCGCGCTCGCCTGCCTTCGCCTGACCAGAGCGGTCAAGAGCAGAGCGGCAGGTCCCCTCGGTCCCCGCGTACGACACGACGTACGCAGTCACGCCATCACGTCAGAACGTCATGAACACGGAGAAACACCCACCATGAGCAAGAGGAACAGCCAGCAGGCGAAGACGGCGGCCCGCGAGCGGCTGCGCGAGGAGCGCGAGCGGCAGGCCAAGAAGGCCAAGGTGAAGCGGCAGCTCATCGTCGCCGGCTCGGCCGTCGGCGTCCTCGCGATAGCCGCCGGCGCCGGCTACTTCATCGTGCAGGCCAACAAGCCCTCCTACTGGGAGGCCGCAAAGGACGACAAGCTGGTCAAGCCGGCGAACACGTCCGGCACGAACGGCACGACCGTGATCATCGGCAAGGACACGGCGACGAAGACCCTCAAGCTGTACGAGGACCCGCGCTGCCCCGTATGCGCCAGCTTCGAGCAGACCGTCGGCTCGACGGTGCGCAAGGACGTCGAGGACGGCAAGTACAAGATCCAGTACATAGGCGCCACGTTCCTCGACCGCAACCTCCAGGGCGAGGGCTCGAAGAACGCGCTCAGCGCGCTCGGCGCCGCCCTCAACGTGAGCCCGGAAGCCTTCCTGGACTACAAGAGCGCGCTCTACTCGGCGAAGTACCACCCCGAGGAGACCGAGGACAAGTTCAAGGACGACTCCTACCTGATCAAGGTCGCGAACACCGTGCCCGCCCTCAAGAACAACACGGCGTTCCAGAAGGACGTGAAGGACGGCACCTTCGACAAGTGGGCGCTGGACGAGTCGGAGCTGTTCGACAAGAACAAGGACGGGGTCACGGGAACGCCGGGCCTGGTGATGGACGGCAAGAAGCTCACGGGCTCCGACGGCCAGAACGCGCCGATGACCGTCGCCGACTTCAACACGGCGATCGACAACGCGCTCAAGGCCTGATCGGCCGGCCCTCTGCGGCCGGACCTCTGCGGCCGCACTCGGGCGGAAATCCGGTTGCCGGCCCGGTTGGTGAGCGAAATACGCCGTAAGCACGGCGGAAGAGCGGGCGAACTTTTCGAGTTCGCCCGCTCTGCGTTCGTACCGGTCAGTAATCTGATCGGCCGTGACCAGACGACTCAGCTCTCCGGATTCCCCCAACTCCCGCGCCCCGCGCCGCCGTACGGTCGTCAAGGCTGCGGCCGCCACGGCCGCGCTCGCCCCGTTCGTCGCGGCCCCTCAGGCCCAGGCCGCGGACGGTCCCGCGTTTCTGCACGGCGTGGCCTCCGGCGACCCGCTGCCCGACGGCGTCCTGCTGTGGACCCGGGTGACCCCCGTTCCCGAGGCCGTGCCCGGATCCGGCGAGGGCCCGGACACCGAGGTGAGCTGGGAGATAGCCGAGGACAAGGGGTTCACCACGGTGGTAGGCCGGGGCGCGACCATCGCGAAGGCCGGCTCCGACCACACAGTCAAGGCCGATGTAAGGGGCTTGCACCCTGCAAGCGTCTATTACTTCCGCTTCAGCGCGGGCGACGCCGTCTCCCCCGTGGGCCGTACGCGCACCGCACCCGCGTACGACGCCGACGCGTCCGGCGTCCGGTTCGGGGTGGTGTCCTGCGCCAACTGGGAGGCGGGCTGGTTCTCCGCGTACCGCCATCTCGCGGGCCGCGCCGACCTGGACGCGGTGCTGCATCTCGGCGACTACATCTACGAGTACAAGACGGGCGAGTACCCGGCGGCCGAGTACACCGTCCGCACGCACGAGCCGCAGCACGAGATCATCACGCTCGCCGACTACCGCACCCGGCACGGGAAGTACAAGACCGACCCCGATCTGCAGTCCCTGCACGCCGCGCACACCGTCATCGCGATCTGGGACGACCACGAGTTCGCCAACGACGCCTGGTCGGGCGGCGCCGAGAACCACACGCCGGACACCGAGGGCGACTGGGCCGTACGGCAGGCCGCCGCCAAGCAGGCGTACTTCGAGTGGATGCCGGTGCGCCCCTCCACGGCGGGCACCGTCTACCGCAGGCTCCGCTACGGCAAGCTGGCCGATCTCCATCTGCTCGACCTGCGCTCGTTCCGCTCCGAGCAGTCGACGATCGGCAACGGCGACGTGGACGACCCGGACCGTACGATCACCGGCCGCGCCCAGCTCGACTGGCTGAAGTCGGGCCTGGCGGCGTCGGACGCCTCCTGGAGGCTGGTCGGCACATCGGTGATGATCTCGCCCGTCGCCTTCGGCGCGCTGCCGGCCGATCTGCTCGGCCCGCTGGCGGAGCTGCTCGGCCTGCCCAAGGAGGGCCTCGCGATCAACGTCGACCAGTGGGACGGCTACACGGACGACCGCAGGGAGCTCATCGCGCATCTGCGGGACAACGGCATCACCAACACCGTCTTCCTGACCGGCGACATCCACATGGCATGGGCGAACGACCTGCCGGTGAAGGCGTCGACGTACCCCCTGTCCGCGTCCGCGGCCACGGAGTTCGTGGTGACCTCCGTGACCTCCGACAACCTCGACGACATCCTGCATGTCGCCCCGAACACGGTGTCGCTGGTAGCGGAGGCCGCGATCAAGGCGGCCAACCGCCATGTGAAGTGGCTGGACATGGACGCCCATGGCTACGGAGTCCTCGACGTCACCTCCGACCGCTCCCAGATGGACTACTACGTGATCTCCGACCGCACCGATCCCAAGGCGACCGCGTCCTGGGAGCGTTCGTACCGCACGCTCAGCGGTACGCAGAAGGTGGAGCGGGTCTACGCGCCGGTGTTCTGATCGCCGGGGCCGCTTCTGTCGACCTGCCGACCGATCAGATCCGGCCAAGACCACGTCTGTTAAGGACAGGTCACACCGCTACGGCGGGTGGTGCGCTCCGTGTTCCGAATGCGGACACACCACCCGCCCCGGTTACGCCGATCGTTACGCGCACATCTCAAACTACGGGACGAGGTCGGAGTTTTCTCCCCGTAGATCCGATTCGCCCGCCGAGCGATTGGGCCAGATCGATCCTCTGCGCTCCTGGCATGAGCACGTAATCTCCCCCGGACGGCGAGGAAGACCTCCTCGCCCGCGTCCGCGAGGAGTCAGTCACCATGCGTGCTCTTGCCCATATATCGCCGCGTCTGCGCAGGCGCTTCATCGGTACGGCAGTCATGGCCGGAACCCTGGCCCTGGCCCCGCTCTCCACCGCCACGGGGACGGCTGCCGCCGCCAAGGCGCCCTCCGCCGCCGAGAAGTGCGCCGCCGACACCCAGGCCACCGCCCGCAAAGCCAATACGCCGGAAGGCAAGCAGGCCGACGAGCCCAACGAGATCACCGCAGCCAAGGCCAAGGCCATGGACGCGGATCTGCAGCAGAGACTCGAGAAACTGCGCGCGGAGGGCAGTTTCTCCGCCGCAGCGGTCACCACGATCCCGGTGTACTTCCACGTCATCCACGACGGCACCACCGGCAAGCTCACCGCGACCGACATCAGCAGTCAGATCGACGTGCTGAACGCGGCGTACGGCGGACAGGGCACCGGAAACACCGACTCGAGCTTCCAGTTCACGCTGGCCGGCACCGACTACACCGACAACGCCGCCTGGTACAACGGCATCACACCCGGCTCCACCGCCGAGTCGGCCATGAAGTCCGCGCTCCGCGAGGGCGGCGCGAACGCGCTCAACTTCTACACGGCCAACCTGGGCGACGACCTGCTGGGCTGGGCCACCTTCCCGTCCTCGTACAAGTCGCAGCCGTCCGACGACGGTGTGGTCGTGCTCGACACCTCACTGCCCGGCGGCTCGGCCACCAACTACAACGAGGGCGACACCGCAACCCACGAGATCGGCCACTGGCTGGGGCTCTACCACACGTTCCAGGGCGGCTGTAACGGCAAGGGCGACTACGTGTCGGACACCCCTGCCGAGGCGAGCGCGGCCTTCCAGTGCCCGACCGGGCGCGACACCTGCGCCAAGGCGACGGGCGTCGACCCGATCCACAACTTCATGGACTACACCTACGACTCCTGCATGTACCAGTTCACCGCGGGCCAGGTGCAGCGGATGCAGGACAGCTGGGCGGCGTACCGCGCGGCGGGCTGACGAGGGCTGACGCGCGGGCGGGCGGCGCCGGAACCCGGTGACCCGGGGAACGGCTACAGGGTCTCCAGGAACCCCAGCGCCGTCCGCCACGTGGCCTCCGCGGCCTCCGCGTCGTAGTCCGGCAGGCCGGGGTCGGTGTAGAGGTGGCCGGCCCCGGCGTATCGGTAGACCTCGACATCGGCGCCGGTCCTGCGCATCTGCAGGTACCAGGCGCTCAGCCAGTCGTCCGGCTCGAACGGGTCGGGCTCGGCGACGTGCAGCTGGACGGGCAGCTCGTCCACGTGCGCGTTCTCGGCGATGTCGGACGTGCCGTGCAGAAGCAGCAGGCCGCGCGCCTTCTCGTCACCGAGGGCCAGCGTCTGGGCGAGCGCGGCGCCGAGCGAGAACCCCGCGTACACCAGGCCCCGCTCCGAGTAGGGCGCGGCGGCCAGCACGGCGCGCTTCAACAGCTCGTCCTTGCCGATCTCGTCCTTGAAGTCCCTGGCCTCCTCGACGTCGTCGAAGGTGCGGCCCTCGAACAGATCGGGCGTCCACACCTCGTGCCCGGCCTCGCGCAGCCGGTCCGCCGCCGCGCGCACCGCGGGCCGGAGCCCGTACGTCGAGTGAAACAGCATGATGTTCATGGGGCCCATGGTGCCAGCCCCCGCGGCATGTTCAGGGAGCGCCGGAACTGGTTACGTTCGAAGGCATGGAGAACGTACTGCGTCCCCTGATCGTCGTCGGTGGCTCGGTCGTGCTCACACTGCTCGTCGGATGGGCGGTGGACCGGCTGCTGCGCCGTGCCGACGACCGGCACAACGAGACCCCCCTGTGGGGGCTGCTGCGCCGCTGCCGCCTTCCGCTCCAGGTCGTGCTCTGCACGGGGCTGTTGCGGGGGTCGTACGAGCAGGCGGGCATCGCCGAGGACCACGCGGCGGCGATCGGCCGTGTCCTGTCCCTGGTGCTCATCGGCTCCACCGCCTGGCTGGTGATCCGTATCGCGGCGGCGGTGGTCGAGTCCTCGTACGCCCGGTACGCCGCGGCGCGCCGCGACCCCGCGCGGGTCCGCAGGGTGCGTACGCAGGTGACGCTCATCCAGAGAGTCGTCTCCGCCGTGGTCGGCGTGGTGGCGGCCGCCGCGATGCTGCTGACGTTCCCGGCGATGCGGACGGCGGGTGCCTCGCTGCTCGCCTCGGCGGGCATCCTCGGCATCGTCGCCGGTATCGCCGCACAGTCCACGCTGGGCAACCTCTTCGCGGGGCTGCAGATCGCGTTCGGCGACATGGTGCGGCTCGGGGACACGGTCGTCGTGGACGGCGAGTGGGGCACGGTCGACGAGATCACGCTGACGTTCCTGACCGTACGGACCTGGGACGAGCGGCGGATCACGATGCCGGTGTCGTACTTCACGAGCAAGCCGTTCGAGAACTGGTCGCGCGGCGGCGTCCAGATGACGGGCACCGTCTTCTTCCATCTGGACCACCGTGCTCCGGTGCACACGATGCGCGAGAAGCTCGGGGACATCGTGCGCGAATGCCCCGCGTGGGACGGCCGCGACTGGGGCCTGGCGGTGACGGAGACCACGCCCAGCACGATGGTGGTACGGGCGCTGGTCACGGCGAAGGACGCGGACGACGTCTGGACGGTGCGGGTGACGGTGCGCGAACAGCTCATCCGCTGGCTTGCGGAGGAACACCCGTACGCACTGCCACGCATCATCACCGCCCAGGCCTCAACTCCACCGGCGGTCCCACGCCAGGTACGCATGCCGGAGACCGCGCCCACGGACGGGGTGACACCGCGAACGGGGCGGGGGTGAGCGCCCTGGTTCAGTGCCCGTGCTCCGCACCCCCGTTGACCTGAACCACCTGCGCAGTGACATGCCCGGCGGAAACCGACGCGAGCCAGTGAAGCGTCGCGGCGACGTCCCCCGGCGTACCGGCCCGCCCCGTGGACGTCTCGGCGATCAACTGCTGCCGGCGCTCCTCGGTCATGCGGTCTCCGAAGAACTCGGTGTCCTCGATGTATCCGGGAGCCACGACGTTGACCGTGATCCCCCGTGGCCCGAGCCTGCGGGCCAGATCGAAGGCGTACGGATGGAGGGCGGCCTTGGACGCCGCGTAGGCGCCGGAGCCCGAGCCCCGGTACGCCGCGATGGAGCTGAGGAACAGCACCCGCCCGCCGGGCGATGCGAGCCGGTCGCTCAGCGCCTCGGTGAGCAGCGCGGCGGTGAGCGTGTTCAGCCGGAAGGCCACGGTCCAGGCGTGCGCGACGGCGGTCAGCGGATCGTCGGCCTCGGTCTCGGCCTCGGGCCCCGGTTCGAGCAGGCCGCTGCCGCCCGCGCTGTGGATCAGCACGTCGACGGTGCCGAGCTCTGCCGCCACGAACGCCGCGACCCCACGCACGTCTTCGACCTCGGCGAGGTCCGCGGCATACGTCAGCGCGCCCGGCACCCCGGCCTTCTCGAGCACCTCGGCGCGGCGCCCGAGCAGCAGCACCTGGTCCCCGTCCGACGCGAAGGCCTGCGCCGCCGCGAGCCCGATGCCCGTACCGCCACCGCTGATCACCACGTTCCGAGTCATGCGACGACGTTACCTCGCGGTTCCTGCTCGTCTCGCGCCCCGACGGGCCAAGTGGACACGCTTGTCAGAGAGTTCACACGGCTGCCGTCCCCGCGGGCGTCGTCTCATCTCAGACTGCGCACGTCCAGATGCCGCAGCACACGGTCGACGATCTCCGGGTCGGAACCCGGTTCGCTGCGCGCGGAGAGCACCTCGTGGCGTGCGGCGGAGAGCATCTCGCCCTGGATGCGCCGGATCTTCTTGATCCGCTCCACGCGGTGGGCCAGTGCCTCCCGCCGTTCCTCGTCCCCGATGTCGGGGCTGACCCTCAGTCCGATGTCGAGCGCGCGGCGCAGGAGCTGCTCGGTCACGTCCTCCGGCAGCTCCTCGACGTCCTGGATCTCCTTCAGCCGCTGCCGGGCCGCCTGGGAGGCGCGCACCGCGAGCTCCTTCTCAAGAGCCTTCTCGGATTCGGTGTCCGCCTGCACGCCGAGCTTCCTGACCAGCCAGGGCAGGCTGAGCCCCTGCAGGACGAGGGTCGCCATGATGACGCCGAACGCGATGAAGACGATCTCGCCGCGGTCCGGGAAGGGCGAACCGGCGTTCGTCTTCTCCGGAATGGCGAGGGCCAGCGCGACGGAGGCCACGCCCCGCATTCCGGCCCACCACATGACGACCGTCTCCCGCAGGCTGAGGGGGATGTCCTCGTCGTCGCGGCGGCGCGCGTGCAGCTGCGAGGTGAGCCAGGTCGCCGGCAGCAGCCACAGCAGTCGTACGAGGATCACGACGCCGACGATCGCCGCGGCCCAGCCGAGCATCTCGCCCCAGCGGCCGGACGCGGTGCCGATGGCGATGTGCAGCTCCAGCCCGACCAGGCCGAACGCCAGCCCGGTGACCAGGGTGTCGACGACGTTCCAGAAGGTGCGCCCGCTGAGGCGGGTCAGCACGTCGTCGGCGTCCAGTGCGTACTCGGCGAGGAACAGGGCCGTGGTGAGGACGGCGAGGACGCCGGAGCCATGCCACTCCTCGGCCAGGACGTAGGAGACGTAGGGCACCATCAGGGTCAGGCCGACCTGGAGCGTGGCGTCGCCGAGGAAGCCCAGGAGCTTGTTGGCCGCCCAGCCGAGCGCAAGGCCGACCGCGACGGCGACGACGGCGGACCGCACCAGCTCGAAGGCGGCGTGCGGCAGCGAGAACGAGCCGCTGACGGCGGCGCTGATGGCGACGTGGTAGAGCACGATGGCCGTCACGTCGTTGAACAGGCCCTCGCCCTCCAGGATCGACACCATGCGGCGCGGCAGGCCGAGCTGGCCTGCGACGGCGGTCGCCGCGACCGGGTCGGGCGGGGCGACGAGCGCGCCGAGGGCGACGGCGGCCGCGATGGGCAGCCCCGGCACGATGGTGTGGGCGACGGCGGCGACCGCCGCCGTGGTCACGAACACGAGGGCCACGGCCAGCAGGAAGATCGGTCGTTTGTTGGCGGCGAACTGCCGCCAGGAGGTGCGCTGCGCCGAGGCGTAGAGCAACGGCGGCAGCAGGGCGGGGAGGATCAGTTCCGGTGGGACGTTGACGTTCGGCAGCGGCAGAAGTGCCAAAACGATTCCGCCGAGTGTCATCAGTACGGGCGCGGGAAGCCCGATCCGGTCCGCCAACGGCACGCTCACCACGGCCCCGAGCAACAGCACGAACAGCAGGACCAACTGATCCACGGAACCGCTCCGACCGCTCTCGACGACGAGGGATCAAGCGTGCCATGCGATCATCGCCGGAACCGGGCTGCGCCACCGGGGGTATTTCAGCCCATCTGTATCCGTCCGTCCGGCGGTCCGTATCAGTCAGTCCGGCGATCCGTATCAGCCCGTCCGGCGGCCCGTATCAGCCCGTCCGGCGTTTGAGGACGAGCCCGAAGGGCGATCTCGGGGGTCCAGGGGGCGGAGCCCCCGGGGGGCGTGGGGGCTTGCCCCCACAAACAGGGCGGGTGGGTGGGCAAGAACCCCCGCCGGAGGCGGACCCCCACCGACGCCTAGAGAACCCTCCGCATCGCCCGATGCGGAATCCCCGCATCGGGAAACTCGGCCCCGTACGCCGCGTACCCCAACCGCTCGTAGAAGCCCAGCGCATGCGTCTGCGCATGCAGGTCCACGGCCGTCAGCCCGCGCTCCCGCGCCGCGTCCTCGATGGCGCGCACCAGGGCCACCCCGACACCGAGACCACGCGCGGCCTTGGACACCGCGAGCCGCCCGAGGGAGCCCACCGCCGGATCACCACCGGTCTTGGCGGCCGCCGCCTCGCCGTAAAGCAGGCGCCCCGTGCCGAGCGGAACCCCGTCGTCGCGCACGGCGAGCACATGCACGGCATCGGCGTCGTACGCGTCGTACTCGAGGTCCTGTGGGACACCCTGCTCGACGACGAAGACCTCCTTGCGCACCGCGAAGCACGCCTCGCGGTCGGCCGCGTCCTCGGCCACCCGCACCACGTACGACGGAAGGGACGGAAGGCTCATGCGTACGTCTCCGCCCGCACCTGGTCCAGCGCATGCTGCAGATCGTCCGGGTAGGCGCTCTCGAACTCGGCCCACTCGCCGCTGCCGGGGTGGTCGAAGCCGAGCCGCACCGCGTGCAGCCACTGCCGGGTCAGGCGGAGCCGCTTGGCGAGCGTCGGGTCGGCGCCGTACGTCAGGTCCCCGACGCACGGGTGGCGGTGCGCCGACATGTGCACGCGGATCTGGTGCGTGCGGCCGGTCTCCAGCTTGACGTCGAGCAGCGAGGCCGCGCGGAACGCCTCGATCAGGTCGTAGTGCGTGACGGACGGCTTGCCGTCGGCCGTCACGGCCCACTTGTAGTCGTGGGTGGGGTGGCGCCCGATGGGTGCGTCGATGGTGCCGCTCGTCGGGTCGGGGTGGCCCTGCACCAGCGTGTGGTAGCGCTTGTCGACCGTGCGCTCCTTGAACTGGCGCTTCAGCGACGTGTACGCGCGCTCCGACTTGGCGACGACCATCAGCCCGGACGTGCCCACGTCCAGCCGGTGCACGATGCCCTGGCGCTCGGCGGCGCCGGACGTCGAGATGCGGTACCCCGCGGCGGCGAGACCGCCGATCACCGTCGGGCCGCTCCAGCCGGGGCTCGGGTGCGCGGCCACGCCCACCGGCTTGACGATCACGACCACGTCATCGTCGTCGTGCACGATCTCCATGCCCTCGACGGGCTCCGCCACGACCTGCACCGGCGCGGGCGCCTGCGGCATCTCGACCTCGAGCCAGGCACCACCGCGCACCCGCTCGGACTTGCCGACCGCCGCACCGTCGACCAGCACCTTGCCTGCCGCCGCCAGCTCGGCGGCCTTCGTACGGGAGAAGCCGAACATGCGGGAGATGGCGGCGTCGACGCGCTCGCCCTCCAGGCCGTCGGGCACGGGCAGGGTACGGATCTCGGGAATCGTGCTCACCCGTCGAGTATGCCGGACGGGTCCGGCACCCCCGCACGCGAGCCCGGAACGCTCCAGGCCCGGAGCGGTCCGGGGGCTCGCGTCAGTCGGTGGCCCGGATCAGCGCTTCCGTGGCCCGGATCAGTCCTTGTGGACGGTTCCGTCGGGGTCGAGCCCGCGGAACGACAGCAGCACGATCAGGATGCCGCCGCACACGATCGCCGAGTCCGCGAGGTTGAACACCGCGAAACCCTTCGGCGCGATGAAGTCGACGACCGCGCCCTCGAAGACACCCGGCGAACGGAACAGCCGGTCGGTGAGGTTGCCGAGCGCACCGCCGAGCAGCAGGCCGAGCGCGATCGCCCACGGCAGGCTGTAGAGCTTGCGGGCGAGACGTGCGATCACGATGATCACGGCGGCCGCGATGACCGTGAAGATCACGGTGAAGGCCTCGCCGATCCCGAACGCGGCTCCCGCGTTCCGGACCGCCTCGAGCCTGAGCCAGTCGCCGACGATCTCCACCGGCTCGTGGTGCTCCAGCTTCGCTACCACGATCATCTTGCTGACGAGGTCGAGGACATAGGCGAAGGCGGCCACCGCGATGAGCACGAGCATCTTGCGCTTGCCCTTAGGCCGCTCCTCGGCGGACGGCACCGTGCTCTCCTCGGCACCGCCCTGCCGCTCCGGCACCGCACCGGCGGCCGATGACCGCGGCGCGGCCGCGGCCTCATCGCCGTCGGACGGCTCCGACGGCACGGCCCCTGCCGCCTCTGGGGTATCCGGCGTACCGATGATGCGCTCCGCCTCTGCCACGTGAGTCCCTCAACTAGGTGCCTGACTGAGGACGAGAGTACGACACCCGGGTGCGGCCTCACGTGCTCAGGAGCCGCTTGACCGTACGAAGACGGGAAGCGGCACGGGCGACCTGGCCGCTCGCTACCGCCGCTCCTGCTTCTGCTTGCACTCCACGCACAGCGTGGCGCGCGGAAACGCCTGCATACGGGCCTTGCCGATAGGGTTGCCGCAGTTCTCGCAGAGCCCGTACGTCCCGGCCTCGATGCGCTGCAGGGCGTGCTCGGTCTGGACAAGCATCTCGCGGGCGTTGGCGGCGAGCGCCATCTCGTGCTCGCGAGTGATGTTCTTCGCGCCGGTGTCGGCCTGGTCGTCGCCCGCGCCGTCCCCGGAATCACGCATCAGGCCGACGAGCGACGCCTCGGACGACTCGATCTCGTCACGCAGCCGCGTCGCCTCGCTGAGCAGCTCGCCACGGGCCTCCTCGACTTCTTCCGTGGTCCAGGGGTCCTCCCCGGGCCGTACCGGGAGCTCGCCCGGCTCCACGCCGCGCGCCTTGGGCACCGCGGTGGCCTGTGCCGCTTCCGTAGCCGTGTCCGGAGTCTTCTTCGCAACCACCGTCGTGACTCCCGTCGTCGTCGCGGCCTCAGCCGCGTCCTCGGCCGCGGACGCGGCCGTCCTCTTGGCCGTGCTCTTGCTCGCCGAGGCCTTTACGGGCCTGTGCTTACCTGCCGCCGCCGCACCTTCCGCAGCGGGCTCTTGAGCGACCTCTTGTACGGCTTGTACGGGCGCCTGGCCGACCGCGGCCTCATCGGCCACCGCCTTCTCGGCCGCCGGCTCCGCGTCCGCCGTCGTGACCGCGGCTTCCTCGACTGTTGCCTCCTCGGCCCGCGCCCTGTCGGACGGCCCCTTGTCGGAAGGCGCCTCTTTGGCCGGCGTCCTCTTCCTGCCCGGTGTCCTTCTGGCAGAAGCCTCCGCCGTGACCGTCTTCCTGGCCGCCGTCCTCGCCGGTACGACGGTCTTGGCCGACGCACGCTTGGCAGGAGCCTTCGTCGCGGGTGCCCTCTTGGCCGTGGTCTTCTTCGCCGCGCTCTTCTTCACTGTGGTCTTGGCGGTCGTGGCCTTAGTGGTCGTGACCTTCGTGGCCGTGGTCTTCTTCGCCGCGGATTTCTTGACCGCGGATTTCTTGGCCGTGGTCTTCTTGGCCGCGTCCTTCTTGGCCGCGGCGGTCCCGGTCGCGACCTGACGCACGGACACCTTCTTCGCCGGCGCCTTCACCACAGCCGCCTTCTTCGCAGGAGCCTTCTTCGCAGGGGCCCTCTTCGCCGCGGCCTTCTTCGCGGGCGCCTCCGCCGTCTTCCTTGCTGCCGTCTTCTTGGCCGCCGCCGTCTTGGCCGCCGCCGTCCTCTTGGCAACCGCCTTCTTGGCCGGCGCCTTCGCCGAGACCGCCGTCTTTGCCGCGCCCTTTTCTGCCGCCGCCTTCCTGGCCGCGGTCTCGCCCGCGACCGCCTTCTTGGCCGCTCCCCTTCCTGCCGCCGCCTTCCTGGCCGGTGTCTCCGCCACTGTCGCCTTCTTCGCGGCCGCCCTCTTCGTGGGCCCCTTCACTGCGGCCGCCTTCTTCGCAGGGGCCGCCTTGGCCGCCGCCCCCCTTTTCGCCGGCGCCTCCACAGCGACGGTCCCCGCAGCCGCCGTCTTCGCCGTGGCCGCCTTCTTGACCGTCTTCGCCGTGGCCGCCTTCTTGGCCGTCTTCGCCGCGGACGCCTTCTTGGCTGTCGTCCGCGCCGTCGTCGCCTTCGCAGGTGTGCCCTTCGCGGGCGCGCCCGTCGCCGACACCTTCCGGCCCCCGGCCTCCCCACCGGTTACGGCCGCCTTCCTGGCAGGCGCCTCCTTGACCTGCGCCTGCGTCTCTTCGCCGACCTCGAACTCCTGGGCTGTCCCGGCCTCCCCGGCCGTGGTCTTCACACCCATGGTGCTCATGGTCTTCCTGGCGACATCGAGCGCCGCACGGAAGATCCACATGCCGGCCGTGCTCTTCTTGCCGCTGACGTCCTTGGCCACCGCGCCGTCCGCACTACCAGTGGATCTGACGGACGCCGAGTGCTGTACGGCGGTCTTCCTCGCCACCATGGCCGCGGCCCCTTCACATATTGTGATCTTGCTCGCGAATCGTGCTGGGACGATAAATCGACTCTGGTCCCGCGGCAACGGGGCACGCCGCCCGATTCGCCCGCCCCGCGGGTCCGCGCGGCAAGCCTGCATGCGTTGTGCCCAGCTCGCCGCCAGGTATTCCGCCGAGCAGGTCGAGCCGGAATCCGCTGCCCCGCGGACGGCCGGGGATGGCCATTTGGCCCAGAGCCGCGCCCGCCTGGCCCCGCCCGCCGCCCCGGTCCCCTGGAAAACCGGTCTGCCCCGCCTCCGTGGGCGCCGTACACTGGGCGGAGCGAAAAGCGTGGATGGGGACGAGTAGCGACGTACGCAGCCATGAGCGACCCGGGGACGGTGCGAGCCCGGGGGCGAGCGCGACGTGAAGATCACCCCGGAGCCGCCGGAAGAACGCCGAAGCCTCGCGGCACGCGAGCGGACGCAAGTAGACCCGGCATCGCGACCCCAATGAGGGGGCTCATCGGCGCACACACAAGCGCCGAGGGGCCAAGGAGGGTGGTACCGCGGGAGCGCGACAAGGCTCTCGTCCCTCCGACGGAAGACAGCAGTCCGTTGGAGGAGCTCATTCGATGACGCCGCCCCAGTACCGCCCGGTACCCGCTCAGGTAGACCTGCCCGCCCTCGAGCATGCCGTTCTCGACTTCTGGCGCGAGCAGAAGATCTTCGCCAAGAGCCTGGAGCAGTCCGAGGGCCGCCCCGAGTGGGTGTTCTACGAGGGCCCGCCCACCGCCAACGGCATGCCCGGCGCCCACCACATCGAGGCCCGCGTCTTCAAGGACGTCTTCCCCCGCTTCCGCACCATGCGCGGCTACCACGTGGCCCGCAAGGCCGGCTGGGACTGCCATGGCCTCCCGGTCGAGCTGGCCGTCGAGAAGGAGCTCGGCTTCAGCGGCAAGCAGGACATCGAGGCGTACGGCATCGCCGAGTTCAACGCCAAGTGCCGCGAGTCCGTGACCCGCCACACCGACGCCTTCACCGAGCTCACCAACCGGATGGGCTACTGGGTCGACCTCGACGACGCGTACTGGACGATGGACCCCGAGTACGTGGAGTCCGTCTGGTGGTCGCTGAAGGAGATCTTCAACAAGGGCCTGCTGGTCCAGGACCACCGCGTCGCCCCCTGGTGCCCGCGCTGCGGCACGGGCCTGTCGGACCACGAGCTGGCACAGGGCTACGAGACGGTCGTGGACCCCTCGGTCTACGTCCGCTTCCCGCTCACCTCCGGCCCGCTGGCGGGCGAGGCCGCGCTGCTGGTCTGGACGACCACGCCCTGGACGCTCGTCTCGAACACCGCGGTCGCCGCACACCCCGAGGTGACGTACGTCGTCGCCACGAACGGCGAGGAGAAGCTCGTCGTCGCCGAGCCGCTCGTCGGCAAGGCGCTCGGCGAGGGCTGGGAGACCACCGGCCAGACCTTCACCGGCGCGGAGATGGAGCGCTGGACGTACCAGCGTCCGTTCGAGCTGGTGGAGTTCCCGGCTCCGGCCCACTTCGTGGTCAACGCCGAATACGTGACGACCGAGGACGGCACGGGTCTGGTCCACCAGTCCCCCGCCTTCGGTGAGGACGACCTCAAGGTCTGCCGCTCCTACGGCCTGCCCGTCGTCAACCCGGTCCGCCCCGACGGTACCTTCGAGGAGAGCGTCCCGCTGGTCGGCGGCGTCTTCTTCAAGAAGGCCGACGAGGCCCTCACCAAGGACCTGCACGAGCGCGGCCTGCTGCTCAAGCACGTCCCGTACGAGCACAGCTACCCGCACTGCTGGCGCTGCCACACGGCGCTCCTGTACTACGCGCAGCCGTCCTGGTACATCCGCACGACGGCCGTCAAGGACCGCCTGCTCGAGGAGAACGAGAAGACCAACTGGTTCCCGGACTCGGTCAAGCACGGCCGGTACGGCGACTGGCTGAACAACAACATCGACTGGGCGCTGTCCCGCAACCGCTACTGGGGCACCCCGCTGCCCATCTGGCGCTGTGAGGAGGGTCACCTCACCTGCGTCGGCTCGCGCGCGGAGCTCACCGAGCTGACCGGTACCGACCAGTCGGGCCTCGACCCGCACCGGCCGTACATCGACGAGGTCACGTTCCCCTGCCCGCAGGACGGCTGCGGCCTGACGGCGAACCGCGTCCCGGAGGTCATCGACGCCTGGTACGACTCGGGCTCGATGCCGTTCGCGCAGTGGGGCTACCCGTACAAGAACAAGGATCTCTTCGAGAGCCGCTACCCGGCGCAGTTCATCTCGGAGGCCATCGACCAGACGCGAGGGTGGTTCTACACCCTCATGGCGGTCGGCACGCTGGTCTTCGACAAGTCGTCGTACGAGAACGTGGTGTGCCTCGGCCACATCCTCGCCGAGGACGGCCGCAAGATGTCCAAGCACCTGGGCAACATCCTGCAGCCGATCCCGCTGATGGACCAGCACGGCGCGGACGCGGTCCGCTGGTTCATGGCGGCCGGCGGCTCCCCGTGGGCGGCGCGCCGTGTCGGCCACGGCACGATCCAGGAGGTCGTTCGCAAGACGCTCCTCACGTACTGGAACACGGTCGCCTTCCAGGCGCTCTACGCCCGTACGTCGAACTGGGCGCCGTCCGCGTCCGACCCGGCCCCGGCCGACCGCCCGCTCCTGGACCGCTGGCTGCTGTCCGAGCTGCACGCGCTCACCGACCAGGTCACGCAGGCACTCGAGGCGTACGACACGCAGCGCGCCGGCAAGCTGCTTTCGGCGTTCGTCGACGACCTGTCGAACTGGTACGTACGCCGGTCCCGGCGCCGCTTCTGGCAAGGCGACACGGCGGCGCTGCGCACCCTGCACGAGGTCGTCGAGACGGTCACGCGCCTGATGGCCCCGCTGACCCCGTTCATCACGGAGCGGGTGTGGCAGGACCTGGTCGCGCCGGTGACGCCGGGCGCGCCCGAGTCGGTGCACCTCTCCTCGTGGCCGGAGGCGGACCTGTCCGCGATCGACCCCGAGCTGTCGAAGCAGATGGTGCTGGTGCGACGCCTGGTGGAGCTGGGCCGGGCGACGCGTGCCGAGTCGGGTGTGAAGACCCGTCAGCCGCTGTCCCGCGCGCTGGTCGCGGCGGCGGGCTTCGAGGTGCTCTCGGACGAGCTGCGCGCCCAGATCGCCGAGGAGCTCAACGTCTCGGCGCTGGCCTCGCTCTCGGAGGTCGGGGGCTCGCTGGTCGACACCACGGCCAAGGCGAACTTCCGTGCGCTGGGCAAGCGCTTCGGCAAGGGCGTGCAGGCGGTCGCAAAGGCCGTCGCCGACGCCGACGCGGCGGCGCTGTCCCTGGCACTGCGCGAGGGAACGGCGTCGGTGGAGGTCGACGGCGAGACGGTGACGCTGGCCCCGGACGAGGTGATCATCACCGAGACGCCTCGCGAGGGCTGGTCGGTGGCCTCGGACGCCGGTGCCACGGTCGCCCTCGACCTGGAGATCACGGAGGAGCTGCGGCGGGCGGGTCTCGCGCGTGACGCGATCCGGCTGATCCAGGAGGCCCGCAAGAACAGCGGCCTGGACGTCGCGGACCGCATCGCCCTGCGCTGGACGGCCACGGAGCCGGCGGTCGCCACAGCCCTGTCCGAGCACGCCCCGCTCATCGCGGACGAGGTCCTCTCGACGGACTTCGCCCAGGGCGAGGCCGACGACAGCTACGGCGCCGCGTTCACGGACGAGCCGCTGTCCCTGACGTTCCGCCTCCGCAAGGCATAGGCCCCCGGCGGGCCACCGAAGGACCCGTTGCCCAAAGTATCTTGGGCAACGGGTCCTTCGGCGTTTTGTGCACGGGTACAGATGCGCGTCCGACCGCTGTCTGCTGTCGGCAGGCGTTCCGCAAGGCTGGGGGCACCTCCCAGCGGTAGCTGGGGGAGGGTGGGCACAGCCCCACGACGGCGGGCACGGGGACGATGTGCCTCCGCCGGGGCGACTTGGTTGACCTGCGTCGTTCCGGCGCCCGACAACGGGTGCCGTGCCCACCCTCCCCCATAGCCTGAACGGCATGGGGGCACCCCCATCGCCCCAGCGGCACGACTGCCCACGGCGGTACGGAGCGGCACGCGTGCCCACGGCGGTGGGAAACGACGGGGCGCCAGCCGACAGAAGCGCACGCCAAAGGGCCGGGCCCCCGGAAAATCCGGGGGCCCGGCCCTTGGAAGGCGTGCCGACGCCTACGGCGCGATCACGCGCCCGTCAGTTGTCGTCCTCGTCGATGAGGAACCCACGCATCGGCGAAGGAGCCTGCTGCATCGGCGACGGCCCCTGCGGCCGCACCGGCGCCATCGGCTGCGTCATCGCGGGCGACATCTGCTGCTGACCACCGTAGGAGGGGGCGGCCGGAGACGGGTTGCCACCCATCGTCTGGTTGCCGCCGTACGACGGGGCGCTCGCACCGGCCGGTGCCATGGACGGCGCGGGGGACGGCGGCAGAGAGGCCGTCGCCGGGGTCCGCGGCGGAGCCAGCGAGTCGTCCGCCTGGGTCTCGAGCTGACGCAGCTGCGACTCCAGGTAGGACTTCAGACGCGTGCGGTACTCCCGCTCGAAGCCGCGCAGGTCCTCGACCTTGCGCTCCAGCGTCGCGCGAGCGGACTCGAGGGAGCCCATCGCCACGCGGTGCTTCTCCTGGGCGTCCCGCTCAAGGGCGTCGGCCTTGGCGCGAGCGTCGCGCTCGAGGCCCTCGGCACGGCTGCGCGCCTCGCCGACGATCTTGTTGGCCTCGGAGCGGGCCTCCGCGATCGCCTGGTCGGCGGTCTGCTGCGCAAGAGACAGGACGCGCGCGGCGCTGTCGCCGCCGGGGCCCTGACCGGGGCCGGGCAGCTGGGGTCCGTGACCACCCATGGGACCGCCCATGGGGCCGCCCATCTGTCCCTGGCCCATCGGAGCCTGACCCAACTGACCCTGACCCATCGGGCCCTGACCCATCGGGCCCTGACCCATCGGGCCCTGACCCATCGGACCGGGACCCTGGGGACCAGGGCCATGGCCGGGACCTGCAGGCAGCTGAGGTGCGCCACCGGGCAGCTGGGGCGGTCCGCCCATCTGGTGCTGCTGCGGGGGCACCGGCTGCGGTCCGGATATGGCAGCGGGTACCGGGGCGCCGGGACGATCCTGCTGCTCGGGCGGTTTCCGCATGGCCTGCTGCTGGCTCTGGGCGGCGGCCCGCGTGGCCGCGGCCAGCTTGGCGCGCAGGTCCTCGTTCTCGCGGAGCAGGCGGGTCAGCTCGGCTTCGACCTCGTCGAGGAAGGCATCGACCTCGTCCTCGTCATAGCCTTCTCGGAGGCGGACGGTCGTGAACTGCTTGTTCCGCACGTCCTCGGGGGTCAACGGCATCTCTTCACCTCAACGTAGTCGTCGGCATTCGGCAAGACCGTATCGTTCACAGCCGGCTCACGATGGAGATCAGGATGTAGACGATGATCATCAGGACGAAGAAGGACAGGTCGAGCGCCACGCCCCCGAGACGCAGCGGCGGGATGAACCGCCGCAGAAGCTTCAGCGGTGGATCGGTGACAGTGTAGGTGGCCTCCAGAACGACCACCATCGCCTTGCCGGGTTGCCACGAGCGGGCGAACTGGAAGACGTAGTCCATGACCAACCGGAAAATCAGCACGATGAGGAAACACATCAGCGCGATGTAGAGCACATCCAAGACCACGCTCATGACCGTGCTTCCCTCTCCCCTGTTCCAAGCCTTGTGCCGGCCTACGTCTCAGCTCTGGTTGAAGAACCCGCCCTCTGCGATGCGGGCCTTGTCCTCCGCCGTGACATCGACGTTAGCAGGCGACAACAAGAACACCTTCTGTGTCACGCGCTCGATACTGCCATGAAGACCGAAGACCAGACCTGCGGCAAAGTCGACAAGTCGCTTCGCGTCCGTGTCGTCCATCTCCGTCAGATTCATGATCACCGGGGTGCCCTCACGGAAGTGTTCCCCGATGGTACGGGCCTCGTTATAGGTCCTCGGGTGCAGCGTGGTGATGCGGTAGGGCTCCCTCTCGGACACAACCTTGGGCATGATCACCGGCGCGTTCTTCTCCAGGCTCTGACGTTCAGGTGTGATGGATGACACGGGGGCAATTCTTGCTGGACGTCCGGTTTCTGCTGGAATCGCCAGCGGTTCCCGCTGTGCCGGAGGTTGTACTACTCGTACTGGTTCTTCCCTTTGGGGCTGGTGCGACTGATGCGACGGCTCGTGCCGCCGACGGTCGCGCTCGGGCTCCGGGTCCAGTTCGGGCTCGAAGTCGTCGTCAGGGTCGAAGCCCCGGCCGTCGTACCCATCGTCCTCCACGAGGCCGAGGTAGACCGCCATCTTGCGCATCGCGCCGGCCATGCTCTGAATCCTCCGCTCTGTGGTGGATCGGCGTGGTGGATCGGCTGACGCCAACCAAGTGCCCGCGATCCACGGGTCCGCCCCGCTATCAGCAGGAATGACCATATTTTCTGCTGTGGTCCGACTTCTTGGCGACGTTACCCGAGCCTGGGTCGGACTCCGAGTACCGCAGTGCCGACGCGCACATGTGTCGCCCCTGCAGCCACGGCCTGTTCGAGGTCCGCACTCATCCCTGCTGACACCATGTTCGCAGCAGGATGGTTCCGGCGCACGAGGGTTGCCAATTCCATCAGCCGGTCGAAGGCGGCGCGTTCGCGACCCGCGTACGGTCCGGTGAGCGGCGCGACGGTCATGAGCCCGTCGAGCCGGAGCCCGGGAGCGCTCGCGACGAGGTCGGCCAACTCTTCGATTCCGCCCGGCCCCACGCCCCCGCGTTCGCCCCGGCCGCTCTCGTCGGCGTCGAGTGCGACCTGAATGAGGCAGCCGACCTCGCGCTCCGCCCGCACGGCCTCCTTCGAAAGCGCCGAGACGAGTCGGGAACGGTCGACGGACTGCACAACATCGGCATAACCGACCACAGAACGGACCTTGTTGGTCTGCAACTGACCGACAAAGTGCCATGTAAGAGGCAGATCCGAGCAGGCGGCGGCCTTCGGTGCGGCGTCCTGGTCGCGGTTCTCCGCCACGTGCCGCACACCGAGTTCCGACAGGATCCGCACATCGCCGGCCGGATAGGTCTTGGTGACCGCGATCAGGGTCACTTCTTCTCGCTTGCGGCCCGCCGCCGCACAAGCAGCGGCGATACGCGCCTCGACTCTCTCGAGATTCGCAGCGAGTTGAGCTTTACGATCCGTCATGCCCTATCAGTCCAGCCAGACATAGCCCGCGAGCCGCCCGGTGGTGCGGTCGCGGCGGTACGAGAAGTGGTCGCCCGACTCGAGCGTGCACACCGGCGCCTGCTCCCGGTCGCGCACCCCGAGCCGCTCGAGCTGCGCATGCACACCGGCGGCCACGTCGACCGCGGGAGTGCCCCAACTCGTCTCGGCGTACGCCGCCGGTTCGACGGCCGCGACCTCGGCACGCATCGCGTCGGGCACTTCGTAGCAGCGCCCGCAGACCGTGGGGCCGGTACGGACGGTGATCCGGTGCGGCTCGGCGCCGAGCCTCACCATCGCCGCGACGGTGGCGGGGACGACCCCGGCCACCATGCCCGGGCGTCCGGCGTGAGCGGCGGCCGCGATTCCGGCGACCGGGTCGGCCAGCAGGACCGGGACGCAGTCCGCGGTGAGCACGGCGAGGGCGAGGCCCCGCCGGGCGGTGACGATCGCGTCGACCGATGCGACCGCCGGGTTCGCGGCGGTGCCCCACGGCCCGTCGACCACGGCGACGTCGGCCCCGTGCACCTGGTTCATCCACACCACACCAGCAGGATCGATGCCGAGCGACTTGGCCGCCAGTTCCCGGTTGGTGCGTACGGCCTCGGGGTCGTCTCCGACCGCTCCGCCGAGATTGAGCTCCTCGTACGGAACGGCGCTCACCCCGCCCCACCTGTCGGTGAAGGCGAAGTGGGCGCCGCCCACGATGTCGTGCTGTCCTATCACTTCAGCGTGTCCGGCCCGTCACTTCAGGAAGTCCGGTACGTCCAGCTCCTCGGCCGCACTGTCCGAGTACGTCCGGGACGGCGGCACCGGCGGCGGCAGCTCCGCGGTCGGGACCGGCTCGGGCTCGACGGGGGCGGCGTCCTCGCGGGGGGTGACGCTGCCGAGTCCGCCGAAGGCCGGGCGGGTCTCGGAGGGGCGGGCCGGCGCGGGCTCGTCGCGCTTGGCGGTGGAGGCGCCGAGGACGTTGTCCCGCTTGTTCGGGGGCTGGCCGCCGTCGAAGCCGGCGGCGATCACGGTCACCCGGACCTCGTCGCCGAGGGCGTCGTCGATCACCGCACCGAAGATGATGTTGGCCTCGGGGTGGGCGGCCTCGCTCACCAGCTGGGCGGCCTCGTTGATCTCGAAGAGGCCGAGGTCCGAGCCGCCGGAGATGGAGAGCAGCACGCCGCGGGCGCCGTCGATGGACGCCTCGAGCAGCGGCGAGGAGATGGCCATCTCGGCCGCGGCCACCGCGCGGTCGTCGCCGCGGGCCGAGCCGATGCCCATGAGCGCGGAACCGGCCTCGGACATCACGGACTTGACGTCGGCGAAGTCGAGGTTGATCAGGCCGGGCGTGGTGATGAGGTCGGTGATGCCCTGGACACCGGAGAGCAGGACCTGGTCCGCCGACTTGAAGGCGTCGAGGACGGAGACCTGGCGGTCCGAGATGGACAGCAGCCGGTCGTTGGGGATGACGATGAGGGTGTCGACCTCTTCGCGGAGCTCCGCGATGCCGTCCTCGGCCTGGTTGGCGCGGCGGCGGCCCTCGAAGGTGAACGGGCGCGTGACGACGCCGATGGTGAGGGCGCCGAGGGAGCGAGCGATGTTGGCCACGACGGGTGCGCCGCCGGTGCCGGTGCCGCCGCCTTCACCGGCCGTCACGAAGACCATGTCGGCCCCCTTGAGGACCTCCTCGATCTCCTCGCGGTGGTCCTCGGCGGCCTTGCGACCGACGGCCGGGTTGGCTCCGGCGCCGAGTCCGCGGGTGAGTTCACGGCCGACGTCGAGCTTGACGTCGGCGTCGCTCATCAACAGAGCTTGCGCGTCGGTGTTGATGGCAATGAACTCGACGCCCTTGAGACCGACCTCGATCATCCGGTTGATGGCATTGACACCACCGCCGCCGACACCGATGACTTTGATGACTGCGAGGTAGTTCTGCGGTGCTGCCACGTCGAAGGCCTCTCGCCTCGAGTTACGTGTCGTCGCCTCGCGGGTGCTGCTGCGATCCGACGACTGATGCCGAATGGGACGGTCCGAACGCCGACCCGAACCCTAAGCCTGAAGTTTAGGGTTACCAGTGTGTCTGTTTGCTGGACTCTTCCGAACAGGACACTAAGTCGACAAGTGGCGCACGTTCAACGAACACGCCGAACCTCCCGTTTTTCTTTTCACCCTATGTGATCACCCATAGCGATGAACAACCAGGGTGCTGGCCTGCGACGACGTCCGTCAACTCCCTGACGCCGCAGGTGCGGTGGGAACGCTGACATCGAAGTGCCGCGCGCCCGGGGCTGCTTTCATCAGGGCGGAGAGTGTGGCAGCCTTCGCGCGACCCCTCTCACTGCTGCCCCAGGCGACGGTACGATCGCCGCTCAACTCCAGCGAGATGGAGTCGTAGGTACGGACCTTGACGACGTGGGTGTCGCGGGCCACCGCCGCCGGCAGGTCACCGGCGACCCGTACCGCTTCCCGCACGAGACGGTCCGGTCCGAAGCGCTGTCTGCTCGCCGACTGATCCGCCGTCAATTCCAGCATCGGGATGCCCTTGGGGGCGCTGCCGACGGTAGCGAATCGGACGCCTTCGGCATCCACTTCGACGAACTTTTCACCCTTTTTGATAAGAATTACCGGCTTCCGCTCGGTCACTTTGAGCGCGATTCCGTGCGGCCAGGATCGGACCACATCAACCGAGTCAATTCGGGGCAATTTCTGGCGCAACCGAACCTCAATGGCATCGGTGTCGACGGAAATCAACGGCGAACCGACCGGAACACCGGCCGCCGCGCGCACCTCCCCGGGCGTCAGCACCTGCGTGCCCGAGGTCGTGACCTTCTCGACACGCAGCCACTGCGAGCCGTAGAGCACCCAGACAGCCGCCGCACCCAGCAGGGCGGCGACGGCGAGCAGCAGGATCAGGACGCGGAGGCGTCGTACCCGGAGCGGCGGCCGGCCGCCGGGCCCCGGCGGCCGGGGAGGGCCGGACGCCGACGGCTGCCGTTCACCGTGCTGCTCGGCGGTCGTCGCTCCGGCCACACTCCCCTGCCTTCTCTCACATACGCACGTGCCCTAGTGGCGCGAGGCGATCGCCTCGTACACCATGCCGACCAGCAGCTCGTCGGCGTCCCGGCGGCCGAACTCCGAAGCGGCGCGGGACATCTCGTACAACCGGTGCGGGTCCGCCAGCACCGGCAGGACGTTGCCCTGCACCCACTCGGGCGTGAGCTCGGCGTCGTCGACGAGGAGCCCGCCGCCCGCCTTGACCACCGGCTGGGCGTTCAGCCGCTGCTCTCCGTTGCCGATGGGCAGCGGTACGTATGCGGCCGGCAGTCCGACGGCGGACAGTTCGGCGACGGTCATCGCGCCCGCGCGGCAGAGCATCATGTCGGCCGCGGCGTACGCGAGGTCCATCCGGTCCACGTACGGTACCGGGATATACGGCGGCATTCCCGGCATGTTGTCGACGCGCGGCAGTTCGTTCTTGGGGCCGACCACGTGGAGGACCTGGATGCCGGACTGCTGGAGGAACGGGGCGACGCGCTGGACGACCTCGTTGAGGTGGCGGGCGCCCTGCGAGCCGCCGGAGACGAGCAGCGTCGGCAGGTTCGGGTCGAGCCCGAAGGCGGCACGGGCCTCGGGGCGGGCGTTGGCGCGGTCGAGCGTGGCGATGGAACGCCGCAGCGGGATGCCGACGTACCTGGCGCCGCGCAGCTTGCTGTCCGGGGTGGACACGGCGACCTGGGCCGCGTACCGCGAGCCGATCTTGTTGGCGAGGCCCGGGCGGGCGTTGGCCTCGTGCACCACGATCGGCACGCCGAGCCGCTTGGCCGCCAGATAGCCGGGCAGCGCCACATAGCCACCGAAGCCGACGACCGCGTCCGCCTTGGTGCGCTCCAGGATCTGCTCCGCCGCCTTGATCGTGCCGCGCAGCCGTCCCGGGACGGTGATCAGCTCGGGTGTGGGCTTGCGGGGCAGCGGGACGGCGGGGATCAGCGCGAGTTCGTAGCCCCGCTCCGGTACGAGACGGGTCTCGAGTCCGCGCTCCGTGCCGAGGGCCGTGATCCCCACGGTCGGGTCCTGCCTGCGCAGGGCGTCCGCGAGGGCGAGCGCGGGCTCGATGTGGCCGGCGGTCCCCCCACCGGCGAGTACGACATGCACCGAAATTCACCGCTCTCCGGACGGGCGCGCTGGGGCGCGCCGTCGCATCGTGTTCCATCTCCGAGGCCCCCGACCACTCTCGGAGCCTCTCACCGCAGCCCGCTTTCTACCAAAGACAGGTTGCCGCATCGCAAGCGCTGCCCGTGCAGCGGGTTCCTCGCGTGCGAAGGCGATCAGCAGCCCGACGGCGAACATGGTCGGCAGCAGGGCGGACCCACCGTAGGAGAACAGCGGGAGCGGGACTCCGGCGATCGGCAGCAGGCCGAGCACCGCACCGACGTTGACCACGGCCTGAACCGTGATCCAGGTGGTCACACCTCCCGCGGCGTACCTCACGAAGGGGTCCTCCGTGTATCCGGCCACGCGAATACCCGCATAGCCTAGAGCCGCGAAGAGTGCGATCACCGACAGCGTCCCTGCCAGACCGAGCTCCTCCCCGGTGACGGCGAAGATGAAGTCGGTGTGCGCTTCGGGCAGTTGACCCCATTTTTCCACACTCGCGCCGAGGCCGGAACCGAAGAGTCCGCCGGAGGCCAGGGCGTAGATGCCGTGGACGGCCTGCCAGCACTGGTCGCCGGGTCCCGGTTGGGTCGCGCCGATGCAGGCGAGCCGGGCCATACGGTTGGAGCTGGTCCAGATGAGGATCAGCCCGATCACGGCCGCGATGCCGAGGACTCCGGCGAAGAGCCGGGTCGGCGCCCCGGCCAGCCACAGCAGCCCGAAGAGGATCGCTGTGAGGATGATCGCCGTACCCATGTCGCCGCCCAGCATGATCAGCCCGAGCACCAGAAAGGCCACCGGAACCAGCGGCACCAGCATGTGCTTCCACTGGGTCAGCAGCCGCTTGTCCTGTTTGCGGGCCAGCAGGTCGGCCCCCCACAGCACGAGCGCCAGCTTGCCGAACTCGCTGGGCTGCAACTGGAAGGGCCCGCCCAGCGAGATCCAGTTCTGGTTGCCGTTGACCGCCATCCCTATCCCCGGAACCTGCACGAGGACCATCAGGAAGACCGAACCGGCCAGCATCGGATACGCCAGCGCGCGGTGCAGCTTGACCGGCATCCGCGCGGCGATCAGCATCAGCAGCCCGCCGATCGTGGCGGCCACGAACTGCTTCCGGAAGAAGTACGACGCGGGCAGCGACAACTGCAGCGCCTTGATCATCGACGCCGAGTAGACCATCACAAGCCCGAGCACGGTGATCAGCAGACTGCTGCCGAGGATCACGTAGTACGCGGTGAGCGGCCGATCCCAGGCCCGCCGGGCCTGAGTCTGAAGCCGCCGGAGGGGGGTCTCACGTGAGGGGCGCGGAGAGGCGGGGCGTACGGGGGCCCGACCGGAGCTACTGGACACCGGCAGCACCCCGACCGCTGTGGGAGAACGTCCCGCTGGGGGTCCCCCCAGACCCTTCAGGCACTGGGGGAGGGAAGGGCTGACACAGCGCCGTGCCACCGGCGGAAAGCCGCCGACGAAACACCAGCCACGCAGGCGTCATGCGTCCTCCCAATGGTCCGGCGCCCCCGTGGCGAACGCGGACCGACACCGCTCAGGGCGCCCCCGGCGCCATCGCGCGAACCGCCTCCGCGAACGCCTCACCACGCTTGTTGTAATTGGTGAACATATCCATCGACGCACAGGCCGGAGCCATCAGCACCGTGTCCCCCGGCGCGGCGAGCCGCGCCGCCTCCCGTACCGCCGCGGTCATCGCCCCAGTGTCCGTCCGGTCGAGGTCGACCACGGGCACCTCGGGCGCGTGTCGCGCGAGCGCCTCGCGGATCAGGGCGCGGTCCTTGCCGATCAGTACGGCACCCCGCAGCCGCTTCGCGGACTTGGCGACGAGTTCGTCGAAGGTCGCGCCCTTGGCGAGCCCGCCGGCGATCCACACGATCGACTCGTACGCGGCCAACGAGGCTTCCGCGGCATGGGTGTTGGTGGCCTTGGAGTCGTCGATGTAGGCGACGCCGTCCACGTCCGCGACGTGCGCGATACGGTGCGCGTCGGGCTTGAAGGCCCGCAGCCCGTCCCGTACGGCGGCCGGCTCGACGCCGAAGGCGCGCGCCAGGGCGGCGGCGGCCAGCGCGTTGGCGATGTTGTGCGGGGCCGGCGGGTTGACGTCGGAGACCTGGGCGAGCTCCTGAGCCTGCTTGTGCCGGTCCTCGACGAAGGCGCGGTCGATCAGGATGTCGTCCACGACGCCGAGTTGGGACGGGCCCGGCGTGCCGAGCGTGAAGCCGATCGCCCGGCAGCCCTCCTCGACGTCGGCCTCGCGCACCAGGTCCTCGGTGGCCTTGTCGGCGACGTTGTAGACGCAGGCGACGCGATTGCCCTCGTAGATACGGCCCTTGTCGGCGGCGTACGCCTCCATGGAGCCGTGCCAGTCGAGGTGGTCCGGGGCCAGGTTCAGCACGGCCGCGGAGTGGGCGCGCAGGGACGGCGCCCAGTGCAGCTGGTAGCTGGAGAGCTCGACCGCGAGTACGTCGTACTTCTCGTCGCCGAGCACGGCGTCCAGCAGGGAGACCCCGATGTTGCCGACGGCGGCCGTGCGCAGCCCCGCCGCCTCGAGGATCGAGGCGAGCATCTGGACGGTCGTGGTCTTGCCGTTGGTGCCGGTGACCGCGAGCCAGGGGGCCGCGTCGGGGCCGCGCAGGCGCCAGGCCAGCTCGACGTCGCCCCAGACGGGCACGCTCGCCTCGGCGGCCGCGGCGAACAGCGGCTTGTCCGGCTTCCAGCCGGGTGCCGTGACGACGAGTTCCGTGCCCTCCGGCAGGGTCGCGCCGTCACCGAGGCGGACTGTGATGCCCTCGGCCTCCAGTTCGGCCGCCTGCGCCCGGGAGCGCTCGTCGTCGCCGTCGTTGACGACGGTGACGACCGCGCCGAGGCCGCGCAGGGCCCTGGCCGCCGGGACGCCGGAGACGCCGAGCCCGGCGACGGTGACGTGCTTGCCCTGCCAGTCGGTCACTTGTCGGCCGCCCATCCCGCGTAGAAGATGCCCAGTCCGACGATCACGCAGATGCCCTGGATGATCCAGAAACGGACCACCACAAGGACCTCGGACCACCCCTTGAGCTCGAAGTGGTGCTGGAGCGGGGCCATCCGGAAGACGCGCTTGCCGGTCAGGCGGAACGAGCCTACCTGGATGACGACCGACATGGTGATCAGGACGAAGAGGCCGCCGAGGAGCGCGAGGAGCAGCTCGGTGCGGGAGCAGATCGCGAGGCCCGCGAGCGCGCCGCCGAGGGCCAGCGAACCGGTGTCGCCCATGAAGATCTTGGCGGGCGACGTGTTCCACCACAGGAAGCCGAGGCAGGCGCCCATCAGCGCGGATGAGACCACGGCGAGGTCGAGCGGATCTCGTACCTCGTAGCAGGCGGCCGGGTTGGTCAGGGTCACCGCGTTGGCGCAGGACTCCTGCCACTGCCACACGCCGATGAACGTGTACGCGCCGAAGACCAGCACGGAGGCGCCGGTGGCGAGGCCGTCGAGACCGTCGGTGAGGTTCACGCCGTTCGACATCGCGAGGATCATGAACAGCGCCCAGATCACGAACAGCACCGGGCCGATGGTCCAGCCGAAGTCCTGCACGAAGGAGAGCTTGGTGGAGGCCGGGGTGTTGCCGCGGGCGTCGGCGAACTGCAGGGCCAGCACGGCGAAGGCGATGCCGACGGTCAGCTGGCCGGCCATCTTCGCCTTGGCCCGCAGACCGAGCGAACGCCTCTTGACGATCTTGATGTAGTCGTCGAGGAAGCCGACCAGGCCCATGCCGCCCATCAGGCCGAGCACCAGCAGCCCGGAGAAGGTCGGCGGCTTGCCCGTGATCACCTTCGACAGGAAGTACGCGGCGATCGTCGCCAGGATGAAGGCGATGCCGCCCATGGTCGGCGTACCGCGCTTGCTGTGGTGCTCTTTCGGGCCGTCGTCGCGGATGTACTGCCCGTAGCCCTTGCGCGCGAGGAGCTTGATCAGCAGCGGCGTGCCGATCAGGGTCAGGAAGAGGCCAATGACTCCTGCGAACAGGATCTGCTTCATCATCGGGCGGCAACCTCACCCTCGGCGGCGGCCGTGTCCTGTTCGAGCAGCGCCATTGCAACCCGCTCCAGGCCCACCGACCTGGAGGCCTTCACGAGTACGACATCGCCCGGGCGCAGCTCGCTGCGCAGCAGGTCGACGGCCGCCTGTGCGTCGGACACGTGCACCGACTCCTCACCCCACGAACCCTCGTTGTATGCGCCCATCTGCAGCCAGGCGGCTTCCCTGCCACCGACCGCGACGAGCTTGCCCACGTTCAGCCGGACGGCGAGCCGTCCGACCGCGTCGTGTTCGGCGAGCGCCTCGTCACCGAGCTCGGCCATCTGGCCGAGCACCGCCCACGTGCGGCCCCCCTTGGCCCGTGCGGCCTCGCCCATCGCGGCGAGCGCCCGCAGGGCGGCCCGCATGGACTCGGGGTTGGCGTTGTAGGCGTCGTTGACGATGGTCACGCCGTCCGGGCGCTCCGTGACCTCCATGCGCCAGCGGGAGAGGGAGCCCGCCTCGGAGAGCGCGAGGGCGATCTCTTCCGCGGACATGCCCAGCTCATGGGCGACGGCGGCCGCGGCGAGCGCGTTCGACACGTGGTGCTCACCGTACAGGCGCATGGTCACGTCGCTGCACCCGGAGGGTGTGAGAAGCCTGAACGAGGGTTGTCCGGCCTCTGTGAGCCGGACGTTTTCGGCGCGTACGTCCGCGTCGTCCGACTCTCCGAAGAGGATCACTCGCGCTTTCGTACGCGAGGCCATCGCGCGTACGAGGTGGTCGTCGGCGTTGAGGACGGCCGCGCCGTCCTCCGGGAGGGACTCGACGAGCTCGCCCTTGGCCTCGGCGATCTGCTCGCGGCCGCCGAACTCGCCGATGTGGGCGGTGCCGACGTTGAGCACGACCCCGATCTTCGGCGGGGTCAGGCCCGCGAGGTAGCGGATGTGGCCGACGCCGCGGGCGCCCATCTCCAGGACGAGGTAGCGGGTCTCCTCGGTGGCGCTGAGCGCGGTGAGCGGCAGCCCGATCTCGTTGTTGAGGGAGCCGGGCGTGAAGACCGTCGGGGCCTTGCTCCGGAGCACCTGGGCGATGAGGTCCTTGGTGCTGGTCTTGCCCGCGGAGCCGGTGAGGGCGACGAGGGTGGCGCCCAGCCGCTGGACCACGGCCCGGGCGAGGGCGCCGAGCGCGGCCTGCACGTCGTCGACGACGACGGCGGGGACGCCGACCGGCCGGGACGCCAGCACGGCGACCGCGCCCGCGGCGACCACGTCGGCCGCGAAGTCGTGGCCGTCGACGCGCTCGCCGGCGAAGGCGACGAAGAGGCTGCCGGGCTCCACCTCGCGGGAGTCCCGGACCACCGGTCCGGTGACGGTCACGGACGGATCCGGTATGTCGTGGGTCTGCCCGCCGACGATTTCAGCGATCTCGGCGAGGGAGAGGGCGATCACAACTTCATCCCTGGGTGTTCTGGATAGCTTCGCGAAGCACCTGGCGGTCGTCGAAGGGGCGGACCACTCCGGCGATGTCCTGGCCCTGTTCGTGGCCCTTGCCGGCCACCAGCACGGTGTCGCCGGGGCGCGCCAGGGCGACGGCGGCGGCGATGGCGGCGGCCCGGTCCTCGAAGACCTGGACCTCGCCTCGTTCGTGGGCCGGCACCTCGGCGGCGCCGGCGAGCATGGTGGCCAGGATGGCGAGGGGGTCCTCGGAGCGGGGGTTGTCGGAGGTCAGTACGGCGGTGTCGGCGAGGCGGGCCGCGGCGGCGCCCATCGGCGCACGTTTGGTCTTGTCCCGGTCGCCGCCGCAGCCGAGCACGACGTGCAGTCTGCCTTCGGTGATCTTACGCAGGGCGCGCAGGACGGACTCGACGGCATCGGTCTTGTGGGCGTAGTCCACGACCGCGAGGTAGGGCTGGCCGACGTCGACGCGCTCCAGACGGCCGGGGACGCCCGGTACGGCGGCGATCCCGTTGGCCGCGTCCTGCGGGTCGAGTCCGGCGACGGCGAGGGCGACGACCGCGGCGAGCGTGTTGGCGACGTTGAAGGGGCCCGGCAGCGGCGACTTCGCGGTGACGCGCTCGCCGCGGGGGCCGACGGCGGTGAAGTGGGAGTCCATGGGGCCCACCACGACGTCCTCGGCGCGCCAGTCGGCGTCGGGGTGGCCTTCGGCGGAGAAGGTGACGACCGGTACGGACGCCTCCTTGGCCAGCCTGCGGCCGTATTCGTCGTCGACGTTGACGACGCCCTGTTTGCTGCGTTTCGGCGTGAACAGCTGTGCCTTGGCCCGGAAGTAGTCCTCCATGTCGGAGTGGAACTCCATGTGCTCCGGGCTGAGGTTCGTGAAGACCGCGACGTCGAAGACGCAGCCGTCGACCCGGCCGAGGACCAGCGCATGGCTGGAGACCTCCATCGCGAGCGACTGCACGCCGCGCTCGCGCATGACGGCGAACAGCGCCTGGAGGTCGGTGGCCTCGGGCGTGGTGCGCTCGGACTTGATCCGCTCGTCGCCGATACGGGTCTCGACCGTGCCGATGAGTCCGGGCGTGCCGTCGGCGACGGCGAGTCCGCCGCGGATCAGATACGCGGTCGTGGTCTTGCCCGACGTACCGGTGATGCCGATCTGCAGCAGGTCGCGGCCCGGGTGGCCGTAGACGGTCGCCGCCAGTTCGCCCATGCGGCCGCGCGGGTCGTCGACGACGAGGACCGGCAGGCCGGTGGCGGCGGCGCGTTCGGCGCCCGACGGGTCGGTGAGGATCGCCGCGGCGCCGAGTCCCGCGGCCTGCGCGGCGAAGTCGGCGCCGTGGAGGCGGGCGCCGGGCAGCGCGGCGTAGAGGTCGCCCGGTCGCACCGCGCGGGAGTCGTGCGTGATCCCGCTGACCTCCGCGCTGCCGGGGGCGCCGACGCCCAGCTGATCGGCGAGCTCCGCGAGCGGCGTGGCGGAGACCTGGACCGGTCGTGGCGGCCCTGGATATGTCACAGGAGCGCCCTTCTGGGTGGATTGGTACTGATCAGCATGTGGCACGGCGGTGAGCGTACCGGGCGGGGACCCGCCGGAGAAAAACGAGGGGTGCCTGCGCACCGCGCAGTCGGGCATGGGTGGTGGTGGGCTGGGGGCACCTCCTGGGGGCACCTCCCGGACGAAGTCTGGGGGAGATAGCTGGGGGAGGGCGGGCGAGGTCGGCGGGGTGCGCTGGTCCCCGGAGTCGGGGGTGATGGTTCTCACGGGCGGTTCCTCGTCGCTCTCAGGGCTTGAACTCGACGGGCAGCCGTGCCGGCTCCGCTCCGGTGGGCGGCACCTGGAGTGTCTTCAGCGCGAACTCCATCACCGTCTTGTAGATGGGCCCGCAGATCTGGCCGCCGAAATAGCTGCCCTTCGTGGCGTTCTGGATGGCGCAGTAGACGGTGATGCGCGGCTTGTCGGCGGGCGCGAAGCCCGCGAACGACGAGGTGTAGCCGCGGTACTTGCCGGTGGCCGGGTCGACGCGGTTGGCGGTTCCGGTCTTGCCCGCGACCCGGTAGCCCGGGATGCGGGCCCTGACGCCGGTGCCCTGCTCGTCGTCGACGACGGACTCGAGCATCTGCGACAGGGTCTTCGCGGTCTTCTCGCTGATGACGCGGGTCTTCTTGGGCCCCGGCGCGGGGGTGAAGCGCCCGTCGGCTCCCGTCGTGCCGCGCACCAGGGTGGGCTCGACGCGTACGCCGCCGTTGGCGATCGTCGAGTAGACGGAGGCGGCCTGCAGCGCGTTGATCGAGACGCCCTGGCCGAAGGGGATCGTGTACTGCTGCGACGTCGACCAGGAGTCGGGCGGCGCGAGGATGCCGGCCGTCTCGCCGGGGAAGCCGAGTCCGGTGGCGCTGCCGATGCCGAACTTGCGCAGGTAGGAGTAGAGGACCTGGTTGGCCTCGGCCTGCGTCTTGCCGAGCTGGCCTGCGGCGAGGATGGTGCCGATGTTGCTGGACTTGGCGAGGACGCCGTTGAGCGTCAGATACCAGGTCGCGTGGTCCACGTCGTCCTGGAACAGCCGGTCACCGCGGTGCAGCCGGTTCGGGACCGTCACATGGGTGTCGGGGGTCGCGACGTTCTCCTGGAGGACTGCCGCCATGGTCATGACCTTGGCGGTGGAGCCGGGCTCGTAGGCGTCCTGGAGTGCCGCGTTGCCCATGTCCGTGGCGTTGGCCTGCGAGAGGTCGTTCGGGTCGAAGCCGGGGGCGTTGGCCATGGCCAGGACCTCGCCGGTCCTGGCGTCCTGGACGATCACATAGCCGCGGTCGGCCTTCGACTTCTTCACCTGCTCGGTGATGGCGTTCTGCGCCGCCCACTGGATGTCGCGGTCGATGGTGAGCTCGACCTGCGACCCGGGCACGGCGGGCACCTCGCTGCTGCCGGCCGTGGGCACCTGCTGGCCGCCCGACTGGGCGTAGGTGATCTTGCCGTTCGTGCCGGCCAGCTCCTTGTCGAGCTGCTGCTCCAGGCCCCCCGCGCCCTTGCCCTCGGCGTTGACCCAGCCCAGTATCCCGGCGGCGAGATCGCCGTTCGGGTAGACGCGCTTGCTGCTCGGGTCCTGGAAGACGCCCGCGAGGACGTTGACGGTCTTGCCGTCCTTCTGCGCCTCCTCCGAGAGCGCGCTCTTCAGGTCCTTGATCTGCTTCCAGACCTGGGGGGTCTGCCGGGCGGCCAGCCGGACGTAGCGGGTGTCCGGGGTCCGGAGCTTCGCGGCCAGGCCGGCCTGGTCCTGGTCGAGGATGGGCGCGAGCAGCGCGGCCGCCCGCTCGGGCGCGTCCGTGATCTTCGTCTGCTTCCGCGTGAACATCGTGGGGTCGGCCGTGATGTCGTACGCGTCCACGCTGGTCGCCAGTTCGACGCCGTCGCGGTCGGTGATCCCGCCGCGCTCGGCGGTCAGGGTGTGACTGAGGTACCGGTTCTTCTCGGCCATGGCGGCGTACGCGCTCGCGTCGACAGCCTGCACCTGGAGCAGCCGTACCACGAAGGCCAGCATGACGAGGGTGAGCCCGAGGCTGACCATGCGCAGCCGGGGGCGGGGGCTGCCGAGGCGGATGGTGCGGGGCCCGGACGCGCGGGAGCGGGGCCTCGGCGCGCCCGACTGGTACTGGCGGGCGGCGGGGCGCGCTCCGGGGCCCGGGCGCCGTGGGGTGCCGGGACGCGGGGACCTGGCGGGTCCTGGTACCCGGCGCCGCGGAGGTTCCCTGTCCGTCATGTCCGTCACCTGCCCGAGGCCGCGGGCGAGGGCTTCGGGGACGCGGCGGGGACCGGGGCCGTGCCGGCGAGCGGTGTCCCGGTGGCCGAGGGCTTGGCCGTGGTCGCGGAAGAGGCGGTTCCGGAAGGCTTGGCGGATGCCGCCCCGGCCGGCTTCCCGGAGACGGCGGGTGACGGCGACACCGTGTTGCCCTCCACGGCCTCCGGCGGTGTCGCGGCCGGCAGGCGCCAGCCGGACGGGGTGGCGGCCGCCCCCGGTACGCCCCTGACGGTGCCGTCGGGGTTCAGGAACGCGGGATCGCCGCCGGGCACCATGCCGAGCTCGAGCGCGCGGCGCTGCAGGGCCTCCGGAGCGGAATAGGCGTCCACGTCCCGCTGGAGGGCCTGCTCCTCGTCGGTGAGGGCGGTGGTGTCCTTCTTGAGGTCGTTCAGCCGGAAGGACCCCGCGTTGAGCGCGGAGTTCAGCATCAGCAGCGTGATCAGCCCGCCGCCCAGCAGCACCACGACCAGCAGGACGAACGGGGTGCGGGCGGCCTGACTGGGGCCCGTCGGCAGCAGCCGCGCGAGCCGCGCGGCCCTCCCCCTCAGCTCCGGTCTCCTGTTGTTCATTCGCCCCTCCCCCGGCGTACGGATCCGCGTACGGGCGGCCTCCGCGCCGTACCGCGGACGCCACTCATTCAGCTTCCTCGCGGATCCGCTGTGCGCCGCGCAGCCGCGCCGGGGCGGCCCTGCGGTTCTGCGCGACCTCTTCCTCGGTGGGCAGTTCCGCGCCGCGCGTGAGCAGTTTGAGCCGCGGCTGGTAGCGCTCGGGCACCACGGGCAGGCCGGGCGGCGCGGTGCTGGCGGCCCCCGCCGCGAACACCTGCTTGACCAGCCGGTCCTCCAGCGAGTGGTACGACAGGACGGCGATACGGCCGCCGACGGCAAGCGCCCCCACAGCGGCGGGAATGGCCTGCTCCAGGACGGAGAGCTCTCCGTTGACCTCGATACGCAGGGCCTGGAAGGTGCGCTTGGCGGGGTTGCCGCCAGTGCGCTTGGCGGCCTGCGGCAGGGCGTCGCGGATGAGCTCGACGAGCCGGGCGCTGTTGGTGAAGGGCTCCTTGTCCCGCTCCCGCACGATGGCGGAGACGATCCGCTTGGCCTGCTTCTCCTCGCCGTAACTGCGCAGGATCCGCACCAGCTCACCGGGGGGATAGGTGTTGAGCACCTCGGCCGCGCTGATGCCGGTCGACTGGTCCATCCGCATGTCGAGCGGGGCGTCCTGGGCGTACGCGAAACCGCGGTCCGCCTCGTCGAGCTGCATGGAGGAGACGCCGAGGTCGAACAGGACGCCCTGGACGCGCGGGATGCCGAGCCTCGCGAGTACGTCGGGCAGCTCGTCGTAGACGGCGTGCACCAGCGTGGCCCGGTCGCCATAGGGCGCGAGCCGCTCGCCGGACAGGCGCAGCGCCTCCTTGTCCCGGTCGAGGCCGATGAGCCGGGCCGAGGGGAAGCGGGTGAGCAGCGCCTCGCTGTGTCCGCCGAGGCCGAGGGTGCAGTCGACGACGACCGGCGCCTCGGCGTCCGGCTGCTCGAGGGCCGGGGCCAGCAGGTCCAGGCACCGGTGGAGCATCACAGGGACGTGGCGGGTGTCGTTGGTGTTCATGCGTTGCTCCGCGCGGGCCGGCGGTCGTCGGAGGCGCCCCTTGTTCTGGTTCGCTCGCTGCGCTCGCTCACGGCGCGCCCTCTCAGGTCCGGCGCGGCCGCCGCACGCACCGCCGGGCCCCGCCCTCCCCCAGCCGACGCTGGCGGGTGTCCCCGGAAGGGGAGCGGGCCGGCACCGGGAAGGTGGCGTCAGCCGACCGGGAGCGGGAGGAGGCCGAGCCGCACGTACGCGCCGCGCACACGGGGAGATGCACCGGTGGTGGCCGGGCGTCTCCGGGATGGAAGTCCAGCAGGGAGAGCCTCTCGCCTCCCGCTTCGCGTCACTTTAGTCCACCGTGTCTCGCGGTCAATCAACCGGCCTGCGCGTCGCGATCCGGGGTCCGGCGGACATGGGGACGATCGTATGAATCAGACGAAGTCACCCGTCCGGCCGCACTGGAGCCGGACTTGTGGGGTACGTCACAACAACGTTCATTGGCGTTCTTTGTCGCCCCTCACATCAAGCTTGATCCGCTCGTGACCAGTACCTTCATAGACATGACGACTTCTGCATCCGTACCCACAGAGCCCCAAGGCGCCATACGCGGCGGCGGCACCGTCACGGACCGGCTCGTCGAGGCGAACGAGAGCTACGCCGCCGCCTTCACCGATCCGGGCATGGACGCCCGGCCCGTCCTGCGCGTCGCCGTCGTGGCGTGCATGGACGCGCGGCTCGACCTGCACGCCGCGCTCGGCCTCGAGCTCGGCGACTGCCACACCATCCGCAACGCCGGCGGTGTGGTCACCGACGACGTGATCCGCTCGCTGACCATCAGCCAGCGTGCGCTCGGCACGCGCAGCGTCGTCCTCATCCACCACACCGGCTGCGGCCTGGAGAGCCTCACCGAGGAGTTCCGGCACGACCTGGAGATGGAGGTCGGACAGCGTCCCGCCTGGGCGGTGGAGGCGTTCCGGGACGTCGACCAGGACGTCCGGCAGTCGATGCAGCGGGTGCGCACGTCCCCCTTCCTGCTGCACACCGACGACATACGCGGATTCGTCTTCGACGTGCACACGGGTCTGCTGCGCGAGATCGACCCCGCCTGACCGCTCTCACGCCCGCACGTGCCCGGCCCGGGGGTCGGGCGCGTCCGACGCACACATCGGCCGCGCCCGCTCCATAAACAGCCTCAAGCCCCGACATAACGCCGCCAGTTGTCCACAGTCGAGTGACACGAACCGGTAACGGCAACAAGAATGCCCTTGTGGCACCGCGCGGAACTTTTCGCGTGTGGTGTCCGTGTTTCGGGGTGGGCCGGTCCGCATCGCAGCGTCGGCCCTGGAATGGTCCCCCGCTCCCCAGGAGCGCGGGATAGGGCCGAGGAGGGCCGGGTGACGACCTATGACGATCGAGCGAGCCTCACAGATCTGACCACCACAGCGGAGCGTGTCCGCAAGTCGGTCGAGGGTGTGATCGAGGGCAAGCCCGAGGTCGTACGGCTTTCGCTGACCGTGCTGCTCGCCGAGGGGCATCTGCTCATCGAGGATGTGCCGGGCGTCGGCAAGACCATGCTGGCCAAGGCGCTCGCGCGGTCCATCGACTGCTCGGTGCGCCGCATCCAGTTCACGCCCGACCTGCTGCCGTCGGACATCACCGGCGTGTCCATCTGGGACCAGCAGCGGCGTGACTTCGAGTTCAAGCCCGGCGCGATCTTCGCGCAGATCGTGATCGGCGACGAGATCAACCGCGCCTCGCCGAAGACGCAGTCGGCGCTCCTCGAGTCGATGGAGGAGCGCCAGGTCACCATCGACGGGCAAACGTACGAGCTGCCGAGCCCCTTCATGGTGGTGGCCACGCAGAACCCGGTCGAGATGGAGGGCACGTACCCGCTGCCCGAGGCGCAGCGCGACCGCTTCATGGCCCGGGTGTCGATCGGCTATCCCAGCCCCGAGGCCGAGCTGCAGATGCTCGACGTGCACGGCGGCGTCTCACCGCTCGACGACCTCCAGCCGGTGGCGCACGCGCACGACATCGTGAAGCTCATCGACGCGGTGCGCCAGGTGCACGTGGCCGAGGCGGTGCGGCGGTACGCGGTGGACCTGGTCGCCGCGACCCGCAACCACCCGGACCTCAGACTCGGCGCGTCGCCGCGCGCGACGCTCCATCTGCTGCGGGCGGCGAAGGCGGCCGCGGCGCTCGGCGGCCGCGAGTTCGCCCTGCCGGACGACGTGCAGGCGCTGGCCGTGGCCGTCCTCGCCCACCGCCTGCTGCCGACGGCCCAGGCTCAGCTGAACCGGCGCACGTCGGAGCAGGTCGTCCTCGAGATCCTGCAGCGCACCCCCGTACCCGCCGCGGCGCCCCAGCCGGGCGCCGGCTTCGCCACCGGCCGTGGCCAGGGCTCCCCGGTCTACGGCCAGCAGCCGCCCGGCGCCCGGAGGCTGTGATGACGGCCGGGGGGCTGCCCGCGGCGGCACCCGACGAGGGCGGCGACAAGGGCGGCCTGCGCTCGGCACTCGCCGGACTGACCACGCGCGGGCGCTCCTTCCTGGCCGCGGGCGTCGCCGCCGCGATCTGCGCGTACGTCCTCGGCCAGGCCGATCTGCTCCGGGTCGGTCTGCTCCTCGCCGTACTGCCGCTGGTCTGCACGTTCGTGCTCTACCGCACCCGCTACCGGGTCGCGGGCAGCCGGCGACTCTCCCCCGGGCGGGTGCCCGCGGGGTCCGAGGCCCGCGTCCAGCTGCGGATGGACAACGTCTCGCGGCTGCCGACCGGTCTGCTGATGCTGCAGGACCGGGTGCCGTACGTGCTCGGGCCGCGGCCCCGGTTCGTACTGGAGCGCGTGGAGGCGGGCGGCCGTCGCGAGGTGTCGTACCGCGTCCGCTCGGACCTGCGCGGCCGCTACCCGCTGGGCCCGCTCCAGCTGCGGCTGACGGACCCCTTCGGGATGTGCGAGCTGACCCGCTCCTTCTCCACGTACGACACGCTGACCGTGATCCCGCGTGTGGAGCCGCTGCCGCCGGTGAAGCTGACCGGCGACGCCAAGGGATACGGGGACGGGCGGCAGCGCGCACTCGCGCTGGCCGGCGAGGACGACGTCATACCGCGCGGCTACCGCTACGGCGACGACCTGCGCCGCGTCCACTGGCGGTTGACCGCGCGGTACGGCGAGCTGATGGTGCGCCGCGAGGAGCAGCCGCGGCGGGCCCGCTGCACGGTGCTGCTCGACACCCGCGGCCTGGCCTTCCAGGGCGCGGGCCCCGACTCGGCCTTCGAGTGGGCGGTGTCCGGCGCCGCGTCCGTCCTTGTGCACATGCTCGAACGGGGCTTCTCGGTCCGGCTGCTGACGGACACCGGCGCCTCGGTGCCCGGGGAAGGCTCCGACGGCTTCGCGGGCACCGCCCAGGAGTCGGCGGACGCGGCGGGCCTGATGATGGACACCCTCGCGGTGATCGACCACTCGGACGGAGCGGGGCTCTCCCGGGCCTACGACGTGCTGCGCGGCGGGAACGAAGGGCTGCTGATCGCCTTCCTAGGCGATCTGGACGAGGAGCAGGCGACGGTGGCCGCGAAGATGCGCCGTCGCAGCGGTGCCGCGATCGCCTTCGTCCTGCACGGCGCGGCATGGGCCCCGGGCTCGGGCGGCACGCCGTCCGCCACCCAGGGCGAGGAGCGGCTGCGGCTGCTGCGCGAGGCGGGCTGGACGGCGCTGGCGGCCGCACCGGGCGCGACCGTCGCCGACCTGTGGCGCCAGGCGGACCAGCACCACGCCTCGTCGGCGTCCGCGCCGTCGGGGATCACGACAGGGGGATGGTCATGACCGGCCGAAGGCACCCGGGCGGCACGCTCCGGCCGCCGGTCGACGAACGGCGCACGTGCACGGCACCACGGGCCGCTGCAGCCACCGTGAGCAGGACGGCCGTGCCCGGCCGGCCCCTGCCCACCGGCCCCGAGGCCGGTGGTCTGCGGCTCGACGGCCCGGTCCGGTCAGCCGCGGCCGCCGCCTGCGGAACCGCGGGGAGACAGTCATGAGCGGGCAGGCGCGGCTGACGTTGTGTGCGACCGCGGCCACGCTGCTGGCCGCGTGCTCGCTGCTGCCGCTGGTCGGACGTTCGACGTGGATCGTGCAGGTCGCGATCCTGCTGGCGGTCCAGGCCGCGGTGGGCGCGCTGGCGCGGCGGGTCCCGCTGGCCCGGCCGCTGACGGTGGCGGCCCAGGCGCTGGTGACGCTCCTGCTGCTGACCCTGGTCTTCGCGCGCGGGCAGGCGGTCGCCGGTGTGCTCCCCGGGCCGGACGTGTTCCGGGAGTTCGGCCTGCTGCTGCAGGACGGCGCCGAGGATGTCGGGACGTACTCGATACCGGCGCCGCTGTCGGACGGCATCCGGCTGATGATCGTCGGCGGAGTCCTGGTGATCGGCCTCGCCGTGGACGCACTCGCGGTGACGTTCCGCAGCGCGGCCCCGGCCGGCCTGCCGCTGCTCGCGCTGTACTCGGTCGCCGCCGGCCTGTCGAACGGCGGCGCGGGATGGGTGTGGTTCCTGCTGGCGGCCGCGGGCTATCTGATGCTGCTCCTGGCGGAGGGCCGGGACCGGCTCTCGCAGTGGGGCCGGATCTTCGGCGGTCCGCCGCGCCCGGGCCGGCTCCCCGGCAGGCCGGAGAGCCCGGCCGGTCCGGTCTCCCCGGTCCGTACGGGACGGCGCATCGGCGCCCTGGCCCTGGGCATCGCACTCGTGGTTCCGCTCGCCCTGCCCGCGCTGGACGGCGGCCTGCTGGACGGTGCCGCCACCGGCGCCGGTGCGGGCTCGGGCGGCGGGGGCACGATCTCGGCGGTGAACCCGCTGGTGTCGCTGCAGAACAGCCTCAACCAGCCCGAGAACCGCGAGGTCATGTCGTACCGCACGAACAGCGACGACACACAGGACCTGTATCTGCGGATCGTCTCCCTCGACGAGTTCGACGGCACGGCGTGGAAGCCCTCCGTACGGAGCATCCAGGGCGTGCCGGACACGTTCCCGAACCCGCAGGGCCTCAGCGGCTCCGTCAGCAGGACCGAGGTCAGGACGAACATCAAGGCGGCCGACTGGTACGCACAGGACTGGCTGCCGATGCCGTATCCGGCGAGCCAGGTCAAGATCGAGGGCCGCTGGCGGTACGAGCCTATGGGCCGCACGCTCGTCGGTGACCGCGGGCAGACCACACGCGGCGCGGACTACGACGTGACGAGCCTGATCGTGCAGCCGACGGCCGAGCAGCTGGCCACGGCGCCGGAGCCGCCGTCGGACCTGAAGCGCGAGTTCACCAAGGTGCCGGACTCGCTGCCTCCGGTGGTGGCGACCACGGCCCGCAGGATCACCCGGGGCGCGACAAACGACTACGAGCGCGCGGTGAAGCTGCAGGACTGGTTCGCCTACGAGGGCGGCTTCACCTACGACACGCAGGTGCAGGCGGGCAGCGGTTCGGCGGCGATCGCCCGCTTCCTGCAGCAGAAAGAGGGCTTCTGCGTCCACTTCTCGTTCGCGATGGCGGCGATGGCGCGGACCCTCGGGATCCCGGCCCGGGTGGCGGTGGGCTTCACCCCCGGATCACCGCAGGCCGACGGCTCGATGTCGGTGGGCCTGCGGGATGCGCACGCCTGGCCCGAGCTGTACTTCGAGGGCGTGGGCTGGACCCGCTTCGAGCCGACGCCGAACCGCGGCACGGTGCCCGACTACACCCGCTCGGACACCCCGGCCGGCGATCCGAGCAACCCCGCGGCGACCCAGCCGAGCGCGTCGACCGCGCCGTCCGCTCAGCCCTCGGCCTCCGAGAGCTGCCCGGTGCAGGAGAGGAAGCAGGGCGGCTGCGCCAGCACGGCCCCGCAGGCGACGAACGCCTCCGACGGCGGCGGCCCGCCGTGGGGCCTCATCGGGGGCGTGACCCTGGCCGTACTGGCCGTGTTCGCGGTGCCCCTGCTGCCGATGCTGTGGCGGCTGCGGGTCCGTACGCTCCGGCTCGGTTCTCCCGGCCGCACCGAGGCGGACGCCGCCACCCGCACACTCGCGGCATGGCTGGAGGCGACCGACACCGCGTGGGACCACGGCATCCCACCGGACGACTCCCAGACCCCGCGCAAGGCGGCCGCCCGGATCGTCCGGCTCGGGCAGCTCGATCCGGAGGCGGCGGAGTCGGTCCACCGGCTGGCGGCCGGGGTGGAGCAGGTCCTCTACGCTCCGCGTCCGCAGCCCCCGGCGGGCCTGGCCGACGACGTACGACGCCTGAGGGACGGCCTGACCACCAAGGCGAGCCGGGCCAGGCGCCTGCGAGCGGTGTTCGCCCCGCGCTCAGCCGTCCGGGTGCTGTGGGCCCTCTCCGAGCGCTGGACGACACTCCGAGTGGGCTGGACGGACCGGTGGGCGGCGCACCGGCCGGCCATTCGGCACCCGCGCGCGTCCCGGCAGGAGGGTTGACCACCACGCAAAGGCCCTGAGGAGACCCTGAAGGCCCGGAGCTTGCGAGCTCCGGGCCTTCAGCGTGTGCAGCCTGTTCGCCGCCGGCCCATCCTGTACGCCGCCAGCCCATCCTGTGCACCGGCAAACCCCCGGCTGTACGCCAAAGGGGTGCCCACCCGAAGGTGGTCACCCCTCACGTACGTCCGTCGTATCGAAACCGCTGGGCACCGCTCGGCACCGGCCCGAAAAGGGCAGGTGCCGGAAGGCGGTGGAACTCAGTGGCCCTGTTCGTCGCGGCGGCGCTGCCAGCGCTCTTCGATGCGGTCCATCATGGACCGCCGCTGCCTGCCCTGACGGCGCGTCGGTCCTGCTCCGCCCGGCGCTCCGGGAGCGTGCTCACCAGGCTTCGGCGCCTTGCGCCAGCCCGTGACAGCGAGCACTGCGCAGCCCAGCATGACGAGGAATCCCACCACGCTGATCCAGATCTGCTGTGCGACCATTCCGGCCATGAGGAGCGCGATACCCACCAGGAAGCCCGCGACCGCCTGATAGACCCGTCGCCGGGTGTACGTACGCAGCCCGCTTCCCTCAAGCGCTGTCGCGAACTTGGGATCTTCGGCGTACAGCGCTCGCTCCATTTGCTCGAGCATTCGCTGCTCGTGCTCCGAGAGCGGCACGGAGTCCTCCTCATCGTGCAGTCGCCGGGGCGACCGGGGGGTCCCCTTCAGGATAGGCAGGGAATCGCCCCCGTGAAACCCGCCCCTCTACGCCAATTCGCCATCCTGGACCGCCATGGCGCGTCGGCTCGCTGAAGCGTGCATTCCCCAGCGGCCGACTGCTCATGCCGGAACCGTCTCCCTCGATCATACGGCCCGAGACGCCCGATCGGGTGGCCTGTGGCGTACTCCATCTGCGGCTGCGCTGCTGATCAGCGGCGCGTGCGCCACGGCGGGCTCAGATCTCGTCGCGCTCCTGCTTCTCACCGAGCACATGGAGCTGGGTTGCGACGGAGTGGAAGGAGGGCAGTTCGGCGGCGGCCGCCTCGAGCTTGAGCAGTGCCTCGAGGGCGCCCGGCTCGGTGTCGACCAGGACGCCCGGCACCAGGTCGGCGAAGACCCGCACACCGTGCACCGCGCCGACGTGCACGCCCGCGTCCGAGACCAGTTCGGTGAGCTGCTCGGCGGTGAACCGGCGGGGGACGGGGTCGCCTTCGCCCCACCGCCCGGCCGGGTCGGTGAGCGCGTGCCGGGCCTCCTTGAAGTGGCCGGCGAGCGCACGGGCGAGGACGGCGCCGCCGAGGCCCGCGGCGAGCAGGCTCAGCACGCCGGAGGGGCGGAGCGCCTCGACCGCGTTGCGCACCCCTTCGGCCGGGTCGTCCACGTACTCGAGGACTCCGTGGCAGAGCACGACGTCGTAGCCACCGCGCTCGGCGACGTCGAACAGGCCGTGGGCGTCGCCCTGGACGCCGTGCACCCGGTCTGCGACGCCGGCCTCGGCTGCCCGGCGCTCCAGCGCGAAGAGCGCGTTCGGGCTGGGGTCGACGACCGTGACACGGTGGCCCAGGCGGGCCACCGGCACCGCGAAGTTGCCGCTGCCGCCCCCGGTGTCGAGGACGTCCAGCGACTCCCGTCCCGTGGCTTTCACCCGGGCCTCGAGGGCGTCCTTCAGGACCTCCCAGACCACGGCGGTACGGAGAGAGGCGCGGGGGCGCATCGGGTCCGACACGGCAGTTGACTCCTCGGCGCGGCACCGCCTCGTGTGCGGCGGAGCGATGGGCGTGCCTTCCCCGCCCGGTCGGGCGCAGGAAGGGTGCAGGTGCAGGCGCCTCCACCTTATTGCCTTCGGCCCGGTGCCCCGTCATGTGTCCGGTGGCGCCCGCGTCGTCCGTACCGGCTGCCGGTTCCTCTGCACCAGCTGCCCGCCTCCGCGCGCCGGGGATGGATCCGGCGCCTCAGCCCGCGTCCGGGACCTCGTCGGCCGCGCCGTCCGGCCTGGGCTGGGGCAGGACGGGTTGCAGCACCAGCATCCGCTCGACCAGGCGCAGGAACATGGCCACGTCGCGGAGCAGGTCGTCGGCGTCACGCCGACTGGCCGCGCCCCGTATGCCCGCTTCGGCGCGGGCCCGGCGCTCGGCGCCGGAAGCGAACAGGGCGCTCCACTCGGTGAGTTCGGGCGCGATCTCGGGGAGCACTTCCCAGGCGCTCCGGATCCTGGCGCGGCGTCGCACCGTCGGCTCCGGGCGGCCGCGCACGGCGAGGACTGCGGCCGCGGTGCGCAGGGCCGCGAGGTGGGCGGTCGCATAGCGCTCGTTCGGGGTCTCGAGCAGGGCCGCCTCGTCGAGTCCCGCGCGGGCCTGGGCGAGCAGGTCGAGCGCGGCGGGCGGGGCTGTGGCCCGGCGCAGCACGGGGTGCACGTCGCTCGCCGGGCCTGTCAGTGAGGGGGCAGGGCCGGATGCGCGGCGCCGGCCTGCGGCGGCTGCGGACGAACTGGCCATGACGAACCTCCTGTCGTCTGTGTGACGGCACAGCGGCCGTATGTGCTCATCGTGGAGTACGCCACTGACAATCGGCTCTGACCTGTGGCTTTGCTTCGAAGGCAGGTTCGGGTCTAGTTTTTGCACTGACCGGTCAGTTCAAAAAAGGACAGTGGGGGGAACGGTGGACGGTCCGCACGGACTCGCCGTCAGCGCCCAGGGGCTCGGGCTCCGGGGACCGCGCGGCTGGGCGTTCCGGGGTGTCGACATCGACGCGGAGCCGGGGGCGCTGATCGCGGTCGAGGGCCCGTCCGGCTCCGGCCGCACCAGCCTGCTGCTCACCCTCACCGGGCGCATGAAGCCGACCGAGGGACGGGCGTCCGTCGGACGGTTCCGGCTGCCGAAGCACATGGCGGCGGTGCGGCGCATCAGTGCGCTCGGCCCGGTACCGGGAGTCACCGACCTCGACCCCGCCCTGACCGTCGCGGAGCACTTGAGCGAACGAGCCCTGCTGCAGCGCCGATACGACGGATCGCTGCGCGTGCTGCTGCGACCGCGTGCGGAGCGGACTGCCGCGGCGCGGCTGCAGATCGAGTCGGCGCTCTCCGCCGCCGGTCTCGACACGCCGGCTCTGCCCAAGGGCCGGCGCACGGCCGTACGGGATCTGGAGCGGCTGGAGGCGCTGAGGCTGTCGGTGGCGCTCGCGCTGATCGGCCGGCCGGGCGTGCTGGGCGTCGACGACACGGATCTGAAGCTCTCGGACGCGGAACGCGCCGACGCCTGGGCGCTGCTGCGGTCGATCGCCGAGGCGGGGACCACGGTGGTGGCGGTGTGCAGCGAGGCACCCGATGACGTGCTGACCGTGTCCACGGCACACCGTACGGAGGACCCGGGCGCGGCCGCGGGCACGGACGAGGACGAGAACGACAACGAGGACGAGAAGGAGACGGCGGATGCGCTCGCCGAAGCTGGCCGCGCTTGAGCTCAGGCGCTTCCGCAGGGGGAGACTCCCACGCGCGGCGCTCGCGTCGCTGCTGCTGCTGCCCCTGCTGTACGGCGCGTTGTATCTGTGGTCGTTCTGGGATCCGTACGGCCGGCTGGACCGGATACCGGTGGCGCTCGTCAACGAGGACGAAGGGGCGGCCGTCTCCGGCAAGAAGGTCGCGGCGGGCGACGAGATCTCCGGAAAGCTGCTGGACAGCGAGGTCTTCCAGTGGCACGAGGTGAGTGCCGCCGAGGCCCGCGAGGGTGTGGAGGACGGGACGTACTACCTGTCGCTGACGATGCCCTCCGACTTCAGCAGGCGCATCGCCTCCAGCGCGGACACCAGTACAGGCACTGGCACTGGCACCGCCTCCGGCCCGGAGACCGGGGTGCTCCAGGTACGTACGAACGACGCGAACAACTACATCGTCGGGCAGATCTCCCGGACGGTGTTCTCGGAGGTGCGCTCGGCGGCCTCCACCAGTGCCTCGCGGTCGTTTCTCGACGGGATCTTCATCTCGTTCTCGGACATCCATGACGCGACCGAGAAGGCCGCAGAGGGAGCCGACGACCTCGAAAGCGGCATCGGCAAGGCCAAGAAGGGCGCGAAGGATCTCGCGGACGGGCTCAAGGACGCCAAGGACGGCAGCTCCAGGCTGGCCAAGGGCATCAAGAAGCTCGACACGGGCGCGGGCGATCTCGAGGACGGCTCGAAGCAGGTCGCGGCGGGCACCCAGAAGCTCGCCGACAAGGTCGGCACGGCGGCGGACCAGGTCCGCCCGTTTCTCAAGCGCAATGGACAGACCATCGCGGACACCGCGCGGATCGTCGCGGACTCGGCAGGCGTGGTCCGCGGCCACCTGGACACGTTCGTCAAGGCAGCACCGCTCGCCGAAGCGGGCACCCGTGACGCATCCGCAACCCTGGACGCCGTCTACGCGAGGCGCTGCGAGAAGGCCCTGATGGCCGACCCGGCCTGTGGGGACCTGAGGAGGGCGAGGGACGCGGCGGCCGACGCGGCGCAGCTCGCCAAGGACGTCAACACGGTGGTGCAGGGCTACGACGGCGACGTCAGCGCCCTCGACAAGGACCTCGCGACGCTGCAGAAGCAGGCGAACGCGCTGGCCAAGGCGGCACCGCACCTCAGCGAGGACCTCGACACGGCCGTGTCCAGGATCAACCAGCTCAACGACGGAGCCGCCCGGGTCGCCGAGGGCGCCGCGGCACTGCACTCCGGCCTGACCACCGCGGCGTCCGGCTCCGCCGATCTCGACACGGGCGTCGGCGAGCTGAAGACGGGCGCGAGCGACCTCGACGGCGGCCTGTTCAAGCTCGCCGACGGCTCCGGAGAACTCGCCGGCGGCCTCCACGACGGCGCCGACCAGATCCCCGACTACGACCAGCAGGACCGCGACCGGCGCACCGCGGTCATGGCCGACCCGGTCCAGCTCGCCTCCCAGTCTCTGCACAAGGCGCCCAACTACGGCACCGGCTTCGCCCCGTACTTCATCCCGCTGTCCCTCTGGGTCGGCGCGATGGTGGCGTACATGCTGATCCAGCCCCTCAACCGGCGCGCGCTCGCCGCGGGCGCCTCCGCGTGGCGCATCACGCTGGCGGGCTGGCTGCCGGTGGCCGCGCTCGGCGTCCTGCAGACGGCCGCCCTGATGTCGGTCCTGCACTGGGGGCTGGGCCTGGAGATGGTACGGGCGGCCGGGACCGTCGGCTTCCTGTGCCTGGTGACGGCGTGCTTCGCCGCGATCGTGCAGTGGCTCAACGCACGCTTCGGGCCGGCCGGGCGCATCCTCGTACTGGCGTTCCTGATGCTGCAGCTGACGTCGGCGGGCGGCACGTACCCCGTGCAGACCAGCCCGCACTTCTTCGGCGCGATCCACCCCTTCCTGCCCATGAGCTACGTCGTCGAGGCGCTCAGAAGGCTCATCACGGGTGGTGGCCTCGGCCCCGTCTGGCAGGCGTGCGCCGTGCTCGCGGCCTTCACCGCCGGTGCCCTCGCACTCACCGCGGTCGCCGCGCGACGGGGGCAGGTCTGGACGCTGGACCGGCTGCACCCGGAGCTGAGCCTGTGACAATCGAGGCCATGGAAAGCAGCAAGGCCATGGGCGGCGGCAGCACAGTGGACGGCAGAAGAGCCCCGGGGGGCGGCGGCACAGCGGCGGACGGCAGCGGGACGCGGCGCCAGGCCACCCGGCAGAAGCTCTACGAGGCGGCCGTGAGCCTGATCGCCGAGCAGGGCTTCTCGGCCACCACCGTGGACGAGATCGCCGAGCGGGCCGGGGTCGCCAAGGGCACGGTCTACTACAACTTCGCGAGCAAGTCCGTCCTCTTCGAGGAACTGCTGCGGCACGGCGTGGGCCTGCTCACCGCCTCCCTGCGGGAGGCGGCAGAGCGGACCGCGCAGGGCGGCGGCAGCAAGGTCGACGCACTGGACGCGATGGTCCGCGCGGGGCTCGTCTTCATCGACCGCTACCCGGCCTTCACCCAGCTGTACGTAGCCGAGCTGTGGCGCACCAACCGCGCCTGGCAGTCCACGCTGATGGTGCTCCGCCAGGAGGCCGTCGCGGTCGTGGAACGCGTGCTGCGCGACGGCGTCGACAACGGCGAGCTGAGCGAGGAGATCGACGTCCCCCTGACGGCGGCGGCGCTGTTCGGGATGGTGCTGGTGGCCGCGCTGGACTGGAAGGCGTTCCAGCCCGAGCGCTCGCTCGACGATGTGCACGCCGCTCTCTCGCGGCTGCTGCAGGGGCGCGTGGCCGGAGGACGCTGAGCGCACGGAAAAGCGCCGGTCCGGCGCGGTCTCATCCCCCTTGAGACCTCACCGGACCGGCGCATCCCCCGTGCTCTCCCCCGTTCCCCCGCGCTTTCCCCCGTCTGTTCCCCCGTGTGTTCCCCCCGGTCCTTGCCCTGCCTTCGCAGGAGAAGCGGCCAAGGGCGCCGCACCGTTCCGCCGCCCCGTGTCGGCGGTACCGGCGCGGGCGCCCCTTTCCGTGCCCCAACTCTTCCGTCTGCGCAGGTCGCGTCCTATCCGCATACTTACTCAACTCGCCGCCTAGGTACGGATACTCAGACATGTGTGCTCACCCCCAGGGGCGAGCCCTGCCGGCTGATGGGCATCGCGTCCGTCTACGTACTCGCCCCAGCACGGGCCGGCACCCTGCGCAGCCGCCGGGCGGGACTGTCCGTGGGGGCCGATAAAGTCCCTGACATGGCACGGATTGCAGTGATCGGCGCCGGCATGGGCGCCATGGCGACTGCTGCCCGGCTGGCCGTCGCGGGCCACCGGGTGGTGGTGTACGAGCGCGCGGCGACGTACGGCGGGGCGCTGGGCCGCGTCGAGCGCGACGGCTTCGCCTTCGACACGGGTCCAGGCCTGCTGCAGCTGCCCGCGGTGTTCCGCGATCTGTTCATCAAGACGGGCAAGGAGCCCCTGGAGAGTTGCGTGGAGCTGTCCCAGGTCGAGCCCGCGGTGCGGCATGTCTTCGCGGACGGCACCGAGGTCTCCCTGCCGAACGCGTCACGCGCGGGTGTCGGCGAGGCGCTGGACGCCGCGCTGGGAGCAAGCGCGGGGGCCCGCTGGGCGGCGTTCATGAACCGGGCCCGTGAGGCCTGGGACCGTTCGCGCCGCCCGCTGCTCGAAGAGCCGCTGTGGCCGAACTGGCAGGTGCTGGCGGACCGCGAGCCGTATCCGGCAGCCGTTCAGCGGCGCCTGCTGCGCAGGGACCGGGTGGCGACGACGCTCACGGAGGTCGCCGACCTGGAGCTCGGCGGCGAGCCGCAGCTGCGCGCGCTGCTGGAGCACTACGCCCTGGCGTACGGCCTGGACCCGCGCACCGCACCCCCGAGCGCGGCCGTCCTGCCGTACATGGAGCAGACGTTCGGCGTCTGGTCCGTGCGCGGCGGCCTGAGAGCGCTGGCCGATGCGGTGTACGAGCGGTGTCTGGCCCGGCGGGTGGAGTTCCGCTTCGGCGCGGAGGTGGTCCGGGTCGTCGGGAAGGACGGCCGCGCGGCGGGCGTGGAGCTGTCGGACCGGTCCACCGAGGACGCCGATTTCGTGGTCGCGGGCGTCGCACCTGAGGTGCTGGACGCCCTCGTGCCCGGGTCCCCGATACGGGCGGCGGGCGAGGTGCCGGCGCAGTCCGGGCTGCCGAGCCGGCTCATGGTGCTGCTCGCCCTGCGAGGCGGCCGCCCCGAGCGCACTGCGCACCGGACGGTGGTGCATGCAGGCGACCGTCAGGACGAGCTCGACAGCCTCTTCGGGCCCCGGCCCGCCCTCGCCGCCTCGCCGACCGTGACGGTGCTGCGCCCCGGCGACCCGGCGCTGGTGCCCGACGCGGAGCACGAGGCGGTGACGCTGACCGTCACGGTCCCGGCGCACGCGGAGGTCTCGGGGGCCGGCGTGGACCGGGTGCTGACGGTCGCCGAGCGGGCCGTCCCCGGCCTGCGGGACCGGCTTCTGTGGCACGAGGTGCGCACCCCGGCCGATGTCGCCGCGGCCACGGGTGCCGACGGCGGTTCCGTCCCCGCGCCCGCGCTCGCCTCGGCCGGCGGCCGCCTGCTGCACCCGTCGAACAGCACACGCATGCCAGGGCTTTACGCGGTGGGCGGCTGGGCGCACCCGGGCGGCGGACTGCCGCACGCGGGCATGTCGGGCGCGCTGGTCGCCGGACTCGTCGTGGAGGGGCCGGAGTTCCGCGGTTCGCAGTGAGCCCGGGTCGCTTCGGGCCCGGGACAGCCGCCGGGAGCGCCGGGGTTCAGTAGCGGTACTGCTGGTTGTAGCCGGTGTCGTAGCCGCCCTGGTCCTGGTGCGGATAGGCCTGCTCCGGCGGGAGTTCACCGCTGTACTGCTGCTGGTCGCCGTCGCGCTGCTGGGGCACCCACACGCCGCCGGGCGGCGTCTCGGTGCCGTATCCGGAAGCCGCGTACGGGTCCTGCGGGTAACCGCCCTGTGCGCCCTGTCCGTACTGCTGCTGGCCGTATGCGTCGTATTGCTGCTGGCCGCCGTACGTGCCCGTCGCGGCGTACGGGTCGGAGTACCCGGTGTACTGCTGCTGACCGCCGTACGTGTCGTACTGCTGCTGGCCGTAACCGGCATAGCCCTCGTAGCCGTAGCCCGCGGTATGCTGCGCGGCCGCGGCGGGCTCGTACGCCGAGGCCGAGCCGCTGTACACGCCGTACTGCCCGGTGTCCTCGGGCATCGGCTGCGGCTCGTACACGTTTGCGTCGTCGCCCTGCCGGTACGTTCCGTCGCCCGGCTGCTGGTACGTTCCGTCGCCGGTGTACGCGTAGGCGAAAGCGCCCTCGTCCGCCTGTGCGGGAGCCGGCGCGTCGGCGTCCGTGTATCCGAAGCCGTGCTCGGCGGGCTCCTCCGCCTCCAGGCCGGACACCTCGAGCGTCGGCTCCTGGCGGGACGGCGGGTCCTCCGTGCGGGACTTGCCGACGACCGGTACGCCCTTGAGCGCCCAGCCGGTCGAGAAGCCGCGGCGGAACGAAAGCGTGACGTATGTCTGTCCGACGGCGAAGGCGATCGCGCCGATGCCGATGACCACCACCGAGGGCATCAGCACACCGAGGACGACCCCGAGGAAGCCGACGAAGGCGAGGAGCCGCCAGCGAAGCCGTGCCTTGTACTGCAGCAGCACCTCGCCGAGCAACCAGAGCGCGACGATGCCGAATGCGATGTAGAGGACCGTCCAGCCCATGTACGCCCCTCTCCCTGCGGCCGCCGCCCCGACGGATGCGGCCGGTCTAGGCCTGTGGGTGGTGCAGGCCCAGATTCTCGTAGATTTCCAGCGTCGCCGTGGAGTTGTTGAGAGTAATGAAGTGCAGTCCCGGGACGCCTTCGCTCAACAGCCTGGCGCAGAACTCCGTTGCGAACTCGATGCCAATGGAGCGTACAGCGGCCGGATCGTCTTTTGCTGTGAGGATCCGCTCTTTCAGAGAGTCCGGGATGACTGCGTTGCTGAGCTGCGGCAGCCGTTCGAGCTGCTTCACGCTGGTGACAGGCATGACCTCCGGGATGATCGGGGTCGTGCAGCCGGCGGCCTCGACCCGGTCCCGCAGACGCAAGTAGGACTCGGGCCGGAAGAACATCTGCGTGATGGCGTAGTCGGCGCCGGCGCGGCACTTGTCGACGAAGTGCTGCACGTCGGTGTCCTCGTCCGCCGAGCGCGGGTGCATCTCGGGGAAGGCGGCGACGCCCACGCAGAAGTCGCCGGACTCCTTGATCAGCCGGACGAGGTCGGCCGCGTAGGTCAGGCCCTGCGGGTGCGGGATCCAGTCGCCCATGGGGTCGCCGGGCGGGTCGCCGCGGACCGCGAGCATGTTCCGGATCCCGGCGTCCGCGTACTGCCCGATGATGTTGCGCAGCTCCGCGATGGAGTGGCTGACCGCGGTGAGGTGGGCGACCGGGGTCAGCGTGGAGTCGGCGGCGATCTGCTCGGTCGCCTTCACGGTGCCGGCGCGCGTGGAGCCGCCCGCACCGTAGGTGACGGAGACGAAACTGGGTGCGACGGCCTCTATGCGGCGCAGCGCGTTCCACAGGTTCCGCTCGCCCTTGGGGGTCTTCGGCGCCCAGAACTCGAACGAGAACGTGGTTTTGCCGGTGGCGAGCATGTCGCGCACGGTGCGTGCGCGATCAGTCCTGGTGGAGGCAGTTCCGAGGGCCATACCGGCAGGTTAGCCAGGCCCCGCCGGTCCCCCAACCGGAGCAGGCCGATTTGACCTTTTTGCCCGACTGTTGTCCACGTATCGGACGGAAGGTGTGATGGTCAGGCCGTCCGTAGCCGCTTCGCGAACTCCGCCGCGGCTTCCGCCGGGTCGTCGGCCTCGGTGATCGCGCGTACGACGACGACGCGGCGGGCACCGGCCTCGAGCACCTCGTCGAGGTTGCTCAGGTCGATCCCGCCGATGGCGAACCACGGCCGGTCGGTGCCGAGCGACGCCGTGTGGCGCACGAGGTCCAGGCCGGGTGCGTGCCGGCCCGGTTTGGTGGGCGTCGGCCAGCACGGGCCCGTGCAGAAGTAGTCCACGCCCTCCTGGACGGCGGCCGCCGCGGCCTCCGACTCGGCGTGCGTCGAGCGGCCGATGAGCACGCGGTCCCCGAGGATCGCGCGGGCCGCGGGGACGGGCAGGTCGCCCTGCCCCAGATGCAGCACGTCGGAGCCGATGGCGTGCGCGACATCCGCACGGTCGTTCACGGCGAGGAGCCTGCCGTGCCGCTGGCACGCGTCGGCGAAGACGGCCAGGTGCTCCAGCTCCTCACCGGCCTCCATGCCCTTGTCGCGCAGCTGCACGATGTCGACACCGTTCTCGAGGACGGCGTCGAGGAACTCCGGGAGGTCCCCCTGGCGCTTGCGCGCGTCGGTGCAGAGGTAGACCCGGGCGTCGGCGAGCTGGGCCCGCAGGGCGGCCTCGGGGGAGGTGGCTGGGTGAGCGGTGTCGTTCATGGCGTGCGTGTCCCCCGTGACGGCGGCGTGTCGGCGTGCGGCGTGGCGGCGATCAGCGTACGGGCCGCGGGCTCCCGGGCCTCGGGCGCGGTGGCCCCGGGCTCGGGCTCGGGAGCCCCCAGGGGTCAGACGGCGAGCGCCTGGGCGCGGCGCTTCACCTCCGTGCCGCGATTCTCACTGAGAGCCTGGGCGGGCGTGCCCGGCAGGCTCGGGTCGGGGGTGAAGAGCCACTCGAGCATCTCTTCGTCGGTGAAGCCGTCGTCCCGCAGGAGCGTCAGGGTGCCGGTCAGGCCCTTGACGACCTTGTCTCCGTCGATGAAGGCGGAGGGCACGTGCAGCGCCCGGTTCTCACCGCGGCGCACCGCGATCAGCTGGCCCTCCTTGACCAGCTGCCGGACACGGGTCACCTCGACACCGAGCATTTCGGCGATGTCGGGGAGAGTGAGCCAGGCGGGGACGAGAGCATCGATGGTTGCGTCAATCTCGGTCACGGGACAAGCCTGCCATCCTCCACTGACACTCGGAAACCGGACGCCTCCCAGCGGGGGCCCGGCGTGCCGGCGGGGGGCGCTTTTGACCGGGGCGTACGGTGCGCCGTCTGCTGCCCGGCGAGGTGGGCGCGTCGCCCGCCTCGCGGGCGCACATGCCGCCACGGCCCCTTACGCCGTCGGGCGTCTGCGGCACAGATGCGGTCGGCGCCTTCACAGCGCAGGGAATCGCCGTGTTCAAGCCGTCGCGGCCTTGAGCGGCCTCGACGGGTCCGCCAGCAGTGCCGCGTCCATTCGGGTCCCCGCCTCGATCAACTTGCGGCCCTGCGCCAGGTCCCGTGGGCGGCCCACCGCCAGGAGCGCGACGAGCCGCTCGTCGCGGAGCCAGCACACCGTCCAGGCGGGCCCGGAGGGGTCGCCGCGCCACACCATCGCGTCCGCGGCGGCATGGTGGCCCGCGTACTGGACGAAACGGCCGAACTGCTCCGACCAGAAGTACGGCACGGGGTCGTACGTCTCGGGGGTCTCCCCGATGATGTTGGCGGCCACCGTGCGCGGCCCCTGCAGGGCGTTGTCCCAGTGGTGGACCATGAGGCGCTCTCCGTACCTTCCCGAAGGGAAGGAGGAGCAGTCGCCGACCGCGTACACGTCGGGCGCCGAGGTCCGCAGACGGTCGTCCGTCACGATCTCGCGGTGACTGCCGAGTACGATCCCCGAGCCCTCGAGCCACCGCGTGGCGGGCCGCGCGCCGATGCCGACGACGACGGCGCCCGCGGGCAGCCGGGTGCCGTCGGCCAGGACGACCGCTCCGGGTTCGATGTGCTCCACGCGCGCGTGGGTGCGCAGTTCCACCCCGGCGTCGGCGTACCACGCCGCCATCGGCGCGGCGACCTCGGCGGGCAGCGCCCCCGCGAGCGGCCGGTCGGCGGCCTCGACCACGGTCACCGCGCAGCCGGCCTCGCGTGCGGCCGTGGCGAACTCCGCGCCGATCCAGCCCGCGCCGACGACCACGATGTCGTGCTGCTCGGCCAGTACGGGCCGCAGCCGCTCGGCGTCGTCCAGGGTGCGCAGCAGATGGACGCCCGGGACGCCCTCCGCGCCGGGGGGCTGAATCGGTTCGGCGCCGGTGGCCACGACCAGCACGTCGTACGGGACGGGCCCCTGCTGTGTGTCCAGCTCGTGGTCGGCCGGCCGCAGCCCGGTGACCTCGCGGCCCAGGTGCAGTTCGAGGCCGAGCGCCTCGAAGTCGATGTCGAAGGCAGAGCCCTCGGCCTTCCCCAGGAGCACGGCCTTGGACAGCGGCGGCCGGTCGTACGGCTGGTGCGGCTCCGCGCCGATCAGCGTGATCTCGCCGCCGAATCCCTGCTCGCGCAGCGCGACAGCGGTCTGGACGCCGGCCATGCCCGCGCCGACGATGACGACGCGGCGCTCCGTCTGCACCTTTGCTGTCCGGCTGCCCGCCGGGGTCTCCTCGATCACGCGATCACCATAATCAACTGACGTTATGTCAGTCAGCGGTCCTGCAGGGCATCCTCTTCGGCCGGCATCTGCTCCACGACGCTCGTCCCGCTGCCGTCCTGCGACTCCCACTCCCAGGTCTCCTCCAGCCGCACCCTGCCGTCCGCCAGCTCGACGACGGCCGACACGCAGTGGCCCGAGGAGGTCGTGCCGTCCCGCTTCAGCTGCACGTACCGGAAGTCGAGGCGGTCGCCTTCACGCGTACCCACCAGATGGCCGCGCACGACATCGCCGCCCGCGTACTCCGCCCAGATCTCACCGTCCTTCTCGTGGTACGCGAACCGGGTCCGCGTACCGACCTGCCCCGGGGCCTGGTCGGCGACCGGAGCGAGGACGAGACCGTCGAGGGACCGAACGGACGGGCGTGCCATGGGTGGAGGCTCCCTTACTGAGGTGCGGAACGAAGAGCTAGGGTGGCCACCGTACTCGCGGGAGCCCGGACGCACCGGGCTGAGAGGGAGGCTGAGACGGCCTCCGACCGTACGAACCTGATCCGGGTCATGCCGGCGAAGGGAGGGGCTCGACGCCCATGCCAGCACGCGATGTGCGCAATTCACCAGAATCAGGCAATCCGCCAGAATCATCCGATACCGGCTCCTCGCCGGACGTCCTTGTGATCGGCGGCGGCATCATCGGGCTCGTCACGGCCTGGCGGGCCGCGCAGCGCGGGCTGTCCACCGCCGTCGTCGACCCCGAGCCGGGGGGCGGGGCCGCCCAGGTGGCCGCGGGCATGCTCGCCGCCGTCACCGAGCTGCACTACGGCGAGCAGACGCTGCTCGGCCTCAACCTCGAGTCCGCGCGCCGCTACCCGGACTTCGCCGCGGAGCTCAGCGAGGCGACCGGACAGGACCTCGGCTACCGCCGGTCGGGCACGCTCGCCGTCGCGCTGGACGCCGACGACCGCGCCCACCTGCGGGAACTGCATGCCCTGCAGCGCCGCTGCGACCTGGAGTCGGAATGGCTCACGGGGCGCGAGTGCCGCCGCCTGGAGCCGATGCTCGCGCCGGGCGTGCGCGGGGGGCTCAGGGTCGACGGCGACCACCAGGTCGATCCGCGGCGCCTCGCCAAGGCGCTCGTGACGGCCTGCGAGCGGGCCGGGGTGGCCTTCCACCGGCTCTGGGCCGAGCGGCTGACGGTGGTACGCGACCGGGCCACCGGAGTCGTCCTCGACGACGGCACCCGGATCGCCGCCGGTCAGGTGGTCCTCGCAGGGGGAAGCCTGAGCGGGGGACTCGGCGGTGTCCCCGACCACGTACTGCCGCCCGTGCGGCCGGTGAAGGGGCAGGTGCTGCGGCTGACGGTGCCGGCGCAGTACGGGCCGTTCCTGAGCCGTACGGTGCGCGCCGTCGTCCGCGGCAGTCAGGTCTACCTCGTGCCGCGCGAGAACGGCGAGCTGGTGGTGGGCGCGACCAGCGAGGAGCTGGGCTGGGACACGACGGTGACCGCCGGCGGCGTGTACGAGCTGCTGCGCGACGCCCACGAGCTGGTGCCCGGCATCACCGAGCTGCCGCTCACCGAGACCCGCGCCGGCCTCAGGCCCGGCTCCCCCGACAACGCGCCGCTGCTCGGCCCGACGGCCCTGCCCGGGCTGCTGCTGGCCACCGGCCACTACCGCAACGGCGTGCTGCTCACACCGGTGACGGGCGACGTGATGGCGCACGCCCTGACGACGGGCGAACTGCCCGAAGAGGCACGCCCTTTCACGCCCGCCCGCTTCGGCCCGCGCATCCCTGTGGCGGAGCCGACGATGCCGGCCACGGAGCCGGCTGTCTTCACGGAGCAGCCCGTATGAGCGGCCCGGTCACCGCACCCATCCGCATCTCGGTCAACGGTGAGCCGCGGGAGGTACCCGCGGGCACCGCACTCGGCCCGCTCGTCGCGACGCTCACCACCGCGCCGTCCGGCGTCGCAGCCGCCCTCAACGAAACCGTCGTCCCGCGCGCGGAGTGGCCCACGACCGCGCTCGCCGAGGGGGACCGCGTCGAGGTCCTCACCGCAGTCCAGGGAGGTTGACCAGACTCATGGCAGACGATCCCTTCGTCATCGGCGGTCTGACTTTCTCATCGCGCCTGATCATGGGCACCGGCGGCGCGCCCAGCCTCGACGTGCTGGAGCGGGCCCTCGTCGCGTCCGGCACGGAGCTGACGACGGTCGCCATGCGCCGCGTCGACCCGGGCGTCCAGGGCTCGGTGCTGTCCGTCCTCGACCGGCTCGGCATCCGCGTACTGCCGAACACGGCGGGCTGCTTCACCGCAGGCGAGGCCGTGCTGACCGCCCGCCTCGCGCGTGAGGCCCTCGGCACCGACCTGGTGAAACTCGAGGTCATCGCCGACGAGCGCACGCTACTGCCCGACCCGGTCGAGCTCCTGGACGCCGCGGAGACGCTCGTCGACGACGGCTTCACCGTCCTGCCGTACACGAACGACGACCCTGTGCTCGCGCGGAAGCTCGAGGACGTCGGCTGCGCGGCGATCATGCCGCTCGGCTCGCCCATCGGGTCGGGCCTCGGCATCCGCAACCCGCACAACTTCCAGCTGATCGTGGAGCACGCACACGTGCCCGTGATCCTGGACGCGGGGGCGGGGACGGCGTCGGACGCGGCGCTGGCGATGGAGCTCGGGTGTGCGGGTGTGATGCTCGCCTCGGCCGTCACCCGCGCCCAGGAGCCGGTACTCATGGCCGAGGCCATGCGGCACGCCGTGGAGGCGGGGCGCCTGGCGCGGCGGGCGGGGCGGATTCCCCGGCGGCACTTCGCCGAGGCGTCTTCTCCCACTGAGGGCCTCGCCAGGCTGGACCCCGAGCGGCCGGCGTTCTAGGCGTGTGGGCAGCGCAACAGTGAGGGTCACAGCTGTGCTGCATTCCCTGCCCGGAATGCCCGCAGCGGATGGGACTGACAGTCCCGGCTCGTAGACTCGCATCCGTGGACACGACCCTTCAGGACCCTCTAGTCGGGCAGATGCTCGACGGCCGGTACCGCATCGACGCCCGTATAGCGGTCGGCGGAATGGCCACGGTCTACCGGGCCGTGGACACCCGCCTCGATCGTGTGCTCGCCGTGAAGGTGATGCACCCGGCGCTGGCCGCCGACGGGTCGTTCGTCGGGCGCTTCATCCGTGAGGCGAAGTCGGTGGCGCGGCTCTCGCACCCCAATGTGGTCGCCGTCTACGACCAGGGCACGGACGGCGCCTACGTCTACCTGGCCATGGAGTACGTCGCCGGCTGCACCCTGCGTGACGTGCTGCGCGAGCGCGGGGCGCTGCAGCCGCGGGCCGCGCTGGACATCCTGGAGCCGGTGCTGGCCGCCCTGGGCGCCGCACACCGCGCCGGGTTCGTGCACCGCGACATGAAGCCGGAGAACGTCCTGATAGGGGACGACGGCCGGGTCAAGGTCGCCGACTTCGGTCTCGTACAGGCCGTGGACACCGTGACCAGCACCACCGGAGCCGTCCTCGGCACCGTCTCGTATCTCGCGCCCGAGCAGATCGAGCACGGCACCGCCGACCCGCGCGTCGACGTCTACGCGTGCGGTGTCGTCCTCTACGAGATGCTGACGGGCGGCAAGCCGCACTCCGGCGATTCCCCGGCCCAGGTGCTCTACCAGCACCTCAACGACGACGTGCCGCCGCCGTCGGCCGCCGTGCCGGGTCTGCCCTTCGCACTCGACGAGCTCGTCGCGTCCGCGACCGCCCGTACGCCCGATGTTCGTCCGCACGACGCGGTGGCACTGCTGGCGGCGGTCCGGGAGGCACGGGCCGGGCTCACCGACGAGCAGCTGGACGCGGTGCCCCCGGGGGCCCGCGGCGGGGGGCAGGACGCGCGCGACATCTCCGGCGACCGTACGAGCGTGATCGCCCGCGGGCTGTCCGTGCCCCGGCCCCTGCCCGTCCATGAGGACAACCCCGGCGAGGCCGTACTCAACCGCACGAGCCGGTTCGAGAGCGCGCCTCCGGCCGCTCCACGGCGGACGCGAAGCGGACGGCGCGGCCTGCTCGCGGTGATCGCCGCAGTGCTGCTGGCGCTGGGGCTCGGTGCCGGCGTCTGGTACATCAACTCCGGCCAGTTCACGAAGGTGCCGCCCCTGCTGACGAAGACGGAGGCCCAGGCCAGGGCGCGGCTCGCGGACGCCGGTCTCGAGGTGACCGGCGTCAAGCACCGGTACAGCGACACCATCACGCGCGGCACCGTCATCGGCAGCGACCCCACGGCCGGTGCGCGCATCCGTCGTCACGACGGCGTGACGCTGATCATCTCGCTGGGCCCGGAGACCGTGAAGGTCCCCGATCTGCAGGGCCTGCCGCTGGCGAAGGCCAAGTCGGAACTGAAGGACGCCGGGCTCGAGCCGGGCATGGTCACCCGGGTGTTCAGCCAGGAGATCGAAAAGGGCTCCGTGATCAGTACGGATCCGGAGACGGGCACCGTGCGCAGGGCCGGCTCGGCCGTCGCGCTGACCGTCAGCAAGGGCAGGCCCGTGGACGTGCCCGACGTCACGGGCGAGTCCGTCGAGGAGGCGACCGCCGACCTGGAGGCCGAGGGCCTGAAGGCCGAGATCGCCTCGGCCCGGGTCAATTCCGAGTTCGACGCGGGCATGGTCGCCACGCAGTCCCCGACCGCGGACCGCCAGGTCGCGCAGGGCGACACGATCACGCTCACGATCTCCAAGGGCCCGGTGATGGTCGAGGTCCCCGACGTGGTCGGCGACAACGTCGACGACGCCCGGCAGAAGCTCGAGGACGCCGGCTTCCAGGTCGAGGAGGACCGCGGACTGTTCGGGCTCTTCGGCGACACGGTCAAGAGCCAGTCGGTGAAGGGTGGCGACAAGGCCCCCAAGGGGTCGACGATCACCGTCAAGATCGGCTGAGGACGGCACGCCCGGGGTCGGCCCCGGGTTTTCCGCAGCCATCCCCTGCCGGAGCGCCCCCGGCCTCGTGACACCCTGAGGGGTGTGACAAGCCAGCAGTCCCGCAATCCCGTCGGCAGCCATGTCCCCGTGGCCGGCGGCCTGTCCACCATCGGTCTGTCGTACGCGCACGAGATCGGCGCCGAGACCGTCCAGGTCTTCGTCGCCAATCCGCGCGGCTGGGCGACACCCGTTGGCAACCCGAGGCAGGACGAGGAGTTCCGTGCGGCCTGCGCCGCCGGGTCGATCCCTGCGTATGTGCACGCCCCGTATCTGATCAACTTCGGTTCGCACACCGAGGCGACCGTCGAGCGGTCCGTGGAGTCGCTGCGGCACTCGCTGCGCCGCGGCCGCGAGATCGGCGCACTGGGCGTTGTCGTGCACACCGGCTCGGCGACCGGCGGCCGGGAGCGCGTGGTGGCGCTCAAGCAGGTGCGCGAGCACATGCTGCCGCTCCTGGACGAGCTGACCCACGACGACGATCCGTACCTCCTGCTGGAGTCCACCGCGGGCCAGGGCGCCTCGCTGTGCTCCCGGACCTGGGACTTCGGCCCGTACTTCGAGGCTCTCGACGCCCACCCGAAGCTCGGGATCTGCCTGGACACCTGCCACATCTTCGCGGCGGGCCACGACCTGACCGGCCCCAGCGGGATGAAGCAGACTCTCGACCTCCTCGTGGACACGGTCGGCGAGGGACGTCTCCGGCTCATCCACGCCAATGACTCCAAGGATGTGGTCGGCGCCCACAAGGACCGTCACGAGAACATCGGCAGCGGCCACATAGGCGAGGACCCGTTCCGCGAACTGTTCAGCCATCCCGCGACGGAGGGCGTGCCGCTGGTCATCGAGACACCGGGCCGCAAGGAGGGCCACGCGGCGGACGTGGCGCGTCTGAAGAAGCTCAGGGACGGCTGACCGGTCCGAGCGCCGGTGAAGGACCGGCGGTGAGTCAGAGCTCGGGGCCGTCCCCGGGCTCCTCCTGGTACGAGTAGCGCTGCTCTCGCCAGGGATCGCCGATGTTGTGGTAGCCGCGCTCCTCCCAGAAGCCGCGCCGGTCGGCGGTCATGTACTCCACGCCGCGGACCCACTTGGGCCCCTTCCAGGCGTACAGATGGGGCACGACGAGCCGCAGCGGAAAGCCGTGCTCGGCGGTGAGGAGCTCACCGTCCTTGTGCGTCGCGAAGATCGTCCGGTCGGACATGAAGTCGGACAGCCGCAGGTTCGAGCTGAAGCCGTACTCGGCCCAGACCATCACATGGGTGACGTTCGGCGCCGGCGGCGCGAGCTCCAGAATGGTCGTCGCCGGGACCCCGCCCCATTCGGCACCGAGCATGCTGAACTTCGTGACGCAGTGCAGATCGGCCACGACCGTCGCGTACGGAAGGGCCGAGAACTCCTCGTGCGTCCAACAGTGCTTGTCCCCGTCGGCGGTGGCGCCGAAGACCCGGAACTCCCAGCGCTCGGGCCGGAACTTGGGTACGGGTCCGTAGTGCGTGACCGGCCAGCCCCTCTGCAGTCGCTGTCCCGGCGGCAGCTCGGACTGCACTGCTTCCCGAGATTCGCGACCCGACGGATGACCCATGCCTCCATCCTGACAGACCCGAGGGAGTGCATTTGACCAGCCTGACGCCCATTCCGGACAACTAACACTAAGCCTGTACTTACTGGACGACCCATCGTGGCGGTGCAAGGATGCGCGCCATCTGCCCAGTCACGCACTTGGAAGGAGCCTCTGCGATGCAGGGCGACCCCGAGGTCATCGAATTCCTCAATGAGCAGCTGACCGGCGAGCTCACGGCGATCAACCAGTACTTCCTGCACGCGAAGATGCAGGAGAACTACGGCTGGACGAAGCTCGCGAAGTACACCCGGGCCGAGTCGTTCGACGAGATGAAGCACGCGGAGGTGCTCACCGACCGGATCATCTTTCTCGAGGGCCTGCCCAACTACCAGCGGCTCTTCCATGTGCGCGTGGGGCAGACCGTCACGGAGATGTTCCAGGCGGACCGGCAGATCGAGGTGGAGGCGATCGACCGCCTGAAGCGCGGGGTCGAGGTGATGCGCTCCAAGGGCGACATCACGTCTGCAAACATCTTCGAGTCGATCCTCGCGGACGAGGAGCACCACATCGACTATCTGGACACGCAGCTGGAGCTGGTCGACAAGCTCGGCGAGGCGCTCTACATCGCGCAGGTCATCGAGCAGCCGGAGAGCTAGAGCGAGACCTGGAACGGGGCCGGGCAGCCCAACGCGGGCGCATCAGCAGAAAGGGTTCTCCGACCCGGGATCCGGTCATCGGAGGGGGGCCATACCCGCAGGCCCGCCTGCTCGGGTCACCTACGCCGCGTCCTCGAGCGGCCGGCCGAGGACCGGCTCCGCGGCCAGCGCGGCGGCGGCGTCGCCCTGTTCCACCAGCTCGCGGCGCGGGCACGCGCCCCGGCCGAGCAGCGCCTGGATGCGGCGCACGCACGAGCCGCAGTCCGTGCCCGCCTTGCAGGCCGACGCTATCTGGCGGGGGGTGCAGGCACCGTCCTCCGCGTGCTTCTTCACCTGCGCCTCGGTCACACCGAAGCAGTTGCAGACGTACACGCGGTTCACCTCCCCGGTGATCTCGGGATCGCTGGTAATGCCGTCCCGATTCCCTCGGTGAGGCTAACCTAACCTTACCCGGGACCCTGAGAGCGCAAAAGCCCCGGAAGCGCCGGTGGGGCGCGGATCACATCATTCGGATCCGCGCCCCACCCTGCGTAGAAGACCGCTTACTGGTCCCGGTACATCTCGGCGACCAGGAAGGCCAGGTCCAGCGACTGGCTGCGGTTGAGCCGCGGGTCGCAGGCCGTCTCGTAGCGCTGGTGCAGATCGTCGACGAAGATCTCGTCGCCGCCGCCCACGCACTCGGTGACGTCGTCGCCGGTCAGCTCCACGTGGATGCCGCCCGGGTGGGTGCCGAGGCCCTTGTGGACCTCGAAGAAGCCCTTGACCTCGTCGAGCACGTCGTCGAAACGGCGCGTCTTGTGGCCGGAGGCCGCCTCGAACGTGTTGCCGTGCATCGGGTCGGTGACCCAGGCGACGGTCGCACCCGACGCGGTGACCTTCTCGACCAGCTCGGGCAGCTTGTCGCGGACCTTGTCGGCGCCCATGCGGACGATGAAGGTCAGCCGGCCCGGCTCGCGGTCGGGGTCGAGACGCTCGATGTACTGCAGCGCCTCCTCGGCCGTCGTGGTCGGGCCGAGCTTGATGCCGATCGGGTTGCGGATCTTCGAGGCGAACTCGATGTGCGCATGGTCGAGCTGACGCGTGCGCTCACCGATCCAGACCATGTGGCCGGAGACGTCGTACAGATGGCCCGTACGGGAGTCGACACGGGTCAGCGCCGACTCGTAGTCGAGCAGCAGCGCCTCGTGCGAGGCGTAGAACTCGACGGTCTTGAACTCCTCCGGGTCCGTGCCGCAGGCCCGCATGAAGTTCAGCGCGTTGTCGATCTCGCGCGCCAGCTGCTCGTAGCGCTGGCCCGACGGGGACGACTTCACGAAGTCCTGGTTCCAGGCGTGCACCTGGCGCAGGTCGGCGTAACCGCCGGTGGTGAAGGCGCGCACCAGGTTCAGCGTCGAGGCGGATGCGTTGTACATCCGCTTCAGCCGCTCGGGGTCCGGGATGCGGGCGGCCTCGGTGAAGTCGAAGCCGTTGACGGAGTCGCCGCGGTACGTCGGCAGCGTCACGCCGTCGCGGGTCTCGGTCGGCTTGGAGCGCGGCTTGGAGTACTGGCCGGCGATCCGGCCGACCTTCACGACCGGCACCGAGGCGGCGTACGTCAGCACGGCGCCCATCTGGAGCAGGGTCTTGAGCTTGTTGCGGATGTGGTCGGCGGACACGCCGTCGAAGGCCTCGGCGCAGTCGCCGCCCTGGAGGAGGAACGCCTCGCCCTTGGCGACGGCTCCCATCCGGGCGCGCAGCTGGTCGCACTCGCCTGCGAAGACGAGCGGCGGATACGACTCGAGCTCCGCGACGACGTCGCGCAGAGCCTCGGCATCGGGGTACTCGGGCTGCTGCGCCGCGGGAAGGTCTCGCCAGGTGTTGCCACCGTCAGCGGTGGACTTAGCGTTCACGGTCACGTCCCCCACATTACGGGGTCGTGTCGGGCGCCCCCGACTCCGCTCAGCAAGTGAGACGGTGTGCGCTCGTTCGACGACACCCCGAAGCGGCGGGAGACGGGGATCCAGCTGCGTGTACGGGGTGCGGTGGGCCCGTCCGCGCGACGCGGCGCGGCGCGCGTGCATCGGGTAGGGTGCCGCTCATGTTCGCGCACACGACCCAGAACTGGTGGTGGACCGCTCACTCGGCGGCCCACTGACTGCGCGTACTCGAAGACTCGCGAAGGCCGCCCGAGGGGCGGCCTTCGGTGTTTCCACGGGCCGTTCCTCCCCACCTGGACCCTAGGGAAGGAACACCGCCGTGGACCTGCACAGACTGCTCGACACCGACTGCCCGCCCTTCGCCCTGCTGCGCCGCCGCACCCCGGGCCGTGACCACGACACCGTCGAGATGCTGCTCGGCCCGGTCCGCGAGGTCGAGCGCCTGGCCGACATCCCCGTGGGCGACCGGCCGTCGCTCGCTCTCGTCCCGTTCCGGCAGATCCACGAGCGCGGCTTCGACGTGACGGACGACGGCACCCCGCTCGCGGTGCTGACCGCCGAGGAGACGTACGAGCTGCCGCTCGCCGAGGCCCTGTTGCGGCTGCCCGCCCATGACGTGCGCGTCGAGGGCGGGGCCTTCGACGTGGCCGACGAGGAGTACGCGGAGATCGTCGACCGGGTGCTGCGCGAGGAGATCGGCCGGGGCGAGGGCGCGAACTTCGTGATCCGCCGGACGTACGAGGGCGAGATCCCGGGCTTCAGCAGGGCCGACGCGCTCGCGCTGTTCCGGCGGCTGCTGGTCGGCGAGCGCGGCGCGTACTGGACGTTCGTCGTGCACACCGGCGACCGGACGCTCGTCGGGGCCAGCCCGGAGGTGCATGTCCGGATGTCCGGCGGCACTGTCGTGATGAACCCGATCAGCGGGACGTACCGGTACCCGGCCGAGGGGCCGACCGCCGAGAGCTTGCTGGAGTTCCTCGCCGACGGCAAGGAGATCGAGGAGCTCTCGATGGTCGTCGACGAGGAGCTCAAGATGATGTGCACGGTCGGCGACATGGGCGGTGTCGTCATCGGGCCGCGGCTGAAGGAGATGGCCCATCTCGCGCACACCGAGTACGAGTTGCGCGGGCGGTCGTCCCTGGATGTGCGCGAGGTCCTGAAGGAGACGATGTTCGCGGCGACCGTCACCGGGTCGCCGGTGCAGAACGCGTGCCGGGTCATCGAGCGCCATGAGGTGGGTGGGCGCGGCTACTACGCGGGCGCCCTCGCCCTGATCGGCCGGGACGCGGGGGGAGCGCAGACCCTCGACTCCCCCATCCTCATCCGCACTGCCGACATCGACCCCGCCGGGCGGCTGCGGGTCCCGGTCGGCGCGACCCTCGTACGCGGCTCCGACCCGATGAGCGAGGTCGCCGAGACGCATGCCAAGGCGGCGGGGGTGCTGACCGCCCTCGGGGTGCGGCCGGGACGGCCGCGCGAGGAGCGGGAGCGGCCGGTGCTGGCGGACGACCCGCGCGTCCAGGCGGCGCTCGACGGCCGCCGGGCCGGTCTCGCGCCGTTCTGGCTGCGGATGCAGGAGAAATCGGCGGCCCTGGAGGGGCACGCGCTGGTCGTGGACGGCGAGGACACCTTCACGGCGATGCTCGCGCATGTGCTGTGCGCGTCGGGCCTGGAGGTGACGGTGCGGCGGTACGACGAGCCGGGGCTGCGCGCCGCGGTGCTCGCCCACGAGGGCCCGCTGGTCCTCGGCCCCGGGCCCGGCGATCCGGGCGACACCGGCGACCCCAAGATGCGGTTCCTGCGGGCGCTCACCGCCGAGGTCATCGGGAGCCACCGGCACGGGCTCCTGGGCGTCTGCCTCGGCCATGAGCTGATCGCCGCCGAGCTGGGCCTTCAGATCGTACGGAAGGAGGTGCCGTACCAGGGCGCGCAGACGGACATCGACCTCTTCGGGCGCCGCGAGACCGTCGGTTTCTACAACAGCTTCGTGGCGGCCTGTGACGACGACGCGGCGCTGGAGCTGTCGGCGCACGGCATCGAGGTCAGCCGGGACACGGCCACGGGCGAGGTGCACGCGCTGCGCGGAAACGGCTTCGCCGGGCTGCAGTTCCACCCCGAGTCGGTGCTGTCGCTGCGCGGGGCGGCGATCGTGCGGGAGCTGATGGGTCAGCTCTTGGGTGCGGACGGCACGAGGACGTTGTCGGAGCGGCGGCCCGCCTTGTAGTCGAGGACGTTCTCGAGCGTGGTCTCGATGATCTGGCCGACGGCGTCCTCCGTGTAGTACGCCTGGTGCGAGCTGACCAGCACGTTCGGGAAGGTCACGAGGCGGGCCAGGGTGTCGTCCGCGACGATCTCCAGGGACTTGTCGAGGAAGAACAGCCCTGCCTCCGCCTCGTAGACATCGAGGCCGATGCCCGTGAAGCGGCCTTTGCGCACCTCGTCGACGAGGGCCCGGGAGTCGATGAGGCCGCCGCGGCTGGAGTTCACCAGGATCACGTCGTCCTTCATGCTCTTCAGGGCCGCCGCGTCGATGAGGTTCCGGGTCGCGGGCAGCAGCGGTACGTGCAGGCTGATCAGGTCGGCCTCGGCGAAGAGCCGCTCCTTCTCGACGTAGTTCATGCCGAGCTCGACGCAGGCGGGGTTCTCGGCGACGTCCCAGCCGAGGAGGTTCATGCCGAAGCCGTGCGCGATCCTTGCGAAGGCCTCGCCGATCTTGCCGGTGCCGAGCACCCCGACGGTGCGGCCGTGCATGTCGCGGCCCATCAGGCCGTCCAGCCGGAAGTCGAAGTCGCGGGTGCGGGTGGAGGCGCGGACGATGCGCCGGTTGATCGCCATCGCCAGCGTCCAGGCGAACTCCGCGACCGAGTACGGCGAGTAGTACGAGACGCGGGCCACGGTCATGCCGAGGCGCTCGGCGACCTCCAGGTCGATGTTGTTGAAGCCGGTGGAGCGCTGGGCGATCATCTGCGTTCCGCCGGCGGCGAGGGTCTGCAGGACGCGGTTGTTCAGATCGGCGTTGACACTCGTCGAGATGATCTCGTGGCCGGCCGCGATGGGGGCGGTGTCCTCGTTGAGGAAGACATCGAGGCACCGGATGTCGTGGTGCCCCGCGAACGCCTTCTCGATCAGCGGCTTCTCATCGGACTGCACCCCGAAAGCAATGATTTCCACGACTTCTCCGGTATTGCTTGGCTATGGGCCGATATCGCGAATATACGGCCCACAGCCCAGGCCTGCCGCGCGAACGGAGAGCGCCCCAGGTCAGCCGAAGAACACTCCGACCTCCTCGTACAGCTTCGGGTCCACCGTCTTCAGCTTGGCCGTCGCCTCCGAGAGCGGGACGCGGACGATGTCCGTGCCGCGCAGGGCGACCATCGTGCCGAAGTCGCCGTCGCGCACGGCGTCGATCGCGTGCAGCCCGAAGCGGGTGGCGAGCCAGCGGTCGAAGGCGCTGGGGGTGCCGCCACGCTGGACGTGGCCCAGCACGGTCGTACGGGCCTCCTTGCCGGTGCGCTGCTCGATCTCCTTCGCCAGCCACTCGCCGACACCCGAGAGCCGCACATGCCCGAAGGAGTCGAGCGAGCCGTCCTTGAGCACCGCGTCGCCGTCCTTGGGCATGGCCCCCTCGGCGACGACCACGATCGGCGCGTACGACGCCTTGAAGCGGGAGGTGACCCAGGCGCAGACCTGGTCGACGTCGAAGCGCTGCTCGGGGATGAGGATCACGTTGGCGCCGCCGGCGAGGCCCGAGTGCAGCGCGATCCAGCCCGCGTGACGGCCCATCACCTCGACGACGAGCACGCGCATGTGGGACTCGGCCGTGGTGTGCAGACGGTCGATCGCCTCGGTGGCGATGCCGACGGCCGTGTCGAAACCGAAGGTGTAGTCGGTGGCGGACAGGTCGTTGTCGATGGTCTTCGGTACGCCGACGCAGTTGATGCCGTACTCGCCGGCGAGGCGCGCCGCGACACCCAGGGTGTCCTCGCCGCCGATCGTGATCAGGGCGTCCACCTCGTACTTCGCGAGGTTCTCCCGGATCCGGCGGATGCCGTTCTCCTCCTTGAGGGGATTGGTGCGCGACGAGCCGAGGATGGTGCCGCCCCGGGGGAGAATGCCGCGCACGGCGGGGATGCCGAGCGGGATGATGTCGCCATCCAGCGGACCGCGCCAGCCGTCGCGGAAGCCGGTGAAGTCGTAGCCGTACTCCTGCACGCCCTTGCGGACGATGCCCCGGATGACGGCGTTGAGCCCGGGGCAGTCGCCGCCCCCGGTCAGTACTCCGACCCGCATGGAAATGTCCCTTCGCTCCGAATTGAGCCGATGCAGGCCACGCTAATGGTGACCCACGTCACTCCGGGACAGGGCGGCGCGTCAATTCCGGTGAATCATCGAGGAGTTGATCGAAAACCTTTCACTCTAACGAGTGTCTTGCGGCACGGGTGCAGGATTACGGGCGGTTGACGGGGGTCAGGCGCCGCCGTCGAGTCCGCGCTCTATCGCGTACCGGACCAGCTCGACGCGGTTGTGGAGCTGGAGCTTGCCGAGCGTGTTCTGTACGTGGTTCTGCACGGTGCGGTGCGATATGACGAGCCGTTCGGCGATCTGCTTGTAGCTGAGGCCCTTGGCGACCAGCCGCAGGACCTCGGTCTCGCGCTCGGTGAGCTGCGGCACCTTGGGCTCGTCCGGCGCGGAGGGCGCGGGCTCGGAGGCGAGGCGGCGGTACTCGCCGAGGACCAGGCCCGCGAGACCGGGCGTGAACACGGCGTCGCCGACCGCCGTGCGGCGCACCGCGTCGATCAGCTCTTCCGTGGAGGCCGACTTCAGCAGATAGCCCGTGGCACCGGACTTGACCGCCTCGAGGACGTCGGCGTGCTCGCCGCTCGCGGACAGGACGAGCACCCGCAGGGCCGGGTCGGCCGCGACGAGTTCCTTGCACACCTGGACGCCGGGCTTGACCGGCAGGTTGAGGTCCAGCACGAGCACATGCGGCTCGACGGCGCGCGCACGGCGCACCGCCTGCTCGCCGTCGCCCGCCGTGGCGACCACCTCGAAGCCGGACTCCGTGAGATCGCGGGCGACGGCGTCCCGCCACATCGGATGGTCGTCGACGACCATCACCTTGAGACGCCCCTGCACCTGCACCGGCGCCGGCTCTTGCTCCCGCTCTCGCGTCGACTCCCCCGCCCGGACAGCCGGTTCGTTCGTCTCGCTCATCGCTGTGCCGCCTTCCCCCGTGAAACCTTCGGAACCTTCAGTTCGACCTCTGTGCCCTGGCCCGGTACCGAGATGAGCTCGGCCGTGCCTCCTATGTCCCGCAGCCGGCCCCGGATCGACTGCGCAACGCCGAGGCGGCCCTCCCCCTCGGCCTGGACAAGCCGTCCCTCGGGGATGCCGGGGCCGTCGTCCCGCACCGTCACGATCACCGCGTCCGGCTCGTCCTCGACCAGGATCCAGGCACGCGCGCCGTCACCGGCGTGGCCCCGGACATTGTCCAGGGCGGCACTGACAGCGGCGGCGACCTCCTTCGCCGCGGCGGGCGCCAGCAGCACCGGGGCGCCCGGCTCCGAGAAGGTCACCCGCGCCCCGGCATGCGGCGCGAGCAGCGACCGCAGATCGCACGGCTCGCCCGGCGCGTCCTCGTCGTCCGGTACCTCCACCACCCGTACGACGGCTCCCTCTGAGGCGTCCTCCGACGCGTGCGACGCCGTCACGAGGCCCCCGGCGACCAGCGCCCGCAGGGCGGCCTCCTGCTCTCCCGCCATGCGGCCGAGCTCCGCGGCCTCCCCGCCGAGCGCCGTGCCGCGGCGCTGCACCATGGCGAGGACCTGCAGCACGCCGTCGTGGATGTCGCGGGCGAGCCGCTCGCGCTCGCGCGTCGCCGCCTCGATCTCCAGGGCGCGGGCGAGCGTGCGCTCGGAGGCGCGGGCGACCTCGACGACGTATCCGATGGCGATGGAGGCGACCCAGACCAGCAGGACGTTGTGGAAGGTGTCCCGGCTCAGCGCGCCGCGCTGGACGATGTTGGCGACGCCGACGAGCGCGGAGGCGACGGCCGCCCAGCGCCAGCCGCCCTTCAGCGCGTACGCGAGGACGGCGCCCGCCGTCCATATGGTCGGCAGTGTCGGCCCCCCGGCCACGATCCGCTCGTGCGCGTCGGCGACCGGTGTGAGCAGGATGCCGGTGAGCGCGATGGCGAGGTCGGCGGCGAGGAACCGCTTGGTGCAGCTGGCGGCGCCCGCGACCCGGGGCAGCGTGGCCAGCGTCCAGACGAGCAGCACCGCGAAGTAGGCGGCGGCCACCCAGGGGCGGACGAACTCGTCGTACGCGGAGACGAAGAGTGCGATCGCGTACACGACCGTCAGGAGGCGGTACGCGGTGAGCGCACGCCACAGCGGCTGCTCGACCGACATCCTCATGACTCGCTCGCGCCTGGCCATGTCTCCCCCACCCCTCGGCTCCCCCGCCGCTGCGACGCCGCTACGAGCCGGCTTGATCCTGCTCCGCCGTGTCCTTGCCGCCGGTCTCCGGCCCCCCACCGGCCTGCGCCTTCGCCTCCGCCTTGGCCGCTTCCCGCTCGGCCTTCGCGGCCTCCGCGATCTGCCTCTTCGCGGCGGTCGCGTAGATGTCGACGTACTCCTGACCGGAGAGCCTCATGATCTCGTACATGACCTCGTCGGTCACCGCGCGGAGCACGAACCGGTCGTGCTCCATGCCGCTGTAGCGGGTGAAGTCCAGCGGCTTGCCGATGCGGATGCCGGGGCGCATCAGCTTCGGGACCACCTTCCCCGGCGGCTGGATCTTCTCGGTGTCGATCATCGCGACCGGGATGACCGGCGCGCCGGTGGCGAGCGCCACGCGCGCGAGGCCGCCCGGCTTTCCGCGGTAGAGGCGCCCGTCGGGCGAGCGGGTGCCCTCGGGATAGATGCCGAACAGCTCACCGCGCTCGATGACCTCGATGCCGCTCCTGACGGCCGCCTCGCCCGCGCCGCGCGCGCCCGAGCGGTCCACCGGCAGCTGCCCGACGCCCTTGAAGAAGGCGGCGGTCAGCCGTCCCTTGACGCCGGGCGTCGTGAAGTACTCGGCCTTGGCGATGAACGTGATCTTCCGGTCGAGGACGGCGGGCAGGAAGAAGGAGTCCGAGAAGGACAGGTGGTTGCTGGCCAGGATGGCGGGGCCCTCGGCGGGAATGTTCTCGAGTCCTTCCACCCAGGGCCTGAAGGCAAGCTTCAGCGGCCCTCCGATGGAGAACTTCAATGCCTCGTAGATCACCCGAGTGCCTCCTGTGTTCCGTGGATCAGACCTTAACCCGTGCGGGGCCGGGGCTCCGCCTGAGAGGACCGGCTCCGCGACGACCAGGATCTGGTCGGTGTCAGTGCGGTCGCGTACGGTGAAGTACGCCTCCGAAGCGGGTCCGCGCACGTGGTCGCCGGACTACTGCCGGGGGTACCCCGTCCGTGCCTCATGAACTGGAGACCGAAGGTGCCGGTCCTTCCTGGAGCCGAGCCGTACCGCCATGAGGGCGGAGAGGTCGGCGTACTCCTCTGCCACGGCTTCACCGGTTCCCCGCAGTCGCTGCGTCCCTGGGCCGAGCACCTCGCCGGTCGCGGGCTGACGGTCTCGCTGCCGCTGCTTCCCGGGCACGGCACGCGCTGGGAGGACATGCAGCTCACCACCTGGCAGGACTGGTACGCGGAGGTGGACCGCGAGCTGCGCGCGCTCCTCGAGCGGTGCGAGCAGGTCTTCGTCGCCGGTCTGTCCATGGGCGGCGCGCTCGCACTGCGGCTCGCGGCCAAGCACGGGGACGCGATCAGCGGCGTCGTCGTGGTCAACCCGGCGAACAAGGTGCACGGCCTCTCGGCGTACGCGCTCCCTGTCGCGCGGCACGTCGTCAGGACGACGAAGGGGATCACCAGCGACATCGCCAAGGAAGGCGGCGAGGAGATCGGCTACGACCGGGTGCCGCTGCACGCCGCGCACTCCCTGCGGATCTTCTTCCGGCTGGTCGACGGCGAGCTTCCGCAGGTCACGCAGCCGTTGCTGCTGCTCCACAGCCCCCAGGACCATGTGGTGCCGCCGGCCGACTCGGCCCGCATCCTCAGCCGGGTGTCCTCCACGGACGTCACGGAGATCCTGCTGGAACAGAGCTACCACGTGGCGACGTTGGACCATGACGCCGACCGGATCTTCGAGGAGAGCCACGCCTTCATCGGGCGGCTCGCGCCCGGCGCCACCGATGGTGCCGAGCGGTCCGGCGAGGGCGAGAAGGCCGGCGGGACCAGGGAGCCGGTCGCGGACAGGGAAGGGACGGCCACCGGTGGCTGAGCAGGACCGACGCGAGCCCGACCGCGACGAGGGCCGCGAGCCGGAGGAGCGGGGCGTGCCCTTCGACGAGGCGGCCGCCTGGGCGGCGATCGTCGCCGCGTACGGCGAGGAGCCGCCGGACCCGCCCGGCGCGAAGCCGTTCAAGTCCGTCGAGGACCTGGCGCTGCTGGAGATCGAGCACAACGGCCAGGGCGCGGCCGGCCCGGACAGGGACACGGACGCCGACGCGGACGACGAGGACCGCCCGGACGCACCGGGCGCATGGGACAAGCGCGGTGGGGCCGACAGGTCCGGCCGGCCCCTGGGCAGCTCGATCTCCTTCGCGCCCGGTGTCGGCCCCCGCGACTACGCGGCGCCGGAGCCGTCCGACGACTTCGACACGGACGACGAGGGGCATTTCGTACCGCCGGAGCCGCCACCCCTGCCCGCGGCCGACACCACGGCCAAGTTCGCCTGGCTTGCCGTCGTCGGCGGCCCGGTGCTGCTGCTCCTCGCGATACTGCTCGGCTGGGACATGACCTGGTGGCTGGCGACGCTGGGCATCGGCGGCTTCCTCGGCGGTTTCGCCACCCTCGTGATGCGGATGCAGGACGACGACGAGGACGACGACGACCCGGGGCGCGGGGCCGTGGTCTGACCCGGGCACGCGCGTCTGCCCCGGCGCTCGTCCGACCCCCGACAAACAAAGCCCGTCCGGAGAACGGAACACCTCCGGGCGGGCTTTCGCATGCGCCCGACGTCCACGCCACCGGAATGGAACCCCATCCGGCCGACCGGCGAAGGAGAGATGAACAAGCCCAAGCCTTCGAGGCGTTCAGACGAACGAAAGGAGCCCCGATGACCGTCGAACCGGGCGTCCGCACCCGCGAGGAGAGTCGCGAGACGAGTGACGCCCGCGTGATCGAGCGGTCCCGGGACGAGCCCGAGCAGTTCGCCGTGCTCTTCGACCGGCACGCCGACGCCGTCCACCGCTATGCGGCCAGGCGGCTCGGCCCCGAGTCCGCGGAGGACCTCATGGCCGAGACCTTCACCACCGCCTTCCAGCAGCGTCACCGGTACGACCACGCGCGGGCGGACGCCCGGCCGTGGCTGTTCGGCATCGCGACCAACCTCATCGGCCGGCACCGCAGGGCCGAGGCACGCCGCTTCAAGGCGCTCGCCCAGATGCCCGCGCCGGTCGCGCACGAGGAGCCGGTCGCCGACCGAGCGGTGGCCCGGGCCGGAGCGGCAGGCGTCCGCCGTGATCTCGCGGCGGTGCTGGCCGGGCTCTCGGCCCGCCACCGCGACGTGGTCCTGCTGGTGGCGTGGGCCGACCTCAACTACGAGGAGGCGGCCGAGGCGCTGGGGGTACCGGTCGGGACGGTCCGGTCACGGCTGCACCGGGCTCGCAGCACATTGCGCGAAGCACTGGGCGGATCCGATCCGACGACTCTCCGAGAGGCAGACGCCCATGAATGAGCCCTTCACGGAACCCTTCCCCGAGCTCGACGCACTGCGCGACTGGGACGCGGGGGCAGCCCCGCTCGACGAGGACACCCGGCATCGGGCGCGTGTGCGGCTGTTCGCCGCGATGCACGCCCAGCAGCCCGCGCCTGCCCGCGGGCCGTGGCGCCGCCCGGCCCTGCGCATCGCCCTGACGGGCACGGTCGCGGCGGCCGTCGCCGCCACCGTCCTGGTCGCCGTGCGCGACGACCAGGACCGGGGATCGACCGCCGCCCCGCCGTCCAGCAGCGCCCCTGCCCTGCAGAACGTGAGCGCGCAGACCGTGCTGAACGGGGCGGCGGCCTACGAGCGCGAGCACGCCGAGACGCCCACCACTCCCCCGCGTGACGACCAGTTCATCTACACCAAGGAGATCATCAAGGAGACGAACGAGGCCACGGGCGGGACCAAGGCCTACGTCGACGAGATCTGGCGGTCGGTGGACGGCTCCAAAGCCTCGTGGATCATGGAGATCGGCAAGGGCTGGTGGTCGAAGCCGTACAAGAGGAAGCCGGGCGACCACGTCGAGTCGGTGAGCGTCTGGCCGCCGCAGCAGTGGTCCCAACTGGAGAAGCTGCCGACCGACCCCGAGAAGCTGATCCTCTCCCTCCTCCACAGGTCCGGTCCGAAGGACAGCAACGACTCGCTCGACGGAATCACCGAGCAGGAGTGGTGGGACATCCACTTCCGGCTCGCCGGGCTGCTCAAGCTGGTCCCGGTGATGCCGGAGGGGCTGCGCCCCGCGGCGTACGAAGCGCTGGGCATGGTGCCGGGAGTGAAGGCCGTGCCGAACCAGAAGGACGCCAGGGGACGGATGGGCGTCGCGATCACCTACGACGACCCGTTCAGCCCGAAGGGCGGCTACGGCAGCTGGTTCATCTTCGATCCGAAGACGTACGAATTCCTGGGCTTCCGCGACACCCGCACCTCGGGTGACGGCAAGAACAAGAAGACGTACACCCAGCTCTCGTACCTGGACAGCTGGGCCGTCGTCGACAAGGCCAAGCAGCGCCCCTGAGCGGGCTGGCCCGAGGGGGGGCCTGGGCGGGGGGCCTAGGCGGGGGGAAGTCTGAGGGCGGCCAGGACCGGCAGATGGTCCGTGGCCGCCCTCAGGTCCCTCTCGTGCACACCAGGGTGACCCACAGGAACCCCGCAACCGAGGATTTCCACGCCGGCCGTCGCAAAGATCGCGTCGATGCGCTGGTACGGATCGGCCGGCGTCGACGAGTACTCGCCGCCCCACGGCTTGGTGGCCCAGCAGTCCCGGAGCTCCCCGGCGAGCCGCCGGAAGGCCGGCCCGTCGGGGCGTTCGTTGATGTCGCCGCCCGCGACGGCGTACGGAACACCCATCCCGGCGAGCCGGTCGAGCAACATCCCGCCCTGCTCGTACCGTTCGTCCTTCTGCAGGCTCAGATGGCAGCTCAGTACGCCGAGCCGGGCGGAGCCCCCGAAGCGTACGACCGCGGTGGCGAAGCCGCGGCGGTGCAGGCCGGGCGTGAGCGGCAGCAGGATGTCCTCGGTCCGCTCGACCGTGGCGCGCAGCGAGCACAGCAGCGCCGGGCCCGCCGCGGTGGCCCCGCCGGACAGGGTCACCAGACCGGATGCGGCCGCGAGCCGGGCCAGCTTCTTGCGCCAGCGGAAGAACCGCGGGGCCTCCTGGACGAGCACGAGGTCGGGCGCGCAGGCGCTGATCACCCGGGCGAGCGCGGCAGTGTCGTCGCGCATCGACCGGACGTTGTAGCTGAGCACCCGGATGACGGCCGAACCGTCGGGCTCGGTACGGGAGTTGGGCAGCTCACTGGCGGGTGGGCTCGTCGGCATGGCGATCAACATACGGCAGGACGGGCCGTCTCCTCATCCGGCGCCATACCCGCCGCCCCGAAACGGCAGCGCCCGCCGCGCCCCATCGGGGCCACGGCGGGCGCTGCCGGACGACACGTGCTGTCACATGATCGGGTCCGGCTCGCGGGCCAGGTCCGCGGCGCCGACCAGTCCGGCCTTGTTGCCGAGCTGGGCGGCGATGACCTCGGCCACGGGCCGCCAGTTGCCGCCGACCAGCCAGCGCTTGTACGACTTGCGGATCGGGTCGAGGACCAGCTCGCCCTCGTCCGAGAGGCCGCCGCCGACGATGAACGCCGACGGGTCGAACAGCGACGCCAGGTCGGCGAGGCCCGCACCGGCCCAGCGGGCCAGCTCGCGGTACGAGTCGACGGCGACGGGGTCGCCCTGACGGGCGGCCATCGAGATGTGCTTGCCCTCGATGCCCTCGGGGGTGCCGTCGCCCATCGAGAGCAGGGTCGTGGCGTTCTCGGGCGTGGCGTTGGCCCGCTGCTTCGCGTACCGCACGAGGGCGGTCCCGGAGGCGTACTGCTCCCAGCAGCCCTGGCTGCCGCAGCCGCACAGCAGGCCGTCGGGCACCATGCGGATGTGCCCGAACTCGGCGGCCACGCCGAAGTGGCCGCGGCGCAGCTTGTTGCCGATGATGATGCCGCCGCCGAGGCCGGTGCCCAGGGTGATGCAGATGACGTTGCGGTGGCCCTTGCCCGCGCCGAACTTGTACTCGCCCCAGGCGGCCGCGTTGGCGTCGTTCTCGACGACGACCGGGAGGCCCACGCGGTCCTCCACCTCGGCCTTCAGCGGCTCCTGCCGCCAGTCGATGTTGGGTGCGAAGTAGACGGTGGAGCGCTGGCGGTTGACGTATCCCGCCGCGCCGATGCCCACGCCGACGATCTCGTGTCCGGCGCGCGCGCCCTCCACGGCGGAGGCGATGGCGTCCACGATGGCGCGCGACGTGGTGGGGGTCGGCACCTTGAAGGTCGAGAGGATGTTGCCTTCCTCATCGACCACGCCGGCCGCGATCTTCGTGCCGCCGATGTCGACGCCGATGGTGAGTCCCATGTGTCCCTCAGTTTTCGGTCGAGCCCCGCTAAGGCCAACCGTACCCCGTGCTGGGGACGCAATCAGTCCAGGTCGATGTGTTCCCCGGGCCCGGGACCGTCGTCCTTCGGGTGAGGCCCGCGGGTCCACCGCCGCTCCTGCGCCTCGACGGCGGAGCGGTAGGCGGCGAGGAGTTCGGATCCGGCGGCCGCCAGGTGGTCGAAGACCTCCGGATTGCGCTCGATCACGGGTTCGACGGCGGCCTTGGCCTGCTGCACGAACTGGTTGACCATCTGCTGCGCCGCGCCGCCCGCGGCCGCGCCGAACAGCGGCGACTGGAGGCCGGAGAGCTTGTCGGCCACGGCGTCGACGAGCTTGCGAAGCTCCTCGGCGGCCGAACCGGACTGCGCCCCGTGCTCAGCGCGGCGGCGCGCCTTCTCGGCCTCGAGGTCCTCGGCGCATGCCTTCGCCCAGGCGTCGGCGTCGAACGGTCCGGCGGCCTGCGCATCCTCGCCCGGGACGTGCGCCTCGTCGGCGGGTCCGGATGCGGGGCGGTCGGTGGCGTCACTCATGAGGACAGACTCCTGCAGGGACCGGGGTTTATGTCTTCGACGTTACCCGAACGGAGGTACGCCGTTCACCGTACTGGGCCACAGATCCGGGTCCGGGGCGAACCGGATGCGCAGCTCGTCGTCGCGCAGCCCCGCCCCCGCGACGGTGCAGCGGCGCAGCGCCGACGGCAGGGGAACGATCCGGCGGAACTGTCCGGCGGTGAGCACGAGTTCGTCGCCCCGCCGGATCAGCTCGAGCTCGTCCCGTACGGCGCCGGGGAGCGGGATGTGCCAGACCAGCACGCCGTCGTCGGCAAGCCGGTCGGCGACGGGCCAGCTCACGCGGGCCGGGGCGGGCGACGGCGGGGGCGCGTCGAGGGTCGCGAGGTCGTCGGTGCCGCGCGGGTCCCGGCCCAGGTGCGCCACTTCACGGACCGTGTACGCCCCGTCCCACTCGGCGAGCACCTTGCGCTGCTGGGCCGCGAGGCCCCCGAGCCAGGGGTCCGCGGACGTCTCGGGCAGTACACGGTTGGCGATCACCACGTCCGTGCGCAGTCCGTGCAGGGCGAGGCCGGTGGCGGCGGTGCGCACGGCGTCCGCGCCCGCGGGTCCCGGCTCGGCGACCATCCGCACCGTCGTGGCCGGATCCTCGATGACGGCCTGGACGCCCGCGAGTTCGAGGTCCCAGCGGACGGCCGTCTCGTACAGCCAGGTGCCGGGCATGGGGACACCGGCGAGGCGGCCCAGTACGGGGCGCAGCGCGCGGGCCGCCTGCCGTTCCGGGGGCAGCAGCCGCCGCAGATAGCGGCGCAGCTGCTCCGGCAGCGCGAGGACGGCGAGGGCCTCCGGGGCCGGGGGGAGGTCCACGACGAGCAGGTCGTACGGGGCCGCGGCCGCGTCGCGCAGGGCGCGCAGCAGGGCGAGTTCGGTGCTGCCGGGGAGCGGTGTGAGCTCCTCCTCGTCGAGGCGGGCGGCGCCCAGCAGGTCCAGCGCCGGTGCGGCGCGGTCCTGGAGGGTGAGCAGATCGTCCCGGAACCCTTCCGCCGGGTCGGGCCGCACTGCCGTGAGGCCCGGCTCGGGCTGGACGGGGTCCGCGCCGGTGGGCATGCCGAGGGCGGCGCCCAGGGTGTCGGTCCGGTCGGCGGAGATCACGAGTGTGCGGGTGCCCTGGCGGGCGGCCTGCAGTGCGGTGGCTGCCGCGAGGGTGGTGCGGCCTGAGCCGCCGGGGCCGGTGAGGAGGACGGTGCGCATGGGCTCCCTAGCGGGGCTGAGGTTCCCGGCGGTTACTTCGACTCGACGCGCTTCTTCAGGCCTGCCAGGGCGCGGTCGATGATGACCTTCTCCGCCTTGCGCTTGATCATGCCGAGCATGGGGATCTTGACGTCGACGGTCAGCTGGTAGGTGACCTCGGTGGCGCCCGCGCCCGCGGGCTTGAGGAGGTACGAGCCGTCCAGGGACCGGAGCATCTGGGACTTGACGAGCGTCCAGCTGACCTCGTCGTCGCCGGTCCAGGTGTACGCCAGCGTCTGGTCGTCCTTGATCGCGCCCGCGTCCATGACGAGGCGCACCTGCTCGGCGCGGCCCCGGTCGTCGGTGGCCAGGACCTCGGCCTCCTTCACCTCGCCCGTCCAGTCCGGGTAGCGGGCGAAGTCCGCGATCACCGCCATGACGTCGGCCGGTGCCGCCTCGATCGTGATGCTCGAGCTGGTGTGTTCCGCCATCGCCGTGGCTCCTCCAGATACGGTCCCGTCAGGGCATATGTCCCGTGCAGCGTGAAGGCTACCGCGCACACGTCCGGGCGCTGTCGGTCACCCCTCCTCGCGGCACGTCCCCGCCCACCCGGGCAACCCCTCACCACTCCAGTGCGAAGGGCCGTCCGGAGCCCGCGAAGTGCCCCACGTTCACACACTCCGTGGCGCCGATGCGCATGCGGCGCGCCAGCGGCTGGTGGACGTGGCCGAAGAGCGAATAGCGGGGCCGGGTGCGGCGGATCGCGTCCAGGAGGGCGTGGCTGCCGCGCTCGAAGCGGCGCGCCACGGTGTCGTAGACGAGCTCGGGGACCTCCGGCGGGATGTGCGTGCACAGCACGTCGACCTCGCCGACGGCCTCGATCTTGGCGGCGTACTCCTCGTCGCTGATCTCGTAGGGCGTGTTCATCGGGGTGCGCAGCCCGCCGCCGACGAAGCCGAAGACCAGCCCTCCGATCTCGACGCGCTCGCCGTCGAGCACCGTGGTGCCCGGACCGGCGTACTCGGGCCAGAGGTCCGGCATGTCGACGTTGCCGTAGGTGGCGTACGTCGGTGTGGGGAAGGCGGCGAACATCTCGGCGTACTGCTTGCGTACCGCCTTCTCGATGGCCGTCGCGCGGTCCGTGCCGACGCCCGCCCACAGCCGGGCGCCGAAGTCGCGGGCCTCCGCGAAGCGGCGGGCGGTGCGCAGCTCGACGATGCGGTCGGCGTTCTCCCGGCCGAAGAGGTCGGGGAAGATGCCGCGGGAGTGGTCGGCGTAGTCGAGGAAGAGGACGAGGTCACCGAGGCAGACCAGCGCGTCGGCACCGTCACCGGCTCTCGCCAGGTCCCGGGCGTTGCCGTGCACATCACTGACCACGTGGATTCTGGTCCTGCTGTGAGCGACGCGTGAAGCTGCCATGGTGATCACCCTAGAGGCGTGGGTCAAACGTGGGTAGAGGCGTCCGACCTGCGGTTTACTTCCCAGTCGGGAATTGCTTGGACTACTGTGCGCGAAGCAACACCATGGACGTGTGACGCAGCGAACATCTGGCCCTGACCCCCTATCGGAGAAGGCGTACCGATCGGTAACGTCCGGGCAGTCCAGTTGTGCTCAGGGTTTCAACTACTGACTCCCGACGAGCACGCCCTGCCCTAGCCTTGGACCGCACCGTCGCATACGCACACCGTCGTGGCGCCAGTGCCCTATGAGGAGCAGCAGTCTTGCGCGAGTTCAGCCTTCCGGCCCTGTACGAGGTCCCTGCGGACGGCAACCTGACCGATATCGTCCGCAGAAACGCCGCACAGCATCCGGACGTCGCCGTCATCGCCCGCAAGGTCGACGGTGTCTGGCAGGACGTCAACGCCGCGACCTTCCTGGCCGAGGTGCAGGCCGCCGCCAAGGGCCTGATCGCCTCCGGCGTGCGGCCGGGCGACCGTGTCGGGCTGATGTCCCGCACGCGCTACGAGTGGACCCTCCTGGACTTCGCGATCTGGAGCGCGGGCGCGGTCACCGTGCCGGTGTACGAGACCAGCTCGCCGGAGCAGGTGCAGTGGATCCTCGGTGACTCGGGCGCGGTCGCCTGCATCGTGGAGCTCGACACGCACGCGGCCGCCGTGGAGTCCGTACGCGACCGCCTGCCCGCCCTCGGCCCCGTCTGGCAGATCGAGGCCGGCGCCGTCGACGTGCTGCGGCGCCAGGGCAAGGACGTCGACGACGCGACCGTCGAGGAGCGCAGCTCGATCGCCAGGGCGGACGACCCGGCGACGATCGTCTACACCTCCGGCACGACGGGCCGCCCGAAGGGCTGCGTGCTGTCGCACCGCAGCTTCTTCGCGGAGTGCGGCAACCTCGTGGAGCGGATGCGGCCGCTGTTCCGCACCGGCGAGTGCTCGGTGCTGCTCTTCCTGCCGCTGGCGCACGTCTTCGGGCGGCTGGTGCAGGTGGCGCCGATGATGGCGCCGATCAAGCTCGGCTGTGTGCCGGACATCAAGAACCTGACCGACGAACTCGCCTCGTTCCGGCCGACGTTGATCCTCGGCGTGCCGCGCGTCTTCGAGAAGGTCTACAACTCGGCGCGCGCCAAGGCGCAGGCGGACGGCAAGGGCAAGATCTTCGACAAGGCCGCGGACACGGCGATCGCGTACAGCCGCGCACTGGACACCCCGTCGGGCCCGTCGCTCGGCCTCAGGATCAAGCACAAGACCTTCGACAAGCTGGTCTACAGCAAGCTGCGGGCCGTGCTCGGCGGGCGCGGCGAGTACGCGATCTCCGGCGGTGCGCCGCTGGGCGAGCGCCTCGGCCACTTCTTCCGCGGTATCGGCTTCACGGTCCTGGAGGGCTACGGCCTGACGGAGTCGTGTGCGGCCACCGCCTTCAACCCCTGGGACCGGGCGAAGATCGGCACGGTCGGGCAGCCGCTGCCGGGCTCCGTCGTGCGGATCGCGGACGACGGCGAGGTGCTGCTGCACGGCGAGCACCTGTTCAAGGAGTACTGGAACAACCCGGGCGCGACCGAGGAGGCGCTGGCCGACGGGTGGTTCCACACGGGCGACATCGGCACGCTCGACGAGGACGGGTACCTGTCCATCACCGGCCGCAAGAAGGAGATCATCGTCACGGCGGGCGGCAAGAACGTGGCGCCCGCGGTGATCGAGGACCGCATCCGGGCGCACGCGCTCGTCGCCGAGTGCATGGTCGTCGGCGACGGCCGCCCGTTCGTGGGCGCGCTCGTCACCATCGACGAGGAGTTCCTGGGCCACTGGGCCGCAGACCACGGCAAGCCGGCCGGCTCCACGGTGGCGTCCCTGTGCGAGGACCCCGACCTCGTCGCGGCCGTCCAGCGCGCCGTGGACGACGGCAACGCGGCCGTCTCCAAGGCCGAGTCGGTACGCAAGTTCCGCATCCTCGCGACCCAGTTCACGGAGGACTCGGGCCATCTCACGCCGTCGCTGAAGCTGAAGCGGAACGTGGTGGCGAAGGACTACGCGGACGAGATCGAGGCGATCTACCGCGGCTAGACATCGCGACAGGGCCCCGCAAGGGGCCCTGTTGCGGTCTAAAGCAGCGCCTCGAGCCGCTCCGCCAGCAGATCCCACCGCCACCGTTCCTCGACCCACTCCCGCCCTCGCTCGCCCATCCGCTTGCGCAGCTCGGCATCGCCGAGCAGGGCGACGATCCGCTCGGCGGAGGCGCCGGGGTCGGCCCCGGGGACGACCCATCCGGTCTCCCCGTCGAGCACCGCGTCCGGCGCTCCGCCGGAGTCCCCGGCGACGACGGGCAGCCCGATCGCGGAAGCCTCCAGGTAAACGATCCCGAGCCCCTCGACATCGAGCCCCCCGCGCCGCGTGCGGCACGGCATGGCGAAGACGTCGCCGGCGCCGTAGTGGGCGGGGAGCTCCGCCCAGGGGACAGCCCCGGTGAAGCGCACGGACCGGGCGACCCCGGTCTCGTCCGCGAGCCGCCGCAGCTCCTTCTCGTACGGCCCACCACCCACGACGAGCAGCACGGCCTCCGGCTCCCTGGCCAGGATCTGCGGCATCGCGCGGATGAGGGTGTCCTGGCCCTTGCGCGGCACGAGGCGCGAGACGCAGACCACGACGGGCCGGTCGGCCAGGCCCAGCCGGGCACGGACCTCGTCGCCGCCCGAGCCGGGGTGGAAGGTCTTCTCGTCGACGCCGGGCGGCAGCTGGACCATGCGCGCGGCCGCCTCGGGAGACAGCGCGGCGGCGATCCGCGAGCGCGTGTACTCGCCGAGGTAGGTCAGGGTGTCCGTGGAGTCGCCGATCCGGCGCAGCAGTCCGCGGGACGCGGGCAGTTGCGCCCACCCGGCCTCGTGACCGTGCGTGGTGGCCACAAGACGCTCGGCCCCGGCGCGGCGCAGCGCGGGCGCCATCAGCCCGAGCGGCGCGGCCGCCCCGAACCACACCGACGTACAGCCGTGCTCCCGCAGCAGCTCCACGGCGCGCCGCTGCACCCGGGGCGTGGGCAGCAACATCGTCGTACGGTCGCGTACGACCGTGAAGGGCTGCTGGGCGTCGAAGGCCGCCGTGGCCTCGACGCCCTCGCGGCTCCGCTTCCAGGTGGAGGCGTAGACGACCAGCCGCTCCGGGTCCAGCCGCAGTGCCATGTTGTGCAGGAATGCCTGGATCCCACCGGGCCTGGGCGGAAAGTCGTTGGTCACGATCAGCGTCTTGTGCATCGTGGCGACAGTACCGAACGGCCGAGCATCATGGCTCTGGCACAGGTAGCCCCGGCATCATGACTGCTCTGGCGCCGAAGAACGCCGGAGAACACGGACGAGGTGGGCATGGCTGGAGCACGTTGGACGCGGATCCCGGCGTATGTCTGGATCCTGACGGCCTGGGGGCTGAGCCGGACGCTCCTTCTGCTCTGCGTCTTCAAGGTGTTCGTCTTCCCCGGCCCCGATGTGACGAGCGACATCTCGGTCATCTACCAGGGCTGGTACGAGGTGCTGCGCACCGGCACCTTCCCGCTCGACGACGTCACCTGGCAGTACCCGCCGGCCGCCGCCCTCGCCGTCCTCTCCCCCGCCCTGCTGCCCTTCCTCGACTACGCGTCGGCCTTCTTCTGGCTGGCCTGCCTGGCCGACGCGGTGGTGCTGGCGCTCCTCCTCTACGCGGGCGGCCGGCCCGGCAAGACGCTGCGCGGCGCCTGGGTGTGGGTCGTGGGGGTGGGCCTGCTCGGGCCCACCGCGTACGCCCGCTACGACCTGATGGTGACGGCCGTCGCGGTCGCTGCCCTGCTGGCGGGCGCGCGGCGGCCCCATGTGATGGGTGCGCTGGCGGGGTTCGGTGCGCTGTTGAAGGTGTGGCCGGTGCTTCTGCTGGTCGGTGCGGTGCGCGAGGCCTCCACCGGCGGCGACGAGCGCCCGAGGTGGCCGCGCGCCTGGTCCGCGGCGGCCGTCGCCGGCGGCCTGATCGGGCTCGTGTTCATCGCCGCCATGCCGGGCGCGCTGGCGTTTCTGACCTTCCAGCGGGACCGCGGCACCGAGATCGAGTCGCTCGGCGCGCTGGTCTTCCACACGGCGCGGCACTTCGGCTGGTCGGGCCAGGTGCTGCTCAACTACGGCTCGGTGGAGTTCCTCGGCCCGTACGTGCAGCTGGTGAGCCTGCTCGCCCAGGCGCTGTCGGTGCTGGCCCTCGGCTGGCTGGTGCTGTGGCGGCTGCGCGCCCGCGTATGGTCGTCGACCACACCGGCGGACGCGGCCTTCGTGGCCGTCCTGCTGTTCACGGTCACCAGCCGGGTCATCAGCCCGCAGTACATGGTGTGGCTGGTGGGTCTCGCCGCCGTGTGCCTGGTCTTCCGCGGCAGCCGGATGACGGTGCCGGCCTGCATGGTGCTGGCCGCGACCCTGGTCACGCTGTTGGAGTTCCCCCTGTGGTTCTCGCACGTGGTGGCCAGCGACACGCTGGGCGTCACCCTGCTCTACGTACGCAACGGCCTGCTGGTCGCCGCCACGGTCACCGGCGCCGTGCGTCTGTGGCGGCACACGGTGTCCCGGCCGCCGGCCCCGGAGCCCCGCCCGCTGCCCGCGCAGACCGCCCGCGACAGCGAGGTGCTCCGGCCTTCCTGACACCACTGCCCCCAGGGCCTCAGGGCACTGGGGGAGGAACCCATGCCCACGACGGGTCACGCGCCCGGTCACGCACCCAGCTGAGCCCGCAGATAGTCACGCCACCGCGCCGTGAATCCCGCCGGCGTGGTGTCGAGGACGTCCCGCAGGGCGTCCTCGACCGCGTCCTGCCGCTGCTTGTGTGCGCCCACGGCACGGTAGAAGGCGTTCAGCCGCTCCTCGCCCCAGTCCCGGGCGATCAACCGGCAGGCCAGCCACCCGCCCTCGTACGCCTCCGCGAGGCGGTCAGCGTCGCCTCCGAAGCCGAAGTCCTCGTCGTCGGGCAGCGCGTCCGGCAGCCGCCCGGCACGCACCGCACGTGCCAGCTCCGGTGCGGCCTGCTCGGCCGTGCGGCCCGTGCCGCGGTAGCCGACCCAGTCTGCGTAGCCCTCGGAGAGCCACAGCGGGGTCGCGGCCGACGTGTGCGCGCGGGTGGCCACATGCGTCGTCTCGTGGGTGAGGACGACCCGGCGGCCGAACGCGCCGAGCACGCCGAACGCCTCGGGGTTGACCATGATCCGGTCCGCCGGCGCCCTGCCCGAGCTGCCGGCCTCGCCCGTCGTGACGGCCGCTATGCCGCGGTACCCGGAGGCGGGTGCGCCGAGCAGCTCGGCCATGCCGTCCAGCGACTTCGGCACCAGGACGACGACGCGCCCCGCCCACCCGTCGCCCCAGGCGTCCTGCACAGCGGGCACGGCACGGTCGGCGAGGGCCGCGTACCGCCGCAGTGCGGCACCTTCCTCGGCGGACCGCCCCACGCCGAGTACGAGGCTGTGCGCGCCCCGTACGACCCGGACGGGACCCTGCTCCCACAGCTGCTCGGCGGTGTCCTTCGCGGGACGGTCGGAGGTGACGTACCACCGGCCGTCGCGGCGCTCGAGGCGGAGGGTGCGGGCCGCGTCCACCGCTCCGCGGTCGTAGCCGTCCAGTCGGTAGCGCAGGTCGACGGCGGCCGTGGCCTGTGAGCCGGAGCGGTCGAAGCGGGTGAGCCGGTACTCCCAGGAGGCCAGCGGGACGTCCGCGAGGTTCTCGAACTCCGCGCGCCCCGCGTCGCCTCGGCCGGTGGCCAGATAAGCCGTCTCGTCCCGGTCCAGCACCGCATCGGCGCGCCGCTCGAGGAGCCGCCGCACGTCGGCGGCGGCCGTGTCGCGCGCCGCGGGCCCGCCGCATCCGGCGAGCCCGGAGACGAGGGCGAGCAGCGCGAACCACAGCACCACCATCCGGGAACCACGCCGTCGACCAGCCATCTGCCCGATCGTACGGGGCGTCATGGGAGGGACCGGACCCGCGTGACGCCGGACGGGAGCTGCTCAGACCCGGGTCACCGAGGAGACGGGCATCATCCCCACGGGGTCGTAGCGCACGGGGGCGCCGGGGTAGGGCGCGTGAATGACCTGGCCGTCGCCCACGTACATCGCGACGTGGCTCGCGTCCGAGCGGTAGACCACGAGGTCGCCGGGCCGGGCCTCGGCCAGGGACACCTGCCGGCCCGCGTACCGCTGCTCCTGCGACGTGCGCGGCAGCGCGACGCCCGCCTGCCGGTACGACCACTGCATGAGGCCCGAACAGTCGAAACCCGAGGGCCCGTTGGCGCCCCACACATAGGGCAGCCCGAGGGCAGAGCGGGCGGCCTCGACGGCTGCCGCGGCCCGCGCCGACGGCGGCAGGGCGGAGCCGGACAGATCCAGCAGCGGGGTCCGCCCGCTGTCGCGCGAGGCCCTGTCGTACATGTCCCGCTCCCCGGCCGGCAGCCCGTTGAGCAGCCGCCTGGCCTCGGCGAGCTTGTGCTCGACGGTGCGCTTGTGGCGGGCCACGTCCTTGCGGCTCTCCTCCAGCTCCGCGAGCCTGCCTGCGGCCTCCGTACGCTCCTGGGCGAGGGCGCGCTGGGCCTCCTGGACGTCCTTGAGCCGGCCGGCCTGCCAGGCCGTCACGCGGTCGAGGGTCGCCGCCTGGTCGAGATAGCCGTCGGGGTCCGCGGAGAGCAGGAGGGCGAGCGCGGGATCGATACCGCCCGACCGGTACTGCGCCCCGGCCAGCTCCCCGAGCGCGCCGCGCATGGTGTTGATGCGCTCCTGCCCGCGGGCGATCCGGTCCTGGGCGTTCTTCACCTGGGCGCGCAGCATGTCCATGCGCTCGTCCGCGGAGTTGTACGCCTCGGTGGCCTGCTCCGCCTGCTCGTACAGCCGGTCCACCTCCGATCCGACGTCCGCCGGGGTCTCCCGGGGCGCGGCGCCGGCCGGTGCGGCGGCGAGGGCCGCCGCCGCGGTGGCGGCTGCGGTGGACAGGACGACGACGGTGGCTCCGCGCCCGCTCCGGTCTAGGCCGGAGTGTGCGCGGCGGCGATGGGACCCCACGGGTGACCGCTCTCCCTTCCGCTGACGGACCCCCGGTGCCGGGGGGACGGCAGACAGTAGCCCGGCGACTACGCGGGGACAAAAGGCCCGAGGTGATTCGAACAACGCGACGCCCCGCCGGAGACGCAGGTCACCGACGGGGCGCGGGATGGGCGGGAGGTGCCGGAATTCCCCCGAACGGGGGCCTGGCCGACTCGGATACGGACGACTGGAAGACCGGCGCGGATGCGGACGGCTCAGATACGGACGCCGAACTGGAACGGCATGTTGCCGATCGACTCGTAGCGGACGGTGGTACCGGTCCTGGGGGCGTGCAGGACCTGGCCGTTGCCCGCGTAGAAGCCGACGTGGTGCCAGTCGCTGTAGAAGATGACCAGGTCGCCGACCTTGAGGTCGCTCTGCGAGTAGATGCGGGTGCCGGCGCTGGCCTGCGCCTGGGACGTGCGCGGTATGGAGACGCCGGCCTGGGCAAAGGCCCAGGAGGTGAGACCCGAGCAGTCGAAGGAGTTGGGGCCGCTGGCGCCGTAGACGTAGGGCGAGCCGATCTTGCTCTGAGCGGCGGAGTAGGCCGCGGCGGCACGGCCGGAGGCCGCCTGGCCGCTGCCGAGGGCGCTGCGTTCGCTGGCGCGGCTGGCGCGCTCCTGCTCGGCGGCCAGGGCCGCCTTCTCGGCGGCGGTGAGGGAGTTGAGCAGCTTCTGCGCCTCGGCGAGCTTGCCCTGGACCTTCTCCTTGTTCTCGCGGAGCTCCTTGCGGGTGGTCGCGAGGTCGGCGAGCTTGTCGGCGGCTTCCTGGCGCTCCTGGGTGAGCGAGCGCTGCTTCTCCTGGATCTTGCGCAGCGCCTCGACCTGCTGGCTGCTCAACTGGTCGAGCGTGGAGGCCTTGTCGAGGTAGTCGTCCGGGTCGGAGGAGAGGAAGAGCTGGACGGCGGGGTCGATCCCGCCCGAGCGGTACTGGGCGCTGGCCAGCGAACCGAGGTCGTCCCGCAGATCGTTGAGCTCGTCCTGCTCGCGGGCGACCTTGTCCTGCAGATCGCCGATCTGCTTCTCGAGCTTCTTCTGCTGCTCCTTGGCCCCGTCGTACTTCTCGGTGGCCTGCTCCGCCTCTTCGTAGAGCTTGTCGACCTTGGCCTTGACCTCGTCCTTGCTCGGCTTGGCGCTCGGCGCCGCGTGGGCGGCCTGCGAGGTGAGCGCCACGGCTGCGGCGGCGGTTGCGGTGAGCACGGTCACACGCGTGCGGCTCGGCTGCTTGGGTCGACGGTGGGACGCCACGAAGGCGAGCTCCTCTTCCTCCAGCCGCCTACCGAACGAGGTGGGCGGTGCCCCTCCGCCGTCGCTCCCGATAAGCGATCACCCGAGCGGAGGTTCGAGGCCAGACCCTAGTGACCTGACTGTGATCAGTTCAAATCATCCTCATAAAAAACTCCGTCACCCAGCGCATTCTTTGCCATGAACTCACGTGCAGTAATGCACGCCTGACACTACGTTGCGTGAAGGTTTCGCTAATTCGGGTATCGCACCCAGAAGTTACATATGGGACATGCGTGACCTACGTCGCCCATGGGAACAGGACTCGCTTATTCCGCTTAGCCGCGCGAAAAGCGCTTCAGGAGCACCGCGGAGGCGACCGGCCGGGCCCCCACCCGCGCGACGCCGTCGGCGACTTCGCGGTCGGTCGAGACGACCACCACGGGCCGGCCCGGCGGCTCGGCGCGCACCAGCTGGCGGATCAGCTCGTCGGCCGTCACGCCCGGCTTGGAGAACAGCACCCGCACCCCGCGCGGCGGCGCGAGCAGCACGGGCGCGGCCAGCTCGGCCCCGTCGAAGACGCAGGTGACCTCGGCACCGCTCTGCGCGGCGAGCTGGGAGAGCTGGCCGAGCAGCCTCAACCGCTGCTTCTCGAGCGGCATCTGGGGATAGCCGGTCTTGGTGACGTTGTAGCCGTCCACGACGAGATGCACCTGGGGCAGCGCGAGGAGCTGGTCGAGGACCGCCGGGTCGCTGTCCGACAGCGCGCGGGCCGCGATGTCCTTGGGGGTCATGCGGCCGGGCTCCACGGCGTCCACGGTCTCGGCAGGCCGTACGGAGACGGGCGGCAGCGCCAGTTCGCGGCGGAGCCCCTGGGCCGCGTCGAGGACGGTGTCGAGCAGCAGCCGTACGCGCATGTCCTCCACGCTGCGGCCCTCGCGGGCCGCCCGGCGGCTCGCCTCCAGCGCCGCCTCGGTCTCCCCGAGCCGCGCCTTGAGCCGCCGCCCCTCGCTCTCCGCCGCCGACAACTGCGCCTGGCTCTCGGCCCGTACGGCCTCGGTCTCGGCGCTCGCCTTGCGCAGCGCGGCCTCGCCGCGCTTGACGTCGCTGAGGGCCGCGCGCAGCTTGCGCTGCAGCGAGTCGGCCTCCTTCTTGGCCGACTCCAGCTCCGTGCGCAGCCGTTCCGTGTCGATCCTGGTCTGGTCGCGGGCCACGGCCAGCTCCTCGCGCAGCCGCTCCAGCTCGGCCCGGTTCTCTTCGTCGGCGCGCTCGGCGTCCGCCCGCTGGGCCTCCTCGCCCGCGGCGGTCACGAGCTTCACCCAGCCCGCCGGGCGCAGCACATAGGCGGCTGCCGCGACGTCCATCGGGTCCGCGGCCGGCGGCGGTGCCCCCGATTCCAGCGCACCGCTGAGTTCGGGCTGGGCCTCGCGCAGCCGTTCCGCGATGCGCTGGCGGAAGATCGGTTCCGCCTCCACGGCCGCGGCCATCGCGTTGCCCGCGAACTTCACGCGCCGGCTCGGCGTGAAGCGTGCGTACTGTCTGAGCTGCGCGGGCAGTTCAGTGAAGGTCAGCCCGCCGAAGCCGTCCGAGACGATCTGGACGACCCGGCGGCGCACGCCGTCGGGCAGCGGGCGGTCGAGCACCTCAGCGGTGCCGTCGGCCGGCTCCCCGCCTGTGGTCTCCACCATCCGTCACACCCCAATTTCTGAGCGGGGCCCTCCCCCACTCTCGACTTCGCTCGAGCGGGGGGACCCCCATCGTCAGGAGCCGGCGCCCGGCCTGTCCACGAGTTCCACCTGGTCCACCGCGTTGCACCAGCGGCAGCGCACCGACTCGATGGTCTCACTGACCACCTCGCGCTCCTCGACGGTCGGTTCCCCGGCCAGATCGAGGTGCACATACTCGACGACCTTCGACGAACGGGTCACGTCGAAGCGCGTGAGATTGCCGCAGAGCGTGCACCGCCAGCGGGTCTGGGCCGTCGGCAAGGGAACCGTCATCGTGCTGTCGCTTCCTTCGAGTTTCAGTATTCAAGGCTCGCCTCCGGAGCGCCTGGGCTCCGTCGGCTCACGGGTGCACCTGTATCCATGGTGCGTCCGTTTGCCTGGTGCGGATGGCACGTAACCCTACGGCCTGCCGGGTACCCCGTGCTCAGGCCCCGGTCGGCGGCGAGGCGGTCCGCACGGCTTGCTCCCGTTACGTCATGCTCTGACCGTGATGCGAAAACGGCGTGGTGGCCTGGGCACGGCGATGCACCGGGCGATGGGGGTACCTCCCATGCCCTTAAGGCAATGGGGGAGGGGCCCGACCGCCCCCGTGACGTACGGCGTGATCGTCCTGTGCTGCCTGGTCTTCGTCACCGGACCGGCCGCCGCGCTGAACCCCGTGTACGGCAGCGGACAGGAGCTGATCGCCGCCCAGGTGGCGTACTTCGAGCGCTGGGGCGTGGTGCCCGCGGAGCTGTTCAGCGGCGCGCCACGGGCCGCTGTCACCCCCGCCACGGCGCTCTTCGTGCACGGCAGCTGGCTGCACCTGCTGGGGAACATGCTCTTCCTCTACGTCTTCGGCGCGATGGCCGAGGAGCGCATGGGCCATGTCGAGTTCGCGCTCTTCTACGTCGGCTGCGGCTATCTGGCGCTACTCGGCTACGCCACCGCCCACGCGGGGTCGCAGCAGACGCTGGTGGGCGCCTCAGGGGCGATCTCCGCGGTCCTCGGCGCCTTCCTGTTCCTGTTCCCCCGGGCCCGCGTCACGAGTCTGTTCCCGTTCCTGTTCTTCCTGCCGCTGCGCTTCCCGGCCTGGGTGGTGCTGCCCTTCTGGGTGGCGCTCCAGTGGCTGGCGATGAGCCGCCCGAGCCAGGGCCCGGGCGTCGCCTATCTGGCCCACCTCGTGGGCTTCTCGCTGGGCTTTCTGTACGCCTGGGCGCGGTACGGGCGGCGCGAGAGGGCGTACGCCACGACCCTGGACGGACAGGGGCAGGAGAGCGAGGGATGACCGGCGGGAGCGCGGCCCGACGCGCCGGGGCCGGACGGATAGAGTGAAACCCCAGCCCACGGCCACCGAGGTCAACCGAGCGCTAAAAAGAGGGAGACAACCAGCCGTGATCACCGCGATCGTGCTCATCAAGACCAGCGTGGACCGGATCCCGGAGATCGCCGAATCCATCGCCGCGCTGGACAACGTCAGCGAGGTCTTCTCGGTGACGGGCACCTACGACCTGATCGCCATGGTCCGGGTCAAGGACCACGACGACTTGGCGGACGTGATCCCCGGCCGGATCAGCAAGATCCCGGGCGTGGAGGGCACGGACACGCATGTCGCGTTCCGTACGTACTCGCAGCACGACCTGGAGGCGGCGTTCGCGATCGGCCTCGACTCGTAGGAACGCCGCCTCGGGCGGATCAGGCGGAGGTGTCCGGGACGCAGCGGCCGTCCTCGGTGCGGTAGGCCCACCGTGCGCCGTCCCGGACGAGCTCCTTGACCGCCCGTACGAACCGCTCGACGTGCTCGTCCGGCGTGCCCGCGCCGAAGCTCACCCGGATGGCGTTGAGCGACTTCTCGCCGGGCGCCGCCTCGGGGGCACCGCACTCACCCTGCGCCTGCGGCTCGCTGCCGAGCAGGGTGCGTACGAGCGGGTGGGCGCAGAACAGCCCGTCCCGCACCCCGATCCCGTACTCGGCGGACAGGGCGGCCGCGAAGTGCGAGCTGTTCCACCCGTCGACGACGAACGAGATGACCCCGACCCGCGGCGCGTCGTCCCCGAACAGCGAGAGCACCCGCACCTCGGGCACGTCGGCCAGTCCCGCACGCACCGCCGAGATCAGCTGCCGCTCCCGCGCGACGAGCGCATCGAACCCGGCCTCGGTGAGCGCCTTGCAGGCCGAGGCGATGGCGTAGGCACCGATGACGTTGGGCGAACCGGCCTCGTGGCGCGCGACGGTGGTGTGCCACTCGACGTCGACCCCACCGTCCTCGCGGCGCCCGACCTTGCGGCTGGCGCCGCCACCCGCCAGATACGGCTCGGCGTCCTGAAGCCAGTCGGCGCGCCCGGCGAGCACGCCGGACCCGAACGGCGCGTACAGCTTGTGCCCGGAGAAGGCGACCCAGTCGACGTCCAACTCCGTTACGGACACGGCGTGGTGCGGGGCGAGCTGGGCGGCGTCCAGCACGATCCGCGCGCCGTGCGCATGAGCGGCGGCGGCCAGCTCCCGTACGGGCCACAGCTCACCGGTCACGTTGGACGCCCCGGTGACGCAGACCAGCGCAGGACCGTAGGGGTCCCGATCGGCCAGGGCCCGCTCCAGGGTCCTGACGGCCTGCTCCGGCGTACGAGGCGCGTCGAGATACGTGACGCGTGCATCGCGCCACGGCAGCAGGGACGCGTGGTGCTCGGTCTCGAAGACGAAGACCTGGCACCCCTCGGGCAGCGCGGCAGCCAGCAGGTTGAGCGAGTCGGTGGTCGACCGGGTGAAGACGACCTGGTCTCCCTCCCGGCAGCCGAGGAACTCCGCGACGGTGCGACGCGCGTTCTCGAAGAGGTCCGTCGACAGCTGCGACAGGTATCCGGCGCCGCGGTGCACGCTGCCGTAGTACGGCGCGTACGCCGCCACGTCGTCCCAGACCCGCTGCAGTGCCGGGGCGCTCGCCGCGTAGTCGAGGGCGGCGTATGCGACCTCGCCGCCGGTGACGAGCGGCACGAGGACATCACGCCCGAGAACGGGCAGAGGGGCACAAACGGACTGGTCGGCGGCAGCGGTGGAGACAGACATGGCGAACTCCCGTGAGAGGTAAGCGAATTGACTGCGCATGGCGGTACCTCCCATGCCCTTAAGGCAATGGGGGAGGGCATGACGGCTCAAGCGCAGAAAAAGAGTGAAAGGTGAAAAGGGGTACGCGAGAAGGGGCCTGACGCCCTATCGCATTCGCTTGCTCACGAGACAGCTCCTCGAGGACCAGGACCCCAGGAACCTGACAAGGGGTCCGCGCTTGCCGCAGACCTCTTTGCCTGCAGCCAGGTCTTCACCCGGGGCACCCCGCCACGGACGGAGGGTTGCCGGACAGCGGGCCGGGGCCTGGTCGCTGTCACTCATGACCTGCCGAGAACTATGCCAGATGATCGCGCCGGTGCAACCGGTGTCCGCGATGCGGACACCGGTTGCACCGGCTTACGGCGCCCGATGGTGCGCAAAAGTACGACGCGAGGGCACCGCCGTCGTGAACGGTGACGGCAGCCGCAGAAGCTGCCGGCCACCCACCACAGAGGTGGCGCACCGCCCAGCCGGCCGCAGGCTACCCGTTGCTCGCCGCCACCCACCGCTCCAGCACCCGCCGAGCCGCCCCCGAGTCGATCGACTCGGCGGCGCGCTCCATCCCGGCACGGATCTGCTCCGACAGCGAGCCCTCGCCCGGCGAGAAGGCCACCAGGGCCGCCGCCGAATTGAGCAGTACGGCGTCCCGTACTGGCCCGGTCTCGCCGGCCAGCAGCCGGCGGGCCACATCGGCGTTGTGGGACGCGTCGCCGCCCCGCAGCGCCTCGACCGGTACCAGCTCGATCCCGACGTCCCGCGGGTCGAAGCTCTCCTCGCGCACCGCACCGTCCCGCACGACCCACACCCGCGACGTCGAGGTCGTCGTCAGCTCGTCGAGCCCGTCGTCGCCGCGGAACACCAGCGCGGACGAGCCGCGCTCGGCCAGGACGCCGGCCATGAGCCCCGCCATGCGGGTGTCGAAGCAGCCGATCGCGGAGGCGGTGACCCGGGCGGGGTTGGTCAGCGGGCCGAGGATGTTGAACGAGGTCGCAATGCCCAGATCCCGCCGGACCGCACCGACGAACCGCATCGAGGGGTGGAACTTGGCCGCGAAACAGAAGGTGATCCCGGCCTCCTCGACCACCTGTGCCACCCGCGAGGGCGCCAGGTCCAGGTTGATGCCGAGCTTCTCCAGCACGTCGGACGAGCCGCTCGCCGAGGACGCGGCCCGGTTGCCGTGCTTGATGACCTTGGCCCCGGTCCCCGCGATCACGATGGCGGACATCGTGGAGATGTTGACCGTCTTGGCCCGGTCGCCGCCCGTACCGACGATGTCGACGGCGGGCCCGGGGATGTCCAGCGGCTGCGCGTGCGCGTACATCGCCTCGACGAGACCGGTGATCTCCTCGACGGTCTCTCCCTTGGCCCGCAGCGCCACCATGAAGCCCGCGATCTGGGCGTCCGAGGCCTCGCCGCTCATGATGCGGTCCATCGCCCACGCCGTGTCACCGGAGCTCAGGTCCTGCCCGGCGAGGAGTGCGCTCAGTACCTCGGGCCAGGAACGGCCCGCCGCGGTGTTGCCTCCTGCGGGGGTCACAGCGCTCATATGCCGCTCCTGGAGTTCTGCCCGGGCGGCCGCTGGTACGCGCGGAGATCCCGGCGGCACATCCCGCCCAGGGCCCCGCACGAGGCCCGCCCCGGGTCTCGTATACGTATAGGACCCACCCTATCCAGGCCCGGACACGGCAAAGAGCCCCGTCCAAGCAATGGACGGGGCTCCTACCGTGGCGACCCTCAGGTCAGAGCTCTGTGATCAGTGGTGGCCGTGGCCGCTCGTGATCTCCTTGAACTCCTCTACGGTCGGCTTGGGGATCTGCTGATCCTCGCCGTAGTAGTTGTTCGAGAGCTTGGCCCGGAGCTTCTCCGTGGCCGGGATCTTGCGCTCCACGCCGTGCTCGTCGACGGCCGGGCCGATCTCGACGGGCTCGTACTGGTCGTGCGCGGTGAGGGTGTGCAGCTGCTCCTGGCTGAGCGGCTCGTGGATCTCGATGAACTCACCGTGCGGCAGGCGCTTGATGATGCCGGACTCGCGTCCGTGCAGCACCTTGTCCCGGTCGCGGCGCTGCAGGCCGAGGCAGATCCGCTTGGTGACGATGAACGCGATGACCGGTGCGACGAAGAACGCGATCCGGACGAACCAGGTGACGGCGTTGATCGACAGGTGGAAGTGCGTGGCGAACAGGTCGTTGCCACCACCGATCAGCATCACGCAGTACCAGGTGATCCACGCGACGCCGACGGCCGTACGGGTCGGGGCGTTGCGCGGGCGGTCCAGGATGTGGTGCTCGCGCTTGTCGCCGGTGACCCAGGACTCGATGAACGGGTAGACCGCGATCGCGGCAAGCACCAGCGGGAAGATCATCAGCGGCACGAAGACGCCCAGGACGAGCGTGTGGCCCCAGAGGTTGATCTCCCAGCCCGGCATGGCACGGATGAGGCCCTCGGAGAAGCCCATGTACCAGTCGGGCTGCGCACCGGTGGACACCTGGTCCGGACGGTACGGGCCCATGGCCCAGATCGGGTTGATCTGCACCAGCGCCGCGATGGCCGCGATGACACCGAAGACCAGGAAGAAGAAGCCTCCGGCCTTGGCCATGTAGACCGGCAGCAGCGGCATGCCCACGACGTTGTTGTTGGTCCGTCCGGGGCCCGCGAACTGCGTGTGCTTGTGGTAGAAGACCAGGATCAGGTGGGCCACCACGAGGCCGAGCATGATGCCCGGCAGCAGCAGGATGTGGACCGAGTAGAAGCGGGCCACGAAGTCGCCGCCGGGGAACTCGCCGCCGAACAGGAAGAACGACAGGTACGTGCCGACGATCGGCACGGACAGGATCGCGCCCTCCATGAAGCGGACACCGGTGCCGGAGAGCAGGTCGTCCGGCAGCGAGTAACCGGTGAAGCCGGTGAACATGCCGAGGACGAACAGCAGGAAGCCGAACACCCAGTTGATCTCACGCGGCTTGCGGAACGCGCCCGTGAAGAAGACGCGCATCATGTGCACGAACATGCCCGCGAGGAAGACCAGCGCCGCCCAGTGGTGGATCTGCCGGATGAGCAGACCGCCGCGGACGTCGAAGCTGATGTGCATCGTCGAGTTGAAGGCCTCGGACATCAGCTGTCCCTGCAGCGGGACGTAGCTGCCGGTGTACTCCACCTCGTTCATTGACGGGTGGAAGAACAGCGTCAGATACACACCCGTGAGGATGATGATGATGAAGCTGTAGAGGCAGATCTCGCCCAGCATGAAGGACGGGTGGTCCGGGAAGACCTTGCGCAGGTTGGCCTTGGCCAGGGAGTAGATCCCCAGCCGGCCGTCCGCCCAGTCAGCGACGCGCTCGCCGGCCGGTGCCTTGCGACGTGCGTCATTGGTCGTCGTAGTACTCATCCGCGCTCCCAGAAGGCAGGACCGACGGGCTCGTCGAAGTCGCCGAGCGCCTCGAGGTAACCCTCGTCATTCACACCGATCCGCAGCTGCGGCAGCGCGTGGCCGGCCGGGCCGAAGATCACTTGGCCACCGTCGGAGAGGTCGAAGGTGGACTGGTGGCACGGGCAGAGGACGTGGTGCGTCTGCTGCTCGTACAGCGAGATCGGGCAGCCCACGTGGGTGCAGATCTTCGAGTAGGCCAGGATTCCCTGGTGCGACCACTCGAGGGTCTGCTTGCTCTTGATGTTGTCCGGCTGGATCCGGACGAGCATCAGGGCCGCCTTGGCGATCTGCGTCTGGAAGTCGTGGTCGTGCTCCTCCAGACCCTCCGGCTTCGCGAAGGTCAGCGAACCGACGGCGATGTCCGAGGGACGCATCGGCTCGTTGGTGTTCTGGTTGACCAGGAGCTTGCCCTTGGACCACAGCGTGTGGCGGAGCTTGTCCTCGGGCAGCGGGCCCAGGTCGCGCAGCAGCATGACACCGGAGAGCGGTACCAGGGCCAGCGCGCCGAACATGGTGTTGCGGATCAGCTTGCGCCGACCGATCACCGACTCCTCGGCGCCCTTCTTGAAGTCGGCGATGACCTTCGCCTTGACCTCGGCCGGGGCCTCGATCGCGTGACGCTCGTCGATGATCTCCACGTCGGACATCAGGGTGCGGGCCCAGTGGACCGCGCCCGCGCCGATGAGGAACAGCGCGACGCCGAGGGTCAGGCCCAGCGCGAAGTTGAGCGCGCTGATGTGCCCGATCGGCCAGACGTAGATGGCCTTGTCCACCGGGATGGCCACGTACGAGGCGATGAAGCCGATGGTGGCCAGCATGGACAGCACGAACATGAAGGCGACCGTGCGCTCGGAGCGCCTGGCGGCCTGCTCGTCGATGTCCTGGATGCGGTGCTCGTGGGGCGGCAGCCCCGGGTCGGCGAACGGGTTCTCCTCGTCCGCGACCGCTACGGCGGCACCGTGCTCGTCCTGCGCGGTCGGCAGGTTCTCTTCTGGAATGTCTTGGCTACTCATGACTTCTTGGCCTTTGCGGTCCGAGCGGCAACCCAGATGGCGACGGCGACCAGGGCGCCGAGACCGAAGATCCAGCCGAACAGGCCCTCACTGACCGGCCCGAGGCCGCCCAGGTTGAGGCCGCCCTTGTTCACGGTCTGGTCGCTGTTGACCGCGTCGAGGTACGCGATGATGTCCTTCTTGTTCTTCTCGGTCATCGTCGTGTCCGGGAAGGACGGCATGTTCTGCGGGCCGGTCAGCATGGCCTCGTAGATGTGCTTCGGGCTCACGTCCGCCAGGCTCGGCGCGAACTTCCCGTGCGTCAGCGCGCCACCCTCACCGGTGAAGTTGTGGCACTGCGCGCAGTTGGTACGGAAGAGCTCACCACCCCGGGCGATGTCGGCACCGTCGGGGCTGTACTGGTCCGTGGTGGGGATGGCCGGGCCGGCTCCCAGGGATGCGATGTACGCAGCCAGCTGGTCGATCTCGGCCTGGGTGTAGATGGTCTTCTTCTTCGGCACCTGGGCGCCGGGCTGCTGGGCCGGCATACGGCCGGTGCCGACCTGGAAGTCGACCGCGGCGGCACCGACACCCACCAGGCTCGGGCCGTCGGAGGTGCCCTGACCACCCGTCCCGTGGCAGCTGGCGCAGCCCACCGAGTAGAGCTTCTTACCCTCGTCGATGGCGAGGGACTGGGAGGTTTCGTCGGCCTGTGCCTTGTCCGCGGGCGCGAACACGGCGTACAGCCCCCCGGTGGCCGCCAGCGCGAGGAGTAGGACGACGACTGCCGCCAGCGGATGGCGTCGTCGTGCGGAGAGCTTTTTCACGGATTACCCCGGTGTCAGGATTTTCTGCGTCGATGCTTCAGGGATGGATCGGTTGTCGAGAACGATCCGATTACTTGATCAAGTAGATCGTGGCGAAGAGGCCGATCCAGACGACATCGACGAAGTGCCAGTAGTAGGACACGACGATCGCGGCGGTCGCCTGCTCGTGGGTGAACCTCCGGGCCATGTACGTCCTGCCGAGAACCAGCAGGAAGGCGATGAGACCGCCCGTCACGTGAAGGCCGTGGAAGCCGGTGGTCAGGTAGAACACGGAGCCGTACGGGTCGGAGGAGAGCGAGAGCCCGTCCTTCTTGACCAGTTCCGTGTACTCGAAGACCTGACCGCCGATGAAGATCGCACCCATGATGAAGGTGACGATGAACCACATCCGGAGCTTCTTCACGTCACCGCGCTCGGCGGCGAACACGCCGAGCTGGCAGGTGAGGGAGGAGAGCACCAGGATCGTGGTGTTCGTCGCCGAGAACGGAAGGTTCAGCGCGGACGCCATTTCCTTCCAGTGCGCGGGACCGGTCACCGATCGCAGGGTGAAGTACATCGCGAAGAGGGCCGCGAAGAACATCAGCTCGGAACTCAGCCAGATGATGGTTCCGACGCTGGTGAGGTTCGGCCGATTGACCGACGGGTGCGCGTGCCCGGTTTCTACTGTCGTTGCTGTCGCCACGACCGACATTATGTCGGTCGCTTATCCAGCCCTCACGACGGGGGGTGCCGTTCGGAGTGTCCCCCGGGTGTGTGCAGCCCATACGGCCCATTGGAGGGCCCCTCGCGACGGGTGTTGACGGGCGGTTGCAACAGGTGTTGACGGGCGGTGCAAGGGAGTAGCATCCGGCGCAACGGCATACGAAGAGTTCCCGACCAAAGACGCGGAGGAACAATGCAGCCGACGGCCACGGTGCTGGTCTACAGCAACGACGCGAGCACCCGCGAACAGGTCCGGTTGGCGACCGGCCGAAGGCCGGCCGCGGACGTTCCCACCGTCGAGTTCATCGAGTGCGCGACATTTCCCGCCGTCCTGAAGCAGCTGGACCGGGGCGGCATCGACGTGTGCGTGCTGGACGGTGAGGCCGACCCGGCGGGCGGCATGGGCGTGTGCCGCCAGATCAAGGACGAGATCTTCCGGTGTCCGCCGGTGCTGCTGCTGATGGGGCGGCCGCAGGACGCCTGGCTGGCCACCTGGAGCCGCGCGGACGCGGCGGTGACGCTGCCCGTGGAGCCGGTGGAGTTCGCCGAAGCGCTGGCCGGTCTGCTGCGCAGCAGGCGGGCCGTGGGCGCCTGACGGCGCAGGCGGGCCGTTGGGGGCCGCCGGCCCCCGTGGGTCGTGCCCGCGGGGCGTGTCAGGCGCCCTCGGGGGTCATACGCCAGGGCGCAGCCGCGCCATTTCCGCCGGAGTGGCGGCCTCGGCCGTCCCGCCCAGCACGGCGCTTCCCGCGCGCCAGTCCTTCCAGCTGACGTTCCAGTCGCCGAAGCCGTTGCCGAACGGGTCCATCTGGGCGCCGTTGCTGTTGACGACCTTGACGATGTCGCCCTGGTTGAAGGTCCGGAAGAACCAGGCCGCGTTGGCGGTGCTCATGCCGGTACATCCGTGGCTGACGTTGGCCGAGCCCTGGGAGCCCACCGACCAGGGCGCGGCGTGCACGTACTCACCGCTCCAGGTGACGCGCGTCGCGTAGTACACGGGCAGGTCGTACGAGTCCGAGCTGCCCGCCGCGATGCCGACGGTGCTGCTCCGCATACGGACGAGGTAAGACTTTTCGAGCACCACCTTGATGCCGTTGCGGGTCTCGAAACCCGGCTTGCCGGTGGTGACCGGGATGGTGTTGATCACTTTGCCGTTGCGGTAGACCGTCATGGTGTGGGTCGCGGCGTCCGTGACGGCTTCCAGGCGGTCGCCGATGGTCAGTCTCACCGATGTCGACGGGCCTCCCCAGAGGTGGTCGCCGACCTTGATGCCCTCGAGGGCGCTGTGCACGTCGACGATGGTGCCCGGGGCCCAGTACTGCTCGGGCCGGTAGTGCAGCGTCTTGTCGTCGACCCAGTGCCAGGCGCCCTGCACGGCGGGTTGCGCGTCGACTCTGAGGGCGCCCTCCACGACGGCTCTGGCGGCCTTGTCCTTCACGGGGGCGCTGAGTTCCGCGGTGATCGGCTGGCCCACGCCGTACTTTCCCGACTCGGGTCCGAAGGTGACCTGCAGCCGTTTCTTCTGGTCGGCCGGGCCTGTCTCGAAGGTGAGGACCTTGCGGCCGGGTGCGCCCTCACCGTTCTCGGTGCTCACCTGGACCGTGTAGCGGGTGCCTGCGGCAAGGGGGGTGGTGCTGTGCCAACGCGTGCCGTCGGCGGACAGTTCGCCCGGGACGTAGCGCCCTGACGCATCGGTGGCGGTGACGTCGGTGATGCGTCCTGCCCCGCCCTTGGTGGTGATCTCCAGGGGCTTGTCGGGGTCTGCCTTCTGGTTCCCCGATGGGCCGTTGAAGACGATCTGGTCCGCTGCGTCGAACGGCTGTGCTGAGAGCGGGTTGCCGTCGAAACTACAGGAAACGGCGGTGGCGCCGAACGCGACCACCAGCGCGGTGCAGCTTATGACCGAGCGGATTCGCGAAGTGTGGCTCATGGACTCACGCTAGAAAGCTTCGTCATCCGTAGCTCGTCATGTAACCCGTACGGGTGTGTTCGTTGCTGCATACGAGCGAGGCCCGGACACTCCTCACGGTGTGTCCGGGCCCCTCTGCGTTGTGATCGTGTTATTGGTTCTGGTTCTCGCCGCGGTAGTACTCGAAGACCCAGCCCCACAGGCCGAGCATGATGATCGGCGCCGAGAAGAACAGCAGCCACCAGCCGAAGATCACGCCGAGGAAGGCGAGCGAGCCGCCGATGCCCAGCGCGAGCGGCTGCCAGCTGTGCGGGCTGAAGAAGCCCACCTCACCGGCGTCGTCCGCGACGTCGGCCTCCTTGTTGTCCTGCGCACCCGCGTCGACCCGCCGGGCCGTGAAGGCCAGGTAGTAGCCGATCATGATGGACAGGCCGAAGGCCAGGAAGAGCGCCGTCGTACCGGCCGGCTCCTTCGACCACACGCCATAGACGATCGCCATGACGAGGATGAAGAGGCTCAGCCAGATGAACATCTTGCCTTGGATCTTCACTTGCCGGCCTCCTTCTCACCGGAGATGGCGCTGCCACCGTGACCGGCGTGAGCGAGCGGCTCGAGAGCGGCGATCTCGGGGTGGTGCAGGTCGAATGCCGGGGATTCGGAACGGATCCGGGGCAGCGTGAGGAAGTTGTGCCGCGGCGGCGGGCAGGACGTGGCCCACTCGAGCGAGCGGCCGTAGCCCCACGGGTCGTCGACGCCGACCGGCTTGCCGTACTTGGCCGTCTTCCAGACGTTGTAGAAGAACGGCAGGATCGACAGGCCGAGCACGAACGAGCTGATCGTGGAGATGGTGTTCAGCGCGGTGAAGCCGTCGGCGGCGAGGTAGTCCGCGTAACGACGCGGCATGCCCTCGGCGCCCAGCCAGTGCTGGACCAGGAACGTGCCGTGGAAGCCCACGAACAGCGTCCAGAAAGTGATCTTGCCGAGCCGCTCGTCCAGCATCTTGCCGGTGAACTTCGGCCACCAGAAGTGGAAGCCGGCGAACATCGCGAACACCACGGTGCCGAACACCACGTAGTGGAAGTGCGCCACCACGAAGTACGAGTCGGAGACGTGGAAGTCCATCGGCGGCGAGGCCAGGATGACACCGGTCAGACCACCGAAGAGGAAGGTGATCAGGAAGCCGATCGACCAGAGCATCGGTGTCTCGAAGGACAGCGAGCCCTTCCACATCGTGCCGATCCAGTTGAAGAACTTCACACCGGTCGGGACCGCGATGAGGAACGTCATGAAGGAGAAGAACGGCAGGAGCACACCGCCCGTGACGTACATGTGGTGCGCCCACACCGTCACCGAAAGACCCGCGATCGAGATCGTCGCCGCGATCAGACCGATGTAACCGAAGATCGGCTTACGCGAGAAGACCGGGATTACTTCGGAAATGATTCCGAAGAATGGTAGGGCGATGATGTACACCTCTGGATGGCCGAAGAACCAGAAGAGGTGTTGCCACAGTAGTGCGCCGCCGTTGGCCGCGTCGAAGACGTGCGCTCCGAACTTGCGGTCCACCTCGAGCGCGAACAGCGCCGCCGCGAGTACCGGGAAGGCCAGCAGGACCAGGACACCGGTCAGCAGGACGTTCCACACGAAGATCGGCATGCGGAACATGGTCATGCCGGGGGCGCGCATGCAGATGATCGTGGTGATGAAGTTGACCGAGCCGAGGATGGTGCCGAAGCCGGAGAAGGCCAGACCCATGATCCACATGTCGGCGCCGACGCCCGGCGAGCGGACCGCGTCCGACAGCGGCGAGTAGGCGAACCAGCCGAAGTCGGCCGCACCCTGCGGGGTGAGGAAGCCGGCCACCGCGATCAGCGAGCCGAACAGGTAGAGCCAGTAGGCGAACATGTTCAGCCGCGGGAACGCCACGTCAGGGGCGCCGATCTGCAGCGGCATGATCCAGTTCGCGAATCCGGCGAACAGCGGCGTCGCGAACATCAGCAGCATGATCGTGCCGTGCATCGTGAACGCCTGGTTGAACTGCTCGTTCGACATGATCTGCGTGCCGGGACGGGCCAGTTCGGCGCGCATGAAGAGCGCCAGCAGACCGCCGATGCAGAAGAACGCGAACGACGTGGCGAGGTACAGCGTGCCGATCGTCTTGTGGTCGGTGGTCGTCATCCACTTCACCACGACGTTGCCGGGCTGCTTCTTGCGTACCGGCAGCTCGTTCTCGTACGAGTCGGCTGCGGCACCCTGGGGTTCGTTGAGGATGCTCACGTGGTCTTCGTCTCCCGGTTCTTTTCGTGCGCCGTCTGCTCGATGCCGGCCGGGACGTAACCGGTCTGGCCCGCCTTCGCGAGCTCTTCCAGGTGCTTCTGGTAGCGCTCCGGAGAGACGACCTTCACGTTGAAGAGCATCCGGGAGTGGTCGACGCCGCAGAGCTCGGCGCACTTGCCCAGGAAGGTGCCTTCCTGGTTGGGGGTCACCTCGAAGGAGTTGGTGTGGCCCGGGATGACGTCCTGCTTCATGAGGAACGGCACCACCCAGAAGGAGTGGATGACGTCACGCGAGGTGAGGACGAAGCGGACCTTCTCGCCCTTGGGGAGCCACAGGGTGGGGCCGGGGTTGCCCGTCTGGGGGTTCTTCTCGCCCGGCGTGCCGACCTCGTAGACACCGCCGGCGTTGGCCGGGAAAGCCTTCTTGAACTTGTCCGGGATCGCGGCCAGGTTCTCGTCGGTCTTGGCGTCGCCGGTCGAACCCGGCACGTCCTCGATGTAGTTGAAGCCCCAGCTCCACTGGTAGCCCACCACGTTGATGGTGTGGGCGGGCTTGGCGGAGAGCGAGAGAAGCTTCGACTCGTCGCGTGCCGTGAAGTAGAAGAGCACCGAGACGATGATGATCGGGACCACGGTGTACAGCGCCTCGAGGGGCATGTTGTACCGGGTCTGCGGGGGAACCTCGACCTTGGTGCGGCTGCGCCGGTGGAAGAAAGCACTCCACAGGATCAGACCCCAGACCAGCACGCCCGTGGCGAGCGCGGCCGCCCACGAGCCCTGCCAGAGGGAGAGGATCCGCGGAGCCTCTTCCGTGACCGGGGTGGGCATACCAAGGCGGGGGAAGTCCTTGTATGTGCAACCGGTGGCGGTCGCCAGGACCAGGCCCGCAGTCAGTGCCTGCAGCAGCTTCCGCCGCATCGGGCGCCGCGGCGAGCGGTCGGAGCCGTTGGGACTCACGTAGCGCCTTCCCGAGAGTCTCGCCCGCGCTGTTGGCTGCGGCCTTCTCTGCTGGTCGGTCGCCGCCCTGCGTCGGGCAGGGGTTTGGATGTTTATGCGGACCAAACCCTACTGGACGCTTTTTTGGGCCGCGCGGGGAGGGTGCCCAACGCGCCGCCCGACTCCCCGAAGGAGTGGGGTTTGCCGTGGGGAAGCCTGTGTGGGGCCCGGATTCGCGGCGTTCCCGACCCCCGGAATCCCGCGTTCACGGCCCCTGGAATCCCGCGCTCCGGGCGTGCCCTGACGCCTTCTCGGGCCAGGAGTTAGCGTGTTCGCGTGCCCTACTTCGACGTCGCTTCCTCGGCTCCTCTCCACCCTGTCGCCCGCCAGGCGCTGCAGGCCTCACTCGACGAGGGGTGGGCCGATCCCGCCCGGCTCTACCGCGAGGGGCGGCGCGCCAGGATGCTGCTCGACGCGGCGCGCGAGGCGGCCGCCGAGGCGGTCGGATGCCGTCCCGACGAGCTCGTCTTCACCTCGTCCGGTACGCGCGCGGTGCACTCCGGGATCGCGGGGGTGCTGGCCGGACGCCGTCGCGCCGGACGCCACCTCGTCGTGTCAGCCGTCGAACACTCGTCGGTGCTGCATGCCGCCGCGGCACATGAGGGAACGGGCGGGACGGTGACCGAAGTGCCGGTGGACCGCGCCGGTTCCGTCGCGGTGCAGACGTACGCCGATGCCCTGCGCGAGGACACGGCGCTGGCGTGTCTGCAGTCCGCCAACCACGAGGTGGGCACCGAGCAGCCGGTCGCCGAGGTGGCCGAGGTGTGCCGGGCGGCCGGGGTGCCGCTGCTGGTGGACGCGGCGCAGTCGCTGACGTGGGGCCCGGTGGAGGGTGACTGGTCGGTGCTCACCGGCAGTGCCCACAAATGGGGCGGTCCTGCGGGTGTCGGGCTGCTCGCCGTGCGCAAAGGCGTCCGGTTCGCCCCACAAGGGCCCGTGGACGAGCGGGAGTCGGGGCGCGCGGCGGGGTTCGAGAACATCCCGGCGATCGTCGCGGCGGCGGCCGCGCTGCGTGCCGTACGGGCCGAGGCGGCCGCGGAGGCTCCCCGGCTCCGGGAGCTGACGGAGCGGATCCGGGTGCGGGTGCCCGCGCTGGTGCCGGACGTGGAGGTGGTCGGCGATCCGGTGCGCAGGCTGCCGCATCTGCTGACGTTCTCCTGTCTCTATGTCGATGGAGAGACAGTGCTGCACGAGCTGGACCGGGCCGGTTTCTCCGTGTCGTCCGGTTCGTCGTGCACGAGCTCCACGCTGACGCCGAGCCATGTGCTGCGGGCGATGGGGGTGCTGAGCGAGGGCAACGTCCGGGTGTCGCTGCCGCTGGGGACGGCGGAGGAGGACGTGGAGCGGTTCCTTCAGGTGCTGCCCGGGGTCGTCTCCGACGTCCGGCGGAAGCTGGGCGCGCCCGGGGCCCCCGCCCGGGGCACCGGATCGGCGTCCCTGGTCGTCGACTCCCTCGGCAAGCTCTGCCCGATCCCCGTGATCGAGCTGGCCAAGGTGATCGGCGACGTGCCGGTCGGCGGCACGGTCACCGTCCTCGCCGACGACGAGGCGGCCCGCCTGGACATTCCCGCGTGGTGCGAGATGCGGGGGCAGGAGTACGTGGGCGAGGAGCCGGCGGAGCGGGGGGCGGCGTACGTCGTACGCCGCCTGAGCTGAGCCTTGGCCCCGGAGGCGAACCGAGCTCTAAGAAATCAGGTGCGCCTGGACCTCGGCGGCCGCCTCGTGGCCGTACGCCTTGGTGAAGCGGTCCATGAAGTGGCCGCGGCGCAGCTGGTACTCCTGGGTGCCGATCGTCTCGATGACCAGCGTCGCCAGCATGCAGCCCACCTGGGCGGCCCGCTCCAGGCCGACGCCCCAGGCCAGGCCGGAGAGGAAGCCGGCGCGGAACGCGTCGCCGACGCCGGTCGGGTCGGCCTTGATCTCCTCCTCGGGGCAGCCGACCTCGATGGGGTCCTCGCCGTCCCGCTCGATGCGCACGCCGCGCGAGCCGAGCGTGGTGACGCGGTGGCCGACCTTGGACAGGATCTCCGCGTCGGTCCAGCCGGTCTTGGACTCGATGAGCCCCTTCTCGTACTCGTTGGAGAAGAGGTACGCGGCCCCGTCCAGCAGTATCCGGATCTCCTCCCCGTCCATGCGGGAGATCTGCTGCGAGAAGTCGGCGGCGAACGGGATGCCGCGGCTGCGGCACTCCTCGGTGTGACGCAGCATCGCCTCCGGGTCGTCGGCGCCGATCACCACGAGGTCGAGGCCGCCGACCCGGTCGGCGACCGCCTTGAGCTCGATCAGCCGGGCCTCGCTCATCGCGCCCGTGTAGAAGGAGCCGATCTGGTTGTGGTCGGCGTCGGTGGTGCAGATGAAGCGGGCGGTGTGCAGCACCTCGGAGATCCGGACGGAGGCGGTGTCGACGCCGTGCCGGTCGAGCCAGGCCCGGTACTCGTCGAAGTCGGCGCCGGCGGCACCGACCAGGATCGGCTTGGTACCGAGCTGCCCCATGCCGAAGCAGATGTTGGCGCCGACACCGCCACGGCGTACGTCTAGGGCGTCGACCAGGAAGGAGAGGGAGACCGTGTGCAGCTGGTCGGCGACCAGCTGGTCGGCGAAGCGGCCGGGGAAGGTCATCAGATGGTCGGTGGCGATGGAGCCGGTGACTGCGATACGCACGGCGAGGACACGCTCCTGCGGGGATGGGTGGGTGCGCACGAAGCGCTCTGCACGGACTGGTCGGATTGGTTGGTGTGGGGGCACCCCCAGCGGTAGCTGGGGGGGGATGGACGACGGTTTCACGCTACCGGGTCGGCGCACCCACGCTGAAGTGGCAAAACTACCGGATGGTAGGGCTTTGTCGGCGCGGCTCGCGCTGCATACGGTTTCGTTATGACGAACTTCAGGGTCAGGGAATCCGCTCCGCTCGACGGTCCGCTCGACCTGGAAGGCGGGCTCGCCGCGCTGCGCGGCGACTGCGCCCGGATGGTCCCGCACTGGGTCGCGCCCGCCGAGGAGGCTCCCCGGCCCGTGTCGCCGTCCCGCATCCACGGTGTCGTCGTTCCTCCGAAGTCCGCGCGGCTCGTGGACGCGATGCCGGATTACGGCGACTGAGCGACGGCTTACGGCGACCGAGCGACGCCGAGGGAACCGCCCGCTCGTCCGCTGCGTCCCATCGCTGTCCCCCGTGAGGGGGATGCGGACTACGCCCCCTGCCCTGCCCGGACCGGATTCCGGGCGACGGCCGGAGGGGCTCCAGGGACGACAGTGAAGTCGAAGGAGCGATGCGGTGAGCACCGAGCGACCCGACAACGACGCGGCCGTTCCACGTCGGCGGCGTACCCCGCTGGCCGTCGCCTCGGTCGCGGCCGCAGTGCTGCTGGCCGGTGGCGGCGGGGCCTACTTCGCCGCGACGGCGTCGGGCGGTGACGGCGGCAAGGAGTCCGGTGCCCCGTCCGGGAACGGGAGCACTCCGCCTCCGCTCGCCCTGGACGGCTATACGGAGAGCTCCGGCGAGGGCATCGCTCCTGGCGAGCCCGACCCGAACGGCGTGACGTACCGGGCGGCGGGCAGCCTCCCCGACGGGCCGGATTCGGCCGCCGTGTACCGGACGCGGGGTGAGGTCAGCGCGTCCGATGTGACGCGGCTGGCGAAGGCGCTCGGCGTCGAGGGCACCCCGAAGGTGTCGGCCGGGGCCTGGCGGGTGGGTCCGGCGAAGGACGGCTCGGGTCCTTCGCTGCAGGTCACCAAGCAGGCGCCGGGCACCTGGACGTTCACTCGGTACGCCCCCGGCGCGAGCGACGACTGCGAGAGCGCCACGAAGTGCTCCGGTACTGCCGCCACCACGGGGGGCGAGGGCGACGCGGTCAGCGAGCAGGTCGCGCAGAGGGCCGCCGCTCCCGTGCTGAAGGCCCTCGGTCAGGACGACGCCAAGATGGACGCGCGTCAACTCATGGGGGCGGTGCGCGTGGTGAACGCGGACCCGGAGATCGGCGGGCTGCCGACGTACGGCTGGTCGACCGGTATCCAGGTCGGCGCGGACGGCCAGGTGGTGGGCGGCAGCGGCCGGCTGGTGAAGCCGGTGAAGGGCGACACGTACCCGGTGATCAGCGCCCAGGAGACGCTGGGTCTGCTGAACAGGTCGGCGACCGGGGGCGGTCGCGTCGGCATCGGGGGCTGCGCCAGCGCCGTACCGCTGGAGGGACAGGAGACGAAGGACGCGCCCTGTGACAGCACCGCCTCCCCCGCGACGCCCCAGACCGTCGCCGTGCGGGGCGCGACGTTCGGGCTCGCGGTGAACTTCGTGGACGGGCGGCAGACGCTCGTTCCGTCATGGCTGTTCGAGGTGCGGCCGAAGGGGGCCGCTGACAGCTTCACGATCACCTATCCGGCGGTGGACCCCGAGTATCTGAGGGCGCCGGAGACTCCCGGCACGGAGCCGGCCGCCCCCAGTCCGCGGCCGAGCACCCCGGGCGGCGGGGACGAGTCGGGCAGCACCCCGCGGGGCGTGCACATCGAGTCGTACAGCGTGGACGGGCGGTCGCTGACGCTGCTCTTCTGGGGTGGCGTCTGCAGCGACTACTCGGCGTCGGCGAGCGAGAGCGCGAACCAGGTGACCGTGACGGTGACCGAGACGCCGCAGGAGCCGGGCAAGGTCTGCATCATGATCGCCAAGGAGCTCAAGGAGACGGTGACGCTGGAGAAGCCCCTCGGCGACCGGAAGGTCGTGGACGGGACCGGGGGTGGGACAGTGCCGCGGAAGTAGCGGCTCCGGCGCCGCTGGCGGCTCTCGGCGACGCGCAAGGCGGCGGCCCCCTGTTCGGAGGGGCCGCCGCCTTTCGTCATGCGTCGATCCTCTCCGCCTCCGGCCGGAAGCGGTGGGATCAGCCGGCTCAGCTGAAGGAGTCGCCGCAGGCGCAGGAACCCGTCGCGTTCGGGTTGTCGATCGTGAAGCCCTGCTTCTCGATGGTGTCGACGAAGTCGATCGAGGCGCCGCCCAGGTACGGAGCGCTCATCCGGTCGGTGACGACCTTGACGCCGCCGAAGTCCTTGACGACGTCGCCGTCGAGCGAGCGCTCGTCGAAGAAGAGCTGGTAGCGCAGGCCGGAGCAGCCGCCGGGCTGAACGGCGACGCGCAGCGCCAGATCGTCACGGCCTTCCTGGTCGAGCAGGGCCTTGACCTTCGCCGCGGCGGCGTCGGACAGGATGATGCCGTCGCTGACGGTGGTGGTCTCGTCCGATACGGACATCTACATCTCTCCCGGGTTGTACGGAGACTGCTTGCCGACGGTTGCAACCGGCGAGGCCGCGGATTCATTCCGGGCCGAGCGCACTGTCTTCGACTTTTCCTTCGCTTGCTGACCTCATGCTCGCACATGGAATCGCGAAGCGGCACGGGACGTTGTGGACGCTCGGCCGGTGGACCCGGGGCTGTCCAGAGGCAGCCTCCAGGCCCCCTCCGGTAATGCGTCACATCGACGCGATGGCCGTCGTCAAACTGACGTGAACCAGTTATGATAGATAGCGTCATTTCGACGAAAAGGCGAAATCCCGCAGTCTCCGCTTGATCCAACCGAACCAAGCGAGCCGCAGAAAAGAAAGGGTGCGTGTCGTGACCACCGCCCAAACCCGTCAGGAGCTCGACGTCCAGCCGACGCCCCTCGCCCTGCTGCTGCTCGGCCGCGAGGCCGACCCCAGGAGCGAGCGCGGTGTCGAATGCCCCGGCGACCTGCCCCTGCCGTCCGACCCGGACCTGGTGGAGCGCGCCCGGGCTGCCAAGGAGAAGCTCGGCGACAAGGTCTTCGTGCTCGGCCACCACTACCAGCGCGACGAGGTCATCCAGTTCGCGGACGTCACGGGTGACTCCTTCAAGCTGGCCCGCGACGCCGCCGCGCGCCCGGAGGCCGAGTACATCGTCTTCTGCGGTGTGCACTTCATGGCCGAGTCCGCCGACATCCTGACGGGCGACAACCAGAAGGTCGTCCTGCCGGACCTCGCGGCCGGCTGCTCCATGGCCGACATGGCGACGGCCGAGCAGGTCGCGGAGTGCTGGGACGTGCTGACCGAGGCGGGCATCGCCGAGCAGGTCGTGCCCGTCTCGTACATGAACTCGTCGGCCGACATCAAGGCGTTCACCGGCAAGCACGGCGGCACGATCTGTACGTCGTCCAATGCCGAGCGGGCTCTGGAGTGGGCCTTCTCCCAGGGCGAGAAGGTCCTCTTCCTGCCGGACCAGCACCTGGGCCGCAACACCGCCGTGCGCGACCTCGGCATGACGCTCGACGACTGCGTCGTCTACAACCCGCACAAGCCGAACGGCGGGCTCACCGCGGAGCAGCTGCGCGACGCGAAGATGATCCTGTGGCGGGGCCACTGCTCGGTACACGGACGGTTCAGCCTGGACTCCGTGAACGACGTGCGCGAGCGCATCCCCGGCGTGAACGTCCTGGTCCACCCCGAGTGCAAGCACGAGGTCGTCGCGGCCGCCGACTACGTGGGCTCGACGGAGTACATCATCAAGACGCTGGAGGCGGCGCCGGCCGGGTCCAAGTGGGCCATCGGCACGGAGCTGAACCTGGTCCGCCGCCTGGCCAACCGTTTCACGGACGAGGGCAAGGAGATCGTCTTCCTCGACAAGACGGTGTGCTTCTGCTCGACGATGAACCGCATCGACCTGCCGCATCTGGTGTGGGCGCTGGAGTCCCTGGCCGAGGGCAACCTCGTCAACCGGATCGCGGTCGACCGGGAGACGGAGCAGTTCGCCAAGCTGGCGCTCGAGCGGATGCTGGCGCTTCCGTAAACGTCGCTGCATGTACAGCTGCATGTATATGCGTGTGGGGCGGGCTTCCCAAGCCCGCCCCACACGCATTTCTCGATGGCCCCATCGAGGATTCGCCGTTCAGTGCGCCCGCACTAACGGTCAGCTCTCCGCGACGGCCTCCTGTGCTGCGCTGATCATCCGCAGGTGGGCGGCATTCAACTTCCCGAGGTCCACCTTGTGATCAGCGATCATCTTGTCCTGGATCTCGCTCTCCGCCCGGAACCAGGCATCGAGGAGCCGGGTACGGGTTTTGCACGAGTAGTCCGCCTTGGCAGTCGATATCTCTCGGCGGGTGACGCTTTCGCCCTGAAAGGCCTTGTCGCCCATGGCCGCCAGCGGTGAATCGTATGTGTACCCGGCGCTCTTCATGCACGCGGACCAGTCCTTCGTGGCCCGCACCACCCGGGGATCCTTGAGAGAAGACTGGAAGCTGCTGTTCGCGACGGTCCTGGCGGCTTCCGACCCGGCGGGGGACTCGTTCCCCTTCCGCAGACTTTTCACCGCCTCGCCCCGACAGCCGTTCTCGGGAACAGTGGCACCCCGGTACTTCTTCGCCACGCCGCCGGATCCGGTGCCGTACAGAACGAGACGAGTCGTCGCGTCGACGTCCTCCGCACCGCTTTCCGGTGACTCGTCCGCAGGAAGGTGGTAGCCGTAGCGTGCCGCGTCTTTGGCGCTGGATATGCCGTAGCGACGGTCCGAAGAATACGCGGGGACCGATGGCGGCTCAGCGCGGTAGTCGATCCCGAACCTGGCCATGCATTGTTCCGTCAGCTTGCCTTCGGCGGCGTCTATGGCAGCCAACTCCGCATTGCTGAAGCTGTATTTCGCGATGGGGAGTCTGAAGGTGTAGGCGGATTCCGGCACGGCCGATTCGGAACCGGGGGAAGGCGAGGCCGGTTCGGTCACGCTCGGCTCGGTCGGACGTGCCCCCGGGCCGTCGTCTGCGGCGTTCTGCGCGGACGACGAGCAGCCCGACAGCAGAAGAAGGGACGACAGCCCGGCAACTACCGCCACCGACCGGCTGCACAGCGCCGAAAAAACCGACCGAGTCCTCGTTCCCACCCCGAAACCCCTCAGAAAAATCGAGGACCCCGTGCGGAGACAGGAAGAACCCGCCCCCGCACGAGGACCGCAGAATCTGCACCAGCGGCTTCCGGAGCCGCTCAGAACACGTAGCAGTCAGTCCTCGACGAGTTCCACTTGAAAGAGGCGTTCTCGTTGTACGTGTTGTGCAACTGCTTGGTGTACGAGTAGTCGGCGATCTTGTCGCAGGCGCCGCCGTAGTTGCTGTTGTAGAAGATCGTGGCAGCGTAGGCGCTGTCGTTCGTCGCCGAAGCGGCGTTGTTCTTGACGGCCTGCCCCTGCCCGGACCCGGAGCTCAGGAACGTGTAGCCGGCGAAGTCGGCGACATTGCTTCCCCGGAAGGAGGTCGAGGACCCTCCTTGATTGCTGTTGTAGAACAGCACGAGGCAGCTCGAGCCGATGATGCAGCCCGACCCCGCGTCCGCCTGTGCGGCCGGTGCGCCGGCAATCATGGCGGCGGCCACAGCAGGCACCGTAAACGCAGCCGCAGCTCTCTTTCGGAACGCACCCACAAATATCTCCCCAGTACGTGGACGGTGAACTCGTGACCACCGCCGCCTGATCGTCGCCGGAGGTTGTAGTCCTCGCGATCATGCGAAGTCAAGCGATCGGACATTCAGGGCGCGTGATCCAAACACCGAAAAATGGGAGGGCGCCCCTCGTGCAGAGGGGCGCCCTTTTTTCTCGTACAGCCGTCAGACCTGCGCGGGCTCCGGTTCGCCGGACTCCGCGACCGTCGGCTCGGCCGGACCCCCGGCCTTCTTCGCTCGCTTGGCCGCCTTCTTCTTGGCCCTGCGCTCCTTGCGGAGCTCGATCATCGCGTACAGCGTCGGGACCAGCAGCAGGGTCAGCAGCGTCGAGGTGATCAGACCACCGATCACCACCACCGCGAGCGGCTGGGCGATGAAGCCGCCCTCGCCCGTGATGCCGAGCGCCATGGGGAGCAGCGCGAAGATCGTCGCCAGGGCGGTCATCAGGATCGGGCGGAGGCGGTGGCGGCCGCCCTCGATGACCGCCTCGACCGTGCTGTAGCCCTGGGCCCGGTACTGGTTGATCAGGTCGATCAGCACGATCGCGTTGGTGACCACAATGCCGATCAGCATCAGCATGCCGATCATCGCCGGGACGCCCATCGGGGTGCCCGTGACGATCAGCAGGCCGATCGCGCCGGTCGCCGCGAACGGGATGGACACCAGCAGGATCAGCGGCTGGACGAGCGACCGGAACGTCGCGACCAGCAGCATGAAGACGATCGCGATCGCGGCCAGCATCGCCAGGCCCAGCGAGGCGAAGGCGTCGTCCTGGTCCTGCGAGACGCCGCCGATCGACGCCGTGGCGCCGGCGGGCAGCTTGAGCGCGTTGATCTTCGTCTGGAGGTCGGCGCTGACCGCGCCCGTGTTGTCGCCGGTCGGCGTGGCCGTGATCGTCGCGGCGCGCTGGCCGTCGATACGGGTCATCGAGACCGGGCCGTCGACGAGCTTGACGTCCGCGATGTCAGCGAGCTTCACGCCCGGGCCGACCTGCAGCTTCTTCAGCTCGGACAGCGTGTCCGCGGGCTTCGCCGAGCGGATGACGATGTTCCGCTCGGTGTCGTCGAGGACCGCCTTGCCGGTGGTGGTGCCGCGCACCGCCTGGGCGACGGCCTGGCCGAGGGTCGAGTCGTTGAAACCGGCCGCTGCCGCCTTGTCGTTGGCCTTCACCGAGATCCGCGGCACCGACTGGGAGAGGTCGCTGGTGACGTCCGTGACGTCGTCGAGCGTGGCGACCGAGTCGCGGACCTCCTCCGCGGCCTTCCGCAGGACGTCCGCGTCGGCGGCCTTGACCACGACGCTCAGGTCCTGGCTGCCGAAGCCGTCGCCGGCCGAGATGGTCGTCGTGCCGATCCCGGAGAGCTTGCCGAGCCCCTCCTCGATACGGGCCTGGACGTCGTCGTACGACGCCGAGTCCGCCAGCTTGACCTGGTACGACGCCTGGTTGGTGTCCGTACCGCCGCCGAACGCCGCCATGAAGCCGGAGGAGCCGACGGTGACCTGGTAGTCCTCGACGCCCTCGACGCCGTCGAGCATCTTCTCGATCTTCTTCGCGGACGCGTCGGTCTTCGCCAGGCTGGTGCCCGGCTTCAACTCCTGCTTGACCGTGAGGACTTCCTGATCCCCCTGGTCGAAGAAGTTGGTCTTCAGCAGGGGCGCCATGCCGAAGGTGCCGATGAGGATCACGACGGCGATGGCCAGGCTGGTGAGGCGGCGGCGCGTCGCGAAGCGCAGCACGGGGACGTAGAGGCGCTGCAGCCGACTGCGCGCCTCCTTCTCCTCGGCCTTGCGGCGGGCCTCCTCCGGGTCGGCGTCCCGCACGTCCTTGGGGGCCCGCAGGAACCAGTACGACAGGACGGGCACGACCGTCAGCGACACCAGCAGCGAGGCGAGCAGCGCCGCCGTGACCGTCAGCGAGAACGGGCCGAACAGCTGGCCCACCATGCCGCCCGTCAGACCGATGGGCAGGAAGACCGCGACGGTGGTGAGGGTGGAGGACGTGACCGCGCCCGCGACCTCGCGCACGGCCTTGAGGATCGCCTCCTGGCGCTCCTCGCCGTAGCCGAGATGCCGCTTGATGTTCTCCAGGACGACGATCGAGTCGTCGACGACGCGGCCGATGGCGATGGTCAGCGCGCCGAGCGTGAGCATGTTGAGGGACAGGTCGCGCGTCCACAGGACGATGAGCGCGAGGACGACCGACAGCGGGATCGACACCGCGGTGACCAGCGTCGAGCGGATCGACGCCAGGAACACCAGGATGACGAGGACGGCGAAGACCAGACCGAGCGCGCCCTCGGTGGTCAGGCCCTCGATGGACTTGGAGACCGCGGGGCCCTGGTCGCTGGCGACGGTCAGCGTCGCACCGGAGCCGAGGTCCTTGCGGAGGTCCGGCAGCTTGTCCTTGACCGCGTCGGAGATGGCGACCGCGCTGCCGTCGTGGTCCATGGTGACCATGACGGCGAGGCTGGGCTTGCCGTTCGTGCGCGTGATGGAGGTCGCGGCGGAGGGCTCCTGCTGCACGGTGGCGACGTCGCTCAGGCGTACGGGCTTCTTGGCGCCCTGGCCCGTGACCATCAGGTCCTTGATCTGCTGCAGCGAGGTGAAGCCGCCGCCGACCTGGACGGTGCGGTTGGCGCCGTCCTCGTCGAAGGAGCCGGCCGGGACCGTCGCACCGCCGGCCTGCAGGGCCTGGCCGAGCGCCGCCGAGGTCAGACCCGCGCGCGCCAGCTCGGCGTCGTCCGGCGTGACCGTGACCTGGAGGTCCTGGACACCGTCGACCGTGACCTGGCCGACGCCGTCGATGTCGTCGAGGGCCGGTACGACGGTCCTGTCGAGCTGGTCGGCGAGCGCCTGCTGGTCCTTGTCGGAGGTGACGGCGAGGACGACGGTCGGGATGTCGTCCGTGGAACCGGCGACGACCTGCGGGTCGACGTCGTCGGGCAGCTGGGCTCGGGCCCGGTTCACGGCCTGCTGGACGTCGGCGACGAGCTGCTGGGTGCCGTTGCCGTAGTCGAAGGAGGCCATGATCAGGGCGTTGCCCTCGCTGGCCGTGGAGGTGATGCCGGTGACGCCGTCGACGGCCTTGATGGTGTTCTCGAGCGGCTCGACGACCTGCTTCTCGACCACATCCGGAGACGCGCCCTGGTACGGCGCCAGCACGGACACCACGGGCAGTTCGATGGAGGGCAGCAGCTGCTGCTTGAGCTGCGGGATGGCGATGGCACCGAAGACGATCGCGACGATCGACATCAGCCCGATCAGGGCACGTTGAGCGAGGCTGAACCTGGACAGCCAGGACATGGGGACGGTCTCTCTTCTGTGGCTTACGCGGCAGGAGAGGGCGCGACTCGGCGCCCGGTCCTATCACCCTGCGGCATCCCCCGGGCCCGATCCGTCGCCCCCAGGTCCCCATTCCTTATCCGGCGCATACTGCGGTCGCAGTACGCGCCGTACACCCTCGGGTCCAGCTTCGCGCCCCGGCGGTCCCGCACGTCCCAGGACGACCAGGACGTCCGTGGATGACCTCGACATATCCGGGCTCCCCGGATGTCACATCACGTCGTTCTCGGCCGGACCAGACCCGATTCGTAGGCGATGACCACGAGTTGTGCCCGGTCGCGGGCCCCGAGTTTGGCCATGGCGCGGTTGACGTGCGTCTTGACGGTGAGCGGGCTGACCTCGAGCCGTTCGGCGATCTCGTCGTTGGAGTGGCCGCCGGCGACCTGGACCAGCACCTCGCGTTCCCGGCTGGTGAGCGCCTCCAGGCGTTCGGCGTGGACGGGGTCGCCGCCGCCCTGCGTACCGTCGCCCTGCGCCAGGAACCTGGCGATCAGCCCCTTGGTGGCCGCCGGGGACAGCAGGGCCTCTCCTCCGGCCGCGACCCGGATGGCGCTCAGGAGCTCCTGGGGTTCCGCGCCCTTGCCGAGGAAACCGGAGGCGCCGGCGCGCAGCGACTGCACCACGTACTCGTCGACCTCGAACGTCGTCAGCATGACCACCCGCACCTGCGTGAGAGCCGGGTCGGCGCTGATCAGCCGGGTGGCGGCGAGGCCGTCCGTACCCGGCATGCGGATGTCCATCAGCACGACGTCAGCGGACTGCTCCTTGGCCAGCCGGACCGCCTCCGCACCGTCCGACGCCTCGCCGACGACCTCCATGTCGGGCTCGGAGTCGACGAGCACACGGAAGGCGCTGCGCAGCAGTGCCTGGTCGTCGGCGAGCAGCACCCGGATGGTCATACGCGGTTCCCCGTCTGCGTCTCGGTGTGAAGCACTGTCGGTGTCTGCGGCTCTTCCGTGGCCTGGCGCGCACGGCCCTGGACCGGCAGGATCGCATGGACGCGGAAGCCGCCCCCGGGACGGGGTGCCGCGGTGCAGCTGCCGCCGAGCGCGGTGGCCCGCTCGCGCATGCCGAGCAGCCCGTGCCCGCCGCCGTCCTGGGGCGTCTCGTCGTGGCCCGGACCGTCGTCCAGCACGGTGACCTCGAGCTCGGCCCCTACGCGTATGACGCTGACCTCGGCCTTGGCGCCGGTGCCCGCGTGCTTCTGCACATTGGTGAGCGCCTCCTGGATGACGCGGTACGCGGCGAGGTCCACGGCCGCGGGCAGTGCCGTGCCGAGATCGTCGCGGGCCACCTCCACCGGCAGGCCCGCGTGCCGGAAGGTGTCGACGAGTTCGTCGAGGCGATGCAGACCCGGCGCGGGCTCGGTGGGCGCCTCGGGGTCGCCCGTCTGCCGCAGCAGACCCACGGTGGCGCGGAGTTCGCCCAGTGCGGAGCGGCTCGCCTCGCGTACGTGGGCGAGGGCCTCCTTGGCCTGGTCGGGCCGCCGGTCCATGACGTGCGCCGCGACCCCGGCCTGGACGTTGACGAGCGCGATGTGGTGCGCCACCACGTCGTGCAGATCGCGGGCGATGCGCAGCCGCTCCTCCGCGACCCGGCGCCGGGCCTCCTCCTCGCGGGTCCGCTCGGCCCGTTCGGCGCGCTCCCGGATGGCCTGGACGAAGTCGCGGCGGCTGCGGACCGCGTCTCCCGCGGCCGCGGCCATACCGGTCCAGGCGAAGACGGCGATGTTCTCCTGCGCGTACCAGGGCAGCGGGCCCGCGAGCATTCCGGCCGCCGTCAGCACGGTCATGGTGGGCAGGGCGACCCGCCAGGTGGTGGACCGGTCGGTGCAGGCGGCGACGGTGAAGAGCGCGACGACCGCGGACATCGTCACCGGGGTGCGCGGGTCGCCGGTGACCAGCTCCACGAGGGACACGGCACCGGTCACGGCCAGCACGAGCATGGGGCGCGCCCGGCGGAAGACCAGCGCGGCCGCGCCGAGCAGCATCAGGGTGAGGCTGAGCGCGTCGGGCGTGCGGGTGCCCCAGGTGGGGCGGCCGTGGTGGCCGGGGTCGGCGAAGGAGCCGACGATCATGCAGGCGAGGACGGCGGTGGCGAGGATGGCGTCCCAGGCCCGGGGGTGGGCCTGGGGCCAGGCCCTTGCCCCGGTCCAGGGGCCTGGGCTCTGGGGAGTGGTCACGTTCAGCCACGGTACGGGGCCCTGGCGGGCGGCGGAACGGGGGCTTGGGTGCCCTTTCGGTTTCGGGTGCCCCCGTCGTGGGCGAGGTGCGGATGCCCTCGCCCGGTCCGGGCCTACAGCCGAGGTGCTGTGCGTCGTGGGGTTGTGCCCACCCTCCCCCATTGCGTTAAGGGCATGGGAGGTACCCCCAATGCCCCTGCGGAACGATTGCCCACAGCTGGGCTCTAGCCCGGGATCAGGCCGTCGTCGCTCAAGAGCTCCCGGACTTCCTCCAGGGTGGCGTCGGAGGACGGGAGGATCAGTTCCGAGGGTTCCAGAGAGTCGTCCGGGAGGGGGGTGCCCAGTTCGCGGACCTTTTCCAGGAGCGCGTGCAGGGTCTCGCGGAAGCCGGGGCCGTCGCCGCGCTCCATCTCGGAGAGCAGCGCCTCGTCCAGCTTGTTCAGTTCGGCGAAGTGGCTGTCGGCCAGCTTCACCTGCCCCTCCCCCATGATCCGTACGATCATGTCGCCCTCCTCGGACGTGAGCGAGACTCGCGGGGTGGCTACTGCTTGTCGAAGCGCGGGGTGTCCTGCTGCTGGGACTGCTGCTGTCCCTGGCCGGTGCCGCCCTCGATCGCCTGCTGCTGCGAACCCCCGGCCAGCTCGGCCTTCATGCGCTGCAGTTCCAGCTCTACATCCGTACCACCGGAGAGCCGGTCCAGCTCGGCCTGGATGTCGTCCTTGGCCATGCCGGTCGGGTCGTCGAGGGCGCCGGAGGCCAGCAGCTCGTCGATCGCGCCGGCCCGCGCCTGGAGCTGCGCGGTCTTGTCCTCGGCACGCTGGATCGCCAGGCCGACGTCGCCCATCTCCTCGGAGATCCCGGAGAACGCCTCGCCGATCCGGGTCTGCGCCTGGGCCGCGGTGTAGGTGGCCTTGATGGTCTCCTTCTTCGTACGGAAGGCGTCCACCTTCGCCTGCAGCCGCTGGGCCGCAAGGGTGAGCTTCTCCTCCTCACCCGACAGCGTCTGGTGCTGCGTCTCCAGGTCCGTCACCTGCTGCTGGAGAGCAGCGCGGCGGGAGAGCGCTTCGCGGGCCAGGTCCTCGCGACCCAGCGCGAGCGCCTTGCGGCCCTGGTCCTCCAGCTTGGACGACTGGGTCTGGAGCTGGTTGAGCTGCAGCTCCAGGCGCTTGCGCGAGGTCGCCACGTCGGCGACGCCGCGGCGCACCTTCTGCAGCAGCTCAAGCTGCTTCTGGTACGAGTAATCGAGGGTCTCGCGCGGGTCCTCGGCCCGGTCCAGGGCCTTGTTCGCCTTCGCGCGGAAGATCATCCCCATACGCTTCATGACACCGCTCATGGGCTTCGCGCGCCCCCTTCTGACGGACTCCAGCTCCCAGGTCTTCAACAGAACCCACAGTACGGGCCCTGCCTCCATTACCGCACTGTTCGGGGACCGATGCGCTCATCCCCAAGGACGACTGCCGCCGGCTGCCCTCCGGCCCAGGGAGTAGGTGGTGCCTCCCGGGATGCGCCGGAAACCTTCGGCCGCGTACCTTGCATACCCCTTGAGTCTGATCCGCCCCCGCCACAGCCGCGTGATGTCGCCGGTAGAGACGCAGGGTGTTGCCGGATCGTTCCCCACCGGGCTGGGGTCCATGCAGGCGCACCCCGTACCCTTGGATTTTGTGTTCCGTAGCCGTGCCAAGGAAGAGAAGGCCCCCGCCGACAAGGCGCCGGTGACCGACTCCAAGCAGACCCGTGACCCGCAGGCCCCCAAGGGCCGCCCGACGCCCAAGCGCAGCGAGGCCCAAACCCAGCGCCGCAGCGTCGCCAACAGCCAGATGACGCGCAAGGAGGCCTCGAAGCGGCAGCGCGACGAGCGCCGTACGCAGATGGAGCGGCAGCGCCAGGCGCTGGCGAGCGGCGACGAGCGCTATCTGCCCGTCCGCGACAAGGGCCCGGTCCGGCGGTTCGCACGCGACTTCGTGGACTCGCGGTTCAACATCGCGGAGTGGTTCCTGCCGCTCGCGGTGGTCATCCTCGTCCTGAGCATGATCCGTGTGCCGTCGATCCAGAACATCGCGCTGCTGCTGTGGCTGTTCGTGATCATCCTGATCGTCGTCGACTCGATCCTTACCGCGATCCGCCTGAAGAAGCAGCTGAACGCGCGCTTCCCGGACCAGCCGAAGCGAGGGGCCGTCGCGTACGCCCTGATGCGCACGCTCCAGATGCGTCGGCTCCGGCTGCCGAAGCCGCAGGTCAAGCGCGGAGAGCGGCCCTGAGCGCAGAGCCTTATCCGCTGGGGGCGGCCGCCTGGCTGCAGGGGCTCGGGGGCCTGCGCAACGCCGTACGTCAGGAACTGGTGGCACGGCAGCTCGACGAGCAGCTGGCCGGGCGCTTCCCCGTCGGGCAGCGGCTGCGGGTGCTCGACGTCGGCATGGGCCAGGGCACGCAGGCGCTGCGGCTGGCCCGTGCCGGGCACAAGGTGACCGGCCTGGAGCAGGACCCGAAGATGGTCGCCGTGGCGCGCGAGGCGCTGGCCGCGGAGCCTGAGGGCATACGGCAGCGGGTGCGGCTGGTCGAGGGTGACGGCCGGGACACGGGCGTGCACTTCCTGCCGGGCAGCTTCGACGTGGTGCTGTGCCACGGCGTGCTGATGTACGTCGAGCAGCCCGACCCGCTGCTGGCCGGCCTCGCCCGGATGCTGGCCCCGGGCGGGCTGCTGTCACTGCTGGTACGGAACGCCGACGCACTGGCGCTGCGGCCGGGGCGGGCCGGCGACTGGGCCGGGGCGCTGGCCTCCTTCGACACCGACGCCTACACCAACCGGCTGGGGCTGCGGGTGCGGGCCGACCGGCTGAACGCGCTCACCTCGACGCTTGCGGGGATCGGGGCGCCGCTGCACGCCTGGTACGGCGTGCGGGTCTTCACCGACACGGCGGCCGACGACGCCACCGTGCCCGACGACTTCGGCGCGCTCCTCGCCGCGGAGGAGCGCGCCGGGCGCACGGATCCCTATCGCCGGGTGGCGGCGCTGCTTCATCTTTGCGGGGTGCGGGGCGGCTGACCTGCGGTGTGCGCCCCTCCCCGCCCTACGGGCGGGTGGGCACAACCGTGACAGTCGCCGCCACCGGTCAGGCCTGGGCCTCCTCCGCGTGGAGGCTCATCGGGCCGTAGATCAGGGTCGCGTCCTCGAAGAGGGTCACCTGGTCCGCGCCGCCGTCCGCGAGTTCCCGCCAGTGCTCGCCGATCCAGGACTCGGCGTCCCCCTGAGTGGTGAACTCCTCAGGCTGCACGGCCGGCTGGACCTCCGTCCCGTCCGACTTCTCGAAACGCCACGTCCAAGCCACCATGCCAGCCTCCCGAGGGTGAGAAGAGGTGCTTCGGAGCTGCTGAAGCGTCTTGAAGCCTAGCCGGACGCGCAGCAGCGGCAACGGCGCGGGAGGATCTTTCCGTGGAACTGACTCTGCTCGGCACCGGGGGCCCCGAGGGCCTGCCGCGCCCCGGCTGCCCCTGCGCCTCCTGCTCGGCCGCGCTCGGCGAGGCGGCGCGTGCCGCGACCGCGCTGCTCGTCGACGGCACGCTGCTGCTCGACCTCACACCGGGCGCCGCGTTCGCCGCCGCCCGCGCGGGACGCATGCTCGGGGGCGTACGCCAGGTCCTGCTCTCCCATCCGCACGAGGGCCCGGCGGTCGAGGTGCCCGCCGGGCTGCCGCAGCCGGCCCGCGTGCCCGACGGGCGGGAGCTGGCGCTGATGAGCGGCCACCGGGTGCATGCGCTGGCGATGGACGCGCCGGGCACCGGCTACGCGGTGACGGGCCCCGACGGGCAGCGGCTGCTGTATCTGCCGCCGGGGGCCGCGCCCGCGGGCCTCGAGGAAGGGCACACGCCGTACGACATGGTCGTGGCGGACGTGGTCGGCCGGCCGGACGCGCTGGCGCGGCTGCGGGCCGTGGGCGCGGTGTCCGCCACGACCGACGTGATCGCGGTCCATCTGGACCACGACGTGCCGCCGGGCGCGGAGTTGCGGCGCAGGCTGGCCGCCGCGGGGGCGCGGGCCGTGCCGGACGGGACGACGCTCGTGGTCGGCTCCTACGAGGACGTGCCTGACGTGCCGCGCCGCACACTGGTGCTGGGCGGGGCGCGTTCGGGCAAGTCCGTGGAGGCCGAGCGGCGGCTGGAGACCTTCCCCGATGTGCTGTACGTGGCGACGGGCGGCACGCGGGGCGGGGACTCGGAGTGGGCGGAGCGGGTGGCCCTGCACCGCGAGCGGCGCCCCGGCTCGTGGCAGACCGCCGAGACCTGCGATCTCGTGCCTCTGCTGGCGGAGACCGGGCCCCCGCTGCTCATCGACTGTCTGTCGCTGTGGCTGACGTATGCCATGGACGCAGTGAACGCGTGGGACGACGCCGAGTGGGCGGGGGGCGGCGAGCGGGCGCTGCGGGGGCGTGTGCGGGATCTGACGGACGCGGTGCGGCGCACCCGGCGTACCGTCGTGGCCGTCTCGAACGAGGTGGGCTCGGGCATCGTCCCGGCCACCGCGTCGGGCCGCCGGTACCGCGACGAACTGGGCCGTCTGAACGCGGCGTTCGCGGCCGAGTGCGAGCAGATGCTGCTGGTGGTGGCGGGGCAGGCGCTGGTGCTGCGCGGCTGACCTCCTTGCGACTGCGGGCCTACCGTTGTGCCCACGACGGCGGGTGCCCGTCCTCGTTCCGGCGGGCGATCACCCGGTACGCGTTCGCGAAGCGCGTGCGGCTCGCCAGCGGCGCGAGGACGTGGTCGGCGGCGCGGGCGGCGCCGACGAGCGGGCTGGCAGCCCAGCTCAGGGCGGCGCGCACGGTCCGCTGCAGATCGCTCGGCGGGCGGCTGCGCCACGGCTGGTCGGCCGCGGGCAGACACTGGTCGAGGGCGAGCGCGACCCCCGTACCGAGGTCGAGCGGAACATGCGCGTCACGGCGGTCGACGGCGGCCACGGTGTAGCCGAGGCCCTCCAGTCCCCGCAGCAGATTCCCGAGCGGAATCAGATGCAGGTGCTGCGGCTGGACGTACGACGCCCACCACCGGCCCAGCAGCCGGGCGTAGCGGCTGTCCGGGTCGACCGCCTCGATCAGCAGGTGCCCGCCGGGCCGCAACACGCGGCGGGCGGCGGCGAGTTCCTCGCGCGGGTCGGCGGCGTGCTCCAAGTGGTGGAGCATGCTCAGTACGTCGTAGCGGCCCGCGAGCCGCGGCGCGAGTTCCGCCAGGGAGCCGCGGTGGCCCTCCTCGATGCGCCCGGCCCGGACGGCCTCGTGGACGGCCGCGCCTTCGTCGAGTCCGTCGAAGGCCGTGTACGGGTGGACGTCCCGGGCGGCCTCCGGGAAACGGGCGTGCCCCGTGCCGATGTCGAGCCAGCTCTCGGGCTCGCCGAAGGGCAGCATCGCCCGGGCGGTCCCCCGGTACCGCTTCGCGTCGCACCGGGCGCCGAGCACCGGCCCGTCGTGGGCGTCCCGGCCGTAGAAAGCCCGGCCTTCGGGGGTGAGTCGGGGGTTCTGGAAGGCGTGGGAGCAGTCCAGGCACTCCTCGAGGACGAAGGTACCGGGCTTGTGCTGGACCAGATCGGTGGTGCGCAGCCGGACGCGCAGCCGCTCCGAGCCGCACCAGGGGCAGTCGGTGCGGCGCGGCTCGTGGAACCGGTCGGTGCCCTGGGCGAGTTCACGCAGACACGCGGGACGCCGCCGGGCGACGGCCTGCCGGCCGGAGGCCTGCTGGACGGCCTGCTGGATGAAGGGCATGGCTACTCCGTGCATCGCCCGCGGTCCGGTCGAGTGAGTAAGCGAGTAATACGACAATTCCGTACAAGTCGGAACGTAGGGGATCACTGGCGGCGCCGCAACGACGCGGACCGAAGGGGTGGGACACATGGCGTAACCCGTGACCCGCGCCACGGCAGGGACGGCGCCCGGTTCTATGGCAGCCCGTCAGCAGCCCGGTTCGACCCCTGCCGGTACTGTTCGGCGAATGAGCTCGCTGAATCTCGACGACTTCACCGATCTGATCGAGCGCCCCGACGGTGGCGTGCGCCGCGATGCCGAAGAGCGCAGGGAGCGGCTGGTCGTGCCGCCCGGGGCGCTCGGCCGCCTGGACGAGCTGGGCGAGTGGCTGGCGGCAGCGCAGTCCAGCGTGCCGGTCAGGCCCATCGAGCAGCCGCGCGTGGTGCTGTTCGCCGGCGACCACGGGATCGCCGAGCTGGGCGTCTCCGCCCGGCCGGCCGGGAGCGCGGCCGAGCTGGTGCGGGCCGCGCTCGCGGGCGAGAGCACGGTCTCGGTGCTGGCCCGCCGGCTGGGCGTGCCCGTACGGATCGTCGACATGGCACTGGACTGCGACCCGGGCTCCCTGCCCGACGACGTCGTACGCCACCGGGTGCGGCGCGGGTCCGGGCGTATCGACATCGAGGACGCCTTGAGCCTCGAGGAGGCGGAGGCCGCGTTCCGTGCGGGTATGGCCGTGGCCGACGAGGAGGCCGACTCCGGCACGGACCTGGTCGTCCTCGGTGATCTGAGCGTCGGCGGCACGACGGCCGCGTCGACGCTGATCGCCGCGCTGTGCGGCACGGACGCCTCCGTGGTGACCGGCAGGGGCGGGCGCCATATCGACGACCTGGCCTGGATGCGCAAGTGCGCGGCCGTACGGGATGCGCTGCGGCGGGCCCGCCCGGTGCTCGGCGACCAGCTGCGGCTGCTGGCCGCGGTGGGCGGCGCGGACCTTGCGGCCACCACAGGCTTCCTGCTGCAGAGCGCCGTGCGGCATACGCCGGTGATTCTCGACGGGGTCGTCTCGGCGGCGTGTGCGCTGGTGGCGCAGCGGGTCGCGTTCCGTGCGCCCGACTGGTGGCTCGCGGGCCAGGCCAGCGGGGAGCCCGCCCAGGCGAAGGCCCTGGACCGGATGGCCATCGAGCCTCTTCTGGACCACGGTGTCGCGGTCGGCGAGGGGGCGGGGGCGCTGCTGGCGCTGCCGCTCGTGCAGGCCGCGGCGGCGTTGGCAGCGGAGCTGCCTGAGGCCGACGCCAAGGCCGAGTAGGGCTCGCGGCCTTACCGCTGTGGGCAGTCGTTCCGCTGGGGCGATGAGGGTACCTCCCATGCCCTTAAGGCAATGGGGGAGGGTGGGCACAGCCCCCACGACGGCGGGTGCCTCTAATTGGTGCGGTGCGCCCTCGGACGGCGCACCGCTCAACGGCGTTCCGCCGCCCCGTCCCCGTCCGGCCTGCCGCCGAGCCAGTCCTCGAATCGGCGGCTGGGCCCGCCCCAGCGGCGGTCGTGGCGGTAGGCACGCAGACCCGCCCTCGCCCGGGCGCGGGGACGGCGGGCGTAGAACCTCTTTGCCCAGGGCGAGCCGGGCCGGGCCAGCCGGACCGCACCGAACAGCGCGACCAGCGGCACCACCGCGCCGATGATCGCCACCCGGGGCTTGCCCTTGCCGAGGGCGACGAGGGCGAGGAAGAAGTTCATGGCGGTGTTCATGAGGACGATGGCGCGGTTCTGCCGCTCCTCGGGCGACAGGTCGTTGACGCCGAACGGCAGGAAGCCGCTGAGCACCAGCGCCACCAGGGCCGTCGTGAGCACGACGACCTCGACGCTCATCCGGCCCTTCTCGCTCCAGTAGACGTCGTCGAGATGGAGGATCAGCGCGAACTCGTCGAGGACGAGGCCCGCGCCCATGCCGAAGAGCACCGCCGACAGCAGGGCGCCGACGTCGTGCGCGCCCGTGGCCACGGCGCCGAAGCCGCCGATGACGGTCAGTACGACGCCGGGGACCACGTGATGGATGTGCACTTTCCCCGTACTGACGTTGCGGAAAGGGCCCTTGCCCGCCCGGATCAGCCGCGTGATGACCCGGACGGCCAGAAAGGTCCCCACGAACGAGAGCAGCGCGAGCAGCAGCGGCAACTTGCCGGGCTCGACGATGTTCCGGAACCACCAGTGCCCCATATGTGCAATTTAGTGGGTTCTGTATGGAGCGCGAGGGAGCCGAGCCCGCGAAGTACCGCCGCACGCGCCCGGTTAACCTGCGCCAATGTCCGAGACCCCGTCCTCTTCCGATCCCGGCCCGGCAGGCCTCCGCTTCGCCTTCGGCACCCTGACCGCGCTCCCCGTCCACGTCCCCCGGTGGGACCGTGAGGCCGCCCGCGCCGGGATGCTCTGCGCTCCCGTAGCCGGCCTGGTCATAGGCCTGTTCGCCGCGGCCGTCGGCGGCGCCCTGCTGCTCCTCGGCTCGGGCCCGCTGCTCGCCGCCGTGGCCACCGCCGCCGTACCCGCCGTGCTCACCCGAGGCCTGCATCTCGACGGGCTCGCGGACACCGCGGACGGGCTGGGCAGCGGCAGACCCGCCGAGGACGCGTTGCGGATCATGAAGCAGTCCGACATCGGCCCGTTCGGCGTCATCACGCTGCTCTTCGTGCTGCTCGGCCAGGTGGCGGTGCTCTTCCAGGCGTACGACGTCTCGTGGGCGCGCGGCGCGGTGGCGGCCGCCGTCTCGGCGACCGCCGCCCGGCTCGCCCTCACGCTGGCCGCCCGCACGGGCGTGCCCGCGGCCCGCCCGGAGGGGCTGGGTGCCGCGGTGGCGGGGACGGTGCCCACGCGCGGGGCGCTTCTCGTGGCGGCCGCCGTCGTCTGCGCGGCCGCGGGGGCCGGCGGGCTGCTCGGGGCGCCCGACGTGGTCCGGGGCGCCGCGGCGGTGCTGGTCGCGTGCGCGGCCGCCGAACTGCTGCTGCGTCACTGCACGCGCCGTCTGGGCGGAGTGACGGGTGACGTCTTCGGCGCGCTGGCGGAGACCGCGGCGACGGCCGCGCTGCTGGTGTTCGCTCTGGGGTGACGGCGGGCCGGCCGGAGAACGCACTCCCTGCGGGAGCCCGTCCCCCCGTCACCGCGGCCCCCGCGTCCCCCACGAGGCCTGCCTGCGAAAATGAAGCTGCCGGAACAGCGAACCCCTCCCCCGGGCCGGACGCCCCGCACCGTGTGTCGCTCAGACCCCACCGGCATCGGTCGTGTGGATGACGCAGGCACCACAGCCGGATGAACGCACGCGGGCATGAGCGAACGGCGAACCCGCGCGTAGGCTCACTTCCGGCACTCTTCCGGCCCGGCACAGACCACGCGACCCCGGGGACACTTCCCCGGCACCGCTTGCGCCGAGCCCGGTCGAACCACCCCTCTCGACCTCACACAACGGAAGCGAGACATCACCACCGTGACTGCTCTGACTCTCAGCACCGCGGCCGCGTCCGGCCTGCGTGCCGACGCGATCGTCGTCGGTGTCGCAAAGGGCGCAAAGGGCCCGGTCGTCGCACCCGGCGCCGAGGCCGTCGACAAGGCGTACGACGGCAAGCTCGCGTCCGTCCTGGAGACCCTCGGCGCCTCCGGCGGCGAGGGTGAGGTGACGAAGCTGCCCGCACCCTCCGGTTTCAAGGCGCCGGTCGTGGTCGCGGTCGGCCTCGGCGCGGTCCCGGACAACGGCGACGAAGGCCAGAAGGGCGACGCGTACGCCCCGGAGGCGCTGCGCCGCGCCGCGGGCGCCGCAGCCCGCGCGCTGGCCGGTTCGAAGAAGGCCGCGTTCGCGCTGCCCCTCGATGACGCCGAGGACGTCGCCGCCGTCGCCGAGGGCGCCCTGCTCGGCGCGTACGCCTTCGACGCGTACAAGGAGAACGGCAGGAACGCGAAGAACGGCAAGGCCCCGCTCGCCGAGGTCGCGCTGCTCGGCGCCAAGCCCCGCGACAAGGCCCACAAGGCGGCGGCCGAGCGCGCCACGGCCGTGACCGAGGAGCTCAACCGCGCCCGCGACCTGATCAACACGCCGCCGAACGACCTCAACCCCGAGGCCTTCGCCGCCGTCGCCACGGCCGCGGCCAAGGAGCACGGCATCAAGGTGCAGGTGCTCGACGAGAAGGCGCTCACCAAGGGCGGCTACGGCGGCATCCTCGGCGTCGGCGCCGGTTCCGCGTCCCCGCCGCGCCTGGTCAAGCTCTCGTACACGCACCCCGAGGCGAACAAGCACCTCGCCTACGTCGGCAAGGGCATCACCTACGACTCGGGCGGCATCTCGCTCAAGCCGGCCGGCCACAACGAGACGATGAAGTGCGACATGAGCGGTGCCGCCGCGGTCTTCGCCGCGGTCGTCGCCGCCGCCCGCCTCGGTCTCGAGGTCAACGTCACCGGCTGGCTGGCGCTCGCCGAGAACATGCCGTCCGGCTCCGCGACCCGCCCGGGCGACGTGCTGCGCATGTACAGCGGCAAGACGGTCGAGGTGCTCAACACCGACGCCGAGGGCCGGCTCGTGCTGGCCGACGCGATCGCCAAGGCCTCCGAGGAGAAGCCCGACGCGATCGTCGACGTGGCGACCCTGACCGGTGCGATGGTCCTGGCGCTCGGCAGCCGCACCTTCGGCGTCATGTCCAACGACGACGCCTTCCGTACGGCTCTGCACGAGACGGCGGAGGAGGCCGGCGAGGCGTCCTGGCCGATGCCGCTCCCCTCGGACCTGCGCAAGGGCATGGACTCCGCGACGGCCGACATCGCCAACATGGGCGAGCGGATGGGCGGCGGCCTGGTCGCCGGCCTGTTCCTGAAGGAGTTCGTGGGCGAGGGCATCACCTGGGCGCACCTCGACATCGCGGGTCCGGCCTTCAACGAGCAGGGCCCCTTCGGCTACACGCCGAAGGGCGGCACCGGCTCCGCGGTCCGCACGCTGGTGCGGCTTGCGGAGCGCACGGCCGCGGGCGACCTGGGCTGACGCCGCGCACCTGGCGCGCGTCCCGCCTGGTCCGGGACGCGCGTCAGGGGTTTGCCCTGTGCGGCCACTGTGAGGGGCGCCGTGCGTCGTGGGCCGTGCCCACCCGTTCCGCCCTGCGGAACGCCTGCCCACAGCGGTGCGGCGCGGCAGGATGAGCCATCTCACACACAGGCCCGGCGTCCCGACTGTGCCGGAAGGGTGCGAAGATGGGTTCTCGGCAGGACAGGGCCCCACACAGGGCCGAAGAAAGAGCGGCCGAACACCAGCCGACCGGCCGGTCGACCCCCGGTGAAGGGGACCGGCGTACGGCGCACATGCATGGAGGACGTGACGTGGCGAACGACGCCAGCACCGTTTTCGACCTAGTGATCCTCGGCGGTGGTAGCGGCGGTTACGCCGCGGCTCTGCGCGCCTCTCAGCTGGGCCTTGACGTCGCCCTGATCGAGAAGGACAAGCTCGGCGGCACCTGCCTGCACCGCGGCTGCATCCCGACCAAGGCCCTGCTGCACGCCGGCGAGATCGCCGACCAGGCGCGCGAGGCCGACCAGTTCGGTGTCAAGGCGACCTTCGAGGGCATCGACATCGCGGGCGTCCACAAGTACAAGGACGACGTGATCTCGGGCCTCTACAAGGGTCTGCAGGGCCTGGTCGCCTCCCGCAAGGTGACCTACATCGAGGGTGAGGGCCGCCTGTCGTCCGCCACCTCCGTGGACGTGAACGGCCAGCGCATCCAGGGCCGCCACATCCTGCTGGCGACCGGCTCCGTGCCGAAGTCGCTGCCCGGTCTGGAGATCGACGGCAACCGCATCATCTCCTCGGACCACGGGCTGGTGCTGGACCGCGTCCCGCAGTCCGCGATCATCCTGGGCGGCGGCGTCATCGGCGTCGAGTTCGCCTCGGCGTGGAAGTCCTTCGGCACCGACGTGACGATCGTCGAGGGCCTGAAGCACCTCGTCCCGGTCGAGGACGAGAACAGCTCGAAGCTTCTTGAGCGCGCCTTCCGCAAGCGCGGCATCAAGTTCAACCTCGGCACCTTCTTCCAGAAGGCCGAGTACACGCAGGACGGCGTCCGCGTGACCCTCGCCGACGGCAAGACCTTCGAGGCCGAGGTGCTGCTGGTCGCCATCGGCCGCGGCCCGGTCTCGCAGGGCCTGGGCTACGAGGAGGTCGGCGTCGCGATGGACCGCGGCTACGTCCTCGTCGACGAGTACATGCAGACCAACATCCCCACCATCTCCGCCGTGGGCGACCTCGTCCCGACGCTGCAGCTCGCGCACGTCGGCTTCGCCGAGGGCATCCTGGTGGCGGAGCGTCTGGCCGGCCTCAAGGCCGTGCCGATCGACTACGACGGTGTGCCCCGGGTGACGTACTGCCACCCCGAGGTCGCCTCCGTGGGCATCACCGAGGCCAAGGCCAAGGAGATCTACGGCGCGGACAAGGTCGTCGCTCTGAAGTACAACCTCGCGGGCAACGGCAAGAGCAAGATCCTGAAGACCGCGGGCGAGATCAAGCTCGTCCAGGTCAAGGACGGTGCCGTGGTCGGCGTCCACATGGTCGGCGACCGCATGGGCGAGCAGGTCGGCGAGGCTCAGCTGGTCTACAACTGGGAGGCGCTGCCCGCCGAGGTCGCGCAGCTCATCCACGCCCACCCGACGCAGAGCGAGGCGCTCGGCGAGGCCCACCTGGCCCTCGCGGGCAAGCCGCTCCACTCGCACGACTGACCTTCGGTCACTTCAGTCGCCTCATCAGGGCGCGACGAGCACAGACTTCCGCAATTTCGTTAGGAGCAACCGAAACCATGGCGGTTTCCGTATCCCTTCCGGCGCTCGGCGAGAGCGTCACCGAGGGCACTGTCACCCGCTGGCTGAAGGCCGAGGGCGAGCGCGTCGAGCTCGACGAGCCGCTGCTCGAGGTGTCGACCGACAAGGTCGACACCGAGATCCCGTCGCCCGCCGCCGGTGTGCTGGCCTCCATCAAGGTCGCCGAGGACGAGACGGTCGAGGTCGGCGCCGAGCTGGCCGTCATCGACGACGGCACGGGCGCGCCCGCGGCCGCCCCCGCTCCGGCCGCCGTCGAGGCCCCGGCCCCGGCCGCTCCGGCCCCGGTCGCCGAGGCCCCCGCCCCGGCTCCGGCCGCCCCGGCCGCGCCTGCCGCTCCGGCCGGTGGCGCCGCCCAGGGCACCGACGTCGTCCTGCCCGCGCTGGGCGAGTCGGTCACCGAGGGCACCGTCACCCGCTGGCTCAAGGAGGTCGGCGAGACGGTCGAGGTCGACGAGCCGCTGCTCGAGGTCTCCACCGACAAGGTCGACACCGAGATCCCGGCCCCGACGTCCGGCGTTCTCCTGGAGATCGTCGTCGCTGAGGACGAGACCGCCGAGGTCGGCGCCAAGCTCGCCGTCATCGGCGCCCCGGGTGCCGCCCCGGCCGCCGTCCCGGCCCCGGCTCCCGCGCCTGCCGCTCCGGCCGCCCCCGTGGCGCCCGCTGCTCCGGCCGCCCCGGCCGCTGCCGCCCCGGCTCCCGTCCAGCCCGCTGCTCCGGCCGCCCCGGCCGCTGCCGCCCCGGCTCCCGTCCAGCCCGCTGCCCCGGCTCCCGCCCCGGCCGCTCCGGCTCCGGTCACCCCGGCCGCGGTCCCGGCTCCGACGGCGCCGGTGGACGAGGGCGCGTACGTGACCCCGCTGGTGCGCAAGCTCGCCGCCGAGCACGGCGTCGACCTGGCCACCGTCAAGGGCACCGGCGTCGGCGGCCGTATCCGCAAGCAGGACGTCATCGCCGCCGCCGAGGCCGCGAAGGCCGCCGCCGCTGCCCCGGCTCCGGCCGCCGCGGCTCCGGTGGCCGCGAAGAAGGCCCCGGCCCTCGAGGTGTCCCCGCTGCGCGGCCAGACGGTCAAGATGACCCGCATGCGCAAGGTCATCGGCGACAACATGATGAAGGCGCTGCACACGCAGGCCCAGCTGACCTCGGTCGTCGAGGTCGACGTCACCAAGCTGATGCGGCTGCGCGCCGCGGCGAAGGACTCCTTCGCCGCCCGCGAGGGCGTGAAGCTCTCCCCGATGCCGTTCTACGTCAAGGCGGCGGCCCAGGCGCTGAAGGCCCACCCGGTCATCAACGCCCGGATCAACGAGGACGAGGGCACCATCACGTACTTCGACTCGGAGAACATCGGCATCGCCGTGGACTCCGAGAAGGGCCTGATGACGCCGGTCATCAAGGGTGCGGGCGACCTGAACATCGCCGGTATCGCCAAGAAGACCGCCGAGCTGGCCTCCGCCGTGCGCGCCAACAAGATCACGCCGGACGACCTCGCCGGCGCGACCTTCACGATCAGCAACACCGGCTCGCGCGGTGCGCTGTTCGACACGGTCATCGTGCCGCCGAACCAGGTCGCGATCCTGGGCATCGGCGCCACCGTCAAGCGTCCGGCCGTCATCGAGACCGCCGAGGGCACCGTCATCGGCGTCCGCGACATGACGTACCTGTCGCTGTCCTACGACCACCGTCTGGTGGACGGCGCGGACGCCGCCCGCTACCTGACCGCGGTCAAGGCGATCCTGGAGGCCGGCGAGTTCGAGGTCGAGCTCGGCCTGTAGGAACCGGCCTGTAGGAACCGGTCAAAACCGGTCGAGGCCTGTAAGCCTCGCCACACCTGCGGGAACGCCCCCGCCCGGAGCATTTCCGGGCGGGGGCGTCGCCGTATTGTCTAGACGTCAGCCGTCATCAGACGTCAGCCGTCGCCAGACTGGAGCACCGCATGACCGCGCCCGTCGTCCACTCGCTGCGCGAACAGATCCGCGAGCACATCGTGGAGGGGATCGTGAGCGGGCGCTGGAAGCCGGGCGAGCGGATCGTGGAGCGGCGCATCGCCACCGAGCTCGCGGTGAGCCAGACGCCCGTACGGGAGGCGCTGCGCGAGCTGGAGACCCTGCGACTGATCGAGTCGGCGCCCAACAAGGGCGTCCGCGTGCGGAATCTCACGGCCGCCGATCTGGAGGAGAGCTACCCCGTGCGGGCCGGCCTCGAGGCGATCGCCGCGGAGCTGGCGGCCGAGCGGCTCGCCGAGGACTGCTCCGCGCTGGAACCGCACGTCGCGGCGCTCTACGACGCGGACCGGGTCTCCGACGGGACGGCGCAGGTGCGGCACACGGTCGCGTTCCACCGGGAGATGGTGCGGGCGGCCGGGAACTCCGTGCTGCTGCACACCTGGGAGGGGCTGGGCATCGAGGTCTTCACGGCCCTGTCCATCCGCTGGCTGGGCACGGTCCAGCAGTCGTACGCCGAGGAGCACGAGGCCCTGATCGAGGCCTTCCGCCGCCGGGACCCGCGGATCGCGGACCTGGTAAAGGCCCACGTCCTGGGCTGCGCCCCGCGCGCGTAGCCCGCGGCGCCGCGCCCTGTACCCCTGGCCCACAGCGGAGCACCTTGCCGCTCAGAAGTCGCCGCCCACCTGCGAAAACAAGGCACCCGGTGCCTGCCGCCAAGGCACCCCGTGCCGACTTTCGTCCTCCAGGCAAGAAATACCACCCCGGGCTTTGATCGATCATCGATCAGGGGCTTACAGTCTTCGACGGGCTCTCACCAGAGCCCTACGCCCTGTCCTGCCAAAGACCAAGGGCACCCCCGAACCCTTACCGACAAGGGAACCCCCTTCGACTACGGAAGGCGGCGCAATGACCGACCCCACCGCAATCCAGCCGAGCGAGCTCGACCAGCTCCCGGACCGCGACCCGGAGGAGACCGCCGAATGGCAGGCCTCCCTGGACGCCGTCGCCAGGGAAGCGGGCCCGCACCGTGCCGCGTACCTGATGCGGCGCACCCTGGAACGCGCTGAGGGCGCCGGCCTGGCGCTGCCCAAGCTGCTCGAGACCGACTACGTCAACACCATCCCCACCGCCACCGAGCCCACCGTGGACGGCGACGAGGAGATGGAGGCCCGGATCACGGCGTGGAACCGCTGGAACGCGGCCGCGATGGTGACCCGCGGTTCGAAATACGGCGTCGGCGGCCACATCGCCACCTTCGCCTCGGCCGCCTGGCTCTACGAGACGGGCTTCAACCACTTCTTCCGCGGCAAGGAGGGTGACGGCTCCGGCGACCAGCTCTACATCCAGGGCCACGCGTCCCCCGGCATCTACGCCCGCGCCTTCCTCGACGGCCGCCTGGCCGAGGAGCAGCTCGACAACTTCCGCCGCGAGGCCGGCGGCAACGGCCTGCCCTCGTACCCGCACCCGCGCCGCCTCCCCTGGCTCTGGGAGTTCCCGACCGTCTCCATGGGCCTCGGCCCGCTCTCCGCGATCTACCAGGCGCGCTTCAACCGCTACCTGACCAACCGCGGCATCAAGGACGTCTCCGCCTCGCACGTGTGGGCGTTCCTCGGCGACGGCGAGATGGACGAGCCCGAGTCGACCGCGGCACTCGCGCTGGCCGCCCGCGAGGGTCTGGACAACCTGACCTTCGTCATCAACTGCAACCTGCAGCGCCTCGACGGCCCGGTCCGCGCGAACTTCAAGATCGTGCAGGAGCTGGAGGCCCAGTTCCGCGGCGCCGGCTGGAACGTCGTCAAGACCCTGTGGGGCAACGCCTGGGACGAGCTCTTCCAGCTCGACACCACCGGCGCCCTGGTCCGCCGTCTGCGCGAGGTCCCGGACGCCCAGGTCCAGACGTACCAGACCCGTGACGCCGCCTACATCCGCCAGGACTTCTTCGGCAAGGACCCGGCGCTCGTCGAGATGGCGAAGCTGCTGTCCGACGACAAGATCCTCGAGTGCTTCCACCTGTCCCGCGGCGGCCACGAGCCCCGCAAGGTCTACGCGGCGTACAAGGCGGCCCTGGCGCACAAGGGCGCGCCGACCGTCATCCTCGCCCAGACCGTCAAGGGCTTCACGCTCGGTGAGGGCTTCGCGTCCAAGAACGCCAACCACCAGATGAAGAAGCTGACGGTGGACGAGTTCAAGACGATGCGGGACCTGCTCGGCCTGCCCATCGCCGACAGCGCCTTCGAGGGCGGCCAGGTGCCCTACGGCCACCCCGGCGCCGACTCCCCCGAGGTCCGCTACCTCCAGGAGCGCCGCGCGGCCCTCGGCGGCCCGGCCCCGGCCCGCCGCGTCCACCCGGTCGCGCCGCTGCCCGTCCCGGCCGACAAGGCCTTCGCGGCCTTCGACAAGGGCTCCGGCAGCCAGTCCGTCGCCACCACCATGGCCTTCGTACGCCTGGTCAAGGACCTGATCCGCGACAAGGAGACGGGCAGGCGCTGGGTGCCGATCGTCCCCGACGAGGCGCGCACCTTCGGCATGGAGAGCCTCTTCCCGTCCCTCGGCATCTACTCGCCGAAGGGCCAGACGTACGAGCCGGTCGACCGCGACCAGCTGATGTACTACAAGGAGGCCAAGGACGGCCAGATCCTCAACGAGGGCATCACCGAGGCCGGTTCCATGGCGGACTTCATCGCCGCCGCCACGTCGTACGCGACGCACGGCGAGACGATGATCCCCTTCTACATCTTCTACTCGATGTTCGGCTGGCAGCGGACCGCCGACCAGATGTGGCAGCTCGGCGACCAGCTCGGCAAGGGCTTCCTCGTCGGCGCCACGGCCGGCCGTACGACGCTGACGGGCGAGGGCCTGCAGCACGCCGACGGCCACTCGCCGGTGATCGCCGCGACGAACCCGGCGGCCCTGACGTACGACCCGGCGTTCGCGTACGAGATCGGCGCGATCGTCAAGGAGGGTCTGCGCCGGATGTACGGCGAGGCCAAGCCGGGCGAGGACCAGGACGTCTTCTACTACCTGACCGTCTACAACGAGCCGATGCCGCAGCCCGCGAAGCCCGCGGGTGTCGACGAGGGCATCGTGCGCGGCCTCTACCGCTTCAACACGGCCGAGTCGGCCGGGCTGACGGTGCCCGCCAACGCGCCCCGCATCCAGCTGCTCGGCTCGGGCACCGCGATCCACTGGGCGCTCAAGGCGCAGAAGCTGCTCGCCGAGGAGTGGGGCGTGGCCGCCGACGTGTGGTCCGCGACCTCCTGGGGCGAGCTGCGCCGCGACGCGCTGGAGGCCGACGAGGCGCTGCTGCGCGGCGAGGAGCGCGTGCCGTACGTCCGCCAGGCGCTGCAGGGCGCCGAGGGCCCGGTCCTCGCGGTCAGCGACTACATGCGCCAGGTCCCGGACCAGATCGCGCAGTGGGTCGAGCAGGACTACTCCTCGCTGGGCGCGGACGGCTTCGGCCTCTCCGACACCCGCGACGCCGCCCGCCGCCACTTCGGCGTCGACGCCGAGTCGGTCGTCGCCGCGGCGCTCGCGCAGCTCGCCCGCCGCGGTGAGGTGCCGGCGGCTTCGGTGAAGGAAGCCCGCGAGAAGTACGGCCTGTAGCCGCCCCTCGCTCCCCAGACGACGCGCCCCCGGCCCCCGGTCCTCCCCCCGGCCCGGGGGCGCCGTCATGTCCGGCCGTGCCCGCGCGGCGGCGTGCGCGGCATCATGAGGGTCATGCGTGCCGCCCGCCTCATCAAGATGGTGCTGCTGCTCCAGTCCCGCCCGTCCATGACGGCCGCCGAGCTGGCCCGCGAGCTGGAGGTCTCCGAGCGGACCGTCACACGGGACGCGCAGGCGCTCTCCGAGGCGGGCGTCCCGGTGTACGCGGACCGGGGCCGTACCGGCGGATACCGGCTCATCGGCGGCTACCGCACCCGGCTGACGGGCCTCGCCCGCAGCGAGGCGGAGGCCCTCTTCCTCTCCGGGGTGCCGGGCGCCCTGCGCGAGATGGGCCTGGAGGACGCGGCGTCGGCGGCCCGGCTGAAGGTGTCCGCCGCCCTGCTGCCGTCCCTGAGCGACGCCTCGCGTACGGCGGCGCAGCGGTTCCATCTGGACGCGCCCGCGTGGTTCCAGGAACCGAAGGCACCCGAACTGCTGCCGGCGGTCGCGGACGCGGTGTGGGACGACCGGCGGATCACGGCCCGCTACCGGCGCCGGGACGCCCAGGTGGAGCGGGAGCTGGAGCCGTACGGGCTCGTCCTCAAGGCGGGCGTCTGGTACCTGTGCGCCCGCGCCACCGGAGGTTCCGGTTCGTTCCGCGTCTACCGCATCGACCGGTTCAACGCGGTGACACCGGCCGATGAACGCTTCGAACGCGACGAGACCTTCGACCTGCCCGCCTTCTGGGAGGAGCGGGCGGCGCAGTTCGCCCGCTCGATCCTGCGCTCGAAGGTCGTCGTACGGCTCTCCGAGGCCGGTGCCCGGCGGCTGCCGGGCGTCACCGACGCCACCGCCGCCCGAGAGGCCCTGGAGGCCGCCGGCGAACCGGACGGGCAGGGCAGGATCACCGTCACCCTGCCCGTCGAGTCGGACGAGGTCGCCCACAGCCAACTCCTGGCTCTGGGGCCCGAGGCGGAGGTGCTGGAGCCCACCGGTCTGCGCGAACGGTTCGCCGAGGCGGCGGCCCGGATGCACCAGCTGTACGAGTAGTCCCCTACCGGTAGTCCTCCGCCGGAGCGTCCTTCCCGCCGAAGACGACCTCCTCGAAGTACGCCCACGCGTTCGGCCGGGAGCCGTCGGCGTCCGTGAAGCCGTACTCCGCGGCGAGCTGGCCGCTGGACAGCGACCGCCCGTTCCACCGCTGCCTGTCCGGGTCCGCGGCCAGCGCCACGACGGCCCGGCCGACATAGGCGGGAGACTCGGCGATCGCGAACTCCGGGACCTTCGCGATCGCGTCGCGCCAGGTCTCCTCGGTGACGCCGAACGTGTCGAGCATCTGCTCGGAGCGCAGGAATCCCGGAGTGAGGGAGACCGCCGTACCGCCGTGGTCCTTCAGCTCCTCGCCGAGGCAGAACGCCATCCGGATGGGGGCGTTCTTGGCGAGGTCGTAGTAGAAGTTCTCGCGATAGCGGCTGTTGGACCCGGCGGTGCCGTCGGTGACCTCGACGACCAGTCCGCCGGGGTTCCGCACCAGGAGAGGCAGGGTCAGGCTGCTGGTGACGATGTGCGTACGGACGCCGAGTTCGAGCATCCGCATGCCCTTGCCGAGGTCGTACTCCCACATCTTCGGCTTGGTCTCGAGGACTTCGCCCACCAGGTGCTCGCCGCCCCACACGTCGTTGACGAGGATGTCGAGGCGCCCCTGCTCCCGGTCGATGCGCTCGACGAGCACGCGCACCTGGTCCGGCTCGAGGTGATCGGTGGGTACGGCGATCCCGGCGCCGGAGGTGCCGGCGGCTGCGTCGACGAGCTCGGCGGTCTCCTCGATGGTCTCGGTGGTGCGGCCGACCTCGCTGACCTTCTCCCTGGTGGTACGGCCCGTCACGTACACGGTGGCCCCGGCGCGCCCGAGCTCCACCGCCATGGCGCGCCCGGCACCGCGCGTGGCGCCCGCGACCAGAGCGATCTTTCCCCCGAGTGGCTGTGCGTTCTCCATAGGACTCTCCATACGACGAGCGTCCCGCGTAAACCCGACATCTTCTGTCCGGCTTTCTGAAGCACTTCGCGCGCCGGGCTTGTCGTACTACGCGCCTGCCTTTCTGCGCCCATTGCGCACATAACGGAACAGCTGCATCTGTCCCACTCCGCGTGCATCGCCCATCCCCAGGACCGATGCTTGTGGCGTGATGGACGAGACGGAGTTCTGGGAGATCGTGGACAGCACCCGCGAGGCCGCCGAGGGCGACCCCGAGGACCACGCCGAGTTGCTCGTCGAGAGGCTGCTGAAGTCCGATCCGGACTCCGTACTCGACTTCGCCCGGCACTTCGAGTCCCGCTACAACCGCGCGTACCGCTGGGATCTGTGGGGCGCCGCCTGGGTACTGCTCGACGGGGCGAGCGACGACGCCTTCGACTTCTTCCGCTGCTGGCTGATCGGCCAGGGCCGCGAGATCTTCGAAGGTGCGATGCACGACCCCGACTCGCTCGCCGCCCTCCTCGACGAGTTCGACGAGGAGATCGACGGGGACGGCGAGGAACTCGGCTACGCGGCGGACGAGGCGTACGAGGAACTCACCGGAACCGTCGCTCCCGACCTCGGCATCCCATCGGCACCGCCGGAGCCCGAGGGCACGCCGATCGACTTCGAGAACGAGACGGCGCTGTCGGTGCGGTATCCGAAGCTGTGGGAGCGGTTCGGGTCGTAGGCCCGGTCGTCGGACTCGCGCCTACGCCGCAGCCCGGCTCCACCTCGCGGCCCCCGGCGCACCCGTCGCGCGCGGCTCGGTGAAGTGGTGCGGCGGAGCGGCGTTGGCCCGGTCGAGGGCGGAGGCGGTGGCGGCGGTCGGTCCCACGACGACAGACGCGGCGACACAAAGAACCGTCCACGGCTTGCGGAGCACCGCGCCCGCCCAGGACTGCTGCGCCTGGGGGCCGTCGGCCTTCGTGTGCTTGTTCATGATCCCCACCTCCGGTTCGTTGCGTTCACGCTAGGAGGCGGGCCTCGGAGGAACCTGTGCGCCCGATACACCGTGCCTGTGCACGGTGGCCCTAGGGCTCCGGCTCCGGCTCCGGCTCCGGCGCGAAGACGAGCATCGTCGCGTCGTCCTGGACGCTTCCGGCGAACCGGACCAAGTCCTTCCACACCACGTCGGTCGTCATGGCCAGATCGTCCTCGCTGAGTACGGGCAGCCGGTCGGCGAGCGGATAGAAGGCACCGGAACCGTCGCGTGACTCGGTGACCCCGTCGGTGACGACGAACAGCCGGTCGCCCGGTTCCAGCGGGACGACGAGCTCCTCGGGCGAGCCGGCCGCGATGCCGAGGCCCAGCGGCAGTCCGGCAGGCACCCGGAGCTCGGTCGCCGTACGGCCGCGCAGCAGCAGCGGGCGGGGATGGCCGCAGGAGACGATGCGCACGGCACGGGCGCCGCCGGTGAATTCCAGCAGTACGGCCGTCGCGAAGAGCTCCGCGTTTCTCACCCCGGCCGAGTCCACGACGAGCCTGCGGTCGAGCCGGTCCGCGACCCCCGCCAGCTGTGGCTGGTCGAGCGCGGCCTCCCGGAACGCGCCGAGCAGGGCGGCGACGGTGCCGACGGCGGCAAGGCCGTGCCCCTGCACATCGCCCACCAGCGCCCGTACGCCGTAGGGACCGTCACGCACCTCGAACAGGTCTCCGCCGACCAGGGCCCCGCGATGGGCCGCCCGATACAGGCCCGCACAGCGCACGTGCCCCACGCGCTCGGGCAGCGGCGGCAGCAAGGCGAACTGGACCGCCTCGGCGACCGCGCTCACATTGATCAGCTGGGCGTCGCGCCGGCTGCGCACCCAGGCGATGACCACGCTGAGCAGGGCGATGAAGGAGACCGTCACCAGATCGATCTCGCCCGGTTGACCGAGGTCCGGCCACGGAAGGTCGAGCAGGCCGAGGACGATGACGCCGAGCAGAGCCGTGGCCGCTGGCCCGTACGACAGCGCGGCCAGCGGCGGGATCGCGGCGAGCAGGAAACCGACGTCGAACCTGCGCGAGGTGGCGAGACCCGCGGCGGTGAGCCCGACGATCAGTACGAGGGGCAGCAGCCGGAACCACCGGGGCGGCGGAGCCCCGCGCAACCAGGCGCGCTCATCATCGTCCCGGCGCCGAGACGCGGCCCCGTTCATCACCGCACTCCCTCCGGCCGCCCCGTCGCTTTCCGGCCGTTTCTTTCACGCTCCTACGCCGGGGGCGCGGACGCACGCCGGGCCGTGCCGTTCCGAGTGGCGGATGGCGGGTGGCGGGTGGCGGGTGGCCTAAAGGCTGCGTCCCATCAGCACGTCGTCCACGTACTCCCCGGCGAGATAGAACTCGCCCGGCTGCACTCCCTCGACCACGAACCCCTCGGATTCGTAGAGCTTGCGGGCGGGGGTGTTGTGACCGAGGACGCGCAGGCTGATACGGCGGGCGCCCTGGCGGCGGGCCTCGTCCACGGCCGCCCGGACCAGCGCACGGCCCACGCCCAGACCGCGCGCCTCGTCGGCGACGGCGAGCCCCTGGATCTGCCGCACATGCGCGTTCGACGGCAGCGGGATCGCAAGGGCCAGCCGGACGTAGCCCACGATCCGGCCGCCGTTCTCGGCGACGAGGTGGTCGCGGGGCCCGAAGCGTTCATTGAAGAAGGGGTCGTACGGAGGCTGTTCCCTGGGTCTGACGGCATGCAGGGTCGACCAGGCCGCACGATCGAGGCGCCCGAGCGCCTCTTCGTCCTCGGGCAGCGCGAAACGTATGTACGGGACGGGCATGAGGGCCACTGTACGGCCGGTTCGACCGGCCTGATCGGTTCCGCACCGGTGCCCAGCGCTCGCTCTCCCCGGCCCCGCCCCTGTACGACGCGGGGGTACCCGCCGTCGTGGGTTGTGTCCACCATCGGCTGATGCTCGCCCCGAACTCCGGCATTCCGCGGCCCTGTTGGGGGCATGAGGTCTCCACCAGCCGCCCAACTCGGGGAGGGGCACGTGCTAGAGCCGGTGAAGACTGCGGACGTCGTCATCGTGGGAGCCGGAGTCGCGGGACTCGCGGCCGCGCACCACCTGACCAGGGCCGGTGTAACCACCGTCGTCCTGGAGGCCGCCCCTTACGCGGGCGGCCGAATGTCGACAGAGAAGGTCGACGGCTTCCGACTCGACCGTATCGGCCAGTTGCTGTTCACCTCGTATCCCGAACTGCGCAGCACTCCGGGACTCGACGCACTCGCCCTCCGCCCGTTCTCCTCCGGGGTCCTGGTGTACAGCGACGGCCGCCATCACCGCGCCGGGCAACCGGCGATACCCAGGGGCACAAAGGGCGCAAGGGGCGGCGCAAGGAGTAGCGCAAGGAGCGCACTCATCGCAGCACGCACGCTCGCAAGCGCCCCCCGAACCCCCCGCTCTCCCCGCACCCCTCGCGCTCCCCTCACCGCACGCCCGGCACCCCCGCTCGGCGGCGCCCTCGACCAGGCCCGCCTCGCCGCGGCCCTGGGACGCCTCGCCGCCACCCCGGCGGAGCGGTTGCTGACCCGCCCCGAACACCCCACCGCCGAGGCCCTCGCCACCCGCGGCCTGCCGTCCCGCACCGTCGACGGCTTTCTGCGCCCCCTGCTCTCGGCCCTGCTCGGCGACCCCGGTCTGACGACGTCGAGCCGGTGCGCGGACCTGGCGCTGCACGCCTTCGCCCGCGGTCGCCTGTGCCTGCCGGAGGGCGGCGCCGACATGCTTCCGGAGCTGCTGGCGGCCACGCTGCCACCGGGCACGGTACAGACCGGCGTACGCGTCACGGAGGTGTCCACCACCTCCGTGAGGACGGCGGGCCACGGCGAATTCCCGTGCCGTTCCGTACTCGTGGCGACCGGCGCCCGCACCGCGGCAGAGCTGCTGCCGGGGCTGCGGGTACCGTCCTTCCACCCGGTGACAGTGGTGCACCACGCCACGTCGGAACCGCCGCTGGCCGAGCCGGCGCTGCTGCTCGACGCGGACCGCCGCGGCCCCGTCGCGTACACGGCCGTGGTCAGCCAGGTCGACCCGTCACGCGCCCCGGCGGGCCGCACCCTCGTCTCGTCGACCGTCCTCGGCCCGCCCCCGCCCGGCCTGGACTCCCTGGTGCGCGCGCACTTGGCCGAGCTGTACGGAACGTCGACCTCCGGCTGGGAGACGCTGGCCGTCCACCACGATCCGGAGGCCGTGCCCGCGATGCCCGCACCGCACGATCTGCACCGCCCGGTGCGCCTGCTGGCCGGCCTGTACGTGTGCGGCGATCACCGGGACACGAGCACGGTGCAGGGGGCGCTTCACTCGGGCCGCCGCGCCGCACACGCCCTGGCCGCCGATCTCGGCGTGGACGTGCCGACGGCCGTGGACCCCGTGCCCACGGCCGCCTGAACCCCACCCACGCTGAGCAACCCGGCGCCGCCTGCGCTCACCCCAGCGCGGCGACCTTGTCCCGATATCCCCGGACCGGCGCGGCGTCCCGGTACGGCTCGAGGCGCCGCTCGAAGTCGCGTACATACTCGACGGCCCGTACCGACCGCATCTCCGCGGCCTGGCCCGCGGCCTCCGCGCCCAGCCTGCAGGCCTGGTCCAGTTCGCCGAGGCCGAGCCGCGCGGAGGCCAGAACCACGCGGCACAGCAGACGGCTGCGCGCGAAACCGTGCGGGCGCAGCTGCAGCGAGCGCTCGGCGTGCTGCGCCGCGGCCCGGTACTGCTGGAGGTCGCGGTGGCAGTGCCCGAACTCGTCCGCGAGCTGCGCCTCGTCGAAGCTGCGCGCCCAATGCGGCACGTCGTCCCCGGGACGCGCGGCGTCGAGCGCGCGCTCGGCCCGCGCGAGCGAGGCCGTGCACGCCCGCACCTCGCCGAGCACGGCGTGCCCACGCGCCTCGACGGCGTGCAGGAGCGCCTGTACGACGGGCGGGGCGGTCGTGCCGACACCCTGCTGGGCGACCCTCGCCAGCTGTACGGCCTCGCGCCCGTGCCCCAGATAGACCGCCTGGCGGCTCATGGTGACCAGTACGTACGAGCCGTACGCCCGGTCCCCCGCGGCCTGGGACAGCCTCAGTGCCTGCACGAAGTACCGCTGGGCCAGGCCGTGCGCCGCAATGTCGAACGACGTCCAGCCGGCGAGGCAGGTCAGGTCGGCCGCGGCGGCGAAGAGACGGCGGCCCGTCTGCTCGCCGTACGTCCCGCGCAGCATCGGCTCGACCTCGTGCTCCAGATACCGGACGAGCGCCTGCCGTGCGTGCCCGCCGCCGTAGGCGTGGTCGAGCGTGCGGAACAGCTCGCCGACGGAGCGCAGTGCCGCGATATCGCCGCTGCTCACCCGCTGCCCGGACGCGCGCTCGGATCCCGCGCTCCCCCGGCCGGCGGCGGGATGCACGGGCCGCGGCCCCCCGGGCCTGCCCTGTGCGGGCACGAGTCCGACGGCCGGGAGCTGGTCGCCGCGGCCCACGCGGTCGTCGGCGCGGCCGATCAGCCAGTCCCGGCTGGGCACGACGAGCCCGGCCGGAGTGAAGGCGATCTTGCGGAGCTCCGCATGGCTGCCCGAGTCCTTGCGCCACAGCCCGCTGACGATGTCGACGGCCTCTTCGGGGGTCGCCGCGAACTCCAGGCCCGCGTAGACCGGTGCGCAGGCGTCGAGCCCGAGGTCCTGTGCGCTCAGCCGCCGTCCGAGGCGCCGGGTGAAGACCTCGGCGATCAGCGCGGGTGTGGTGCCCCTGGGCTGCTGGCCGCGCAGCCAGCGGGTCACCGATGTCTTGTCGTACCGGAGGTCGAGCCCGTGTTCCAGACCGAGCTGGTCGACGCGGCGGGCCAGGCCGGCGTTGGAGAACCCTGCCTCTGCGATGAGCGCGGCTAGCTGGCGGTTCGGGGTGCGCTGCGGAGGTCGTTCCGTCATCTGCTGTGCGGTCTCCTGCCTTCCGGGCCGCGGTACATCCCTCATGACTTCACACAAGGAACCCTCATGACATGGCAGAGGGAACTGGCGTGAATTTAGCGGTCGGCGGGGCCCCTCTTCCCGGCCACGACCTGCATTCATCCGATCGTGTGAGGATTTCCTGGAGGGCCTGACGGCGAGCGGCCGGAGGGGCAGCCGAGTGCCCGCGCCGAGGGCGGCCGCGAACCGGCGGAGGACCGGCCCGGACCCCCTGCCGTACATGCCCGTACAGTGGCTGGGGGCATATGTGCATGGTGAAGGTTTTAGGAGGCACTTGCCGTGAATGAACTGCGGTTCGTCCGCATGGGATTCGGTGCGGACGCCGTCGACTACCAAGAGGCCTGGGACGAGCAGCGCCGCGTGCACGCCGCCCGTTTCGCGGACGAGATTCCGGACACCTGTCTGCTGCTCGAGCATCCGCCGGTGTACACGGCCGGTCGGCGCACGGCGGACAGCGAGCGCCCCCTCGACGGCACCCCCGTCATCGATGTGGACCGCGGCGGCAAGATCACCTGGCACGGGCCGGGCCAGCTGGTGGGCTATCCGATTCTGAAGCTGCCCCGCCCCGTCGACGTCGTCGCCCACGTACGCCGCATCGAGGAGGCCCTGATCCGTACGTGCGCGGAGTTCGGCCTGGAGACCACCCGGGTCGAAGGTCGCAGCGGCGTGTGGGTGCTCGGCGAGCCCCGACAAGAGGCAGCGCAGCGCCCGGCGTTCGGCGGGCTGTCGCTCGACTTCGACCCGCGGCTGCAGGACGAGGAGTTCGACCCCCGGCTGAACGGCCCGGAGTACGCCCCCTCCAACGCCGGCCAGCGCCGCGAGGACCGCAAGGTCGCCGCCATCGGCATCCGGGTCGCCAAGGGCGTGACCATGCACGGCTTCGCGCTGAACGTGAACCCGGACAACACCTGGTTCGACCGCATCGTGCCCTGTGGCATCCGCGACGCGGGTGTGGCCTCGCTGGCGGACGAGCTGGGTCGGGACATCACCATCGCGGACGTCCTGCCGGTGGCCGAAAAGCATCTGCTCGACATCCTGGAGAACGCGGAGCCGAAGCCGCGCGAGATCGAGCGGACCCCGGCCTAGCCGGCGGTCCCGCGCCCGGGAATGCACCCCCGCACTCGGAGGTTGCCCGGAGGCAAGGGCGTGCACAGCACGGGCGTACGCTGGTGTGCGCCGACGAATCGAAGCCGCGCAACGGAGAGAGGGGCGCCCGACGTGTCCGCAGTCGCACCCGACGGACGCAAGATGCTGCGCCTGGAGGTCCGCAACAGCCAGACCCCCATCGAGCGCAAGCCCGAGTGGATCAAGACACGGGCGAAGATGGGCCCCGAGTACAACGCCCTGCAGAAACTCGTGAAGAGCGAGGGCCTGCACACGGTCTGCCAGGAGGCGGGCTGTCCGAACATCTACGAGTGCTGGGAAGACCGCGAGGCGACCTTCCTCATCGGCGGCGACCAGTGCACCCGGCGCTGCGACTTCTGCCAGATCGACACCGGCAAGCCCGAGGCGCTCGACCGTGACGAGCCGCGCCGCGTCGGCGAGTCCGTCGTCACGATGGACCTGAACTACGCCACGATCACCGGCGTCGCGCGCGACGACCTGGAGGACGGCGGCGCCTGGCTGTACGCCGAGACCGTGCGTCAGATCCACCAGCAGACCGCGGGCCGCGAGGGCGGGCACACCAAGGTCGAGCTGCTCGCGCCCGACTTCAATGCCGTTCCTGAACTGCTCCAGCAGGTCTTCGAGTCCCGCCCCGAGGTCTTCGCGCACAACGTCGAGACGGTGCCGCGGATCTTCAAGCGCATCCGTCCGGGCTTCCGCTACGAGCGTTCCCTGAAGGTCATCACCGAGGCCCGTGACTTCGGCCTGGTGACCAAGTCCAACCTGATCCTCGGCATGGGCGAGACCCGTGAGGAAATCAGCGAGGCGCTGCGGCAGCTGCACGACGCGGGCTGCGAGCTGGTCACCATCACGCAGTACCTGCGCCCGTCCGTGCGCCACCACCCCGTGGAGCGCTGGGTCAAGCCGCAGGAGTTCGTGGAGCTGAAGGAGGAGGCCGAGGAGATCGGCTTCTCCGGTGTGATGTCCGGCCCGCTGGTCCGCTCCTCTTACCGCGCCGGCCGGCTGTACCAGATGGCGATCGAGAGGCGAGGCGCGTACGTGGCGTCGCAGGCGGTCTGAGGCAAGCCGCAAGCCGTCCAGCGCAAGCGGAAGGCGGCGGTCGCCTGACACTGGATCAGGCTGACTGTGTGAATCTGAGCACAAGAAACTACCGGCCGGTAGCGGCCGATTCGACGCGGTCCCGGGAGTCCCCGCAGATGAGGGGCACAACCGGGGCCGCGTCGGCGTTTCACCCCAACGCATCCGGGTTTCATTCGTGTTTGACCGGTCGGTCATGCCCTGGTAACACCAATCAGTGACTCTGGGTCTACACAACGTGCACCGCACAACCCGTCGCCCGTGCACCCGGGCCCTCAGCACTCGCTTCCACGCCGCTACCGAGGGGGATCCACATCATGCAGGCCGCGCCCCTACGCGCCACCGCCATTCCGTCGTTCACCGGTGCTCTGCGCGCCGTCGAGTCGCTGCTCATGAGCGGCGGACAGCGCACCGCCCGCCGCAACGCCTGGACCTCGGTGCTCGAGGACCGGCGCCGGGCCAAGGACCGGGTCGAGGCCCAGCGCGTGCTCGATGAGGCCGTGGCAGCCCGCACGTCGTAGGCACTTCCTGGGCCACGTAGACTTCAGGACATGGCGAGGAAGGAAACTGCAGCGGACGCTGCGAACCCCGGGCGACTCAAGCAGATCGCCCTGACCTACAAGATGACCCGCAAGGCCGACAAGAAGATCGGTCTTGTTCTCGCGGCTGTGGGAATCGTCACCTTCGGTGTCTTCCTCGCGATCGGCTTCCTGATCGGTCATCCCATCTATCTCGGCATCCTGGGCTTCCTGCTCGCCTTCCTGGCGACAGCGATCGTCTTCGGACGCCGGGCCGAGCGTGCCGCCTTCGGGCAGATGGAGGGCCAGCCGGGCGCGGCCGCCGCGGTGCTGGACAACATCGGACGCGGCTGGACGACGACCCCGGCGGTGGCCATGAACCGCAGCCAGGACGTCGTGCACCGGGCCGTCGGCAAGGCCGGCATCGTCCTGGTCGCCGAGGGCAACCCGAACCGTGTGAAGAGCCTCCTGGCCGCCGAGAAGAAGAAGATGGCCCGCATCGTCGCGGACGTGCCGGTGCACGACGTGATCGTGGGTACCGGCGAGGGCCAGGTCGAGCTGAAGAAGCTCCGCACGACACTGCTGAAGTTCCCGCGCGTCCTCACCGGCCCGCAGGTCACCACGACGAACGACCGGCTGCGCGCGATGGGCGACCTGATGAGCAACATGCCGCTGCCGAAGGGCCCCATGCCCAAGGGCATGCGGATGCCGCGCGGCGGCCCGAAGGCGCGCTGACACTGCCGCCGTTCCCACTACGACGACGGGGCGCCCGGAACCACTCGGTTCCGGGCGCCCCGTCGTCGTACCGGGCCGGGCGCGGCTTCGTCGGGGCGGGGTGAGCCTCAGAAGCCTCGTCGGGTGAGTCTCAGAACCGGACCTGGACCGCGCGGGCCAGGCGGTCGTGCAGGCCGCGGCTGTCGCGGTCCCAGATCAGGGCGGGGATCGCCAGGCACAGCAGGACGCTGCGCGCCAGGACCCGCCCGACGCCCAGCCGGCCGCCGTCCACGCCCACGACGCGCAGCCGGAAGAAACGCTTACCCGGTGTGAAGCCCAGAGTGCCGAGGGTGAGCACGTTCAGTACGAAGAGGATCAGCAGGGCCCAGGAGCTGGTGGACTGGTCATAGCTGCCAGTGATCAGACTGGATGCAATCAGCACGCACAGCCCCCAGTCGACGACGATCGCGCCGACACGCCGGCCGAGCGGCGCCACCGAGCCCGGCCCCTGCTTCGGCAGACCGAGCTGCTCACCCCGGTAGCCGAAGTCGACGCCCATGTCCTCGGCCGCCTGGCGCGGTCCCGAGAGCCACGATCCGATTACTTCCCTGTTGTTCACCCGTCCACGGTACTGCGCCCCTATATGCGCTCCGGCTGCCGGGGTGGTAGAGAGGGAGGAGACGACAGGGGCGGTTAACTTCGACGAAACAAATGGGTCACGCCAGAGAAACTCGACCTCCCTATGGTCGGGTGCAGCGTGTGCCACCGCACTGGCCCACGACCGAGCTACAACCCCCGCGTCCCCTGTCCGGGCCGGGATAGGAGGAGCTGGATGTTCCAGAACGCCGACGAGGCAAAGAAGTTCATCGCAGACGAGGACGTCAAGTTCATCGACGTCCGGTTCTGCGACCTTCCGGGCGTGATGCAGCACTTCACGGTGCCGGCGGAGGCGTTCGACCCCACCGAGGAGCTTGCGTTCGACGGCTCGTCGATCCGCGGCTTCCAGGCCATCCACGAGTCGGACATGGCGCTGCGCGCGGACCTGTCCACCGCTCGCCTGGACCCGTTCCGCAAGGACAAGCACCTCAACATCAACTTCTTCATCCACGACCCGATCACGGGCGAGCAGTACAGCCGTGACCCGCGCAACGTGGCGAAGAAGGCCGAGGCCTACCTCGCGTCGACCGGCATCGCCGACACCGCGTACTTCGGCCCCGAGGCCGAGTTCTACGTCTTCGACTCCGTGCGCTTCGCCACCGAGTCGAACCAGGCCTTCTACCACATCGACTCCGAGGCCGGCGCCTGGAACACCGGCGCCCTCGAGGACAACCGTGGTTACAAGGTCCGCTACAAGGGCGGTTACTTCCCGGCCCCGCCGGTCGACCACTTCGCCGACCTGCGCGCCGAGATCTCCCTCGAGCTGAACAAGGCCGGCCTGCAGGTCGAGCGCCAGCACCACGAGGTGGGCACCGCCGGCCAGGCCGAGATCAACTACAAGTTCAACACGCTGCTGGCCGCGGCCGACGACCTGATGCTCTTCAAGTACATCGTGAAGAACGTCGCCTGGCGCAACGGCAAGACCGCGACCTTCATGCCGAAGCCGATCTTCGGTGACAACGGCTCGGGCATGCACGTCCACCAGTCCCTGTGGAACGGCGGCGAGCCGCTGTTCTACGACGAGCAGGGCTACGCGGGCCTCTCGGACACCGCCCGCTACTACATCGGCGGCATCCTGAAGCACGCCCCGTCGCTGCTGGCCTTCACCAACCCGACGGTGAACTCGTACCACCGCCTGGTCCCCGGCTTCGAGGCCCCGGTCAACCTGGTCTACTCGCAGCGCAACCGCTCCGCGGCCATGCGTATCCCGATCACGGGCTCGAACCCGAAGGCCAAGCGCGTCGAGTTCCGCGCCCCGGACCCGTCCTCGAACCCGTACCTGGCGTTCTCGGCGCTGCTCCTCGCGGGCCTCGACGGCGTCAAGAACAAGATCGAGCCGGCCGAGCCGATCGACAAGGACCTCTACGAGCTCGCTCCCGAGGAGCACGCGGGCGTCCCGCAGGTCCCGACCTCGCTGCCCGCCGTCCTCGACGCGCTCGAGGAGGACAACGAGTACCTGCAGGCCGGCGGTGTCTTCACCTCCGACCTGATCGAGACCTGGATCGACTACAAGCGCGCCAACGAGATCGCCCCGATCCAGCTGCGGCCGCACCCGCACGAGTTCGAGCTGTACTTCGACATCTAAGATCGCCGCAGGTCAGAGCGGGTTTCCGCGCTCCTGAGCCGATCGAAAGGCCGTGGGCCGCGCCCCTCCTCCGGGAGGGGCGCGGCCCACGGCTTTTGCACTTCAGCCGCGCAGCCGGTCGAAACGGAACGGTGCCAGGCCATCGGGCCGCCTCCCCGTGAGGATGTAGTCGGCGAGCCCCCGGCCGGTGACCGGGCCCAGCGTGACGCCGAGCATGCCGTGGCCCGTGGCCGCGTAGGCGTTGGTGTGGCCGGGGACGCGGTCGATGAGGGGGAGGCCGTCCGGGAGGAAGGGGCGGCCGCCTACCCAGGGGTCGCGGATCAGGGTGACGAGGTCGTCGGGGTCGTCGAACCAGTGGCCCAGGTAGTGGCGGCTCGCGCGGGCGACGGCGACGATGCGGCGCCAGTCGAGGCGGTTGTTGTTGCCGCTCAGTTCCATCGTGCCGGCGATCCGGGTGGTGCCGCCGATCGGTGAGGCGACGGCCCTGCGCTCGCCGAAGTACAGGGTGTGCCCGGGTGCCGGGTCGAGGTCCACGGAGAAGCTGTAGCCCTTGCCCGCCTGGAGGGGCAGGCGGTGGCCCAGGTCGTACAGGAGGTGCGGGGAGCGCATTCCGGCTGCGATGACGACGGCGGAGCAGGGGATGTCGCCTTGTGCGGTGCGCAGTGCCGTGACCCGGTCTCCGTGGGTGCGGAAACCGGTCGCCTCCGCGTTCTCGTGGATCTTCACGCCGGAGGCCGTGAGCGCCTCGCCCAGGGCGCGCGCGAACGCCTCCGGGTCGACCACGCCTTCCCCGCGGACGAGGTAGGCGGCCCGTATCCCCGGTGACAGCGCGGCGTCCAGCCGGTGCGCCCCGGGGCCCGTGGTGACGTCGTCCGGCAGCTCGTAGCGGCCGTCCGCCATCTCGCGCTGGAGCGCCAGGTGGTGGCGTGCTTCGGCCGGCGACAGGAACGCGTGCACCATGCCGGGGCGGTGCAGCGTCGTGGCGATCCCCGCCTCGTGCAGGCCGTCGAACAACTCGAAGGTGCCGCGGTTGAGTTCGGCGATCGCCGCGTAGCCGCGCCGGAACGCGGACGGCGTGCTGCTGCGCCAGAACCGCCACAGCCAGCGTACGAACGCCGGGTCCGGCAGGGGCCGGAGGTAGAGAGGCGAATCAGGGCGGCCCAGCGAGCGCAGGGCGTAGCGGATGACTCCCGGGGCCGGGACGGGGGTCGAGTGGCTCAGGCACACCCATCCTGCATTGCCCCGGGATGCCCCCGATCCCACGGCGCGTCGTTCCACGACCTCCACGGATACGCCGGACGCGGCAAGGTAGTACGCCGTGCACAGGCCGACCACGCCGCCTCCGACGACCACAACCGGACCGCTGCCCAAAGCTGTCGTCTCCCCGCTCTCCTGGGTCATGACGTGGATCCGTACGACGCGAGGAACTCCCGTGTCCGGGCCTGACCCGGGCTGCCCAGGACCTCGTCCGGGCTGCCCTCCTCCACGATCCGGCCGCCGTCGACGAAGACGACGTGGTCGGACACCTCGCGGGCGAACGGCAGTTCATGGGTGACGAGCAGCATCGTCATGCCGTCCGCGGCGAGTTCGCGCATCACGCTCAGTACCTCCCGGGTGGCCTCCGGGTCCAGAGACGAGGTGGGCTCGTCGAACAGGAGCACCTCGGGCCTCAGGGCGAGGGCCCTGGCGATGGCGACACGTTGCTGTTCGCCGCCGGAGAGCTGGTCGGGCTGGGCGAGGGCGCGGTGGGCGACGCCGACGCGGCGCAGCAGCGCGACGGCCCGCTCCAGCGCCTCCTGTTCGGGGACGCCGGCCTTGCGCTGGGCCAGTGCGACGTTCTCGACGGCCGTGAGGTGCGGGAAGAGGTTGAACCGCTGAAAGACCATGCCGACGGTGCGGCGCAGCCGGGGCAGGTCGCGGCAGACCGTGCGGGCGCCGCTGTGCACCACCTCGCCGGCGATCTCGACCGTGCCCCGGTCGGGCCGTTCCAGCAGGTTGACGCAGCGCATCAGGGTCGACTTCCCGCCGCCGCTCTGCCCGATGATGCTGACGATCCGCCCGCGGTGCACCTTCAGGTGTACGTCGTCCAGCACGAGCCGTCCGTCGAAGGACTTGCTCAGCCCGGTGATCCGTACGACGGCCTCCGGGGACGCCTGCGCCATGGCCTTCGATGCGATGACCGGTTCGGTCATGCCGACGCCTCCTTCAGGTCGGCGACTGCAGTGGGCTCGGCGGCGAGCAGGGCGCGGGCCGCCCGCAGCCGCCGTCGTCGCCATGGGGACAGGGGGACTCCCGCTCGTACCTTCCGTTCGAGGAGCAGCAGGAGTTGGGACAGGGGGTAGCAGAGGGCGAAGTAGACGGCGGAGATGACGAGGTACACCTCGAGGGCGCGGAACGTGGCCGACGTGATCAGCCGGCCCTCGCTCATGAGCTCGGCGGCCGAGACGGTGACGAGCAGTGAGGTGGATTTCAGCAGGTCGACCAGCATGGTGTTGGTGCCGGGTAGCGCCAGCCTGAGGGCCTGCGGCAGGACGACGTGGCCGAAGATGCCCGTCCTGCCGAGGCCGAGCGCCTCGCCCGCCTCCGTCTGCCCGGCGTGCACGCCGCTGATCGCGGAGCGGAAGATCTCGGACAGGTAGGCAGCGTAGAAGACGACCAGGCTGAGGCAGCCGGCCGTGAACACGTCCAGCCGGAGGCCGGCCGAGGCCAGGCCGAAGTAGGTGAGGAAGATGATGGCGAGGAGCGGGACGTTCTTGAACACCTCGGTGTAGACGGCGGCGATCGCGCGCGCCGGCCAGTTCCTGCTCAGCCGCAGCAGCGCCACGGCGAGGCCGAGGACCACCGCGCCGGCGAAGCTCACGACCGTGTAGGCGAGGGTGCGGCCGAGGGCGTCGATCAGGTCCGGCCGGTAGTCGGACCAGGGGACTTGGAAGAGCCCTGACATGTCACGACCTCACTTCGCGATGGACGGCGGCGTCCAGTTCTCGGGCCGGTCCACGCCCCTGCGGGCGGTGGCGACATCGGCGGCGGGCTTCAGGAACTGCTCCGGATCGCCGCCGTACTTCTTGACGAGCTTCGCCATCTCGCCGTTCGCGTACATGGCGTCGATCTGCGCGGAGATGGCCTTCTCCAGCCTGGTGGCCTTCTTGGGCAGGTAGAAGCCCGTCTGGTACGGCTGGAAGTACTGGTAGGCGGGCTTGGCCTTGACCTCCGCGGCGGTCGGAGTCGTCAGGTACTCGGTCTTGATCTTCAGGTCCGGGCGTTCCTTCTGCGCCGCGATGATGATCAGCGGGTCCAGGAAGCCGACGTCGATGCGGCCCGCCCCGAGGTCGTCGAAGACGCCGTTGGCGTCGGGGTAGGCGTGCAGCTCGGCGCCGGGCACGGCCTGGATCGACTTGACCCAGACGTAGCCCTCGACGGTGCCCAGCTGCAGGCCCTTCAGATCGTCGACGGTCTTGTACGTCTTGCCGGAACGGACGGCCATCGCGGGCGGCGAGTAGTAGGGCGGATCGGTGAACAGCCCCTGTTTCTGCCGGTCGGCGCTCCAGGCGACACCGCCGATGGTGATGTCGACGCGGCGGGACTGCACGCCGGCGAGCATGCCCGCGAAGTCCGTCACCTGCGGCTCGATCCGCAGGCCCAGCTTGTCGGCCGCGTACTTGAGGATCTCGCCGTCCAGGCCGACGATCTTGTCGCCCTGGACGCTGGTGTAGGGCGCGTACGGCTGTACGGCCACCTTCAGCACACCCGGCGTGAGCGTGCCCAGCGCGGCGGTCTTGGCGGACACGTTCTTCGGGTCGCCGCCGCCGCCCGAACTGCAGGCGGCGGCCGCCGGGAGGAGGAGCATCGCGGACAAGGCCGCGATGAGCGAACGCACACGGGTCATCGGCTTGGGCCTTCCGTATCGGGGCGGGGGAACCCGCTGTCGGGGCTGGAGAAAACCCGCTCACGGGCCGAGGGACCCGCCGGTCACCGCGCTGTGCCGGCGGCGGGCTGTGCCGGTGCCCAAACGGTAGAGACGGACCATCCGCCCGTCATCGGTCACTTCGTACGAATCTGTGGCCGAGAAAGCGCCGTCCGCTGTACGGTGCGTCCCACTCGGTGCCCCCTCGACGGGAGAAACGCCCATGCAGAGCCCGTCACTCGCGCTGAGCCCGTCACTCGCCCAGGAGATCGCCGGGGACACCTCCGCGGTCATCGGTTTCAACGTGCTGATCACCGATGCGGACGGCGTGGTCATCGGCAGCGGCGACACCAGCCGGGTCGGGTCCTTCCACGAGGCGTCCGTCGAGGTGATACGCACTCAGGAGCCCGCGACGCACAACGCGTCGCAGGCCCAGCAGCTCAGGGGGGTACGCCCTGGGGTGACGCTCCCGCTGGTCACGGACGGGCAGGCGGTGGGGACGGTGGGCATCACGGGTACGCCGGCCCAGGTGCGCCGCTTCGGGCTGCTGGTGAAGCGCCAGACGGAGATCCTGCTCCGCGAGTCGGTGATGCTGCGCTCCCGGCTCCTGGCGGAGCGGGCGGCCGAGAAGCTGCTCGCCGACATCGCCTCGTACGACCCGCAGGTCGTGGAGGGCGACTTCCTGCTGTTCCGGGCCGCGGAGCTGGGCTTCGATCTGCGTCTGCAGCGGGTCGCGGTGGCCTTGGAGGTGACCGTGCCCGATGCGGGCGGGGACGCGCGACAAGGTGGTTCTGCAGAGGCCGGCCCCGCCCAGGCCGCCCCTGCTCGTATCGCCCCATCGCCGGCCGGCCCGACCCGGGACATGGCGCTGATCCGCTCGGAGCTGCTCCGCACCGTGCGCGAGGTGTTCGCCGACCCCCAGGACATCGTCGCGAGCACGGCTCCCGGCTGGATCGGCGTGCTGCACCGGTTTCCCGCCCGGCAGCCGGGGGAAGCGGTGGCGGGCCTGGTGGCCGACTGCCGCCGGGTCACCGACCTCATCGCCGCCCAGGACGGCCTGACCGCCCGCGCGGGCATCGGCGAACCGGCCACCTCCGTCGGCGGCCTGCGGGACTCCTACCAGGACGCCTGCGACGCGCTCCGTCTCGGCGCCCGGGTCAGCGGCAGCTGTCGCGGCCAGGCGGCGGCAACCTCCGTGCACCTCATCACCGATCTGCGGGTCCACCAGGTCCTCGCCGGCGTCGGCCACCCCGCCCGCCGGCGCCTGCTGGAGCTGACCGCGGCGGGTCTGCGTGCCCAGTCCGACTGGCCGGTGCTCCGCGACACGGTCATCGCCTGGTGCGAGAGCGGGTTCAATCTCGTACGGGCGTCGGCGGCCCTGCACATCCACCGCAACACGGTCGTCTACCGCATGAACAAGATCGAGGAGATCACCGGCCGCTCCCTGCGCGAACACCGGACCACCATGGCCCTCTATCTCGCGTGCCTCGCCGACCAGCTCGACGGCGGTCGTCGGGGGGTCGCGGGACCGGCCGGACCGGTCGGACCGGTGGGAGAGCGTAAGTCGCCGTCTTCACCGGCTCATTGACACCTGTCCGTCACAGAATGAAACTCTAGCCTCACGCTGAATGACGTTCACCTTGCGATTCCAGTGCACGAGCCGCTCACTCACAGGGACGGACATGTCTGCTTCTGGTACGCCCGGTTCATCGAATCTGACACCAAGTCAACGCCGGGGGTGGCGGCGGTCCAGACGCGCCGCCGCCGCGCTGAGCGCCTTCGCGGCGTTAGCCGCCGGCCTCGCCGTCGCCCCGGGGGCGCAGGCCGCATCGGGCGGGCGGGAGGTGTCCCGCCCCGCCTACCTCGACCCGGCGAAGCCCGTCGAGAAGCGCGTCGCCGACCTGCTCGCACGGATGACGTTGGAAGAGAAGATCGGCCAGATGACTCAGGCCGAGCGGGCCGCCGTCACCGACGACCCGGCGCGGATCGCCGAGTGGGGCCTCGGCTCGGTGCTGTCCGGCGGCGGCTCCACACCGGCGGAGAACACCCCGGCCGCCTGGGTCGAGATGGTCAACGAGTTCCAGGAACAGGCGCTCGGCACCCGGCTGGGGATCCCGGTCATCTACGGGATCGACGCGGTGCACGGCCACGGCAACGTCACCGGCGCCACCCTCTTCCCGCACAACATCGGCATGGGCGCCACCCGTGACCCGCAACTCGCAGAAGAGGAAGGCGAGGTGACCGCGGCTGAGTTGCGGGCCACCGGCATCCCCTGGGACTTCGCGCCGTGCCTGTGCGTCACCCGGGACGAGCGGTGGGGCCGCAGCTATGAGAGCTTCGGCGAGGATCCGGCTCTGGTGAAGACCATGGAGACCGGGATCGAGGGCCTGCAGGGCCCGACGCCCGACCACATCGGCTCCGACCGTGTGCTCGCCACGGCCAAGCACTTCGCCGGGGACGGCGACACGACGTACGACTCCGCCACCGCCGCCGCGAACGAGAGCAAGCCCTCGTACGAGCAGAAATACACGATCGACCAAGGCGTCACGGTCACCAGCCGGGAGCACTTCAACAGCGTCGACCTCGCCCCGTACGGGCCCGCCGTCAGGACGTACGAGGTGGGCTCCGTCATGCCGTCCTTCTCCAGCGTGGACTGGACCGAGGACGGCATCGGCAACCCGGTGAAGATGCACGCCAGCAAGGAACTCCTCACCGGCGTGCTGAAGCAGAAGACGGGATTCAAGGGCTTCGTCGTCTCCGACTGGGAGGGCATCCACCAGATCCCCGACCCGTCCGACCCGTCCAACACCGGTCTGACCGCCTACAAGGTCCGTACGGCCGTCAATGCGGGCGTGGACATGTTCATGGAGCCCTACACGGCTCCGGAGTTCGAGCAGTTGCTGCTCGGCGAGGTCGAGGCGGGCCGGGTCAGCCGGGCGCGGATCGACGACGCGGTCTCACGCATCCTGCGGGAGAAGTTCGCCCTCGGCCTGTTCGAGCACCCCTACGCCTCGGCCGGCAAGGCCGACGAGGTGGGCAGCGCCGAGCACCGCGCCGTGGCCCGTGAGGCGGTCGCCAAGTCGCAGGTGCTGCTGAAGAACAGCGGCGATCTGCTGCCCCTCAGCCCGAAGTCGAGGATCTACGTGGCCGGGCGCAACGCCGACGACGTCGGGAACCAGGCCGGCGGCTGGACCAGCACCTGGCAGGGGGTGTCGGGCGACGGTGTGACCGGCACGTCGATCCTGGACGGGATACGGCAGGTCGCCCCGGGCGCCGCCGTCACCTACAGCGAGGACGCCTCCGCGCCCACCGCCGGGTCCGATGTCGGTGTCGTCGTGGTCGGCGAGACTCCGTACGCCGAGGGATACGGCGATGTCGGCGGGCCGGAGTGCGGGTGGTGCAGCACCCCGCAGCAGGAGTCGAAGTCGCTGTCGCTCCAGGCCCAGGACAAGGCGGTCGTGGACAAGGTCTGCTCGGCCGTGGAGAAGTGCGTCGTGCTGGTGGTGTCAGGCCGGCCGCAGATCATCACGGACCAGCTGGGCAAGATCGACGCGCTCGTCGCCTCCTGGCTGCCCGGCAGCGAGGGGGCGGGCGTCGCGGACGTGCTGTTCGGCAAGCGGCCCTTCACCGGGCGGCTGCCGGTGAGCTGGCCGAGGAGCGCCGACCAGGTGCCCGTCAACGTGGGTGACGACGAGTACCGGCCGCTCTATCCCTTCGGCTGGGGGCTGCGGACCCAGGCCAAGGCCGGGGGCGGCAAGGTCGCGAGCCGGGCGGCGCTGGACTCCGCCCGCTCCAAGGGCGATGTGGGACTGGTCGACGAGATCGTCTCCGGCGCCCGTGACGCGGCACAGGCCAGCGTGGTGGCCGGCGGCGCCCCCGGCGACTGGGCCCGGCTCATCGCGGACGCCGACCATGCGTTGCTCGCCGGGGACCCGGTGACGGCGTACACGTTGCTGAGGCGTGCCGCCTCGTAGGGGCTGGTGCGCCAGGCCGTTGCCCGCCGCCGGGGACCGAGACCCGCGTCCCCGGCGGCGGGCAGCGCGTCAACCCTGGACGCCGACGCCCTGTCCTCTCAGCGTCACCTCGCTGGGCCCGTTGAACGGGGCGAGCGACAGCACCGTCCTGGGCGTCCGCAGCCCGTCGTTCTCCGTGAACAGCTTCCGTACCGTGCCGAAGGGCGCGTGGTCGTACGTCACCAGGGCGGCCTGGTCGTACAGCTCCCTGATCTCGTCCGTCATGTCCCCGTCGCCGCCGGCTCCCGTGCCCCACACATCCCACAGCAGCGTCTCGACCTTGCTCAGCGCCGCCAGGTCGAGCCGGATGTTGCCCGCCACGAACCACTCCCCCACCAGCGGCCCGTCCGGAAGGGGGAGTCCGAAGGTCTTCGGGTCCGCTTCGCCCGCGCGAATCGACCGCCATGCCGCGCCCGCGACCAGGAAGCGGTCGCGGGGCACGTCCATGGGATCGAAGTCGATGTTGTGGGCGTCGATGACCAGCGCGTCGGCGAGTTCCGCGTCGGCGAGCAGCCAGCCCCGTTCGTCGTCCCAGTACTCGGTGACCACATGGTCGAAGTGGAAGCCGTCCGAGCCGAAGTAGTCGGCGAACCCGGACCTGATGCGTGCCGGAATCCCCGCGTGCCGCAGGAACGAGCAGTGCAGCAGGGAGAAGTCGCGGCAGATGCCGACGAAGCGGTCGCCGAGCTCGCGGCGCTGCGTCAGCGGGGCGCCGTTCCGCTCGGTGATGATGCGGAGGATGTCGTCGATGTAGCGGGTCTCGGCGTCGTTGTGCAGGCGGTCCTGCGGGATGTCGTAGCGGTAGAGCTCGCCCTCAACGCGGTGGACCAGCAGGTCACGGGCGATACGGGCGAGCTGCGCGGGATCGGTCGGCAGGTCGGCGTAGAGCGGGGCGAGGTCACCTGGATCGGAGAACGCGCTCTGGGTGGCGTAGAAGGCGGCGGCGTCCGGTTCGAGGCGTGCGGACGGCATGGAGGAACCCCCGAAGACATATCGGCCACTTGTTCGATTGCTGGGCCGGTGGCCCTCACGGTGCCAAAATTCGGCGGCTGATGTCCAGACTTCCTGCGTCCTGCCCCACACCGAACGTCAGTTCCCGCCAAACGGCTTGCCGCCGTCGCCGCTCCTAGACTGGATACGTGGCCCGGCCCAACGAAGAGGTCGAGGCGCTCCTCAAGGAGTACGCGGACCTCATCGCGATCACCCACGGAGACGCGTTCAAGGCACGCGTCTACGAGAAGGCGGCCCGTGCGATCGGCGGGCATCCGAGAGATGCCTCCCAGCTGGACGCCGCCGCGCTGCGCGACATCCCCGGAGTCGGCAAGTCGATCGCCGAGAAGGTCGTCGAGTACTTCCGCACGGGCCGGATCACGGCGGTGGAGGAGACCCGGGCCAAGATCCCCGCCGGGGTACGGGAGCTCATCACGATCCCGACGCTCGGCCCCAAGAAGGCCATGGCGCTCTACGAGGACCTGCACATTGCGTCCGTCGGAGAGCTGGCCGACGCCATCCAGGCCGAGAAGCTGCGCGATCTGAAGGGCTTCGGCGAGAAGACCGAGCAGAACATCCTGCACGGCATCGCCCTGCTGCAGCAGGCGGGCGACCGCATCCTGCTGAGCATGGCGATGGAGCAGGCCGAGGAGGTCGTGGCCCAGCTCTCCCAGGTGACCGGCTGCCAGAGCTGCACCTACGCGGGCTCCCTGCGCCGGATGAAGGAGACCATCGGCGACATCGACATCCTTGTGGCCGCCGGTCGTTCGGCGCCGTTCATGGCCGCGCTCAGCGAGCTTCCGTCCACCGCCGAGGTCATCGCCCACGGCGAGAAGAAGACCTCGATCCGCACCACGAAGGGGCTCCAGATCGATCTGCGGGTGCTGCCGCCCGACTCGTGGGGCGCCGGTCTGCAGTACTTCACCGGCTCCAAGGCGCACAACATCCGCACCCGTACGATCGCCGTCCGCCAGGGGCTGAAGCTCTCCGAGTACGGCCTGTTCGAGACGGAGAGCGGCAAGAGCGTCGCCTCCCGGTCCGAGGAGGACGTGTACGCGAGGCTCGGCCTGCCGTGGATCCCGCCCACGCTGCGCGAGGACCGGGGCGAGGTCCAGGCGGGGCTGCGCGGCGAGCTGCCCGAGCTGGTGACGGAGCAGGACATCCGCGGTGACCTGCACACCCACACCGACCTCACCGACGGCCTCGCCCCGCTGGAGGAGATGGTCGAGGCCGCCGCCGGGCGCGGCTACGCGTACTACGCGATCACCGACCACGCCCCCAACCTGTACATGCAGCGGATGACCGACGAGAAGATCCTCGCCCAGCGCGAGCAGGTGCGGCAGCTCGACGGAAAGCACCACCGCATGCGGCTGCTGCACGGCACCGAGCTCAACATCGGCCCCGAGGGCGAACTGGACTGGCCCGACGACTTCCTCGCGGGTTTCGACCTCTGCGTGGCCTCGGTGCACTCGCACTTCAATCTGAGCCGGAAGGACATGACCCGCCGCCTCGTGCGCGCCTGCGAGAACCCGCACGTCAACGTCATCGGCCACCCGACGACGCGGCTGATCGGCAAACGCCCCGGCATCGACGCGGACCTCGACGAGGTGTTCGCCACCTGCGCCCGCACCGGCACCGCGCTGGAGGTCAACTCCCAGCCCGACCGCCTGGACCTGTGCGACGAGGACATCCTGCGCGCCAAGGAGTACGGCGCGAAGTTCGTGATCGACACCGACGCGCACTCCGTCCTCCACCTGGCGTTCCTGCGCTACGGGGTCGGTACGGCACAGCGCGGCTGGCTCACCAAGGACGACGTGATCAACACCTGGCCGCTGGGGCGGCTGCGCAGGTTCCTGGGCGGCGGACGGGCGGCTTGAGACAGGGCGTACGCACGGAACGTGGCCGCCTACCACCGAAGCGTGAGCGTCCCGTCCGGCTCACGGTCCACACGCAGGCCGAACTCCTCACTGATCCGGTCGAGTACCGCCCGCAGCCACTCCGAGTCCTTGCCCGAAGCGTGCTGCAGCCGCATCCGCCGGGCCTGCAGGGGCACCATCCGCACGGTCGCGGGCCTGCCGGTCGCCCGCTCCAGCGAGATCAGGAAGAGCAGGCGCAGGTCGTCCCGGTAGCGCTCGTAGCCGCTGATGCCCTCGTAGTCGTCGACGAAGTCGCCGCAGCCGTAGAGAACGAGCTTCCCGCGGTACATCTCCAGCGGGCGCGGGTGATGGGACGAGTGCCCGTGCACGAGGTCGACACCGCCGTCGACGAGCGCGTGCGCGAAGCGCGCTTCGCCGGCCGAGACCTCGTAGCCCCAGTTGGGACCCCAGTGGACCGAGGCGACCGCGATGTCCCCGGGTCGCTTGATCTGCCGCACGCGGCTGGTGATGGCGTCCGCGGCGGCCTCCGACGGCTCGGCCACCAGGTCCACGCCGGATCTGCCCTCGCCCGCGGCCCAGCTCCGCGGGATGCCGCTGGACGGCATACCGAAGGAGAAGACCAGGGCGCGGCCGCCCCCGGCCAGCGGGACGACGGCGGGCCGCCGGGCCTCTCCCGCGTCCCGCCCGGCACCGGCCGTCAGCAGCGCCGCGCCCGCGAGGCCGGTGAGCGTCTCCTCCAGACCGCGGCGTCCGAAGTCCAGTACGTGGTTGTTGGCCAAGGCGCACACGTCGGGGCGGGCGGCGGCCAGGCAGGGCAGGTTCTCCGGGCTCATCCGGTAGTGGACGCCCTTGCCGGGGGCGAACGTGCCGTCCCGCGTGACGCTGGTCTCCAGATTGACCAACCGGACGTCCGGAGCGGCCTCTTCGAGCACCGTAAGGGCGTCGCCCCAGGGCCAGGAGAAGTCGACAGGGCCGGGAATCGGACCGTTCTGCTCCACCGCCAGCTCGACATAGGCGCGGGCGTCACGGATGTAGCTCTCCCGCAGCACGGGGTCTCCGGGATACGGAAGGATCTGGTCGACGCCGCGACCGAGCATCACGTCGCCGCAGAGGAACAGGGTGACCAGGCCGTCCCCATGCGTCCCAGGCATTCTCCCAGGCTAGGCCCATCGCCGGGAGATCACAGGCCGTGACGCGGCAGGTCCCGCACCCCCTCGCGAGCTCACGCTCCGGGGGCACGGGACCTTGTCGGGCGGTGCGTCAAGGCCGGATCACCGGCGCATCGACGACGGACACCGGTGGATCAGCGGCTGTACCGCATCAGCGCACGCACCATGTGGCACGTGGTGTCCGACGGCGGGTGGATTCCGATGAGCTGCGCCGTGCTCCGGATCCTCTGGTTGTGCGCCTGGTTGGGCAGGTAGACGCCCGCGTCGAGCAGGGCGATGGCGAGGCGCATGGCCTTCAGCCGGCGGTTGTGCGTGATGTACCACTCCCGCGGGCGTCCGGCGGGCAGCTTCTTCCTCTGGAGCGGGACGTACGGAAGGTCGATCGGCAGGGTCGTCTGCATGAGTGCGGCAGCGGGCACGGGCATCCTCCTGTCGCGGTCGGGGCCCCTGGCGGGCACCCTCGAACACTTCTTCAATTCTACTGGTCGGCACTGACAAAAGCCGCTGGCCAGACGGGATTTGACGGGCCGTCCGGACGCTGTTTCGGGAGGTGCCGATGAGGCTCGCGTACCGTGTGCGGCATGGAGATCTGGATCAATCCGGCCTGTTCGAAGTGCCGCAGCGCGCTCACGCTGCTCGACGCGGAGGGTGCCGACTACACGGTGCGCCGCTACCTCGAGGACGTACCGACCGAGGACGAGATCCGCGAGGTGCTCGGCCGGCTCGGCCTCGAGCCCTGGGACATCACCCGCACCACGGAGGAGATCGCCAAGGAGCTGAACCTCAAGGACCGCGAGGCCTGGCCGCGGGACGCGTCCGGCCGCGACCAGTGGATCAAGGCGCTGGCGGAGCACCCGAAGCTCATCCAGCGCCCGATCATCACGGCCGACGACGGTACGGCGGTGGTGGCGCGGACCGAGGAGGCGGTACGGGACGCGCTGTCCCGCTAGTTGCGCCACGGCGCTCGCCGACAACCAGAAGTTCGCCGACGGCCGGCGCGCCGAGCCGTCCGGTTCGCCCGAACAAGTCGCCTTTCAGGCAAGCCGTACGGCTGCCGTACGGACTGGCCGGTACGGACCGCCGCCCATCGCATACGAGCGGTCGGCGGCTCCGGCCGATCCGGCTCACAGCAGGCGCATACACCGTCGCGAGGTGACTCACCGCACCGCACAGATCACAGATGAACCCGGTAACACGGGGTTCACAATCGGGCAACGACCGGGAAATCGCTGGTTGACAGGCTGCCGATTAACACCGCAGCACCCGCAACCCGAGATGCCTGCGCCGTAGAAGACCCGCATGAATGAGGATGTGGCCCGTGACGTTCAAGGCTGAGTACATCTGGATCGACGGCACCGAGCCGACGGCCAAGCTTCGTTCCAAGACGAAGATCCTGGCGGACGGTGCCGAGCTGCCCATCTGGGGCTTCGACGGATCCAGCACGAACCAGGCCGAGGGCCACGCGTCGGACTGCGTCCTCAAGCCGGTCTTCTCCTGCCCGGACCCGATCCGCGGCGGTGACGACGTCCTGGTCCTGTGCGAGGTCCTCAACATCGACTTCACGCCGCACCCGTCCAACACGCGCGCCGCACTGCGCGAGGTCGAGGAGAAGTTCGCCTCGCAGGAGCCGATCTTCGGCATCGAGCAGGAGTACACCTTCTTCAAGGACGGCTACCCGCTCGGCTTCCCGAAGGGCGGCTTCCCGGCCCCGCAGGGCGGCTACTACTGCGGTGTCGGCTCGGACGAGATCTTCGGCCGTGACGTCGTCGAGGCCCACCTCGAGAACTGCCTGAAGGCGGGCCTGGGCATCTCCGGCATCAACGCCGAGGTCATGCCGGGCCAGTGGGAGTTCCAGGTCGGCCCGCTGTCGCCGCTGGAGGTCTCCGACCAGCTGTGGATCGCCCGCTGGCTGCTGTACCGCACCGCCGAGGACTTCGGTGTCTCCGCCACCCTCGACCCCAAGCCGGTCAAGGGCGACTGGAACGGCGCCGGCGCGCACACCAACTTCTCCACGAAGGCGATGCGCGAGGGCTACGACGCGATCATCACCGCGTGCGAGTCGCTCGGCGAGGGCTCCAAGCCGCTCGACCACGTCAAGAACTACGGCGCCGGCATCGACGACCGCCTGACCGGTCTGCACGAGACCGCCCCGTGGGACAAGTACAGCTACGGCGTCTCCAACCGCGGCGCCTCGGTCCGTATCCCGTGGCAGGTCGAGAAGGACGGCAAGGGCTACATCGAGGACCGCCGTCCGAACGCGAACGTCGACCCGTACGTGGTGACGCGTCTGATCGTCGACACGTGCTGCTCGGCTCTGGAGAAGGCTGGCCAGGTCTGATCCACGGCTCCAGCGCTTCCGGAAGGGGCACCCGCCGAAGTCGGCAGGTGCCCCTTTCTTTTTCCGTTTCCCGGCGGGCGGTTGTGTACAGGGATTCCGTATCAAAGGACGAGAAGCCGGGCCGGAGAGCTGCTGCGCTCACCTGTCGTCTGCTTCAATGGGGACATGGACGGCTTCCAGAACACCTCGACGGGTCGTGGCGACCTCGAGCCCTTCTGGCCTTCCCGTCAGCACCACGACTTCGACCGGGTGTGTTGTCCCGCGTGAACGCGCGGGCCCTCTAAAGCCGTTCACCCCGGCCTTCGGCCAGCGCGCACGACGTACGTCCCTCGACGACTGCGGCCGTGAACTCGCAGTCCTCGATCAGGCAATCGACGACTTCTCGCGCGAAAGAGCTGACCTCTCATGGCGAACACCCGTACCTTCTCCGCTGCCAACGCATCCGCCGCGACCGCCGCTCCGGCCGCCTCACCCCACCCCGCCCGCCACCGACTGCGCGCCGTCGACCGGGACGAGGTCGTGGATATGGCCGACTTCCTGCCGCCGGGCGCCACATGGCTGCCCGCACCTCAGCACACCCTGCCCACGCTGCCGGGCCGCCCGCCGATGATCGGCTACCTGGTGCTCGTACCCGCCGACCAGCAGGGCGTCCTGCCGTTCGCGGTGCCGGAGGGCCAGGACGGCCGGCTCGCCCAGTTCGGCCGCCTCGGCCCGCTCCTCGACGCGCAGCCCGCGACGGCCGTCACGCAGGACCCGCACGGCCTGCACCAGCCGTACGAGTCAGAGGAGTCGGACGACGCTTCGCACGACTCGCGTGAGTCGAACCAGTCGTCCGCGCGGAGCGACGAGCTCGTACGGATCGACACCGCCCAGCGCACCGCCGAGGTCGACGGGCGGCCGCTCGACCTGACGTATCTCGAGTTCGAGCTGCTCGCCCATCTCGTCGCGCACCCGCACCGGGTGCACACCCGCGACCAGTTGGTGACCACTGTGTGGGGTTACGGGCACGTGGGTGACGGCCGCACCGTGGACGTCCACATCGCGCGGCTGCGGCGCAAGCTGGGTGCCGAGCACCGCCAGGCGATCCAGACGGTGCGGCGCGTCGGCTACAAGTACACGCCGCCCACGGCCGGTTGAGGCCGCTGCTCTGGTCGCCTGTCCCCCGGTCGCGCCCCGCGGATTCGCCCCTCAGCTGAATGGTTCCCCTGCGGGCGGAATCCGCTGTCCCGGGGCGGGCGCGGGGGCAGAGTCACCGGCATGAGACTTCTGATGCTGGGTGGTACGGAGTTCGCGGGGCGCGCCGTCACGGAAGCGGCGCTGGCGCGGGGCTGGGAGGTGACCCTCTTCAATCGCGGTCGCCACGCGCCGCCCGCCGGGGTGCGCGCCCTGCGCGGCGACCGCACAGCGCCCGGCGGGCTCGCGGCGCTCGCGGACGGCGAGTGGGACGTGGTGGTCGACACCTGGTCGGCCGCGCCGAGCGCGGTGCGGGATGCGGCAGCCCTGCTGGCGGACCGGGCCGGGGCCTATGTCTATGTGTCGAGCTGCTCGGTGTACGCGTGGCCGCCGGCGGCGGGGTACGCCGAGGACGCTCCGCTGGCGAACGGCTCGCCGGACGCGGCACAGACCGACTACGTGCAGGACAAGCGGGGCGGCGAGCTGGCCGCGGTGGCGGCCTTCGGCGAGGACCGGTCGCTGCTGGTCCGCTCCGGGCTGATCCTCGGCCCGTACGAGAACATCGGCCGTCTCCCCTGGTGGCTGAGCCGGATCGCCCGCGGCGGCCCTGTGCTCGCGCCCGGTCCGCGCTCGCTGCCGCTGCAGTACGTCGACGTCCGGGACCTCGCCGAATGGATCCTCGACGCGGCGAAGGGCGGGCTGAGCGGCCCGTACAACCTGACGAGCCCGCAGGGGCACACCACGATGGGCGAACTCCTCGACACCTGCATACGCGTCACGGGGGCCGCGGCGGAGCTGCGGTGGACGGATCCCGAAGTGATCCTCGGCGCCGGGATCGAGCCGTGGACGCAGTTGCCGGTCTGGGTTCCGCCGGGCAGCGAGGGCCATGACGCGCTGCACGGCATTGGCGTCTCCAAGGCAGTCGGTGCGGGTCTGCGGTGCCGCGGCGTCGCGGAGACGGTCGGTGACACGTGGGAGTGGTTGCGGTCGGTCGGGGGGACGGTGCCGCAGCGGCCGGGCCGGCCCGTGGTGGGGCTGGATCCCGTAGTGGAGGCGAAGGTACTGGGTGGCTGACGCTCGTTGAGGTGTTGCCCGTCGGCGGGGTGCCGCTGTGCCCACCCTCCCCCGTTGCCTTGACCTCACGCTTTCACGCGGTGGGCTGTCCGACCGGTGATCACGACAGCAGAAAGTGCCCCTGACCAGCGAGGATGAGGATTGCTGAGGTCCTTGTTCCCGCCACCGTCGGAGGCACTTTCCAGGTGAAGAAGCCTATCGGTCCTACCCGCGTGTCCACGTCGAGGGCGGCGGTCGCGGGGTGGTTTCGCAGGCCGGTGCGGGTGCCGGCGTCACGCGGCTGCCGGGGCAGCGGGTCGCCTTCCACGGCGATCTGCGCCGCCCCGGCGGCTTCGCCGAGTACGCCCTGGTCGAGGACGGCCGGTTGGATCCGCTGGTCGCCAGGACCCTGCCCCTTGAGGAGGTGCCCGCGGTGCTGGACGAGCTGAGCGGCCGTTATGTGCGGGGCAGGCTCGTGTACGTCGCCGGCTGAACCGGCTCACGTCACGCAGACAGCACGTCCTGGGAGAGGTATAGCGGCATGGAGTCCTCCCACAGGCTGTCCGTCAGCATCTTCTTGTCCGAGCCGTCCGCGTTCATGCGGAAGATCTGGCCGTAGGGCTGGAAGGTGTTGTCGTACAGGGCCGCTTCGCCGCGGAAGCCGTACTCACCGCTGCTGTAGAGGATGCATCCGTCGTGGTTCCAGACGGCGTGGCCTTCGTTCGCGCCGCTGCTGGTGAGCACGCTCAGGCCGGTGCCGTCGGGGCGGATGGTGCAGACGTCGAAGTTGGTGGCGCTGGTCTTGCGAGTGAAGAGGATGAGTGTGCCGTCCGGGGACCAGTCGGGCAGGTTGTCGTACTCGGTGGTGAGCACCGTCGTCTCCCCCGTCGTCAGGTCGAGGATGCGCAGGCCCTTGTCCGTCTCGCCCCACACGCGGTAGACGATCCGGTCGCCGTCGGCCGAGTAGCTGGGGAAGCCGGCGTTGGTCGTGCCGTCCGTCAGGACTTCCCAGGCCGAGCCGTCGCTGCTGACCCGGGCCACCACGGCCGTCATCTCCGCGCGTTCCTGGAACCAGCCGCCCAGGCCGAACGCGATCCACTCGCCGTCCGGGGACCAGGCCGGCCGGAAGGCTCCGGCGAGGCCCTTGGCGACCAGTACCGGGTCGAGGCCCTTGCCGGTCGTGTCGAACACGACCTTCTGGTCGGAGCCGTCGGGGCGCATCGTGACAATGGAGGAGTTGCCGAGCTGCTTGTTCGTCATCGCGAGGCGTCCCTGCTGGGACAGGACCGGGAAGACGTCGGTGGAGCGGTAGTCCCAGTCGGCGTCCCAGCTGTAGAGCTCGGTGTCGAGGGGACGCGGGGTGAAGCTGACCTTCTCGTAGATCACCGACTGTCCGTCCGGGGTCCACACCGGTGAGCGCAGTGCCCGCTTGAGGGCCGGCAGGGTGCCGGAAACGTAGGCGAGTCCTTCGTCGGCGCCGCCCTTGATGAGGTAGCCGATCTCAGTGGCGTTCACGTACTGGGGCGCGACCTTCAGGTACGGGCCGGTGGTGTGCTCGGTCCGTGCGCCGGTCGTGACGTCGACCGAGACGATCTGGGACTCGGCGATGCCGATGCCTTCGGGGCGGTGGGCGAGCCAGGTGCCTTCGGTGGTGATCTCGTAGAAGACGATCCGGCTGCCGTCCGGGGACCAGCTCGGCGAGCCGAGGCAGTAACCCTCCTTGGTGGCGACCTGGCGGAAGCCGGTGCCGTCCGGGCGGATGACGTAGATGCTGAGTTCTTGGGTGTGTTCCCAGCCGCGGCCGTCGTTGTGACCGCGCCAGGTGGTGTTGCGGTCACTGGAGAAGGCGATCCACTGGCCGTCGGGCGACCAGGCCGGGTGGAAGTGGCCGTCCGGGCTGGCCGGATCGCCTGCCACCGTGACGCTGTTGGTCAGGTTCTTCAGCGCGTTGGTGCTCAGGTCGAGGACCCAGATGTGTGCCTTGTGGTCGCCGCGGGTGGAGACGAAGGCGACCTTGGTGCCGTCGGGTGACAGGACGCCGCTGTCGTCCATGGCCGAACTGGCAGCCAGGGCCTTGATGTTGGTGCCGGTGATGTCGGCCTGGTAAAGGGATGCGTTGCCGTCGCCCACGCGTTCCGAGGTGAAGATCACCGACGAGCCGTCCGCCGAGGGGGCGGCGTGGTAGTCAAAGCCCGGACTCGCCAGCAGTTTTCGTTCGTTCGCGCCGTCGATGTCGCTGATGTAGAGGTCCGACGAGGAGGGGCCGATCCGGTTCATCAGCATCACGCCCTTCTTGCCGTCGGCCGCCGCCGCCACGGCGAACGCCTTGGGCATGAGGGCGGTGCCGACGACGGCCGCGCCGGCCGCCAGAAATGCTCTGCGTCTTATGTCAGTTGCCATCGCGATACCACTTCTTCCTTCGGGTTCTTTTCGGGTTCGTTCTCTTAAGGTGGCCGAAGAGCCGTCAAGCGGTGAGTCAAGCGCCGGGCTGTGGACGGGGAGGTGTCCGCAGCCCGGCGGTGTCTCAGCTGTGGTCCTGCGCCAGGCTGCGGCGCGGGGTCAGTCCGAGGCGCTTGAGGGCGTACGTGTCGAGGGCGGTCAGCACGCCGTTGAGCGTGAGAGTGAGTGCGACGAGGATGATCAGGCCGGCGAACTCGCCGGCGGCATCCAGATTCTGCGCCGCGGTGAACAGCTCGTGGCCCACACCCTCGGTCGAGGCGATGAACTCACCACCGATGACACCGAGGATGGCCAGCGGTCCGCCCGTCTTGAGTGCGGCGAAGAACGGCGCGGCGAGTGTCGGGATCGTGACGTAGCCCAGAACGTGATGCTTGCGCCCGCCCATCACCTGGACGACCTCGACGAGTTCGCGCTCCCGCAATCGCAGGCCGAGATAGATGTTGTAGAAGACCACGAAGGCGACACCTGTCATGGCGATGGTGATCTTCGACCAGGAGCCGATGCCGAAGAACAGCAGGAACAGCGGGGCGAGCGCGATCTTCGGGATGCCGTTGAGGGCGGCGACGAGCGGTTCGAGGACCCGCCCCAGGAGCGGGAACGAGCCAAGGACCAGGCCCATCACCGTTCCGACGGCCACGCCGAGGCCGAAGCCGGCCAGCACCTCGATGGCGGTCACCTCGATGTTGGTCCATCCGGACCGGGAGCCGAGCATCCCGGTGAGTGCGTCGAACACGTCGGTGGGCTTGCTGACTGCGTACTCGGGCACGACGGGGCCGCTCATCACCTGCCACAGGACGACGGCGACCACGATGACCAGGATGCGCAGCGCGATGACGGTGGCCGTGCCGCGCCAGCGGGCGGGTGCCTTCGCGGCAGGTGGTGCCGCGGTTCCGGTCACGGCCTTGTCGGTGACGGTTGCCATGGTCTGCTCCTTGCGGTCGGGGCGGCCGGGGTCACGGCAGGTAGGTGTTGGTCCAGTCGTCGGTGGTGACGGCCGGGTCCGGTACCGCGCCGATGTCCTTGACGAAGGCGACGGTCTTCTTCCAGCCGGCCTCGTCCTGCTTGGCGCTCTTGGGCCAGTCCACCTGTGCGACGGAGGCGCTCAGCACGCTGTCGGGCAGGCCCGGGAGCGTCTTGCGGGCCGCGTCCAGTACGGCCTTGTCATCGGACTTGTGCGTGCTGAGGTAGGCGGTCGCCTGCTGGACCGCGGTGGCGAATCCCTTCATGGTCTTGGCGTTGGCCTTGGCGAAGCTCTTCTTCACCACGACGGCCTGGCCGTATCCGGCGTCCTCGAAGGACCACTGGGGCACCTTGACCGGGTCGGCGACCACGATGCCGTCGCCCTCGTGCTGGACCTGCAGCGGGATCGGCTCGGAGGTGATGAACCAGTCGACCTCCCCCTTGACGAGGGCGGCCTTGTCGGCGGCCGGGCTCGGCAGCGAGACCCACTTCGGCTTGGCCGGGTCGACACCGTGGGCCTTGAGGAAGATGCCCGCCTCGGCCTTGGTGTTGGCGGAACTGGCACCGGCCGTCGAGTCGGCCAGGGCCTTGGCCACCTGGTCCGCCGGGGTGTCGGCGGTCAGCTGGTGCTTCTTCGCGAAGGCGGTGCTGACGACGATGCCGAGGGGGTTGCCCCCGCCGTTCGTGGCGATCGACAGCTCCGGCAGGCCCTTGGCAAGGGCGGCCACGAAGCTGGTCGGGCTGGAGTTGAGGACCTGCACCGAACCCGACTGCAGGGCCGAGGTGGCCGTCGACGCGGTCAGCGTCACGTACTTGATCTTGATGTTCTGCTTGTCGAAGTAGCCGTTCTCCTCGGCCACCCGTATGGACAGGTCGAAGATGTTGCCGCTCACGCCGACCGAGAGGGTCGTCTTGCCGTCCGAGCCGACCGAGGCCGACCCTTGGTCGCCGCAGCCGCTGAGCAGCGCGGCGCCGAGTATCGCGGCGGCGCTCAGGGCGAGGAGGCGTGGATGTGTCTGGTATCGCATGGGAACTCCTTTGTTCACCAGGCCTGTTGGGTACGGAAGAAGCGGAGCCAGAAATCGGTGCGTGCCGGGTCCGCGACGTGCAGGGGCCGGAAGTTCGCGCCGATCTCCATGACGGAGCCGGCGTCCGGCGAGAAGGCGGGCCAAGGGGGCAGGCCGGTGCCGTTGGGATCGCCCGTGGCGACGAAGTTGGTCCAGTAGGAGGAGAGGACGCGCGCGATCTCGTGGTCCTCCTCGGTCCACGCGTCGATGCCGATCGCGGGGTTCCCGAAGACGTAGTCGATCTCGGAACCGTGGCCGGCTCCGCGCGGTCCGGCGCCCCGCGAGCGGTGGGTCCAGAAGTAGGTGTACAGGCTGCGGGTGGTGTGGCGGCTGCAGTCGACGCCCCACAGGTAGGTGGAGAGGCGGGAGTTGTCGCGCGCCGCGCTGCTGCTCGCCCGCGCCGCCTCGTCGTCGGTGGCGGCCGGGTACAGGCGCAGGAACTCCTCGGCGAGCGGGCCGAACTTCCGCCGCGCCGCGGCGACATGCTGGTCGAGCGTCACGTGGACGGGCGGTGATCCGGGCCGGACCGTCCGTCGTCCGGTGCGCAGCGCGGCGACCATCGACTCGGGGACGGCGCCGCTTTCGTCGAGGTTGTTGCCGGTGAGGTAGTCGACGTCGTTCTGCAGGCCCTTGGTGTACGTCGCGTCGTAGCCGGCGGGGATCACCCAGCCGTCGACGACGGGACGCAGCAGCGGCGGCCCCGCGGCGCCGCCGGTCTCGACGCTCGTGTCGACGGGGTGGTGGCCGTCGATCAGCTTGTGCCAGTGCAGCGCGCGCAGTTCAGCGATGCTTCGCGCGCCGTGCTCGCGCACGTACTGGCTGCCCGCGCTCTCGGCGTCCACGGGCAGGCGGTAGGAGGTGGACAGGTAGCGCAGCTCGGGGTCGCGGGCGTACCGGGCGTGGCTCTGGGCGATCGCCCGGTGGAACAGTCCCTCGGCGAGCGGCGACATGGCCAGGAAGTTGACCAGTCCGGCGCCCGCGGACTGGCCGGCGATGGTGACGCGGTCGGGGTCGCCGCCGAAGTGCGCGATGTTGTCGCGCACCCAGCGCAGGGCGGCGACGCAGTCGAGCAGCCCGTAGTTGCCGGACGACCCGTGTCCCGACTCGTCGCTCAGCTCGGGTGTGGCCAGGAAACCGAAGGCGCCCAGACGGTAGTTGAAGGTGACGACGAGGATGCCGCGGCGTGCCAGGTTCTCGCCGTCGTAGCGGGGGTGCGCCCCGGTGCCTTCGCGGAAGCCGCCGCCGTAGATCCAGACGAGGACCGGGCGCCGCTCCTCGCGGTGGGCCGCTCCCGTCCAGATGTTCAGGCTCAGGCAGTCCTCGCTCATGGGCACGTCGACGCCGGTCGCGGCAGCCTCGGTCGGTGCCTGCGGGCACATCGGGCCGAACCGGTCTGCCCGCCGGGTGCCCTCCCACCGCAGCGGTGGCTGCGGAGGGCGCCAGCGCAGGTCGCCGACGGGCGGGGCGGCGTAGGGGATGCCGCGAAAGACGGTGACGGAGCGGTCCCGGCAGGGGACGCCCTCGACGGGTCCCGCTTCGGTGTCCGCGGTGGGGCGGCGCATTCGGTCCTTTCCGCCCCACCAGCCGGTCAGGCCACCGGCGGCTGTGGGGGCTTGTCGAGCAGCAGCGCCCGGCGGGCGGAGCCGACGTGATGGCGCATCGTCGCCGTCGCCGCGTCGGGGTTGCGCGTGACGATGGCCAGGAAGATGGCCTGGTGCTCCTCCAGCGACCCGGACCTGGGGTGCTGCGCGGAGAGATTGCGGAACTGGCGCATCACCAGCGGATACAGCAGCGTGTCGTAGGCGCGGGCCAGGGTCTGTTGGTGCGCGGCGTCCTTGATCTGCTGGTGGAAGCGCCGGTTGCCGCGCGAGTAGGCGTCCTGGTCGCCGCGCGACTGCGCCTCCTCCATGTCCTTGAGGGTGCGGCGCAGTTCCTCGACCTCGTCGGCCGTGGCCCGCTCGGCCGCCTTGCTGGCCAGCGCTGCCTCCAGGATCTCGCGGGCCTCCAGGATGTCCGCCGCCTCCTCGACCGAGAAGCTCCTGGTGCGCACCCCGCGATTGACCTCGCTGGTGACGTAGCCCTCCTGCGTCAGCCGCGCCAGCGCGGTGCGCATGGTGCTGCGCGACACGTCGAACATCCGGGTCAGGTCCGCCTCGGTCAGCCGTGTGCCGGGGGCGATGCTCCCCGACAGCAGCAGGGAGCGCAGCCCCTCGTAGGCCTGGCCGTAGCGCGTGCCCGACGCCTTCGCCCCGGATTCGGCACCGCCGCTGTAGCTGTCCGAGCTGCTCACCTTGACCGCCTTTACGTTCCGTGGAGATGAGGACCGAGGCGGGAACAGTAGCCGACGGCATGGAGGTCAGCTCCCTATCCGTCCAGGGACGCGTACAGGCGCCTGGCCGTGCCCGCGAAGATCTCCTGCCGGTCCCGCTCCGGCAGGTCCGCGAGGACCTCCTGGGCGAGGGCGAGGAGTTCGGGCAGGGACTGCTCGGCCGCCGGACAGTTCGACCCCCAGGCGATCCGCCCCGCTCCGAACGCCTCGACGACCGGCCCGAGGAAGTCACCGGCTCGCGCTCCGGCGTCCTGCAGCCGTTCGAGGTTGCGATGGGTGAGCTTGAGGTGCAGGCCCGGATGCACACCGAGCTCCGCCACCTCGGCGCCGGCGCGGGCGGGCGAGGCGGCGATGTCGGGGTAGCCGATGTGGTCGAGCAGCACCGTCACGCCCGGGAACCGCTCCAGGAGTTCCACCAGCTGCCTGGTGGCGGGCCCGAGGCGCATCTGGAGGCACACCGGCAGGTTCAGCTCCGCGGCCTGCTCCCAGAAGGGATAGGTCTCCGGCGCGGCGAACCACTCGCCCTGCGTGGGCACCGTGCTGCCGCTGGTGAACAGGCGCACCCCGGCAAGCCCGCCATCGCCGACCGCGGCCTTGAGCGAGGCGGCAGCGTCCGGCCGCAGCGGGTCGACGGTGCCCACGGCGACGAAGCGCTCCGGCAGGCGGCGGCAGCTGTCGAGGACGTACGAATTGTCGTAGCCGTAGTTCGTGGTGGCCTGGACGAGGACGGCCTGGTCGATACCCGTCTCGTCCATGCGGCTGACCATGCCCTCGGCGGTCACCGGCCGGGTCGCGGCCCACTGCGACTGCTTGCCGCCGATCGGGGCCGGGGGGTAACTCGTCAGGTCCTCGGAGATGATGTGGCAGTGTGCGTCGACGACGTCCACGATGGGTGCTCCCTTGTCTCTTCCGTGCCTTCGGTGTCTTCGGTGTGCGCCGGCTCAGGCGTCCGGGTAGTCACCCGCGGCGAACAGCGATTCCGCGTCGGTGGGGAAGCCCGGATCGAGCAACCCCTGGTCCACGGAGAAGCGCACCATCGCGCTCAGGCTGGGCTCGTTGACCGTGATGCCGTACGGGACGGGGTCGCTTCCGATCTGACGTCCCTGGCGGGCGAGTCGGGGCACCGCCGACCAGTCGGGGTGGGCGTCGAGGTGCCGGCGCTTGCTGTCCGCGAACGCCGCGTACAGAGCGGTGGGCAGGTTCGGGTCGCGCTCCACGAGTTCGCAGCGCACCGCGATCAGTGAGTGCAGCGGGTACACACCGGTCCGCAGGTACCAGTCCGCGGCGAGCGTGCCGGCCTCGGGGAAGAGGGGGTACGGGCTGTCGTCGGCCCCGGGCTCCGGGTCGGCCGCCGCCGTCCAGCCGGCCCGGGGCGAACCCGCGCGGCCGGTCCCGGCGTTGCCGGTCAGGGCGGCGTCGATCTCCCCGGCGCGCAGCAGTTCGCCCAGCGAGCGGCCGTCGGTGACCCGCTCGACATTGGCCGGGGCCCGGCCCTCGATGTGGTCGTCGTCGTCCACCACCCAGGTGATCTTGTCGATGTCCACGCCGTACTCTTCGCGCAGGACGCCCCGTACCCACACGCCGGTGCTCACCGAGTAGGCGCGCACGCCGACGCGGCGGCCTTCCAGGTCCCGTGGCACGCGGATGCCGGACCGGGCGGCGCACTGGACGTCGCCGTGGTGGAAGCGCCGGTTGAGGAAGACCGGCACCGCGGTCAGCGGTATGCCTTCCTGGCGTGCCATCAGGTAGGAGACCGGCGCCAGTTCGCACACGTCGAACTCCAGGTCCCGGATCATCCGCCGGTAGGCGCCGATGACCGGCTTGACCTCCACCGGCTCGACCAGGTAACCGTCCATCGTGACGTCGCCGTCCAACAGCGGTTGCCCGTGCGGGAATTCACCGAGAACCGTCGTGAGCTTGTCCATGCTGTGCTTCACCATCTTCTGTGTCGCTGCTGTAAGGGGTCCGGCGGTGGGCCGCGGCCTCAGCCGCCGAGGCGGGCCGGCGGCACACCGAGCGCGGCGCAGGACCGCTCGACGAGTTCGTCGTAGTCCACCGCTCGCACAATCACGCCCTGCTCCAGTGCGTAGGCGGCCGCCTTGGTGAAGGCGCCGCGCAGGGCGTCGAAGCCCACGGGGTGCAGGGGCACAGGACCGGGGTCGGCCGTGGCGGTGAGCACGGACCGCATCGCGTCGTACGCGGCGAGGATCGCGGCGGAGTGCTCCGCGGCGGCCCGCTCGGACACGCCGACCACATGGTTGACCGGGATGAACCCCTGGTCCTTCGCCCACTGTTCGGCGGTCTCGCGGGCGTTCTCGACGGCGGTGCGGATGCGGTCGTCGGAGGGCAGCCCGTTGCCCATGATCCCGAAGTCGATCCGGCCTTCGAGGAAGTCCGCCTGCAGCTTCGCCGCCTGGGGAGCCCGCTTCACCCAGGACGGGTCGTCGGCGCCATCCACGTGGCTGCCCTCGTACGTCGTCCAGTCGGCCTTGCGCAGGTCGATGCCGTACTGCTCGGTGAGGAAGCCGCGCATCCACACCCCGGTGGTCTGGCTCCAGGAGCGGACTCCGACGCTGTGTCCCTCGACGTCGGCGACCGACAGCTCGCCGAGGGTCACCAGGGTCTGGTGCTGGTGGCGTCCCAGGGTGGTGACCGGCAGCAGCAGCACCGGCTTGCCGTGGGCGACGGCCTGCAGAACGGTGGCGATCGCCACCTCGCACAGGTCCGCCTCCGACGCGTTCACGAAACCGCGCGAGGCCTTGTGCACCGGGCTGATGTCGAGCCGCTCCGGTTCCGTGCCCGCTTCGCGGACGGCTGACACCGCGGCGGCCGCGAGATCGTCACGGCCGAGCACCAACTTCATTTCTCTCTCCTTGTGAGTGGGGGGGGTGGCCGGACAGGGGCCGATGGAGCGCTTCAGGCCTGCCGGTCGGGGTGCGCGGTCGGCGGCGTGTGGTGCCGCTCGTGGTGCCGACGCAGCAGGTCGACGCCGTAGTCACCGGCGTTGGGGGTGCGGACGATGGTGTGGATGTGCCGACGCGACGGGTAGTCGTTACCGAAGATCACGCCGGGCATGTGCTCGAACTCGACGAGGATCACCGGGCTGTGGAACCGGTAGTAGAAGGTGCCGTCGGGGTCCCCGGCCCAGGCGAAGTGGGTGTCGCCCTCGTGGGCCAGCACCTCTTCCCTGCGCACCCGGGCATGGTGGTCGCCGGCCCGGTTCACGTACACGTCGAGGAGTCGGCGCGCGGTGTCCCGCTGGCCGGGGGACATCCGGGTCAGCGGCAGCCCTTGGTAGTTGAGCTCGAAGTTGTCCCGGAAGGCCCCGACGAACAGCTCCGCGGGCAGCGTGTCCGCGATGACGGCCCGCTCTCGTTGCCGGGGATCAAGGTCGGTGAAGAGTTCGTGGCCGAGTGCCTCCTCCTGCCGGAAGGCGACGGTCCCGGCGTACTTCCCGGACCCGGCGATCACCGGTTCGGCACCGAGGAAGGAGGGGGTGAGGACCATCTGGTCCCCGACGAACACGCAGTTGACGTTGACGTGGTGCCCGTCGAGCTGCCAGCCCCACGGGCCGCCGTTCTCGGGCTCTCCGTAGAGGGAGAACCAGTACAGCCACTCGTTGAGCCCGTCCTCGTTGCCGCTCAGCTCGCCGATGGTGCGGTTGAGGTGCATCAGGTCGACCATCTGGCCGTACCCGTCCGCGCTGAGGCTCTCCCGGATGACGGTCATGGCCTGCTGCCGCTGGGCGTCGTCGAGTTCCTCCAGGCAGATGCCGTGGCGCAGGAAGTAGCGGGCGCCGTTGTTCCAGTGCCGCCAGCTCACGTCGTCCATGGGGAACCGGCCCTCGGCGAGCTGCTCCTGCGTCAGACCCGCCAGGTAGTCCTCCGCGGCCCGGTACACCGTGCGGACGTCCGCGCCGGTGCTGCGCAGCGGGAACAGTCCCGGCTGGATGCCGCTTGACGTGCTCACTCCCCGGTAGGGCTCGTCCGCCGCCTTCACCCGCCAGGCGACCTTTTCGAGCAGGTCGGGCGTCCAGACCTCCGGCTTGCGCGTGGGCGCGTTGCCCCGCTTTCGCAGCGCTACCATCCCTGCTCCTTGTCGAAGAGGGCCGCCTTCTCCTCGATCGCCGCGACATCCACCGGTTCCCCGATGAGGCCCTGCTCCAGGGCGTACTGCCCGGCGATCTCCAGGCAGGCGGCGAGCGAGTCTCTCCAACCGGCTGCCACCGCGCGTCCGGCCGGTGAGTCGTCGCGCTTCCCCGCGGTCAACGTGATCGCCTCCTTCAGCGCCCGGTACACGGCGAGTACGTCGTCGGGCCGGGTCCGCAGGACGTCGTCCCGCACCACCAGCAGGTGGTTCGCCGGGACCGTCCCATGTCGTTCGATCCATGCCTGTCCGGCGTCCTCCGCATCGGCCACGAGCGGGACGAGTCCCGCGCCCTGCCCGCCGATCGCCTTGGGGCCGAGCACCGCCGCCGAGACGTCCCCGGCGCGCAGCAGGTCCGCGACCCGCTCGGTGTTCGACCGTTCCACGTAGGCCGGGTTCCGGTACTGGGCGACATGGGGGTCCTCGGTGGTCACCCAGGTGACGTCCGAGGACTCGACGCCGTACTCCTCGCGCAGCCACCCCCGGACCCACAGGCCGGTGGTCTGGCCGTACGAGCGCACACCCACACGCCGGCCGACGAGCCCGCGGGGGCTGAGCTCCTGCCCCTCGGGCAGCCGGGTCAGGGAGCGGTGGTGGGTGCTTCCCACCAGCACCACCGGCAGCAGTGTCACGGGCACCCCTACGTCCCGGGCCTGGAGGTACGTGGCCATCGGCATCTCGCACATGTCGTAGGCCAGTTCACGCACCATGCGGGCGAAGGCCGGCGGCAGCGGAGAGAACTCCAGGTAGTGGCAGTCCACCCCGTCGGCGGCGACGCTTCCGTCCTTCAGCGGCCGTGTGTGGGGGTGATCGCCCAGCACCACACTCAGCGGTGTCGTCCCCGGGGTCCCGCTCACACGTCCTCCCCGTACTGGATGCGGCGGTACGGGGTGCTCAGCACCGCGCGGGTGATACGCACGTCGATGACGGTCGGGCGGGGTTCGCGCACGTATTCCGCCAGTGCGTCGCGCAGTTCCTGTGCCGTACGGACCGTGGCCCCGCCGCCTCCGAGCGCCTGGGCGACCGGGCCCAGTTCGGGCGTGGAGATGGTCGCGAGGTCCGGGTCGAGGCCCTTCGCCTTCGCCTTGTGGTACTCGGCGCCGAGGCCCTGGTCGTTCATCACGACGACGAGGAGGGGCACGTCGTAGCGGCACGCGGTCTCGAACTCGGACAGGTGCATGAGGAAGCTGGCGTCGCCCTCCACCACGAAGCCGGGCTTGTTGCCCTGCGCGATCAGCTGGCCGAGGGCGATCAGCGGAGCCTGACCGATCGCGCCGAACATTCCGTAGTTGGAGAGCACGTCACGGGAGCGCTGGAAGAGCATGGTGCCGAAGTCGGTCTGATGCCCGCTGCCCAGCACCAGGCCCATCTCGCCGGGGAGTTCGTGGTCGAGGATCCAGATCGCCTCGCGCGGGTCGAGCCGTCCGGGCTCGCGCACGTACTCCGGCTGCTGAAGCCGGGCGGTCAGGTGCTCCTTGACCTGGTCGGTGTGGAAGCCCGCGAGACGGACGGACCGCTCTGTCAGCACCCGGGTCAGTTCGGTGAGGGCGGTGACCGCGTCCGCCTGCAGGTAACAGTCCGCGGTCCTGCCGTTGCCCATCACCAGGTGCGGGGCGGTGTCGATCTGGATGTACTTCGCCTCGGGATAGAGGTAGCCGCTCTCGATGGTGTAGTGGTTCAGGCTGGCGCCCACCGCGATGACGCAGTCGGCTTCCTGGAGCAGCTCCATCGACGCCTTGTCGCCGAACAGGCCCGACAGGCCGACGTGGAAGTCGGTGCGGTCGCACAGCCAGTTCTTCGCCTGGAGCGTGGTGGCCAGCAGGGCGCCGGTGCGCTCCTGCAGGGCGAGGATCTCTTCGCCGGCCTCCGCTCCCCGCGCTCCCCGCCCCGCGATGATCACCACGCGCTTGGCGTCCTGGATCAGGTCGCAGGCGGCCCCGAGCCGGGCCGGATCGGGCAGCAGCCGGGGCTTCTCGATCAGGGCGGTTGACGGTACGTAGTCCTCGTCGTAGTCGTCGAGTTCGGCCACCTGCACGTCGAGCGGTGCGCTGATCATGACCGGCCTGGACTCGGTACGCGCCAGGTAGAAGGCGCGCCGCACGGCTTCCTGCGCGTTCTCCGGCCGGGTGACATGGATGAACTCGCACTCGATCGCGGCGGCGAAGCGCCGCTGGTCGAGGTACTGGGTGGCGCCCTCGTCGCCCAGCGGGGTCTCCCCGCAGAAGGCGACCAGCGGCGTACGCGCCCGGCTCGCCACGATCATCGAGGTCGCCAGCTGCGAGACACCGGGACCGCTGGTCGTGGTGACCACGCCCGGCTGTCCGGCGCCGCGGGCCCAGCCGTCCGCCATGCCTAGGCCGGAGCCCTCGTGCCGCACCTCGTACAGGCGCACGCCGCGGTCGGCGAGCGCGGCCATCCAGTGCATGTTGGCGTCGCCCATCATGCCGAAGACATCGCTGGTGCCTTCCCGGACGAACGCCTCGGCCAGTGCTTCGTAGACCTTCACTTCCGGGACTCCTTCACGTTCGCCGCGGCCGTCGCCCGCGCTTTCAGGACGCCGTCGAGCCGTGAGAAGACCCGCAGCGCGTTACCCCCGTAGACCGCCTGCCGGTCTGCGTCGCTCAGGCTGTCGATGGAGTCGAGGGTGTACTTGGTGTCGTCGAACCGCCGCCCGGTCTCCGGGTCCACGCTGCGGACGGCGCCGATCATCTCCGAGGCGAACAGGACGTTCCGGGCCGGGATGATGTCGAGCAGCAGCTCCATGCCGCGCTTGTGGTATACGCAGGTGTCGAAGGAGACGTTGCGCAGGACCGACTCCTCCAGCGGCGGCCGGCCGCGGTCCTGCATCATGCCGCGGTAGCGGCCCCAGTGGTACGGAACGGCTCCGCCGCCGTGCGGCAGGATCAGCTTGAGCGTCGGGAAGTCCGTGAAGAGGTCCGACTCGCACAGCTGCATGAACGCCGCGGTGTCACCGGCGAGATAGTGGGCGCAGGTGCCCTGCAGCGCGGGGTTCCTCGACATCGCGACGTGCACCATCGCGGGGACGTCGAGCTCGGCCATCTTCTCGTAGAGGGGGTAGTAGACCCGGTCCGTCAGCGGCGGGGCCTGGTAGTAGCCGTCCGACGGGTCGGGGTTGAGCAGACAGCCGACGAAGCCCAACTCCCCGACGCAGCGCTCCAGTTCGGTGACCGAGTTGCGAACGGAGGCGGCGAGGGCGTCGCCCGGGGACTGCGGGAGCTGGCACACCCCGACGAACCGCTCGGGGAAGAGACCGCACACCCGGGCGATCAGGTCGTTGCTGACGCGGGACCAGTCGAGGCTGGTGTGTTCGTCGCCGTAGTGGTGGGCCATCTTGCCCGCGCCCGGCGAGAAGAGCGTGAGGTCGGTGCCGCGCTCGATCTGCAGCTTCAGCTGGCCCTGCTCGATGGCAGTGCGGATCTCGTCGTCGGTGATGTGGAGTTCGGCGGGCGACACACGTGTGCCGGATTCCTCGAACGCCCGGATCTGCCGCTGGCGCCACTCACCCAGCGCGGGCGGCGCCGTGGTGAAGTGGCCATGACTGTCGATGATCATGAATTGCTCCGAAGCTCGCGTTGCGGTGGCCGCGTGGTGTGCACCCGGCTCGGGGGTGCGCCGTCAGACGCGGCCGGTCAGCTCCCGGGCCTTGTCCAGGCCGGGGTAGGTGCGCACCGGTGCCGACATCAGGAACCGGTAGCCGTCGTCGAGTACCTGCTTGACGTTGTCGGCCGTCACATGGGGGTGGCCGACGGCGACCCCGCGTTCGCTGCAGATGTCGAGGATCCGCCGCTTGCATGCGAGGACGCGCGGGTGCTCGTACTGGCGGGGGAAGCCCAACTCCTGGCTCATGTCGCCCTCGCCGATGAGGATCAGCCCGATCCCCGGTACCTGGTCGAGGATGTCCGGCAGGTTCTGGATGCCGAGCTGGTCCTCGATCATGAGGCCCACGAGGATCTCGCCGTCCGGGGCGAGCGGCCAGACGTCGGCCCGGGCGTAGTACTCGATGTTGGAGATGCCCCAGTAGCGTGTCGCCGCGTGCGGGCCGTCGCCGCGCAGACCCGCGGGCTCGTACAGCGGGGCCTCGGGCAGCCGCGGGTAACGGCAGGCGACCACGGCGTTACGGGCCTCCTCCACCGTGGAGATGTGCGGCCAGATGATGCCGAACGCGCCGAGGTCGAGGGCCTGCTTGGCGTGCCACTGCGCCTTCTCCGCGCCGTTGGCGGGGATGCGCACCAACGGGGTCACGGCCGGGGCGAGGCTGTCGGCGCCGAAGATCTGCCGCCGGCTGAGCAGGTACTGGAAGCTGTCCCGGAGCGCGTTGACATCCCAGGGCTTGTGCTCCATCTCGAACACCACCGCGTCGTAGTGCGTGGTGCTGAGCTCGATCGCGGCCGCCGGGTCGGCCGCCGAGAAGGTCGCGAAGACGTGCTGTCCCGCGTCGAGGGCGCCGATCACCTTGTTGAGCCTGGACGTTGTCACGGACGGCCTCCTCGACCGAGTGCTTCAGGGGACGTGTTCGCGGAACCGGGTGCCACCTGCGGCGGCTGCCCCTGGCGCCTGGCGCGCCGCCCCGCCCACCACGCACGCAGCCGGGCGAACAGGCCGGTCGGCCGGGGCGCGGCCGTGAGCGGCTCGAGTGGCCCGACACACTTCTGGACCAGCTGGTCGGAGAACTCCTCCGTCATCCGCGAGATCACCGCGCCCGCGCCCGACTCGATCAACTTGGCCAGTTTGCCGTTGAGTTGGACCTCGCCGTCGACCGCGACCCTCGACGTGTCCGGGGTCTGCCCCGCGATGACCCGGAAGGTGGCCTCGGCGCTGAAGCGGGTGGCACCCTGCCCGTCCTTGCCCCGGGCCGTCAGCCGGCCCTCGTGTCCGGACTCGTCCAGGTCCAGGGCGACGCGGGCACCGAACGTGACTCTGATGCCGCCGAACCGGACGACGAGTGTCCCGTCGAAGGATCCGTCGTCGTGCGACGGGCCGAGTTCGGCCCCGCCGATGCACGACACGACGTCCTGGGGGTTGGAGATGACTTCCCAGACACGTCCGGGCGGACTGGGTACGGCGATCTCTTCCGTGATCGATAGCAACGCTGTGAACCTCACTCGGCGGCAGCAGGACGGCATGCCGAAGCCGGGCATGGCGGCACACACTGCGTGGCGGCTGGTGGCGCGGATGGAATGCACCGGGCGTCGGGCCCGGGAGCCCGCTCGCGCGGCAGGCTCGAAGAGAGCGACGGTACGGCCTGCTCAGGCGGCTTCCTGCTGCTCGGAGGCGAAGAGGCCCCAGAGGTCGTTGTAGAGCTCGGAGAACTCGCGGGTCTCGACGAGGGAACCGATGCTGCGTGGGCGCTGGAAGGGAACCTGGATGACACGACGGATCGTGCCCGGCCCGCGCGACATCACGATGACCTCGTCGGCCAGGTAGATGGCCTCGTTGAGGTCGTGCGTGACGAAGATCAGGGTCCCGTTCTGCTCCTGCCAGATGTTGAGCAGCTCCTGCTGGAGCTTGAGCCGGGTGATGGCGTCGAGCGGCCCGAACGGCTCGTCCATCAGCACGATGGACGGGTTGTAGATCAGCGCCCGCGCGATCGCGCAGCGCTTCTGCATACCGCCGGACAGCTCCCGGGGGAAGTGGTCCTCGAAGCCGGTCAGGCCGACCAACTTGACCCAGTGGGCGATACGCTCCTCGCGCTCCTCCTTGGGAACCTTGCGGAACTTGAGCGCCAGGCCGATGTTGGCCCGGACACTCAGCCAGGGCAGCAGATGGGACTGCTGAGTCACGTACGCCGCATCGGAGTTGACGGCGGTGACCAGTTCGCCGGCGTAGTGGACCTGCCCCTGCGTGGGCGTGAGCAGTCCGGCGGCCAGGTTGAGAATGGTGCTCTTTCCGCACCCGCTGGGCCCGATCACGGCGACGACCTTGCCGCGATCGACCTTGAACGACACGTCCTCGATCGCCGGCCTGTGCGTACCGGGGAACTGCAGAGTGACGTGCTCGAGACGCAGTGCCTCCGGGTGGGAACTGCGCTGTGTGGTCGACATATCTGTCTCCTCGGCCTCCCCCTCGCGACGAGATGAAGCGGGGGCCGTGCGCTCGCGCCTGTGGCGGCGTTCATGGATGGCGGTGCAGTGAACTGCTCAACTGCATGACAGTGGTGCGACTGATGCTCTGGGTTACGCAATCTCCGGCGGCACTTCCCGCCGTCGAGATTGTCCGACAACCAGCAATGTGAACGTAACACTGTCACCTGGGTGGCACAAGAAGTGTGCAGGAAGAACCTGCTCTTCGCGGATACAGCGATTCAACCCGCCGAAAAATTGTCGGACAATTATGGCGACGTCGGTACAGCACAGTCCCGAAGTGGACGGCACGGCGGGGCAGTTGGGGGCGCGCCGGGGACGGGTGCAACACGAGGAGATGGCCAACGCCGCACAGAGCCGAAGCGCCGACTGAGTCAGCGGCGCCGGGACGCGCGACCGACCAGCGACAGGGCCAGCACGGCGAGGCCGCTACCGGCCGCGGCCAGCCCTCCGACGAACAGCGCGCTACGGGCTCCCCACGCCGCGCCGATGAATCCGACGGTCGGCCCGCCGACGACGGTGCCCCCCAGCCAGCCGATCGACCAGATCGACAGCACCCGCCCGCGCATCCGCGGCGCGGCCGCCAGTTGTATCAAGGTCTTGGCGGACGAGTTGAACGTGATCGAGGCGGAGCCGACGAACACGAGAACGACCAGTGCCACGGGGAGGGTCGGCGCCAGGGCAGCGGCGCAGATCAAGGCTCCCCAGACCACCGCCGACACCGACAGCGACCGCGTACCCAGCCGACGGCGACGCACCGCGGCCAGTCCGCCGAGCACCCCGCCCACGCTCATGACGGCCATCGCCGTGCCGTAGCCCGCCGGCCCCGCCCGGAACGCCGACGTGGTCAGCAGCGGCAGGCTCACCGGGAACTCCCAGGTGAGGATGCCCGTCACGTACACCATGACCATCGGGTACAGCAGCTCGGGTGTGCGGCGGACGTAGGCGAGACCGGCGCGGATCTGCCCCTTCGCGCATACCTCGCGCTCGGCCGGATACATCTCCGCCGTCCGCAGCCTGAGCAGACCGACGATGACGGCCAGGAACGAGACGGTGTCCAGGGCGAAACACGGGGTCACCCCCAGGGCTGCGATCACGGCCCCGGCGATGCCGGGTCCAGCCAGCTTGGCCGTGTTGATGAAGGTGGAGTTGATCGCGATGGCGTTGCTCAGGTGGTCCGCGTCGACGAGTTCGCCGATCAGTTTCTGACGCGCGGGGTTGTCGAAGACGTTCGTGAGGCCGAGCGCCACCATGAAGACGATGAGCAGCGGCAACGTCACGAGGTGGGTCCAGGACAGCACGGTGAGCAGGGCGGCCTGGACGGCGAAGCAGATCTGGGTGAGGAGCAGCAGCCGGCGGATGTCGTGGCGGTCGACCACGAGGCCGCCCCAGGCTCCGAGGAGGAGGATCGGTAGGTACCGGGCGCCGGTCACGATGCCCAGCACGGTCCCGCTGTGGGTGAGTTCGAGGGTCAGCCAGCCGACAGCGATGTTCTGCATCCAGTTGCCGACCACGGACGTGAACTGCCCGACCGCGAACCGCCGGTAGTTCCTGATCCTGAGCGAGGCGAAACTGCCCGGCCGCCCCGGCTCCTCGCCGGCGCACGGCACGGGGCGAAGCTCGTCGGGAATCAACCGGCGTTCGCGCCAAGGACCTTCTCCGCTTCGGAGAGGAGGCTCGACAGGCTGTCGTGGTCATGGAGTGTCGAGGTGGGAAGCCACTTCAGGCGCGCCTGGCAGACGGCTTGCAACACAGGGGTTCCTCTCGTGCGCGAACAGTCGGTGCTTGTGCTCTTCAGTGCTGTGACATGGCTCGTGGCGGGCGCGTCTGGCGTGGATGCACCGGTCCCCTCGCTCGCCGGTCCGGGACAAGATTGTCCGACAAGCGATGACAGGGAACGTAACAGCGCCCAACCAGGCCTCACAAGCCCCATGGACAACACGGCATTTGATGGGCCAGGCGGCTCAACCGCCGCCTCTTGTCCGACAATCCAGGTCGTGACCTGCGGCGGGGACGCGCTCGGTGTGGCGTGCTGCACGACCTCAGGATGACGCGAAGTCGTCATGGCGCCGGCCAGTGGAGCGGGAAACCTTATGTTGCGCTGCGTGCCGCCTGGGAATACGTCCCGCGCTCTGGACGCGCGACCCCTCCTGCCCCAGACTGAGGCCCCACGTGGCGAGTTGGCGTCTGGCGTACGCAGCACCTGCCGGTCCCCCGACCTGTTCTCCTCCCGAGCAGCGAAGGGCCGCATCCACCATGCAGAATCCCGAGCACGCCCCCACGACAACCTCACGCACCACACCCTCGGCGCGGCCGTCCCGCAGACACGTGCTGGGCTCGATCGCCGCGTCCACCGCTGCCGCGGCCGTACCGACACTGGGCTTCGCTCCGGCGGCGAAGGCCTCGACCGGCCGGGGGCCCGAGCCCGTCTACATCGGCACATGGCAGGGCACCCAGGTCAACGCGGCCTGGTTCGATCCCGACCACGGCACCCTGACACCACTCGGCACCGCGGCCCAGGTCAACTCCAGCTGGCAGACGCCGCACCCGACCGAGCCGATCCTCTACGTCGGCAGCGGCGACGCGGGCGGCACCGTCTCCGCCTTCCGCAGTGACAGGACCAGTGGCGCCCTGAGCTTGATCAACCGGGTGGTGACGGACAGCGCCGCCACACCCGGCGGGCTGTCCTACATCGGCATCGACCCGCCCTCCCGCACCCTCCTGGCAGCGAACTTCGCGGCGGGCTTCACCGCGTCACTGCCCCTGCGTCACGACGGTTCCCTCGGCCCCTTGGTGTCCACGGTGGCCGACACCGGATCCGGCCCCAACCCACGCCAGCAGAGCCCGCGCCCGCACCACGTGGCCGTCGCCCCGAACGGCCGGTTCGCCCTGGTCGCGGACTTCGGCGCCGACCGCGTCTTCGTCCACCGCTTCGACCGCGACACCCGCGGTCTGTCCGCGGACCCGAGGGCCGAACAACGCGCCTACGCCACGCCCCCCGGCTCGGGCCCCCGCCGCATCCAGTTCCACCCCGATGGCCGCCACCTCTACCTTCTCAACGAGCTGACCGCCGACCTCCACGTCCTCGACTGGAACCCCCGGCGCGAGACACCCCTCGAGCTCCGCCAGAGCCTGTCGACCGACTCCCCCGACTTCACCGGCACCAAGAGCGGCGCCGAACTGGCCGTGAGCGGGGACGGACGCTTCCTGTACACCTCGAACCGCGGCGAGAACACCCTCGTCGTCTTCGCCACCGACCCCACCACCGGCAGACTCACCCTCATTCAGCGCGTCCCGTGCGGCGGCGTGTCCCCGTGGAGCTTCTCCCTGCACCGCAGCGGGAGATGGCTCCTGGTCGCGAACCGGCTCAGCAACACGGTCGACCTCTTCAGCATCGACCGGCACACCGGCAAGCTGACCGGTACCGGCACGTCCATACCCGTACCGGGCCCCGACTGCGTGACGTTCCTTCCCCGGGCCTCCCACGCTTACTGATGGAATGAACCGTACAGGCCGTAATCGCCGTCGCTCCTGAGGTAGTTCACCTGGAGGACTGCCGCGGAAGTACCGGTCGGCGGCCTGCCGCGCACGAGGGTGGATCGCGGCGGCCGATGGAGTTCCCACTCACCACAAAGGGTCCGTCAGCAAGCTGACGGACCATCATGACTGAATTCTGTGAAGGCTGAACACCCCTGGGTCGTCGTCCGTATGGAACGGAGCCGCTTCACTCCTGTCGGGCGCCTCGATGCCCCGCAAGGAAGTCAGAGGAGTTCCATGGGACGCTCATCGCGAAAACGCCGCTCCACCGCCGCCCGCCGTGCGATCGCCGCCTCGGCGGCCCTCGTTCTGGGCGGCGGCGGACTGATCGCGGCGAATTTCTACGCCTCGGCGCACGAGGAGAACTCGGCACCGAGCAGCCAGAGCCAGACCACCGCCGCGCAGGTGGCCACCATCGACTGCCCGGACGTCGGCAACGAACTGGCCGACGTCCCGGACGGTGCGCGCGAGGGCGTCGACGGCGAACTGGCCAACCTCGACCGCCAGATCACGGAGGCCTACAACCGCCTCGCCACGACCCGCGATGCGGCCTCCAGGGACCCGAACTTCGTCCAGAACGCCATTCTCGGTCCGCTCAAGGACAAGCGGGCGGCGGTCATCGACCGTCTTGAACTGATCATCGGCCGGGTGGGCGGCACTCCGCCGGGCAACCTGGACTCCCTCGCGCCCTGTACGGGGCGCGCGGCGGACCAGCCCCAGACCGACGACGGGCAGACGGGCGACGGCCAGAACCAGGACGGGAACGGCCAGAACCAGGACAGCGGAAACCAAGGGGACGGTCAGAACCAGGGCGACGGTAACCAGGGCAACGGTCAGAACCAGGGCGACGGCAACCAGGGCGACGGTCAGAACCAGGGCGGCGGCCAGAACCAGGGCAACGGCGGTCAGGCCGGAAACGGACCCGTCGCCGACGACTTCGTCGACATCACCACCGTCCAGCCCAATGTCCAAAAGCCCCGGCGGGGCCAGAACGCGTCGCGGGGTTCGTTCACCAGTTCCTGCGGCACCAACGAGAACGGCAAGTTCAACACCGACAACGTGATCGTGGCGCCCGGCGTCAGCAACGGCGCCCACCACCTCCACGACTACGTCGGCAACCAGGCGAACGACGCCTTCGCCGACAACGACGCGTTCGCGAACGCCGAGACCAGCTGTGCCAACCAGGGCGACAAGTCCTCGTACTACTGGCCGGTGCTGCGCGTGCAGGACGGCACGAACGAGTTCGACGCGAACGCCGACGGCGGCGGCAAGGAAGGGAACGTCGGCCGCGTCCTGCGTGCCGAACAGGCCCAGATCAAGTTCGTCGGCAACGCGCGGGGCAAGGTCGTCGCCATGCCGAAGTTCCTGCGGATCATCACCGGTGACGCCAAGGCCCTCACCAACGGCGACGCGAACGCCAACGCCTCGTGGAGCTGCACCGGATTCGAGGACCGCCGGCTGACGGACAAGTACCCGCTGTGCCCCGACGGCAGCAAGGTCGTGCGGACCTTCGACTTCCAGAGCTGCTGGGACGGCCAGAACATCGACAGCGCCAACCACCGTACGCACGTGGCCTTCGCGGACCCGGCCACCGGGGCCTGCCCGGCGAACTTCAAGGCGATCCCGCAGCTGACGATGCGCCTCGTGTACGACGTGCGGCGGCCGGTGATCGAGAACGGGCAGGTGCAGAACCCGTTCGCCGTGGACGGCTTCCCCGAGCAGCTGCACAAGCCGATCACCGACCACGACGACTTCATCAACGTCTTCGACGAGAACCTGATGAACAAGATGGTCGAGTGCATCAACGGCGGCCGGCGCTGCCGCTGATCCGGCACGTGCTGCCGTCCGGCGGCGGGCGGGTTCCCCGGGTCCCCGCCCGCCGCACCCCCACGATTCGCGGTCAGCCCATGTCCATGCCCATGTGGTGACCGGAGTGCCCGCCTTCGCCGTCCCCGCCACCGGTGCTCCCCATGTCGTGCGAGGCGCCGGTCTCCACGGTCCCCCCGAGCCGGCCGCGCAGCGCCGTGACCACCTTGGGCTCGCCGACGGCCACCCACTTGCGGCCGACGAGATACGAACCCCCGTAGTCCTTGGCCTGGTTGAGCCATTCGCGCTGGCCCCGGTCGGTCGCGAACGTGGCGAGGACGAACCGGCCGTCGCTGTTCCGGCAGATCGCCTGGCGCAGCTCGTCCGCGTCCGTCTGGATGTCCGGCTTGCAGCCCACCTCGCCGGCCAGGTGCTCCAGGCTTCCCGTCGCCGCCTTCGGGGCGCCGTCCGCGTCGCCGCTCCCGCTGCAGCCGGTCAGCGCCAGCAGCGCCACGGCTGCGGCAGCCGCAAGCCTCTCCCGCGTGCGCCTCATTCGTTCCCTCCGGTTCCGTCCGGCCTTCGGCCTCTCGTCGAGAGGTCCCGCCTTCGATACGGCTCCCGCACGCCGCGCGCTCAATCGGCGGCTGCGTCCGGAGCACGCAGGGCGGACAGTTCCGGTTCAGTCAACAGTGAGCGGGTCGTCCCGAGCGCATCATTCCGGTGAATCCGCGAGCGCGCACGTGCGAGTGTGAGCCCGTGACCGCAGAACCGATGAAGCCGGCAACCCCCGACACCGTGAACACGACTCACGACACCGTACGCGCGACCCAGGACACCGTCAGCGCGACCTCCGCCCCGGCGAGCGCGGCTGCCGCTCCCGCGAGCGCGGACTGGGAGCGGCGCACCGCGGCAGCCTGGGCGCGGCTCGACGAGCTGGACGAGGCGCAGTTCCGCGACCTGATCGACGAACTCGTCGCCGAACTGCCCCCGGACAGCGCGATCGGCCCCTTCGAGCAGGCCTGCGCCTTCGACTCGACCGGGCACTCCGACAAGGCCGTACCGCTCTACCGGGAGGCCCTGGAGCGCGGTCTCCCCGGCCTCCGCAGGCGCCGCGCCAAGATCCAGCTGTCCAGCTCGCTGCGGAACACCGGCCGGCCGGAGGACGGCGTACGGCTGCTCACGCCCGAACTCGACGCCGAGCCGGACGAGCTGGACGACGCCGTGCGCGCGGTCCTGGCGCTCTGTCTCGCGGATCTCGGGCGGGAGCGCGAGGGGCTCGCGCTCGTGCTCGGCGCGCTGGCCCCCCATCTGCCCCGCTACCAGCGGTCGATGGCGAACTACGCGCGGCTGCTGGTGGAACCGGAGAGCGCCGCCTGACGGAGGGCCCGCCGCAGCGCATGCGACACGCCCGGGTGAACCCACCGAGGTGACCATCCGATGATTCGCTCGTTTTGCTGAACGTGCAGTCACAGGACGTCGTCACCCTCCCCGAACAGGCCCGCGGCCAGGCCGTCGCGGTGGAGCAGGCCGAGGCCGCGCTCGTCGAGCACTATGCGCGGCTTGTGCGGCTCGCCTATCTGGTGCTGCCGCCGAGCCCGGGCCGCACCCGCCGGGTGCTGAGGGCCCACGCGGTCGCCCAGCGCGCGCTGCCCCGGGGAAGCGCCGCCGAGGCGCCGGACTCCTTCGCGGTGTCCCCCGGTGCCCTGCGGGCCTGGGAGGCGGCCCCGTCGGCGGCACGGTCCGGCGCGGGCGCGGCCCCGGGCCGCAACGGCGATCCGGGGTACGCGTATGTGAGGCTCCAGGTGCTGCGCACCGCGCTCAGGGCCGGACGCCCGTTCAGCCTGCGGACCTGGCCCCGGCACGCGCAGCTGCCGCCGCTGCTGCCGCAGGTGTGGGGGCTGCGACTGTTCCCCCGGTCGGGCGGCGCCGCCGAACTCGCCCTCGACCAGCGGTTGTCGGCGCTCTCCGCACCCGCGCGTGCCGCCTATGTGCTGCGCGGACTCGAGCGGCTCACGGACGCCGACGTGGTCCCGCTGCTCGCCTCCGCCGGGGTCCCGGACCCCGGCGAGGCCCTCCGGGAGGCCGACGGTCTCGAGGCGAGGTACGAACTGCTGGAGTCCCCCGAGTTCGACCCGTGCTCCCTGCAGGCCCGGCCGACCGACCTCGTGCGCCGCAGGCACCACATGAAGGCGGCCGCCGCAGCCGCGGCCGCGGTGGTCGTCTGTGCGGCGCTGCTCGCGATGCCGGGCAGCGGCTGGGGCCCGAACGGAGCGGCGGCTCCCCCGTACGCACAGAACCCGGCCGCCCAGGCCGCCCTCGACCCCGCCGAGCTCACCAAGGTCGCGCCCACGGCCTGGAAGGAGTCCGCACGCACGGACTTCTCGGTGTGGCCCGCGCGCGGCAACCTCACCGGCGACCGGGCGCTGCTCCGGCGCGCCCTCGCCGTATGGGCGCGGCCGGGCCCGTCCGTGCAGGTGTCCGCGACGCCCGGCACCGCTGCGGGCGCCCCACCGGGCCCCGCGCAGCTGCTGTACGCGGGCGAGGTGGACGAGGCGCGGGTCGTGCTGCTGTACGACGGCCTGCGCATCGCGCGGTACGCCGAGCCGAAGGACGGCACGAGCGGTGCCGCACTGGACTTCGCCCGCGTCGACGGGGCGACCGCGGAGGAGGCGAGCGCCGTGGTGGTCGACAGATCCGACGGCAACGTCCGCTATCTGACTGCGCCTTGGGTGACCGCGACGTCCGTGCGCGACCTGCTGCGGCCCGACGCGAAGCCGACGGAGCTGGGCCGCTCCCCGGACGGCGTCACGGATCCGCTCCCCGGTCCCGCGCGGGCCGGCGCCTGCCGCTCGTGGAACGTCCTCCAGGTACGGCAGGACGCATCGACACGGCTGATGACCGACCTCGGCGAGCTCGTACCCGCGCATCTCACCGCCGGCCGCCCCGAGACACCGCGCGAGGCGACGGGCCCGCTGTCGCTCGCCGGCTGGGCGCGTACCGCCTGCTCGCTCACCGCGGTGCGCTCCCACGGCGTGCGGTCCGTGAACCTGTGGCAGTACGCCCGGCAGCAACTGCCCGAGTCAGACGGCTCCGCGACATGGATGTGCACCCGGGCCGAGACCTGGCGTGGCACCGGCAGCCGCGTCCTCGCCGACTTCGTGGAGCCCGGCCGTGCGGCCGGGGCTGTCGCGGCCAAGGCCGAGGACTCCTCCGCCTGCGGCGCACGCGAACCGCACGTCCTGGCGGGCGTGCTGTGGAAGTCGCAGTCCGGCGCGTGGTATCTGCTGGCCGCGGGAAGCACGCAGGTGGTGTCCATCCGGGCCACGGGAGCGGTGAGCGGCAGCGCCCGGGGCCATGTGCTGTCCGTACGGACGAAGCAGGGAGTGCAGGCGGGCCTGAAAGGACAGCTCGCGGACGGAACAGTCATCTCGGTGCTGCGCTAGCGCCCTGGGCTGCACCTGCCCGTCGTCTGTCTCAGAAGCCCGTCCCCCTACCTGCCTCAGAAGCCCGCGGTGAACAACTCGTGCCTGAATCATGGTGAGTCGTAGCGGATCCCGTGACGACATGAAGGTGCCCGGTCGCTAGGGTGTTCGTATGACAACCGGGGAGCGCCGCAGAATGGGAGTCGAGGAGCGGCGGCAACAGCTGATCGGGGTCGCACTCGAACTGTTCAGTCAGCGCTCGCCCGACGATGTCTCGATCGACGAAATAGCGTCGGCGGCAGGCATCTCACGCCCGCTCGTCTACCACTACTTCACCGGCAAACTCAGCCTCTACGAGGCGGCGTTGAAGCGGGCCGCCGAGGATCTCGCCGACCGCTTCACGGAACCCCACGAAGGTCCCCTCGGGACACGGCTGCACAAGGTCATGGGCCGCTTCTTCGACTTCGTCGACGAGCACGGACCCGGCTTCTCCGCACTGATGCGCGGCGGCCCGGCGGTCCCCGCGGGCGGAGCCTGCCCGGTGGACGAGGTGTCGACGACCAACGCACTCATCGACTCGGTGCGACAGGTGGCGTACGAGCAGATCCTCGAGCATCTCGGGATCAGCGAGCCGCCCGCCCGCCTCGAACTCGTCGTGCGCTCCTGGATCTCGCTCGCCGAGGCGACCGCACTGATCTGGCTCGACGGCCGCCGCATCCCGCGCGCCGAACTGGAGATGCAGCTCGTGCACGACTTCGCCGCGCTGACCGCGGTGAGCGCCGCGCACGACGCTGACATGGCGGACGTGCTGCGGCGCATGCTGGCGGACGAACCGGCCGACAGCCCGTTCGGCGATCTGGTCGGCCGGCTGACCGCGCTGGCGCCTCAGGGTTCCTGAGTCACCCCTCCTCGTACTTACGGTAGGAGTCGTCGAGGTCCCGCACCTCGGCGGAGACATGCAGCGCCAGGCCCTCGGCCGGCTTCAGGAACTGCCGTACGAGGTCGAGGGCTCCCTCCGTGAGCCTCGTCTTGGTCTCCTCCGTGCGGCCCGCGAGGAGGCCGAGAGTGATGTGCACGACGGCGTGGCCGTCCGCCTCGTCACCGACCACGGTCTCGTCGGCCGGGCGGAAGACGACCTTGCAGTTCTCGATCTTGGCGGCCGCCACCTCCACGACGAACGGATTCAGGGCGAGCGCGAAACCCCGCCGGTCGAAGGTGTCGGTCAGCTGTGCGGAATGGTCAACGGTGATCTGTGGCATGGGGACATCCTCGCGCATCCCGTCTCGAAGGCGGCAGGAAGGGGCGGGCCCGCACGGACCCGCCCCTTCCGCTTCTGTCCTTACCTCGCCGTGAACACCGCGACCGTCCGCCCCGGTACCGTGAAGGTCCCCGAGCCCGTCTCGTACGCGGCCTTCTTGACGACGTCGTCCGCGCCCGCGGCCTGCACGGGATGCAGCGCGTACTCCTTCCCCGCGAGCTCACCGATGCGCTGGGTCTGGCGCTCCGGAGTGGCGTTGAAGACGACGACCAGGTCACCGAGGCGCATCGTGATGACGCCCGGCGTCTCGTCCTTCCCGGACAGCGGGAAGGAGAGCTTCGACTGCACCTCGCCGGCCGTGGAGAGCCCGAAGGCGTCCTCGCTCGTACGGATCTTCAGCAGGTCCTGGTACGCGGCCGACGCGCCGTTGATCTGGGCGCAGCCCACCTTGAGCGTGGAGGCCGTGAGCAGCGGCTGGGCGTAGGGCCACTTGGCCTTGTTGTCGGCCGCGGGCGGCAGTCCCCGTCCGAAGCCGTTGCCGTCGGCGCAGTCCCAGTGGATGGCGTTGAACCAGTCGCCGCTTTCGTACGAGTTGCGGTCCAGGGACTTGGAACGCAGCAGGTCCGAGCCGGCCTGGGACAGGGCCGGGCCCTGCGACAGGGCGGCCGTCGCCATGGCGAGCACCTGCATGCGCGCCCGGTCGTCGGCGCTCACGGACGACGGGAGCTTGTAGGCGAGCGCGTCGTACAGCGACTCGTTGTCGTGCGCGTCGACGTACGCGAGGGCGTCGCCGGGCGCCTGCGCGTATCCGGCGGGAGCGCCGTTGTAGTCGACCTCGGAGCCCTTGACCTCCTTGCCGCTGGAGTCGGTGAACGTGTAGCCGGCGAGGTTGCCGGAGAGCCCGACCTTGATGAGGTCCTGGTAGTGCAGCAGGCGGGCCTTCTGCTCGGCCTCGGTGCCGTTGGCCTTGGAGGAGTTGGGCTCGGTGTAGAGGCCGGACGCGAAGCCCTGGACGCCGGGGTCCTCGTCGAACGGGCCGCCGCCGCGGACGGCGTCCCGGGCCCGGTCCGAGAAGGTCGCGATGCCCGTGCCCGCCATGTTCTTCTGCGTGGCCTGCTCGAAGCGGGCGTCGTCGGCGACCTCGCCGAAGTTCCAGCCCTCGCCGTAGAGGATGATCTTCTTGCCGTCGACGCCGTCCTTCTCCAGCGTCAGCGCGTCGAGGGCCTTCCTGACCGCCAGGATGTTGGCCTTCGGGTGGTGCCCCATCAGGTCGAAGCGGAACCCGTCGACCTTGTACTCCTTCGCCCAGGTGACGACCGAGTCGACGACGAGCTTGCCCATCATGGTGTTCTCGGTCGCGGTGTTCGCGCAGCACGTGGAGTTCGCCACGGACCCGTCGGCGAGCAGCCGCTGGTAGTAGCCGGGGACGATCCGGTCCAGGACGGAGGTCTTCGCCTGTCCGCTGGCGGCGGTGTGGTTGTAGACGACGTCCATGACGACCCGCAGGCCGTCCTCGTTCAGCGCCTTGACCATCTTCCGGAACTCGACCGTGCGCCCGGTCCCGTCCGGATCGGTCGCGTACGAGCCCTCGGGCACCGTGTAGTGGTACGGGTCGTAGCCCCAGTTGTACGCGTCCTTGGCGGCGATCTTCGCCACGCACTCCTGCTGCTTCTCGGAGTCCGCGGGATAGGAGGCGAGATCGCAGTCGGTCGTCGCCTGGTCGGACTTCTTCTCGGGGATCGTGGCGATGTCGAAGGCCGGCAGGAGATGCACGTACGACGTGCCGGCCTCGGCGAGCTTGCGCAGGTGCTGGGAGCCCTTGCTGTCCTTGTCGGTGAAGGCGAGATACGTCCCCGGGTGCTCCGAGGTGCTGTCCGCGACGGAGAAGTCGCGGATGTGCAGCTCCTGGATCTGCGCGTCCTTCAGCGCGACGGCCTTCGGCTTCTTCAGGGCCGACCAGCCGGACGGGGCGAGGGACGGGTCGTCGAGGTCGGCGACCAGGCTCTGCTCGGAGTCGGCGGTGAGCGCCACGGAGTAGGGGTCGGTGACCTTGTTCGTGACGATCTTCTGGACGGTGGGCGCCCAGACGTCGACGACGTACCGGTACGGCTTGCCCTTCCAGGACTTCGGCCCGGTGACCGACCACACGCCGGTCGAGGCGTCCCGCTGCATGGGCACGGAGGTGCCGTCCAGCTCGAGCGCGACGTTCTGCGCGGTGGGCGCCCACACGGAGAGCGTCGGCTTCCCGTCATGGAACACCGGCCCGAGGTCCGCCTTCGTCGCCCCGGCGTCGGCGTACAGGTCGTCGAGCACACCCGCGATCTGCACGCCCGTCGCCGCGAGCACCGCACCGTTCGCGGCCCGCTGCGAGGCGACGATCTGGCCGCGCAGCGCCTCGCGCACCCGGTCGCGGTCACGCGGGTCGACGGACCAGGCGGTGTAGTCCTTCAGATGCGGGAACTTCGCCTTCTGGGCGTCGGTGAGCGTGGTCTTCTCCAGCCGCAGCCAGCGCTCGTCCGTGCTGGTCAGCGCCCCGTCCTCGGCGGTGATGGAGCCGGTGCGGGAGTACAGCAGCTGGGTGGAGGCGGCCGCCTCGCTGCCGTTCCAGGCGACGGTGTCCCGGTCGATCCACACCGCCTTGGATGTGGTCAGGTCGAGCGCGGCCGAGGTGCCCTCTGCCTGCGGCAGCAGGTACTTCTCCTGGCCGTTCAACAGCCACACCTCATGGCCGTTCGCCGTGAGGTCGAGCGACTGGTCGGCAGGCAGGTCCTTCTCGTCGCCCTTGTGGACGATGTAGCTGAGGCTGGTGGCACCCTCGGCGAGCGGCACCTCGAAGACAGCGCCATAGGCATCAGTCTTCACCGGCTGCAGCGGCTTCGACCAGTCGGTGGGGTTCGCGGCGCCGGTCCACACGTGCAGGCCCCAGCCGTCGTAGTCGCCGTCGGCACGGTGGTAGTGCAGGACCGCCTTGGTCTTGTCCTGCGCCGGGTAATCGGACTCCGGGCGCTCGGTCCGTACGGCCTCCTTGCCCTGCTCGACCCAGACCTCGCCGGTCTTGGTCACGTCGATCGAGCGGTCGGCGGCGACGTCCTTGTTGCCGTCCTTGTCGATGACGAGGAAACCCACGTTCGACGCGCCGGCCTTCAGCTTCACCCAGGCGAAGGCGCCGTACGCGTCGCGGCCGGTGAAGCCGTGGCCCTCGGGCCAGGTGGTCGCCTCGCCGTCGGCGATGTCGCCCCAGGCGTAGAGGCGCCAGTCGGTGTAGTCCCCGTCCTCACGCTTGTAGTGGACGATCGCGTAGTCCCGCGAAGATGCCGTCGGGATCTCCTCGGTGGGCGGGGTGCCGGTCGTACTGGTGGCCGTGGCGCTGGAGGTCCGGCCCGCCGAGTCGACGACGACGGCCTTGTAGCGCAGGGCGGTCCCGGCAGGCAGGTCCTTGTCGATGGCCTGCGTGACCTTGTACGGGGCGTGGTCGGCGGAGCCGAGCGTCTGCCACTTGCCGTCGCCGGTCTGGGCGGCGAAGACGACGCGGTCGAGCTGTCCCCCGTCGACGTCGGCGGAGATCTCGACGGTGCCGGTGGCGCCGTCGGCCGGGGCCTTCAGGGTGATCGACGGCTTGGTGGCGGGGGCGGCGAGCCTGCCCGCCGCCTTGAAGACGACCGAAGACCGGGCCGGGACGGTGACCGTGATCTTCCTGTCGCCGTCGCTGGTCACCGAGGCGTCGGTGCCGTAGACCCCGCGGAAGGTCATCTCCGCCGAGCCGGTCTCGAAGGTCTCCGTCTTCGCCTCGGCGGCGTTGTTCACGGCGACCACGTACTCGGTGCCGCTCTTGGCGTCCGTACGCGAGAAGGCGTACACGCCCGCGCCGTCGGCCGCGTACCGCTCCGTCTGGACGCCGTCCGCGAGCGCCGGGTTGTCCTTGCGCAGCTCGGAGAGAGCGGCGATCACCTTGTAGAGCGGTGCACTCGTGTCGTACGCGTCGCTCGCGTGCGTACGGTCGGTGCCCAGCTCGTCGTCGTCGAGGTAGTCCTCGACCTGGGAGGCGAACATCGTCTGGCGGGCGTCCTTGTCGCCGCCCGCGCCCGTGAAACCCTGCTCGTCGCCGTAGTAGACGACGGGGTTGCCGCGGCTGAGGAACATCAGCTCGTTGGCGAGCTTGTCCTTCTTCACCAGCTCGGCGTCGCTCGCGCCGGGGTCGTCCTGCTTCAGGAAGGTCCCGATGCGGCCCATGTCGTGGTTGCCGAGGAAGGTGACCTGCTCGTACGCGTTGGCCTTGTCCGTCGCGTACTTGTAGTCGTCACCGAAGACGGCGGCCAGCTTCTTCGCGCTTCCGCCCTGGGACGCATACGCGCGGGCCGCGTCCTGGAAGGGGAAGTCGAGGGTCGAGTCGAGGCGGCCCTGCGTGACGTACGGCGATGTGACGGAGGTGTCCGCGGAGTACACCTCGCCGAACATGAAGAAGTCGTCGCGCCCCTGCTGAGCTGCGTATTTGTCGAGAGCCGTGGCCCACTGGGTCCAGAACTCCATGTCGACGTGCTTCACGGTGTCGATCCGGAAGCCGTCGACGTCGAAGTCCCTGACCCATCGCTCGTAGATCTTCTCCATCCCCGCGACGACCTCGGGACGCTCGGTCCACAGGTCGTCCAGGCCGGAGAAGTCGCCGTACGTGGAGTTCTCGCCCGCGAAGGTCGAGTCACCGCGGTTGTGGTACATCGACGTGTCGTTGAGCCACGAGGGCACCTTGACGTTCTTCTTGGCGTCCGCCACGACGGGGGTGCGGGGGAAGGAGCCGGTGCCGACCTGGGGGAAGTCCTTTGTCCCCGCCGCGTAGTCCGCGTCGTCGAAGGGCTCGCCGTCCTTCGTCAGATACGGGAAAGCGCCCTTGGAGAGGTAGCCGTAGGACTTCTCCTTGTAGTCGACGACGTCGGCGGTGTGGTTCGTGATGACGTCGAAGAAGACCTTCATGCCCTTGGCGTGGGCCTTGGAGATCAGGGTCTCGAGGTCCTTGTTGGTGCCGAAGTGCGGGTCGACCTGGGTGAAGTCGGTGATCCAGTAGCCGTGATAGCCGGCCGAGGCGTCCTTCCCCTCGCCCTGCACGGGCTGGTTCTTGAAGATCGGCGCCATCCAGATCGCGGTGGTGCCGAGACCCTTGATGTAGTCGAGCTTCTTGGTGAGGCCCTTGAGGTCGCCGCCCTGGTAGAAGCCCTTGTCCGTCGGGTCGTAGCCCGTCGCCAGCCGCGAACCGGTCAGTCCGCCGCGGTCGTTGGCGGTGTCGCCGTTGGCGAAGCGGTCCGGCAGGACGAAGTAGAACTGCTCACGCGTGAGGTCGTGGCGGGCGGGCTCGGCGGCGAGCCGCGCGTCGGAGGGCGGTGACGGTACCGCCGCGGCCGCGGTCGGCACGGCGGGCACCAGCGCGGCGCACAGGGCCGCCGCGACGGCGGCCGCGGTTCTTCGCGCAAGACGCGGACGCGGCCAGGAAGGGCGTATCAAGGCGGGAACTCCCTTGGAGGTGCGAGGGTTACGAGAGACGGCCGCCCGGCGCAGGCGGGGCAGGAGGCGCCGGGCGGCCGGGACCAGGGGCGGCAGCGGGCGAGCCCGCAGAGGGTCAGCAGGCGGTCAGCAGCTCGATTTGCCGACGTACAGGGCGAGGGCCGTGTTGCTGCCGAGCGTCGCCGTGAACTGCCCCGAGCTGTTCACCGTGACAAGTGCGTTGCTCTGCACGTCGCAGTACGTGCCCGCGGGCAGCGAGGTCTGGTAGGTCCGGGTCAGTGACGAGGACTCGTGGTTGATGGCCACGAAGCCCTTGCTGCCGCGGCCGAACGCGATGGCGTCGTTGCCGTTGTCCCACCAGTTCGTGACGGACTCACCGCGGGTGGTGTTGCGGAAGGCCACCATGGACTGGATCTCGGGCCAGGCGTGCTGGCACTTCCAGCCGTCCTGCCAGCAGGCGTTGACCGTGCCGTCGCCCGGCGGACCGGCGTCCGTGGAGGACCACTCGTAGCCGGAGTTGATGTCCGGCGCGCCGTACGGCCAGGCGAGCATGAAGACGTTCGCGAGGGTGTAGTTGGCGCCGTCCTTGTAGTTGAGCGTGGAGCCGTTGCGCTCGGTGTCGTGGTTGTCGACGAAGACGCCCGCGACGCCGCTGCTCATGTAGCCCCAGCCCTCGCCGTAGTTCTTGAGGTAGGCGAGGTTCTCGCTGTTGAAGACCCGCTTGAGGTCGTACGCGTAGCGGAACTCCTGGACGTCGCCGTTGCCGGTGTACTCGGTGGGCTGCACGGCCTCACCGGACCCGTAGATGACCTCCTGCTTCCAGTACGCGGACGGGTTGTTGAGCCGGGACTTGATGTTCGCGAGGTCGTCCGCGGGGATGTGCTTGGCGGCGTCGATGCGGAAGCCGTCGGCGCCGTAGCCGAGCAGCGTGTTCATGTACCCGGCGATGGCCGAGCGGACGTACTCCTCGCCGGTGTCCAGATCGGCGAGCCCGACGAGCTCGCAGTGCTGGACGTTCCACCGGTCCTGGTAGTTGGAGACCTGCGCGGTGCAGTCGTCGAAGTCGTACGACGAGTACAGGCCCGGGTAGTCGTACTTGGTGTAGGAGGAGCCGCCGGTGCCGGTGCCGCTGCCCGCGGACATGTGGTTGATGACGGTGTCGACGACGACCTTCACGCCCGCGTTGTGGCAGGTGGTGATCATGTCCTTGAAGTCGGTGGCGTCACCGAGCCGCCCGGCGATCTTGTAGCTGACCGGCTGGTACGAGGTCCACCACTGAGAGCCCTGGATGTGCTCGGCGGGCGGGGAGACCTGGACGAAGCCGTAGCCGGCCGGGCCGAGCCGGTTCGTGCACTCCTTCGCGACGGAGTCGAAGTCCCACTCGAAGAGCACCGCGGTGACGTCCTTGGTGCCGGGTGGTGAGGCCTGCGCGGTGGCGCCGGGGACGGCGACCGCGACCGTCGCGGCCGCCACGAGGGCGAGCGCGCCGGAGAGGGTTCTGCTGGCCATGTCGGGTTCCTTCTGCGTGTACGTGGGGGGCGACACGCCCTCGGACGAGGGCGACACGAAATACCCGTAGGACAGTTGAAGGTTCTTGCTGCAAGTCATCAGAAACTTGCAGTGAGGCAGACGGTATGAGCCGGGGCGTTCGGGGTCAACCCTTTGGACATGCTCTCGTCACATATACGAAATCGCCCCGGAGCGGCGGTGATTGGTACCGCCGATGACCTGCCATGACCCGCCGAAAGCGCACCCAAGGCACACCAGAGGCCTGCCACCGGACCAGGCGGCAGGCCCCTGAAAGACCGCAGCAATCTCTTGCAAGCGGACTACACGACGCTGACGGTCAGCCGGTCGTCCACCACACCGTGGTGTCCGCCGGCAGCTGCGCCTCGCCGTCCACGACGGTGACGTCGCCGCTGGCGAGCAGGACGCGGCCGTACGCCGGCACGCGCACGGTCTCGCCCGTGGTGTTCGCGGTGCAGAAGAACTCGCCGCGGCGGAAGGCCAGGACGCCCGCGGGCGCGTCCAGCCAGGTGACCGAGTCCCCGGCGCCGAGGTCGCGCTGCTCGCGGCGCACGGCGAGCGCGCTGCGGTAGAGCTCCAGGGTGGAGCCCGGGACCCCGGTCTGCGCCTCCACGCTCAGCTCGCCCCACTCGGCGGGCTGCGGCAGCCAGCTGCCGCCGTCGCCGAAGCCGTACGAGGAGCCGGTGCGGGTCCACGGGATCGGCACCCGGCAGCCGTCGCGGAAGCCGTCCTGGCCCGCGCCCCGGAAGTACGCGGGGTCCTGGCGCACCTCGTCCGGCAGGTCCACGACGTCCGGCAGGCCGAGCTCCTCGCCCTGGTAGATGTACGCGGAGCCGGGCAGCGCCAGCATCAGCAGGGTGGCCGCGCGGGCCCGCCGCAGGCCGAGCTCGCGGTCGCCGGCGAGGCGTATCTGGGTGCCGAGGCCCGGCGGGTTGGCGAACCGCGTGGCGTGCCGGGTGACGTCGTGGTTGGACAGCACCCAGGTGGTGGGCGCGCCGACCGGGCGCATGGAGTCGAGGGAGCGGTCGATGACCTCCCGCAGCTCTCCGGCGTCCCAGGAGGTGCTCAGGTACTGGAAGTTGAACGCCTGGTGCAGCTCGTCGGGGCGGACGTAGTTGGCGGTGCGCTCGATGGTCGGCGTCCACGCCTCGGCGACGAAGATCCTCTCGCCCGCGTACTCGTCGAGGATCTTGCGCCAGCTGCGGTAGATGTCGTGCACGCCGTCCTGGTCGAAGAACGGCATGGCGTCGTTGCCGAGCAGCTTCAGCTGGTCGTGCGAGCCGAGGTCGGGGAGCCCCTCGGCCTTCACCAGGCCGTGCGCCACGTCGATACGGAAGCCGTCGACGCCCATGTCGAGCCAGAAGCGCAGGATCGAGCGGAACTCGTCGCCGACCGCCGGGTGCTCCCAGTTGAAGTCCGGCTGCTCGGGCGCGAAGAGATGCAGGTACCACTCGCCGGGGGTGCCGTCCGGCTCCGTGACCCGGGTCCAGGCCGGGCCGCCGAAGATCGACTCCCAGTCGTTCGGCGGCAGTTCGCCGCTCTCGCCCTTGCCGGGGCGGAAGTGATACCGCTCCCGCAGCGGCGAGCCCGGCCCCTCCTGCAGCGCGCGCTTGAACCACTCGTGCTGGTCCGACGAGTGGTTGGGCACGAGGTCGACGATGATCCGCAAGTCCAGGGCGTGGGCGTCGCGGATCAGCGCGTCGGCGTCCAGGAGGTTGCCGAACATGGGGTCCACGGCCCGGTAGTCGGCGACGTCGTAGCCGGCGTCGGCCTGCGGCGAGGCGTAGAACGGGCTGAGCCACACGGCGTCGATGCCCAGGTCGCGCAGGTACGGAAGTCTGGAACGCACGCCCTCCAGGTCGCCCATGCCGTCGCCGTTGCTGTCGGCGAAGCTGCGCGGATACACCTGGTAGATCACCGCGTCGCACCACCAGCCGGGGGTCGGCGCGGTGGCGAGAGCGGAGCTCTGCGGCTGCTCTGCAGTGTGCTGGCTCATGACGTCCTTGCTGCGTAAAGGGTTACGAATACGTAAAGCGGTACGAAAACGGTGGCGCACGGAAGTTACGGACTCGGGGCACTCATGCGTATTCCGTGTGTGCGGCGGCTCAGCCCTTGGTGCCGCCTGCGGTGAGGCCCGTCACCAGGTTCTTCTGGACGAGGTAGAAGAGGGCGGCGATCGGGACGGCGATCATGACCGCGGCGGCGGCCATGTAGTGGCGCTGCGCGTCGTGTTCGCTGATGAAGCTCTGCAGGCCCACGGCGAAGGTGTACTTCGTGTCGTCCAGCAGGAAGGTGGACGCGAAGGCGACCTCGCCCCATGCGGTGATGCAGGTGTAGAAGGCGGCCACCGCGAGGCCCGGGCGGGCCAGCGGCAGGATCAGCCGCGCGAACGTGCCGAAGGGTGAGAGCCCGTCGACGCGGCCGGCCTCGTCGATCTCGACGGGGATGGTGTCGAAGTAGCCCTTGAGCAGCCATGCGCAGTACGGCACGGCCGTGGAGCAGTAGATGAGGATGAGGCCGCCGTAGCTGTCGATGAGGCCCAGCTCCGAGAGGATCTCGTACATGGGGACGATCAGGACGGCGATCGGGAACATCTGCGTGACCAGCAGGACCCACATGAACTTCCGGTAGCCGGGGAAGCGCATGCGGGAGACCGCGTAGCCGGTGGTGGCGGCGAACAGCACGCCGATCACCGTCGTGCCGAGCGAGACGATGAGCGTGCTGCCGAGCCACTTGAAGAAGTTGGTGTGCTGCAGCACGAAGGAGTAGTTGGACAGGGTCGCCGTGTCGAGGATCCGCCCCGGGTGCAGGTAGTCGTCCTTGTCGGGGCCGAGCGACAGGAAGATCAGCCACGCGATCGGGAACAGCGCGATCAGGCTCGCGACGGTCAGCAGACCGTGCGTGACGACGGAGGCGGCGGTGCTGCGCGTGCCGCGCCGCCGTGCCCGGCGCGCCGGCACCGCCGTGGCCTTGTCCGCCGCTACGGCCGTGGTGTCGAGGGTCGTGGTGCTCATGGGGACTCCTGCCTCAGACGAGCTGCTCATTGCGGGCCAGCCAGCGGCGGTAGACGGAGGTGAAGACGATCAGGATGGACAGCAGCAGCACGCCGTACGTGGCGGACTCCGCGTACTCGCGCGGCTGCTGGCCGAAGCCCAGCTGATAGGCCCAGGTGACGAGGATGTCGGCGTCCGGGGCGGTGCCGCCGAACAGCAGGAAGATGATGGCGAACTGGTTGAAGGTCCAGATGACGCCGAGCAGCACGACGGTGGAGCTGACGGAGCGCAGGCCCGGCAGCGTGACGTAGCGGAAGCGCTGCCAGGGGCTCGCGCCGTCCATCTCGGCGGCCTCGTACAGGGACGCGTCGATCGACTGCAGGCCGCCGAGCAGCGAGACCATCATGAACGGCACACCGCACCAGGTGTTGACCATGATCGCGGCGAAGCGCTGGAAGAAGGTGTCCTCGAGCCACTGCGGCTGGGGCAGATGCAGCGAGCCCAGAACGGAGTTGATGACGCCGGAGTCGGCGAGCATGAACCGCCAGGAGAAGACGGTGACGAAGGTGGGCACCGCCCAGGGCAGGACCAGCAGCATCCGGTAGACGGTGCGGCCGCGCATCTTCTGGTTGAGCAGCAGGGCGAGGCCGAGGCCGATGACGTAGTGGAAGGTGACGCAGAGCGCCGTCCACACGACGGTCCAGATGAAGTGGGACCAGAACCGGTCGTACGAGGTCGGGCCCCAGAGGATGTCGGCGTAGTTGTCGAAGCCGATGAACTTGTACGTGGCGTCGATGTGGTTGACGCCGATGGTGCGCGCCGCGTTGAGGCTGTCGGCATCGGTGAACGTGAGGTAGAAGCCCCGCACCAGGGGATAGAGCACCAGCACGCCGAGCACGACGGCGACGGGGGTGATCATCGCGTATGCGTACCAGTACCTCTGGTACGAGCGCTTCAGGCGCTGCAGCGGGCCGGTGCGCGGCCCGCGGTCACCGCGGCTCTTGGTGGCCGCGCTCTCGACGGCGACTGTCATGGTTCGACACCTTCTGAGGGAGATCTGCTCGCTGACTGCCCGGGGCTACCGGGTGTGGCCCGGGGACTGCCGGGTGTGGCCCGGTTCGGCTGAGGGCGTGCCGGTGGCCGCCGGATCCCGCCCGCCCCCTCGACGGGCGGGATCCGGCGGCCACTGAAGGTCACTTGCTGAAGTCGGGCACCAGCTTGGCGATCGCGGTCTCCGCGTTGTCCAGGCCCTTGTCCAGCGACTCCTTGCCGCCGGCGATCTTGATCAGCTCGGTGTCGAGCGGGCCCCACAGGGAGCTGTACTCGGGCAGCTCGGGGCGCGGCTGGGCGGCGGAGAGCACCGTCTGGAAGCCGGCGATGCCGGGGTCGGCCTTGACCGCGGCCGTGTAGGCGTCGTCACGCGTCGGCAGCGTGGAGTTCTTCAGGGCGACCTGCTCCTGCGACTTCGCCGACGTCATGTACTTCACGAACTTCAGCGAGGCCTCCTGGTGGGCCTTGTCCGAGCCCGCGTACACGGAGAGGTTGTGGCCGCCGGTCGGGGCGCCCGCCTTGCCCGTGGAGCCGGCCGGGACGGTCGCGATGCCGAGGTTGGACTTGTCCTTGAAGGCCGAGCCCTTGTAGAAGTTCGTGATCTCCCAGGGGCCCTGGATGATCGCGGCGACCTTGCCGTTCACGAAGGCGTCCTGGATGTGGGCGTACGCGTCGGCGGTGGTGTCGGCCTTGTGCAGGCCCTTGCCGTCGTACAGGCTCAGCCAGGTCTTGTAGGCCTTGACCGCGGCGTCGCTCTTGACCGTGATCTTCTTGGCGGCGACGTCGACGGTGTCGGTGCCCTCGCCGTAGAGGAAGGACTGGGCGTAGTACGACTGCGTGGTGCCCCAGTAGCCGTCGACACCCGACTTCGACTTGATCTTGGCGGCGTCGGCCTTCAGGTCGTCCCAGGTGGCGGGCGCCTCGGTGATGCCGGCCTTCTCGAAGAGCTCCTTGTTGTAGACCAGCGCGAGGGTGTCGGTGACCAGCGGGACGCCGTAGGTCTTGCCCTCGTACTGGGCCTGCTTGATGAGGTTCGGCTGGAACTTGTCCTTGTCGGCGAGGGCCTCGGTGCCGTCGAGCGGCAGCAGGTAGCTCTTCTTGGCGAACGCGGGGGTCCAGCCGACCTCGGACCGCAGGACGTCCGGGGCGCCCTTGGAACCGGCGGCGGTGTCGAACTTGTTCTGCGCCTGGTCGAACTGGACGTTGACGTACTTGACCTTGATGTCCGGGTTGGCCTTCTCGAACTGCGTGATCAGGGCCTTGTACGTCGGGGCCTCGTTGGTGGCGTTGGACGTGTCCCACCAGGTGATGGTGACGGGGCCGTCCGACTTGTCGCTGCCGCTGTCGCTTCCGCCGCAGGCCGTCGCCGCGAGGGCGAGGGACGCCACGAGCGCGGTGGCCGCTATGCCACGCCGCATGAGATCTCCTTGAGGGTGAATGCCCGTGTGGTGGGGGATGCGGTCCCGCCCGCTCCCCTGGCCGACTTGCCGACTGCTCCGTTGCGGCCGCCGGGCGACGAGAACGTAACAGCGTTGCAAGCGTTGCGAAAGACCTTGCAGCAAAAAACTGCAAGATCCCTGGACCGGTTACCGCTTCGTAACTTCCGCGTGGCGCCCACGAGATCGGGTCCGCCCAGTTGACAGGGGGGTGACACCGGCCCATCCGCGACTGTGCAAGACTCTGCAAGCCCTTGCCAGGACCGTCCGATACGGGAATCATCGCCCCGTCCGGTCCTTGCAGAGGTCGCCCACCGGTCACCGCACCCGACGGCCGCCACCGGACACCCCTCCGGACAGCGCGCAGCCGCCGGTCACCACACCCCCACCGGTCACCCACCAGGAACACGAGGGAGCACGATGACGCAGCAGCCCCGAGCGGGCGGTCCAAGTGCCCGGATACGGCGTCCGGTTGGTGGGCAGCCCGACATCCGACCGGTAGGGTCCACTCCCGTGACCGCACGGCTCGCCGACATCGCAGCCCAGGCGGGGGTCAGCGAGGCGACCGTGAGCCGTGTCCTCAACGGAAAACCAGGCGTCGCCGCGACCACCCGCCAGTCCGTCCTCGCCGCGCTCGACGTCCTCGGCTACGAGCGGCCCGTCCGGCTGCGGCAGCGCAGCGCCGGCCTCGTCGGCCTGATCACGCCCGAGCTGGAGAACCCGATCTTCCCGGCGCTGGCCCAGGTCATCGGCCAGGCCCTGACCCGCCAGGGATACACGCCCGTACTGGCGACACAGACGCCGGGCGGCTCCACCGAGGACGAGCTCACCGAGATGCTGGTGGACCGCGGCGTCTCGGGCATCATCTACGTCTCCGGCCTCCACGCCGACACCACCGCCGACATGCAGCGCTACGAGCAGCTGCGCGCCCAGGGCGTCCCCTTCGTCCTCGTCGACGGGTTCTCCCCGAAGGTGCAGGCGCCCTTCATCTCGCCCGACGACCGGGCCGCGATGCAGCTCGCCGTCACCCACCTCGTCTCACTCGGGCACACCCGGATCGGGCTCGCGCTGGGCCCGAAGCGTTTCGTGCCCGTGCAGCGGAAGATCGAGGGCTTCGTCCGCACCATGCAGGACCTCCTCGGCCTCAGCGCCGAGGACGTCGAGGAGCGACTCGTCCAGCACTCGCTGTACACGCTGGAGGGCGGCCAGGCCGCGACCTCCGCACTCATAGCCCGGGACTGCACGGCCATCGTCTGCGCGAGCGACATGATGGCGCTCGGCGCCATACGGGCGGCGCGCCAGCACGGCCTGGAGGTACCGGACGACATCTCGGTGGTCGGCTTCGACGACTCGCCGCTCATCGCCTTCACCGACCCGCCGCTGACGACCATCCGAAAGCCTGTCCCAGCGATGGGCCAGGCGGCGGTGCGGACCCTCCTCGAAGAGATCGGCGGTACGCCCGCTCCGCACAGCGAGTTCGTCTTCATGCCGGAGCTGGTGGTGCGCGGCTCGACCGCCTCTGCGCCCGGAGAACGCGCCCGCCCGTAAGGCCGCCGGTCCACCCGCAACAACCGCAGTAGCCCCTACGTCACTCGCTCATCCGTACGGCGTAGAGAATGCGAACGGAACTCGACGAGAGGATGATCGGTCGGGGGGTCGGTTCTGGCACACTCTGTCCCTATGGGTGAGACGACCGTGACGACTCTGGAAGGCCGCCGGACGGCCGCTCCATCACCTGTCGCGGGCGAGGCCGACGGCCGTTCGGAGCAGGGCTTCCCGCGCCGGGCGCGAGCAGCCCGGCGTCCACGGCTCTGGTTCGAGATCCTGCTGATCGCGGTGAGTTACTGGACGTACTCACTGGTCCGCAACGCCGTACCGGAGCAGAAGGCGCAGGCGCTGCGCAACGCCGACTGGATCTGGAGCGTGGAACACCGCCTCGGGATCGCTGTCGAGCAGGCCGTCAACCACGCCGTGAACACGGTGACATGGCTGATCGTCGGCATGAACTACTACTACGCCACACTGCACTTCGTGGTGACCCTGGGAGTGCTGGTGTGGCTCTACCGCAGCCACCCGGGCCGCTATGCGGCGGCGCGCACCGCCCTGTTCGCGACTACCGGTGTCGCCCTGGTCGGCTACTACCTGTACCCTCTGGCGCCGCCCCGGCTGATGAACGGCGGCCACTTCGTGGACACGGTGCTGGTCCACCACACGTGGGGCTCGATGGCGTCCGGCGACCTGAAGAACATGTCGAACCAGTACGCCGCGATGCCGTCGATGCACATCGGCTGGTCCGTCTGGTGCGGCCTGACCATCTTCGCCCTGGCCAAGGTCCCCTGGGCCCGCGTCCTCGGCCTGCTCTACCCGGTCGGCACCCTGCTCGTCATCGTCGCCACAGCCAACCACTTCCTGCTGGACGCGGCGGGCGGCATGACATGCCTGGCCTTCGGCTACAGCGTGGCACGCCTGTGGTACGGGGCGTTCCCGCACGCGCTGCCGCGCCGGGTACACCACCGCACCACCGACTCCCAGCCACTGCCCACGGGCGTGACCGCGAACCAGCCCTGAGCACCGCACCGGCCCGCAGCTGACGACGGCCCGCAGATGCGTACGAGGGGGCACCGCCCACCCAAATCCCCGCCGCAACGGCGAGCAACCACAACGCCGGATCCCGGCGGTGCCGAACCGACCTCGACCGCCCGTACAACCGCCTCCGCAGGAAGACAACCGACCCGGCGGGGGCAGCACCCGCCCCAGAAGCCCCCACGCAGCTCCGCGAACCGCGGAACTGCGCTACGCCCCGTAGAAGAACTCCTCCACCACACCCCGAGCCCGACGCGTAAGCCGCCGATAGTCGTCGAGCATGTCCCCCACATGCCCGGGCCCGTACCCGAGGTACCGCCCGACCGCGGCGAGCTCCCGGCCGTCCGAAGGGAACGTGTCGCCCGCGCGGCCCCGGACGAGCATGACGGCATTGCGGACACGCGTCGCAAGGACCCACGCGTCGTCGAGGATCGCGGCGTACTCGCCGGAGATCAGCTCGGCCGCGCACGCCGCGGCCAGCGCCTCGCGGGTGCGCGTGGTGCGCAGCCCCGGCTCCGCCCACCCGTGTCGCAGCTGCAGCAGCTGCACCGTCCACTCGACGTCGGACAGCCCGCCGCGGCCGAGCTTGGTGTGCAGCGTCCGGTCGGCGCCGCGCGGCAGCCGTTCCGACTCCATACGGGCCTTCAGCCGCCGGATCTCCCGCACGGCGTCCTCGCCGAGCCCCTCGGCGGGGTACCGCAGCGGGTCGATCAGCTCGATGAAACGCCGTCCCAGGTCCTCGTCGCCGGCCACGGGTTCGGCCCGCAGCAGGGCCTGCGACTCCCACACCAGCGACCAGCGGCGGTAGTACGCCTCGTACGACTTCAGGGTGCGCACGAGCGGCCCGGACTTGCCCTCGGGGCGCAGGTCGGCGTCGATGAGCAGCGGCGGGTCCAGGCTGGGCAGCTGGAGGAGCCGCCGCATCTCGGCGACCACGGTGTTCGCGGCCTCCGCGGCCTCCTGCTCGTCGACGCCGTCGCGCGGCTCGTGCACGAAGATCACGTCGGCGTCCGAGCCGTAGCCCAGTTCGTGACCGCCGAAGCGGCCCATGCCGATGACGGCGAAACGCGTGGGCAGCGTGTCGCCCCAGCCCTCCCGTACGACCGCCCGCAGCGCACCGGCGATCGTCGCGGCCGTCAGGTCGGAGACGGCGTTGCCGACCCGGTCCACCAGCGCCCCGGCGTCGGCCTCGGCGGGGCTCTCCTCCGTGCCGTACGAGGCGACGATGTCGGCGGCCGCGGTACGGAACAGCTCGCGCCGCCGTACGCCGCGGGCCGCCGTGACGGCCTGCTCGCCGTCGTCGGCGCGGCCGACCGCGGCGAGGATCTCCTGCTCCAGGTGGCTCCCCTCGCGGGGTTCGAGCCCGGTGGGGTCGCCGAGCAGGGCGACGGCCTCGGGGGCGCGCATGAGCAGGTCGGGGGCGAGGCGCCCGGCGGACAGCACCCGCGCGAGGTTCTGGGCGGCGGCGCCCTCGTCGCGCAGCAGCCGCAGATACCAGGGTGTCTTACCGAGCGCGTCCGAGACCTTGCGGAAGCCCAGCAGGCCCGCGTCCGGGTCGGCGGAGTCGGCGAACCAGCCGAGCAGCACCGGCAGCAGCGTGCGCTGGATGGCCGCCTTGCGTGTCACACCGGAGGCGAGGGCCTCCAGGTGGCGCAGGGCCGCGGCGGGGTCGGCGTAGCCGAGGGCGACCAGCCGTTCCCGAGCCGCGTCGGCGCTCAGCCCGGTCTCGCCGGGGGCGAGTTGGGCGACGGCGTCGAGCAGCGGCCGGTAGAAGAGCTTCTCGTGCAGCCGGCGTACGACGGAGCTGTGCCGCCGCCAGGCCCGGCCCAGCTCGGTGACCGGATCGGTCCGCATGCCCAGGGAGCGGCCGATGCGCCGCAGATCGGCCTCGTTCTCCGGCACGAGGTGGGTGCGGCGCAGCCGGTGGAGCTGGATGCGGTGCTCCATCGAGCGGAGGAAACGGTACGCCTCGTCGAGCTGCGCGGCGTCGGCGCGGCCGACGTAGCCTCCCGCGGCCAGGGCCTTGAGCGCGTCCAGCGTCGTGCCGCTGCGCAAGCCGGTGTCGGACCGTCCGTGCACCAGTTGCAGCAGCTGCACGGCGAACTCGACGTCCCGCAGCCCACCGGGCCCGAGCTTCAGCTCCCGCTCGATCTCGGCGGCCGGGATGTTGGCGACCACCCGCCGCCGCATCTTCTGCACGTCGGGGACGAAGTTCTCCCGCTCGGCCGCCTGCCAGACGAGGGGCGAGAGCGTGGCGACGTACTCCTCGCCGAGCTCGAGGTCCCCGGCAACCGGGCGTGCCTTGAGCAGCGCCTGGAACTCCCAGGTCTTGGCCCAGCGCTGGTAGTACGCGAGGTGCGACGAGAGCGTCCGGACGAGCGGTCCGTTCCTGCCCTCGGGCCGCAGATTGGCGTCGACGGGCCAGATGGTCCCTTCGACGGTCGTCTCGGAGCAGATCCGCATCAGGTGCGAGGCGAGCCGGGCCGCGGCCTGCAGCGCCTTGCGCTCGTCCGCGCCCTCGGCGGCCTCGCCGACGAAGATGACGTCCACGTCGGAGACGTAGTTGAGCTCGTGGCCGCCGCACTTGCCCATCGCGATGACCGCGAGCCGGCACAGCGCCGCGTCCTCGGGCGCCGCGGCGCACGCGATGGCGAGAGCCGCGCGCAGCGTCGCCGTCGCCAGGTCGGCGAGTTCGGCGGCCGTCTGCGCGACATCGGTCGTCCCGCACACGTCGCGCGCGGCGATCGACAGCAGGCAGCGCCGGTAGGCGACGCGCAGCGACACGGGGTCGACGGCCTCGGCGAGCCCCCGTTCGAACTCCGCGACGCCGGGGTGCAGATCCTCCGGCTCGTAGTTGACGAGGGCGTGCCAGTCCCGCGGGTGCCGCGCCAAATGATCGCCGAGCGCCTCGGAGGCGCCGAGCACCCCGAGCAGCCGGTCGCGCAGCGGCTTCGCCGCTATGAGCGTGTCGATCAGCTCCCGCCGGGCCGTGCGATCGGACTGCGCCTCCAGCAGCCGGACGAGTCCGAGCAGCGCCTGATCGGGGTCGGCGGTCGCGCCGAGGGCGTCGAGCAGTACGGGATCGGCGCGGACGGGCGACAGTTCGGCGCTGTCGAGCAGCCGCTCGGCTGCGGACGGGTCGGTGAAGCCGTGCCGCAGCAGCCGTGTGAAAGTACTGCTCCTCCGCCCCTGCGGCACATTCATCGCGCGGTCTCCCGTTCGATCAAGGTCATCGCCTTGAGCCTAACCGCAGCACCGCGCGGAAGCGCCGGTGCGCTGCCGCGCAATCTCGGCGCGTGTGCGCCGCGCACCTCCCCGGGCGGCGCGTACCTTCCCGACCCCGTGCGGCGCGAGCACCCCCGTATCCCTGGGGTGTCGGCCAGAAGATCCAGGTAGTGGCCGAAAAGTGACTCTTGTTGAACGGTCAACGGGCTTCGGATAATCCAACATGCGACTGACGGAACGTTTCTGCAGAGATGCCGGACATGTTCCCGTCAATCGCATTCACCCCCCATGAAGAGGAAGCTCGTTGGACGTCATGCCGCTTTGCTCCAGGAGACCTCCGGCCGCGGATTCCGCCGCCCTCCTGCCCGCCTCTGTCGGACTTCGGCCGCTGGCGGAGCATGTCTCCCCCAGACCCGTCGGCCGCGGAACCCCCGCCGTGAAGTCGCCGCCTCCCATGAGCCGTATGCCGGACTGATACTCACCGCACGGCGAGCCGCCCGGGCATCGGGCAAGGATCGCACGGCGTACGGAGTATCGAACGGCGTACCGGGATAGCGCGGCGTACGCGGACAAGGCACTGCACCCCAGGGCTGCTCGAGGCGAGTCGACGGGTACTGACGGCTGAGCCGGCCCGGCCTCCTCGGCCGGATCGGCCTCGTGGCGCCCGGCTGTGCCGCATGTGGTGCGGGCAGATCGTCCGCCACATCGGCACATCGGGCATCAGACGGAATCCGAACCCTTGGGCCGCCAGTCCCTGAGTCGCGCCAACGCCGCATCAGGCCGTACCACTTCACACACAAGCGTTGCCGTCAGGCCGGAGGCTGAGCCATTGAAATGCGACATCGAGACTCTCGACTTCTACCGCCTGCACCTGCCGACCGTCGGCGAACACAGCTTGCAGCACGTCCGGCGCATCGTCCGAGCGCATCTGGACCACTGGGGGCTGCCCGAACTGTCGGACGCGGCAGAACTGGGTGTGACGGAGCTGCTGTCCAACGTGCTGAGACATGTGCCGGACCGGGCCTGCACGGTCACCCTCCGGTGCCTCGGCGGCGACGCCGCGCGAATCGAAGTCCAGGACAGCAGCCGGGAGTTGCCGTACATCAGGGTCACCGGCGACCTGCTGGTCGAGGACGGACACGGGCTCGTGCTGCTGTCGGCCATCGCCGACCTGTGGGACGCGGAGCCGACGGCCACGGGCAAGACGGTGTGGTTCGAGCTGAAGCGGCCGTAGGCATCCCGGGCCGCCTTCCACGAGCACCGACGAGTTCTGTCAGCATGCGCGGTCTGTACTCGGCAGCCACCCTCTAGGAGGAGGCCGGATCATGCCGCAGAAGAAACCGCCCGACAAGCCCGGCCGGGAACCCCGCGCCGCACGCCCCGACGAACCCCACGGGGAACCCCGCGCCGAGCTCGACGCACGCTACAGCGATGCTGGAGCCACGGCCGCAGAATGGTCCGATGCCGCGGCGATTCTGGAGGCGGCAGAGCTGTTCTGGATTTCGACCGTACGTCCCGACGGGCGCCCCCACGTCACGCCGCTGCTCGCGGTGTGGCTCGACGGCGCGCTGCATTTCTGCACCGGTCCGCAGGAGCGCAAGGCCAGAAACCTGGAGCAGAACCCGCAGGTGGCCCTGACCACGGGCGCCAATACCTGGAACGCGGGCTTCGACCTGGTGGTCGAGGGCGAGGCCGTCCGCGTGAGCGACGACGCCCGGCTGCGGCAGCTCGCCGCGGCCTGGGAGAGCAAGTACGGCAGCATCTGGCACTTCGACGTGCGGGACGGCAGCTTCCACCACGATCCGGGACGCGCCCTGGTCTTCCGGGTCGCTCCGCGTGCGGTGTTCGGATTCGGCAAGGGCGAAGCGTTCAGCCAGACGAGCTGGCGGTTCCACTGACGCCCGACGCGGGGCTATTCGGGGCGCAATGCCCGACGCATGGTCAAGCCGTGACAGCTGTGCAGCCGGTAGATCTCCCAGCACGACAGGGCCGTCACGGATACGGGGGCGCCCAGGATGAATGCCGCCCTTGCGAGCGGGGGGACCTGCGCGTAGGCGTCGTTGATCACGTCCAGAATCGCCATCTCGCACACCAGGGTGGTGGCGAGGACCGGAGGCACCAGTTCGTGGATGTCGGCGGTCCGGAAGACGTGGACAAGGGCGAGGCCGATTCCGTAGACGGCGAACCCCAGCGACCAGAGGCACGCGATCCCGAGAGCGATCTTGCCGGGGAGGCCGATGAAGTCCCGGACACCTTGTGACTCCGGGGCCATGGCGAGGGGGAAGGTGGACATCGAAGCCGTCAGGGCCACTATCGCCCCGAGGGGCCGCAGGGCGCGCCGCAGATAGAGGCGCCGCAGCTGCCCCCGGGCGGAGGCCACGAAAACGCCGACCACCACGGGGAACGTGCAGATCAGGACGAGCACACTGATCCAGCTCTGGTTGAACCGGTCCGAGGCGGCGGCCCCGGCGTCACTGATCGTGTTGTACGTGTACGTCAGCAAGCCCCAGGCGACGATGCCGAGAGCCGTCCGCCACAGCTGGAGTTTGCGCACCGTGGTGTCTTCGACGATGTCCGGGCGAGAGGGCCGGAAGACTCTCTGGGCGGCGTGGAGCGGGTTGTAGACGTACCGCAGGATGCGCCGCATTCGCGTCGGCGGAGGTGGGGGCGGAGGAGCTGGAGGCAGTGGGCCGCCGTAGGGGTTCGGCGGGTGGCCCCACCCCTGCTGCCATGGCCCGGACGGACCGGGATGCGGCTGCGGTGGAACGTGCGACGGGGCAAAGGGGCCGACAGGTCCCGGGTACGGCTGCTGAGCGGGGCCTGGGCCCGGCGGCTGCCCCCCGGTGCCGTTCGGCGGATTCCAGTACCCGCCTCCTCCGTACGCGCTCATGACAATGCTCCCCCGTCGTCGTCCTGCCTCGAGCCCGGGAGATGGTACCCGCAGGACTCGTCGGACATGCGGCGCCGGGCGCCCCGGAGACGGCCCAGGGGGAGTGAGATGCCGCAGGGCCGACGGACAGCCGTCGGAGGCGTACGGAACCGGCAGCTCACCGTCCAGGAGTCGCGGCACAAGCTCGCCCGCGACATCTGCCACGGCAAGCGCGGACAGATCATGCAGGCATACAGGACGGGGCAGGAGGACCAACTCGGGGCGCTCGGCCTGGTCCTCAATGCCGCCGTGCTCTGGACAACGCGCCACCTCGACGCCGCCGTCGACCACCTGCGGGCCCTGCCGCCCGAGGAGCGGGAGCATGACGTCCTCAACGAGGACGTGGCCCGGGTCTCCCCGCTGAAGCACGCCAACCTCAACTGCCCGGGGCCGATACAGCTTCGCCGCCCGCCCGCCACGTGAGGGCCTGCGCCCACTGCGTGACCCGGCGACCGTCCACCTCGACGAGGACGACGAGGGCACCGGCGAATGACGCGGCGTCAGGGCGCGTATCGGGTCGTGATCAATGAGCATCGCAGCTTCCGGGGCGGATGCCCGTCTGGGGTACGGGGCCCGGCGATCTGCGGCTGCGCCGTGTGGACCTCCGGCTGCGTGCCCGCCGGCCTCATGATGCTCGGCGGCAAGTTCCGCAAGCCGCAGAAGCAGGGCTGATCCTTTCGGTCTTCCCTTTGAGGGCATCCGCCGTGACCGAGGTCGCGGTGGGTGCCTGGACGCGTTCTTCAGGGCGTGGGTGCGGTGAGATACCGCTGGACCGTGGGTCCGAGCCAGTCCACGATCTCCTCGCGGCCGAGCGCCACGCTCGCCGGGAACCGCAGCACGTAGCGCGTCAGCGCGAGCCCCAGCACGGTCGAGACGCACAGTGCAGCCCGCGCCTGCGCCTGCTCCGGCTCGTGGCCCAGTCGGCGGGCCAGCGGGATCATCTGCTCACGCAGCACGCTCTGCATGCGATCGGCGGCGGCCGGGTCGGTGGCGCCGACCCGCATCAGCGCGGTGAGCTCCCCGTTCTCCTCCCACAGGGTGAGGAAGTGGCGCACCAGCGTACGGCCGATCTCCTCGCGCGGTTCGAGGGACAGGCCCGGCAACCCGGGATCGATCGCGACGGCCGCCGCGAACAGGCCCGCCTTGTTGCCGTAGTAGCGCATCACCATTGACGGGTCGATCTTCGCGTCGCGCGCGATGGCCCGGATGGTCGCCTTCTCGTAGCCGTCCGCCACGAACCGCTCGCGGGCCGCGTCGAGGATCGTGGCGCGGGTGGCGTCGGAACGCCGTGCGGCCTGCTGGTTCTCCGTGGCGCCGGTCATGCCAACAACGTAGACCAACAGGTGTTGACAGTCCAGAGCTGCGGCTCTACGTTTGCCAACAACGTTGGCCAACGGCGTTGACCAACAAGCGTTGGCAAGGTCGCAGTCGCTGGAGGCCTTGGTGTCACCAGCGGTGCCCTTGAGTGACCGTCAGATCCCCTCGTGCCACAGATAGCGAGCGTCGTGAGCGTCGCCGGACCCAGTACGGCGGTGGCCGGCCTCAGTGCCGCGGGGCAACCGACAGCGAGAGGAAGTACCGAAAATGGCCAAGCTGCAGAGTCTCGACCCGAATACGCCGATGTTCGCGCAGTTCAAGGAGAAGACCGGACCCATCGTCCTGGCCAACACCTTCGTCGTCCCGAAGGAGAGGACTGAAGCGTTCCTGGCCCTCTTTCGGAGGCAGGCGGAGTTCATGAAGGCTCAGCCGGGATTCGTCTCCCTGCAGATGCACAAGGGAACGGCGGACAGCCAGCTTCTGATGAACGTCGCGGTCTGGGAGTCGACCGAGGCGCTCGCCACGGCGTTCGGCAGCCCGGAGTTCCAGCGCATGGCGGCCGAGTTCAGCGACGACATCGTGTCGTACCCGCACATATTCGAGCAGATCAACGTATGACACGCCAGCTGCAGCCAGAGAGGGCAGCCGGAGAAGCCCTGCCCTCCCCCCGGCAGTCACGCATCCATGCACCATGCCGGGTCGCCAAGGCCGAGCCCGAAGCCGGCCGCGCCTTGCGCCCCACCACGCGTAGCCCCGTCCCTGAAGAGGAGTCACCATGCCCGTGGAACTGAATCACACCATCGTCCCCGCCCGTGACCCGCAAGCCTCGGCGCAGTTCCTGGCCGACATCCTCGGCCTGAGTGTCGATCCGCCGGTGGCACACTTCACGCCGGTCACGCTGGCCAACCAGGTCAGTCTGGACTACGACCAGCTGGACGACTTCGAGCCACACCACTACGCGTTCATAGTCAGCGAGCAGGAGTTTGACGCCGCCCTCGCCCGCATCCAGCACGGCGGGATCACCCACTACGGCGATCCTGCATGCCAAGAGGTCGGGCAGATCTATCGCAGTAAGCACACCATGGGCCGCAGGGGCGCCTACTTCCGCGACCCCGACGGACATCTCATGGAAATCCTCACCCCGGGCGGCGCCGGGTCGTGAGGCCGATGGCGGCCCAGCGGATCACGGCTTCACTGGTGGTCGCGGGATCGCGGCAAAACCGGCATCGGCGAAGACGAACCGGCAGGCCGGCGCGGTCAGAGACCGAGTAAGGCGATCTTGCCCCCCACCCGCGCCGGTCCGCGTCATCTGGCACGTCATCGACCGCCCCCGCTATGCCCGCCGCATCCGCCGCTGAACCCCTGCCCCACCCCAGGCTGAACGTCAAAGGAGAAGAACCATGTCGCTGAAGAACGTCAACACCGTCCTGGCCACCGTCTGCGCCCTGTTCGTCCTCTACCTCGGGTTGTCCTTCATCCTGGCCCCGGAGGCGTCCACTCAAGGCGTTGGCCTGCCGACCTGGCCCGCCGGCACCGGCAACGGCTTCCTCATCATGAAGGGCACCCGCGAATTCTCGATGGGCCTGGTCATCGGCATCCTCCTGCTGACGGGCCACCGCCGCGCCCTGGGCTGGGTCCTGCTGATGGAGGCCGTCGCCCCGTTCGGCGACATGATCAACGTCTTGGCCCACCACGGCCCCCTCGCCGCCGCGTTCGGCATCCACGGCCTGACCTCGGCGCTGATCGCGATCACCGGCCTGCTGACCCTCCGGGAGACCAGTAAGGCTCACAAGGCCACCGCCCCGGCGCCCGCCGCACAGCCCGCCTGACAGCTGCATGCCCCCAAGGGGTGGCCCGGCCACATGGCCGGGCCACCCCTTATCCGTCAGCGACCGCCGAGAAGGGTCAGGCAAACGATCTTCTTCCAGCCGGCGGCGGCATGACAGTTGAGGCGGCCTGCTGCGCCGCAGCGGCCACGGCCACCTGAACTGGCTGGTATTGGGCACGGTTGGATGGCCGGCTGGTGGGCGGCTATGCGGTTGCGCGTAGTCGGTGCTGGTCACGCGGAGATGCCGCTGAGGGGAATTTCGATGACGGCGTAGGCGAGAAGTGAGAGAGCGGCAGCGGTGGCAAGCGTCAGCGCACGCTCCTTGTGGCTGCGTGGCATCAGCAGCGACACGAGGAGTGCCACCGCCAGGCAGGCCCACGCCGGTGGGATGTAGTGCAGGACCCGCGCATACTGGATGCCCTCCATGCCGAAGACGCCCGCGAGTGCGGCCGGGCCGCTCACACGGCGCCACGTGGTACGGCCTCGCCGCCACCATGCGGCCGCGACACCGAACAACGGCCCTGCGATACAGGCCATGGCCAGCCAGATCAGGGGGAACGTGAGATCCCCCATGCCTTCCCGGTCAACGCCGAACTCCGCATAACCGTAGTAGCCGACGACCAGGCCGACCTCGGCGCACAGCCCGGCCACGCCCACCGTCCACAGGGACGCCCGCGCGGCGATCAGGGCCCCGGCGACGAACGCGACGGTCGACCAGACGGCGCCGGAATTGGCGAGCGACTGCCACGCGTCGGGGAGCCGGCCCTGGGCGAGGTTGGTGAGGGTGCCAAGGACGAGCCCTGCGCCCAGTGCCCCCGCCGTCGCGTACACCCACCCTTTGCTCGAAGCCATGGCGGGAGTGGGAGCGGGATCGGCACCGGGCGTCGGCGGGAGGAAAGCCATCTCGCGCATATTCATGTTCTCCGCTGCCGACGGCGGCAGCGAATACTCCTGTATCTCTCGCGTCGGGCGGGTGAGGAGCCTGGGGACGGGACGGGCACGCGGCTGCGCAGCCGCCGAGCTACGGCCGTGCGGTTGCGCAGCACCACGTTTGATGACGGCCCCGAAGCCCGCGCGGTTCGGCGGACGTCTCGATTTGTTGGTGAGACGCCGCAGGGCCGACGGTCCGCGACCGTCGGCCCTGCATGCCGTTCCATGCCGTTCCAGCGGGATACCCGCCCTGACCTGCTCCTACAGCACCGGCAGGTTCTTCCGCAGCTCGAAGGCCGTGACCTCCGAGCGGTACTCCTCCCACTCCTGCTTCTTGTTGCGGAGGAAGAATTCGAAGACGTGCTCGCCGAGCGTCTCGGCGACCAGGTCGCTGCGCTCCATCAGCGTGAGGGCCTCGCCGAGGTTCTGCGGCAGGGGCTCGATGCCCAGTGCGCGGCGCTCGGAGTTGGACAGGGCCCACACGTCGTCCTCAGCGCCCGCGGGGAGCTCGTAGCCCTCCTCGATGCCCTTGAGGCCGGCCGCGAGGAGCACCGCGTAGGCCAGGTACGGGTTGGTGCCGGAGTCCAGGGAGCGGACCTCGATACGGGCAGAGCCGGTCTTGCCGGGCTTGTACATCGGGACGCGGACCAGCGCGGAGCGGTTGTTGTGGCCCCAGCAGATGTACGAGGGGGCCTCGCCGCCGGCGCCCGCGGTGCGCTCCGAGCCGCCCCAGATGCGCTTGTAGGAGTTGACCCACTGGTTGGTGACCGCGGAGGTCTCGCCCGCGTGCCGCAGCAGGCCCGCGATGAACGAGCGGCCGACCTTGGACAGCTGGTACTCGGAACCCGACTCGTAGAACGCGTTCCGGTCGCCCTCGAAGAGCGACAGGTGCGTGTGCATGCCGGAGCCGGGGTGCTCGCTGAAGGGCTTGGGCATGAAGGTCGCCTGCACGCCCTGCTCCAGCGCGACCTGCTTCATGACCAGGCGGAACGTCATGATGTTGTCGGCCGTGGACAGCGCGTCCGCGTAGCGCAGGTCGATCTCCTGCTGGCCCGGCGCGCCCTCGTGGTGGGAGAACTCCACCGAGATGCCCATCGACTCGAGCATCGTGATCGCCTGGCGGCGGAAGTCCATGCCCACGTTCTGCGGGGTGTGGTCGAAGTACCCCGAGTTGTCGGCCGGCGTCGGGCGCGAGCCGTCCAGCGGCCTGTCCTTCAGCAGGAAGAACTCGATCTCGGGGTGCGTGTAGAAGGTGAAGCCCAGGTCGGAGGCCTTGGCCAGGGCCCGCTTCAGTACGTAGCGCGGGTCTGCGAAGGACGGGGAGCCGTCCGGCATGAGAATGTCGCAGAACATACGGGCTGTGCCCGGGGCCTCCGCGCGCCAGGGCAGGACCTGGAAGGTCGACGGGTCCGGCTTGGCGATCATGTCCGACTCGTAGACACGCGCGAAGCCCTCGATCGCGGAGCCGTCGAAACCGATGCCCTCGTCGAAGGCGCCCTCCAGCTCGGCCGGGGCCACAGCCACGGACTTCAGGAAGCCCAGCACATCCGTGAACCACAGGCGTACGAACCGGATGTCGCGCTCCTCCAGGGTCCGGAGCACGAATTCCTGCTGCTTGTCCATCTTCCGCTTCCACCCATCCTTGCTGGTCAGGCCGCCTGCTCCCGCGCTCGGGCACACCGGGGGCACATGAGCATCCCACCACACGGTTTCGGGCGCGTTGCAGACCTCGTCTGAACGCTCCGCGACCGGCGGATGTACCGCCGTACCGCTCTGTGTCCATAGTGCCTGTTGATTGCCCGTTGCCGACCCCCCGGTTTCCCGGTCCTGGGCCGGTCACGACGGCTCGGCGCTGAGCCGGTCACGGCGCACTGCACGGACGGGTCCCATTGTGGAGCACAACCAGGATCTTGTTCGAGTCGGGCCGCCTGTCCCGGGCCCTTCTTTCCCATTACGATCAGGGCTCGCGCCACTCCTCTTCGAACACAGCAGACACAGGCAGACACTCCAGCACGTCGAGTACGCCCAGTACGTCGAGTACGTCCAGCACCTCACGCACGCCGTACGGCCCGACTTTCCCTTTTCCAGAAGGACACACCATGGGTTCCGCCCCGAACAGCACCTCCGCCTCCCGTCAGGCCCGCGTGGCGGAGATGCGCCGGGCCGAGCGTGCCCGCGAACGCCGGAACCGCGCGATCGCGATCGTGGCGGGCGCGGCGGTCGTCGTGGCGCTCGCCGGGGTCGGCGCCTGGGCGATATCCAACGAGTCCGGCTCCAAGGGGTCCGGCGATTCGGCAGCGGAAAGCAAGTCGAAGGGCGCGGGGCACTTCACCACGGACAAGAACGGCGTGAAGACCTGGAGCGGGAAGCTGTCCCGCAACCACGTCGCCACGGCCGTGGACTACCCGATGACGCCGCCGGTGGGCGGCAACCACAACCAGGTGTGGATGAACTGCAACGGCGACGTCTACACCAAGGCGATCAAGAACGAGAACGCCGTGCACTCGCTCGAGCACGGCGCGGTCTGGGTGACGTACAACAGCAAGGCATCCGAGGCCGATGTGAAGGCGCTCGCGGAGAAGGTCAAGCAGACCCCGTACACGCTGATGAGCCCGGACGAGGACCAGAAGGACCCGATCATGCTCAGCGCCTGGGGCAAGCAGCGCACGGTGACGGGTGCGAGCGACCCGAACGTGGACACGTTCTTCCAGGCGTACGTCCAGGGCGAGCAGACGCCCGAGCCGGGAGCCGCCTGCACCGGCGGACTCTCCCAGTGAGCGCGGTACCTGAGGCGGCGACCGACCGCCCGGCACAGACGGCGACGCCTGCCAGGCCGGGCAGGCGCTCGGCCTGGATCGCCGGTATCGCTGCGGCGGTGCTCCTGGCGGGCGGGGCCCTCACTTACGCGGTCGCCGACGGGGACCCGGCCGGTCCCGTGACGCCGACGGCGGACTCCGCGGACGCGGGCTTCGCCCGGGACATGGCCGTCCACCACCAGCAGGCCGTCGAGATGTCGTACATCGTCCGCGACCGCACCGACGACGAGGAGGTGCGGCGGCTCGCGTACGACATCGCGCAGACCCAGGCCAACCAGCGCGGCATGCTGCTCGGCTGGCTGGACCTGTGGGAGCTGCCGAAGGTCTCGGCCGACCCGCCGATGACCTGGATGGGCATGGGCGCCATGGCGTCGGGTGAGGACGGTGCCCTGATGCCGGGCATGGCGACCGACTCCGAGCTGAAGAAGCTGGGAACGCTCAACGGCAGACGGGCCGAGGTGTTCTACCTCCAGCTGATGATCGACCATCACAAGGGCGGCATCCACATGGCCGAGAGCTGTGTGGACAAGTGCACGGAGGGCGTGGAGCAGCGGCTCGCGCGGGGCATGGTCGCTGCGCAGGAGTCGGAGATCGGCCTGATGACCGACATGTTGAAGGAGCGGGGCGCGAAACCGCGGTCCTGAACGCCGCGGAACCGCGAGCCTGAACGCCGCGAAGCCGTTCCGTAGCACTCCCTACTCGTCGCAATCTTCGCCAAAGCCCCTTTCCGCAACGGTTCTTGGGGGCTTCTTGGTTCTTTCATGCCTTTCCATGCCCGTTCCATTCCCCTGGCATGAACGGTTCATCGCAAGAGTGATCCCGCACGTGTGCCTCTCATCCGGCACACGAGTCACCAACGCGACACGCGACGAACCGCATCGCAGGGGGTTTCATGAGATCCAACCGAGCCGCAGTGCGCGCCGGGCTGAGCATGGCAGCGACACTGCCCCTGCTCGCCGGCGCCCTGGCACTCGGCATACCCAGCGCCCAGGCCGAGACCAACCCGGGCGCCAGGGACACCATCCAGGGCACCAAGCCGCTGTGGGCCACGGCCAAGGCCGACCAGGGAGCCACGAAGGACAGCAGCAAGGTCAGCCTCCGCGTCTATCTCGCCGGGCGCGACGCGGCGGGCCTGGCCGCGTACGCCAAGGCCGTGTCCGACCCGCAGTCGGCCTCGTACGGCACGTATCTGAGCGCCCGTCAGGCGCAGCAGCGCTTCGGCGCGACGAAGGAGCAGGTCGCCGAGGTCACGTCCTGGCTGAAGTCGGCAGGTCTGACCGTCACGGGCACCAGCCTCCACTACGTCTCGGTCACCGGTGACGTCGCCGCCGCCGAGAAGGCGTTCGGCACTCAGCTGCACAACTTCTCCAAGGGCAGCAGGACCTACCGGGCGCCCGAGGCCACCGCCTCCGTCCCGGCCTCGTTGAACGGCGCGGTGCTGACCGTCACCGGCCTCGACAGCGCCCCGCACAAGGCGAAGCACGACGACGAACTGCCTCCGCCGGACGCGGTGTTCCACAACTCCGGCCCGTTCTCCAGCTACTACGGGTCGAAGATCGCGAGCAGCCTGCCCGAGGCCTACGGGACGAAGATCCCGTACGCCGTGAAGGGCTACACCGGCAAGCAGCTGCGTGCCGCCTACGGGGCGGGCAAGCTGAGCGGCAAGGGCGTGAAGGTCGCCATCACCGACGCGTACGCCTCGCCGACGATCGCCTCCGACGCCGCCACGTACGCCGCCCGCAACGGCGACGCGGCCTACCGCAGCGGCCAGCTGACGCAGGTGCTGCCCGGCCAGTACACGCGCACGGAGGAGTGCGGGGCGGCCGGCTGGTACGGCGAGGAGACCCTGGACGTCGAGGCCGTGCACGCGGTCGCGCCCTCGGCCGACATCACCTATGTCGGCGCGTCGTCCTGCTACGACGACGACCTCCTGGACTCGCTCGGCAAGATCGTCGACGGGCACCTGGCGGACATCGTCTCCAACTCGTGGGGCGACATCGAGGCCAACCAGACGCCGGACCTCGCCGCCGCCTACGACCAGATCTTCAAGTTCGGCGCGGTCGAGGGCATCGGCTTCTACTTCTCGTCCGGCGACAACGGCGACGAGGTCGCGAACACCGGCACCAAGCAGGTCGACGTGCCCGCCAACTCGGCGTGGGTGACGGCGGTCGGCGGCACCTCGCTGGCCGTCGGCAAGGGCGACACGTACCAGTGGGAGACCGGCTGGGGCACCGAGAAGGCCCTGCTGTCCGCGGACGGCAACAGCTGGACCAACTTCCCCGGCGCATTCACCTCGGGCGCGGGCGGCGGCACCAGCCGGACCGTGCACCAGCCGTTCTACCAGCGCGGAGTCGTCCCGGACTCGCTCGCGAAGGCGAACGGCGCGGCCCGGATGCGCACGGTCCCGGACATCGCGGCGGTCGCCGACCCGAACACGGGCTTCCTGGTCGGCCAGACGCAGACGTTCCCGGACGGCTCGCAGAAGTACGACGAGTACCGCATCGGCGGCACCTCGCTGGCCGCCCCGGTGATCGCGGGCGTACAGGCGCTGGCGCAGGAGGCGCGGCAGGCTCACGGCGGCGGCCCGATCGGGTTCGCGAATCCGTCGATCTACGCCCGCTACGGCTCGCCGGTCTACCACGACGTGACCGACCACCCCACGGGACGCGACCTCGCCGTGGCCCGCGTCGACTTCGCCAACACCTACGACGCGACCGACGGGCTGCTCACCTCGGTGCGCAGCCTCGGCAAGGACAGTTCGCTGACGGCCGTACAGGGCTATGACGACGTCACGGGGGTGGGCACTCCGGCGCCCGGCTACGTGTACTCGTACGGCTACTGACAGGCCGGTGCTCCTGCTACCGACTGACCGGTAGTCCTCCACCGGCAGGCCGGTAGTCCCTCGGCTCCTGGCCGGTCCGACTCGGCGCCCGCCCCCGTTCGGGGCGGGCGCCGTGCTGTCCGGGTGCACCAATACCAAGATCAGCCCAAAATCGGCCCGGTCGGCGTAGGCCGACGGGCCGTAGCCATGGGGCGGGGTTAGTGTGCGGATCATGACCACATGGAGCAGTGCGCCACGCGCGCGTACGGCAGCAGCAGCTGAGCGGCTGCTGCCGTACGACGCGTTGTCCGGCGCCCTCTCCGGCCGCCTCGGCCGCTCGACGACGCACACGCCGGACCGTGTGCAGGCGCCCGCGAGGGTGAGCCGGCCGGGCGGTGCGCGAGGCCACGCGCGCGTGCCCGCCTTCATGGTCCCGGGCCGAGCCCCCCTCTCCATATGCACGGCCGCACTGGGAGCTTCACGCTCCTGCTGCTGACGGCCGGGGCGCCGCGACACCTCTCCGGGCCCGCTCTAGCGGGCGGCACCGGGCACGCGGCTGCCACGCACGCCGCGGCGTGAACCGCCCCCCACGCCGGGCCCTCGTCTCCCGTCTGTCGGTGCTGCGCATCCAGGCCGGCGTACCGGCTGCTTCGCCGTACCCCGCCCGTACACGAAGTCCGCGTACGAAGCGGCCGCCTCCGTGCCGCGTCCGGGTGATGCGGAAGAAGCAGCAGACCACCCGTCCTCCACTGCTCATAGGCACCCCCACGAATAGGTGTTATTCAGTCATGCGTACACACACGCGGCGCACCGTGCTCGGTGCCTCGATCGCGGTCGCCGGCTCGGGCCTCCTGGCCGGATGCTCCGACTCGGGCTCCCGCTCCCGTTCCGGCTCTCGCTCCGGTTCCGGCTCGAGCACCGGCCTCGGCCCCGCCGGACAGGCCATCGAGCCCTACGTCCCCAGAGGACCCAAGGGATACGTGGAACCGAGCGGTCCCGAGGTCCTGGCCGCCGAGAGGAGACGCGGAAACGGCCCCGTCCGCGCATTCGACCTCACGGCCGCCCCTACCCCCATCGACCTGGGCGGCCGGACCGTCAGATCGTGGGCGTACGGCGACGCGCTGCCAGGCAAGGAGGTCCGGGTCACCGCCGGCGACATCCTCCAGATCTACCTGGCCAACCACCTGCCTGTTTCGACAACGCTGCACTCGCACGGCATTCGCCTGCGCTGCGACATGGACGGCGTCCCGGACCTCACCCAGCGCCCGATCCAGCCCGGCGAGGACTTCACCTATCACTTCGCGGTCGCGCACCCTGGCACGTACTGGCTGCACTCGCACTCGGGCATGCAGCTGGACCGGGGCCTGTACGCGCCACTGATCGTGGAGGACCCCAGGGAACCCCTGTCGTACGACAAGGAGTGGGTCGTCGTCCTGGACGACTGGCTGGACGGCGTGGACGGCTCCACTCCGGACGGTGTGCTCGCCGAGTTGGGCGGCGGCATGGACGACATGGACATGGGCGACGAGGGTGGCGACGACCACTCCGGCCATGGATCCTCGGACCGCCACTCGAACAGGAAGAAGCCCACCGGGCCCTCCCGCATCCTCAGAGGGAGCCACAGCAGACTTCTGCACGGCATGGGTGGCGCCGTGAACTACCCCTACTACCTGATCAACGGACGTCTGCCGACGGCGCCTACGGAGTTCCGGGCGCGTCCCGGCGACCGTATCCGGCTGCGGATCATCAACGCCGGCGGAGAGACCGCCTTCCGGGTGTCCCTCGGCGGCCACGAGATGACCGTGACCCACACGGACGGCTACCCGGTCCAGCACACGAAGACGGACGCTCTGCTGATCGGGATGGCCGAGCGGTACGACGTGGTCATCACCGCCAAGGACGGGGTGTTCCCGCTGGTCGCACTCGCCGAGGGGAAGAAGGACGCAGCGCTCGCCATCCTGCGCACCGGCGGCGGGGCCGCTCCGAAGTACGGCGTGTACCCCTCGGAGCTGGACAGGAAGCTGATCCCGGCCAGACGCCTGTTGCCGGACGAGTCCGTGGCCCTCTCCCGGCGCAAGCCGGACCGCGAGATGCGCCTTCGGCTGACCGGCAACATGCGGGAGTTCAACTGGGCCTTCGACCACACCCCCTACCGCACGAGCCAGCGCCACCCGATCCACGAAGGCGAGCGGGTCCGGCTCACGGTCATCAACGCCACCGACATGTGGCATCCCATCCATCTGCACGGTCACACATACGCCCTGACCGGCATCGACTCGGTCGGCGCGCGCAAGGACACGGCCCCGGTGATGCCGCACCACAAGCTGGTGATCGATTTCGACGCGGACAATCCGGGCCTGTGGATGCTCCACTGCCACAACCAGTACCACTCCGAGTCCGGCATGATGACCATCCTCGGCTACCAGGAGAAGTGACGGTCATGTCACCTCGCTGACGCGTGTCCGGGGCGCTCGGCCAGCAGCGCCCCGACCGTGCCCCGCGGCCGTGCTCCCCGAGCGTGCTCCGCGGCGGCGCGCCCACGGTCGTGGGGCGTCCCACACCGGCCCACCCCCCATCGTGTCGCTCTGACGATTACACTGGCCGCGTGCCTCAACTTCGTCTCGCCCTGAATCAGATCGACTCGACCGTCGGCGATCTCGCCGGGAACGCCGAGTCGGTCGTCCGCTGGACCCGGCACTCCGCCGAACAGGGGGCGCATCTCGTCGTGTTCCCCGAGATGGCGCTGACCGGCTACCCCGTCGAGGACCTGGCCCTGCGCCCGTCGTTCGTCGAGGCCTCCCGGAGCGCGCTGCGCGCTCTCGCCGCCCGCCTCGCCGACGAGGGGTTCGGGGAGCTGCCGGTGATCGTCGGCTATCTCGACCGGAGCGAGGTCGCCCAGCCCAGGTTCGGGCAGCCGGCCGGCGCCCCGCAGAACGCCGGCGCCGTGCTGCACGGCGGCCGGGTCGCGCTCACCTTCGCCAAGCACCACCTCCCGAACTACGGCGTCTTCGACGAGTTCCGCTACTTCGTGCCCGGTGACACCATGCCGGTCGTACGGGTCCACGGCGTCGACGTCGCCCTCGCCATCTGCGAGGACCTCTGGCAGGAGGGCGGCCGCGTCCCGGCGACGCGCACCGCCGGGGCCGGGCTGCTGGTCTCCATCAACGCCTCGCCGTACGAGCAGAACAAGGACGACACGCGCCTTGAGCTGGTGCGCAAGCGCGCCCAGGAGGCCGGGTGCACCACGGCCTATCTGGCGATGATCGGCGGTCAGGACGAGCTGGTCTTCGACGGCGACTCGATCGTGGTCGACGCGGACGGCGAGGTCGTGGCCCGTGCGCCCCAGTTCGCCGAGGAGTGCGTCGTCCTGGACCTCGAGCTGCCGGCCGCGAGCCCCGAGCCGCCGTCGGGCGTCGTCGACGACGGGCTGCGCATCGACCACCTGACGATCTCCTCCGAGCCCGTTCCCACGTACGAGGCGGAGTTCGCCGGCGGGTACGCGGACCGGCTCGACGACGCCGAGGAGGTCTACTCGGCGCTGGTCGTGGGTCTGCGCGCGTATGTCGCGAAGAACGGCTTCAAGACCGTGCTGATCGGTCTCTCCGGCGGTATCGACTCGGCTCTCACCGCCGCCATCGCCTGCGACGCGCTGGGCGCGGACAAGGTGTACGGCGTCTCGATGCCGTCGAAGTACTCGTCCGACCACTCCAAGGGCGACGCGGCCGAGCTGGCGCGACGCACCGGGCTGCACTACCGGACCGTGCCGATCGAGCCGATGTTCGATGCGTACATGGGGTCGCTCGGGCTGACCGGTCTCGCCGAGGAGAACCTCCAGTCGCGGCTGCGCGGCACGACGCTGATGGCGATCTCCAACCAGGAGGGCCACATCGTGCTCGCGCCGGGCAACAAGTCCGAGCTGGCGGTGGGCTATTCGACGCTCTACGGGGACTCGGTGGGCGCGTACGGGCCCATCAAGGACGTCTACAAGACGTTCATCTTCCGGCTGGCCGAGTGGCGCAACCGGGCCGCCGCCGAGCGCGGCGAGACGCCGCCGATCCCGGAGAACTCGATCACCAAGCCGCCGAGCGCGGAGCTGCGGCCGGGGCAGGTCGACACGGACTCCCTGCCGGACTATCCCGTGCTGGACGCGATCCTCGATCTGTACGTGGACCGCGACCAGGGGGCGGACGTCATCGTGGCGGCCGGGTTCGACCCCGAGCTGGTCACGAGGACGCTGCGGCTCGTGGACACGGCGGAGTACAAGCGGCGGCAGTACCCGCCGGGCACGAAGATCTCGGCGAAGGGGTTCGGGAAGGATCGGCGGCTGCCGATCACCAACCGCTGGCGCGAGTCCGGCTGACGCCTCGGGTACGGGGTGTGGTTGTGCCCTTGTCCGCTGCCGCAGCGGACAAGGGCACAACCGTTTCCGGCAGTTGGTGCCCCACCTTGTCCGTCTTGGGGCGATCCCTCGTGTCGGGGTTCGCGCCCCCTTGTCCTGGGGGCCCGGTCGCCCGTTGTGGGCAATCGTTCCGCAGGGCTGGGGGCACCTCCCAGCGGTAGCTGGGGGAAGGTGGGCACAACCCCACGACGGCGGGTGCCCCCGCGTCGTACCTCTGCCAGGCACAACGCGGGGGCCCCGTTCAGCTGCGCGCAGCCTCCTGCGGCTGCGGGACATGGGCCGCCACCAGGCGGCCCATGGAGGCCGGTGCGGCGGCGGCACGCCGCCGGTCCACCGCGTACGCGACCGCGGCCACGCCAAGGCCGAGCACAGAGAGCCCGGCCCCGGCCACCGCCGGCGAGGTGACCCCGAAGCCCGCGGCAAGGGCGACACCCCCGATCCACGCCCCACCCGCATTCGCAAGATTGAACGCGGCCTGGTTGGCCGCCGAGGCGAGCGACGGTGCCGCCGCGGCCTTCTCCATCACCGTCATCGTCAGTGGAGACCCGGCGACGAAGGCCGCGACACCGAGCAGCATCACGGCCAGCGCCGCGCTCCACTCGGTGCGCATGAGGACGGGGAAGAACGCGAGCACTGCCGTGAGCGCCGTGAGTCCGGCGAAGAGTGTGCGGCGCAGCGAGTGGTCGGCGAGCCGGCCGCCGAGCAGGTTGCCGATGGTGGAGCCCACGCCGAAGAGGGCGAGGAGCAGCGTCACGCTGGACTCGGAGTACCCGGCGACACGGGTGAGCATCGGCGTGATGTAGCTGTACGCGGCGAAGAGCGCACCGAAGCCCGCGACGGTCGTGCCGAGCGCGAGCCAGACGGGGAGCGAGCCGAGTGCGCCGAGTTCGTGGCGCAGCCCGGTCCTCGCGGCGTGGCCGCGGTCCGCGGGGACGAGCAGGGCGAGGGCCGCGACGGCCGCGATCCCGATCGCGCTGACAGCGAGGAACGTGGCGCGCCAGCCGAAGTGCTGGCCCATGAGCGTGGCAGCGGGCACGCCCGCGATGTTGGCGACGGTCAGGCCGAGGAACATCAGTGAGACCGAGCGGGCCTTGCGCTCGGGTGCGGCCAGACTCGCGGCGACGACGGCGCCGACGCCGAAGAACGCGCCGTGCGGCAGTCCGCTGGCGAAGCGCGCGGCGACCAGCCAGTGGTAGTCGGGGGCGGCGGCGGACAGCGCGTTGCCCGCGACGAAGAGCACCATCAGGCCGATGAGGACCTGCCGGCGGGGCAGCCGGGTGGTGACCGCGGCGAGCAGCGGGGCGCCGATGACGACGCCGAGCGCGTACGCGGAGACCAGGTGGCCGGCGGTGGGGATGGATATGTGCAGGTCGTCCGCGACGTTGGGCAGCAGGCCCATGATCACGAACTCGGTGGTGCCGATGCCGAAGGCGCCCACGGCGAGGGCGAGCAGGGCCAGGGGCATGAGGTATGCGGGACCTTTCACGGAGCGGGAGGGACTTTCGTATGTTCAAGTACGGAACAAAGTCTCTCAGGCTCAGTATTCCGCGGGGTGCTGTGCCCTCCCGGGGGGACCCCCGGACCCCCGAGGGGTTGCGTCAGACCTTGACCCGGGCGGCGATCGGCAGATGGTCGCTGCCCGTCGCCGGCAGGGACCACGACGACACCGGCTGCACGCCCTTCACCATGATCTGGTCGATCCGGGCCATCGGGAACGACGCCGGCCAGCTGAAGCCCATGCCGTTGCCTGCGGCGCCCTGCGTGGAGCGCATCTGGGAGGTGACCGCCCGCAGCGCGCGGTCGTTCATGGTGCCGTTGAGGTCGCCGAGCAGGACGATCCGCTTCAGCTTGTCGTCGGCGATGGCCTCGCCCAGCGCGTCCGCGCTCCGGTCACGCTGGCTGGCGGTGAACCCGGCGTCGGCCTTGACCCGTACGGAGGGCAGATGCGCGACGTAGACGCCGACCTTCCCCTCCGGCGTGGTGACCGTCGTCCGCAGAGCCCGCGTCCAGCCGAGCTTGATGTCGACGGGCTCGGTGTCGTTCAGCGGGTACTTGCTCCACAGCCCGACGGTGCCGCCGACGGCGTGGTACCTGTACGTCCCGGCCAGCGCCCTCTCGTAGACCGGCACCGCCGACGTGGTGAGCTCCTCGAGGGCCACGACGTCCGCACCGGAGGCGGCGACGTCGCGGGCGGTGCCGGACGGGTCGGCGTTCTCCGCGTTGACGTTGTGGGTGGCGACGGTCAGGTCGCCGCCGGTGCTCGCCTTGTCGGTGAGCAGACCGCCGAACAGGTTGAGCCAGACGATCCCCGGCACCAGCACGGCGATCAGCGCGGTGGCCGAGCGGCGGACCAGCGCCAGGACCACCAGCACCGGCACGAGCAGGCCGAGCCAGGGCAGGAACGTCTCCGTGAGGCTGCCGAGGTTGCCGAACGTGTTCGGGATCCGCGCGTGGAAGGGCATCACCAGCGCGAGGACGACCGCCACCGCGGCGAGGACGAGGCCGCGCCGCCAGATACCGCGGTCGCCCCGCCAGCGGTCCATCAGGCGCCGAAGCCGGGACCCCTGGCGCTCGGGTCCCGAGCCGCCGTTGCCCGTCTCCGTCATGTACGCCTGCGCCATACCTTCGCCTCACTGCCTGCCGTGCACACCGTTCCCCTGCCTCAAGACCCTAGGCGATGAACGGAGTCGTTCCCTGCCGCCACTGACGGCCGTACGGGCGCGATGACGAACAAGTCTGCTGTCCAGGTTCCGGATACTCGGCCCGTAACCGCTCTCTGTGACGAAACGCTCACATCAGCTCACGTTCCATCACATGGGTGCCCGGCTCACCTCAGGGGCGTAGTCCCTGCAGCACGCTGTCGACGATCTGCTCCGGCAGTTCCGGCTCCAGCTCGGCGTCGGGCCGCATCACGGACCGTACGAGCATCGGGCCCATGAACAGGTCGTTGACGAGCTCGAGGTCGGCGTCGGCGCGGAGCTCGCCGTTCTGCACGCCCCGGCGCAGCACCTCGAGGGTGAGCCGGCGCCGTGGCTCTATCACCGTGGCGTGGTACGCCGCCCAGACCTTCGGCTGGCTCTTCATCTGGGCGAACACGTTGTGCAGCAGTGCCGATGAGCGGTTCGCGAGGCCGCGGAGGCGCACCGACTCCAGGACGGCGATCAGGTCGTCGCGCATGGATGCGCCGGTCAGCTGGGGGTCTTCGGGCTCCACCGCGCGCAGGACGTCGCAGAAGAGTTCCTCCCGGCCGCTCCAGCGGCGGTAGATGGTGGCCTTGCCCACACCCGCGGTGCGTGCCACCCGTTCGATGGAAACCTCGGCGAGCGGCACGCCTTGCTCCACGAGTGCGACGACGCCCTCGATGATGGCGCGCTCCACCGCTTCGCTGCGGGGGCGGCCCCGTCGCTGCTCGTGCCGTTCCGCGAGGTCCACGTGTGCTCCGCCCTTTCGTCTTGCCTTCGTTCCCCCGATTCTCCCTGTACCCCGGCGCCGGATCCGGAAAGTCGGGTGCGCGGGCACTGGGTGTGCCTCCCATGCCCGTAAGGCAATGGGGGCACACCCGACCCGGCGTCAGTTCTCCGCGGCCACCAGCTCGTTCTCCTCGTCCTTCTGTGCGGCCGGGGCGCGCCCCGGCAGGAACAGGGCCGTGACCAGCGCGCCGATCAGTGCGATGCCCGCCCCGCACAGGGCCGTGACGTGCATGGCGTGCAGGAAGGCGTCGTTGGCCGGGCCGACCAGGGCCTTGCCCTGGGGGCCGAGCTTCGCGGCGACGCCGAGGGTGGCCTCGATGGACTCGCCCGCGGTGTGGCGGAGGCCGGCGGGGAGCAGGCTCAGCTTGTCCTCGATGCCGGTGCGGTACGCCGTCGACAGCACGGAGCCGAGGACGGCGATGCCGAGGGCGCCGCCGACCTGGCGGAAGGTGTTGCTGAGCGCGGAGGCGGAGCCGGCCTTCTCGCGCGGCAGGGCCTGCATGATGACGACGCTGGTCGGCGTCATGATGTGCGCCATGCCGGTGCCCATGAGGAAGAACATGACCTCGAGGAACCAGATCGGCGTGTCCGTCTCCAGCAGGGTGAACGCGGCGAGCATCGCGGCGAGGATCAGCAGGCCGGCCGTGGTCGTGGCCTTGTTGCCGAACCGGTCGACGACCAGCCGGGCGCGCGGCGCGAAGATCATCTGTGCGGCGGCCAGCGGGAGCATCAGCAGGCCGGTCTGCAGCGGCGAGTAGCCGCGCACGCTCTGGGTGTAGAAGACCGAGAAGAAGGTCACGCCCATCAGTGCGAAGAAGACCAGCGCGATGGCGGCGATCGCGGCCGAGAAGACCTTGTTCTTGAAGTACGTGACGTCGATGGACGGGTGGTCGCTGCGCTTCTCGAAGACGACGAAGGCGACGAGCACGGCGAGGCCGGCGCCGATGGTCGACAGCACCTTGGCGTCGGTGAAGTCGGCGAGCTGGCCGCCCTTGATGATGCCGTACACCAGCAGGACGAGCCCGATGACGGAGAGCACGACGCCGACGGGGTCGATGCGGCCGGGGTTCGGGTCGCGCGAGTCGGGCACCAGCCACAGCATCAGCCCGAGCGCGATGATCACGATCGGCACGTTGATCAGGAAGACCGAACCCCACCAGAAGTGGTCCAGGAGCACACCGCCGGTGATGGGGCCGATGGCGATGGCGAGACCGACGCCGCCCGCCCAGATGCCGATGGCCTTCGGCTGCTCGTCGCGCTCGAAGACGTTCATGAGGACGGCCAGGGTGGCGGGCATCACGAAGGCGGCGCCGAGGCCCATCACGGCACGGAAGGCGATGAGCTGCCCCGGCGACCCGGACTGGGCGGCGAGCGCCGAGGCGATACCGAAGACCGCCAGGCCTGAGAGCAGGACCTTCTTGCGGCCGAGCCGGTCGCCCAGCAGGCCGGCGGTGAACAGCAGGCCGGCGAAGACCAGCGTGTAGGCGTTGATGGCCCACTCGAGCTCGCCCTGCGTGGCGCCGAGGCCGGTGGGCGCCGGTGTGGAGATGGTCTTGATGGCGACGTTCAGGATCGAGTTGTCGAGCACCACGATCAACAGGCTCAGCATGAGTACGCCGAGGATCGCCCAGCGGCGCCGGTGGACGGCTTCCGGTATGCGGGGGCCCGGGACGGCAGGAGTGGTCATGGCGGAGAGCGTAGACGCAATTCGATACGAGACCGTCTCGTATTGGAAAGACTTTACGTAGATCTTACGGAACGCCGGGGGCCGCGCGGCTCCCGGCAGCGAGGGGACGGGACCGGCGGCGGGCGAGGGGCCCGGGTGCGGGGCTCCTGCGCCCGGAAGAGGGGGCCGTCTAGCCGTCGGCGGCACGTAGTGCCACCATGGACGTGGTCCGGGGACGCCGTAAGGGCGCCTCGAGATGACAGAAGGAGCCGTTGCAATGACGCAGCTTTCGGCTGCCCAGAAGCCCGGCCAGGACACTGGCCGCACATCCGACAGCAGCAAGGCGCTGTACGGGGGCAAGGGCACACGCCGTATCACCGTCCGCGACATCACCACCGCCAAGGAGCGCGGCGAGAAGTGGCCGATGCTCACCGCGTACGACGCGATGACCGCGTCCGTCTTCGACGAGGCCGGCATCCCGGTCCTGCTCGTCGGCGACTCGGCGGGCAACTGCCATCTGGGGTACGAGACCACCGTGCCCGTCACCCTCGACGAGATGACGATGCTCTCCGCCGCCGTCGTACGGGGCACGAGCCGCGCCCTGATCGTCGCCGACCTGCCCTTCGGGTCGTACCAGGAGGGCCCTGTGCAGGCCCTGCGCAGCGCGACCCGGCTGATCAAGGAGGCCGGCGTCGGCGCCGTGAAGCTGGAGGGCGGTGAGCGCTCGCACCGCCAGATCGAGCTGCTGGTCGAGTCCGGCATCCCTGTCATGGCGCACATCGGGCTCACCCCGCAGTCCGTCAACGCCATGGGGTACCGCGTCCAGGGCCGCGGCGAGGAGGCCGCCCAGCAGCTGCTGCGCGACGCCAAGGCCGTGCAGGACGCGGGCGCGTTCGCGGTCGTCCTCGAGCTGGTCCCGGCCGAGCTGGCCGCCGAGGTCACCCGGAGCCTGCACATTCCGACCGTCGGCATCGGTGCCGGGGCCGAGTGCGACGCGCAGGTGCTGGTGTGGACCGACATGCTCGGGCTGACCGGTGGGAAGGTGCCGCGGTTCGTGAAGCAGTACGCGGATCTGCGGGCCGTCATCGGTGATGCGGCGAGGGCGTATGCCGAGGATGTCGTCGGCGGGACGTTCCCCGCTGCGGAGCACTCCGTCCACTGAGCCTCCCCCGACTACCGCTGGGGGTGCCCCCAGCGGTACCAGGCAGCCCGTCGATCTTCCCCCGTCGGCGGGCTGCTCGCATTGTGCGCCTGAACCGGCGCCGCTCTCGCGGACCTGGTTGCTCGCCGTGGGGGTTCCTCAATTGATGGCTGCGGTGGTCGTCGGGGAAATCTCGGTGCTGTAGGCGGCCTGTCGGTGGTTTGTCGGTGGCGGCTGGCACCTTGGTCGGCATGACGCGAATCGACAAGCAACTCCAGCGAGCAGGGGCCGCCACGAGCGCGGTCACCGTACGGGGGCTGGTCAAGCACTACGGCGAGACCAAGGCGCTGGACGGCGTCGACCTGGACGTCCGCGAGGGCACCGTGATGGGTGTGCTCGGGCCGAACGGGGCCGGCAAGACCACCCTCGTGCGGATCCTGTCCACCCTCCTGACCCCCGACGCCGGGCAGGCGACCGTCGCCGGCTACGACGTCGTACAGCAGCCCCGGCAGCTGCGCCGGGTGATCGGACTCACCGGGCAGTACGCCTCCGTGGACGAGAAGCTCCCCGGCTGGGAGAACCTCTACATGATCGGGCGGCTGCTCGACCTGCCCCGCAAGGAGGCCCGGGCCCGCGCCGACGAGCTGCTGGAGCGGTTCTCGCTGACGGAGGCCGCGAAGCGGCCGGCGAGCACCTACTCCGGCGGTATGCGGCGCCGGCTCGATCTGGCCGCCTCGATGATCGGCCGGCCGGCCGTGCTCTTCCTGGACGAGCCGACGACGGGACTGGACCCCCGTACCCGCAACGAGGTGTGGGACGAGGTCAAGGCGATGGTCGGGGACGGCGTGACCGTCCTGCTCACCACCCAGTACATGGAGGAGGCGGAGCAGCTCGCCTCCGAACTGACCGTCGTCGACCGGGGCAAGGTCATCGCGAACGGCGGCATCGACGAGCTGAAGGCCAAGGTCGGCGGGCGGACGCTGCGAGTGCGGCCGGCCGATCCACTGGAGCTGCGGCCGCTCGCCCGCGACCTCGACGAACTGGGCATCACCGGCATGGCCGCCCCGACCGTGGACGCCGAGAGCGGCACCGTGCTCGTCCCGATCCTCAGCGACGAGCAGCTCACCGCCGTGACCGGAGCGGTCATCGCGCGCGGCATCACCATCGCCTCGATCATCACCGAACTGCCCAGCCTGGACGAGGTGTTCCTGTCACTCACCGGCCACCGCGCCAGTGCCCCGCAGGACACCGTGCCCGCCGACACCCGCGAGGAGGTCGCCGCATGAGCGCCGCCACCGCCACCGCCCCCGCCACCGTCAGTGCCGCCGACGCGCGCATCCCGCTGCGCGGCCATCTGCGCCACACCGGCGCCCTGATCCGCCGCAACCTGCTGTGGATCAAGCAGGACCCCGAGTCGATGTTCGACGCGCTGCTGATGCCGGTCGTCTTCACCCTGCTGTTCGTGTACGTCTTCGGCGGCTCGATCGGGCAGGCCCTGGGCGGCGGGCAGGACGGGTACGTCCAGTATGTGATCCCCGGCATGATCGCGATGATGAGCATGACCCTGTCCCAGGGCGTCGGCACCGGCTTCAGCCAGGACTTCAACTCCGGTGTCATGGACCGCTTCCGGTCGCTGCCGATCGGACGCGGCTCGGTATTGTTCGCGAAGATCTCGGTGGAGCTGACGCGGATGCTGTTCGCGACAGCCGTGCTGATGATCGTCGCCGTCCTGGTCGGGTTCGACATCCACCACTGGGGCGGTCTGTTCGCGGCCGTCGGCCTGTCCGCGGCGTTCGCCTCGTCGATCATGTGGGTGTTCCTCACCCTGGGCGTGATCCTGAAGAACGCGCAGTCCGTGCAGGCCATGGGCTTCCTGGTGCTGTTCCCGCTGCAGTTCGGCTCGTCGATCTTCGCGCCGACGAACTCGATGCCGGGCTGGCTGCAGGCCTTCACCGACTACAACCCGCTGTCCACGCTCGCGGACGCGGCGCGCGGTCTCATGGTGGGCGGCCCGGTCGCGCACGATCTGTGGGTGACCCTCGGCTGGTCGGCGGCGATCACAGCGATCATGGCGCCGGTCGCGATCCACAAGTTCCGTACCAAGAGCTGACGCGTCGGGCGCCGTGCGAACGTCACGCACCGGGCGAACGTCACAGCAGGGCGGCGGCCTCCGCGAGGGAGAGGCCGCCGCCCTCGGCGTACGCCTCGTCGTACGCTTCGTCGCCGAGCACCGCGCGAGCGGCCGACGCGGCCCGCTCGTACGTCTCGCGCTCCGCCGGGGCGGCGAAATGCCCCGGGGGCAGCAGGGCCTGGGAAGCGCCGAGGAGCCGTGCGGCGTCACGGGCGCGGGCGCCACCGTCCACTCCGGCGAGTGCGATCGCGGCGGTGGTCAGGTGTGTCGACGGCATGTGCGGAGTGATCACCATCGACAGCGGATCGCGTGCCCGCTCCATCGCCTGCCGGATCTTCGCCAGGCTGTCGTCGTAGTGACCGTCGACGGCGTCCAGCCAGGCCTCGACGCCGGTGATGAAGCCGTCGAAGACGACGAACGCCATGGCACCGCTGGCCTCGCGCAGCAGTCGCACCTGTTCGCGCGCCTCCTCGGTGCGACCGGTGCGGCCGAGCCACAGGGCGAGGAAGATCCGCGCCGCGGGCATGGCGTCGCTCACGGGGTTGCGGCTCGTGTCCACGACCTCGCGCAGCAACTGCTCGCCCCTCTCGGACCGGCCCGAGTCGACGAGGACCGAGCCGAGGCGGGCACGGAGCACCGCGGTCTGGTCCCGGGCACCGAGGCGCCGCGCGTGCGTGATCGCCGCCTCGTAGTCCTCGGCGGCGCCCTCGTAGTCGCCCCTGCGTTCGCGCGCCTCGCCGCGGGCGGAGAGCGCCTCCGCGACGCCCCAGGCGTCGCCGATGCGCGTGAAGATCTCCAACGCCTCGTCGGCGTCACGGCTCGCGTCGCCCGCCCAGTCAGCGCGGTTGGCGAGGATGTTGGCCCGCATCTGCAGGGTCATGCCCAGCTCCCATTCGGAGCCGAGCTCACGGCAGGTGCGGACCGTCTCGTCGACGAGGACGCGCACCCGCTCCATGTCTCCGGTCATCAGGACGGCGAAGAACCAGAGGTACCCGGGGATGCGGCAGGTCTGCGGCTGGCCGGGCCGGTACGTCTCGGCGATGGCCTGCAGCTTCGCCTGGGCCTCCGGCGTCTTCCATGACTCCAGTTCGGTGTCCATGAAGGCGAGATGGGCGAGATGGATGCCCCGCCGGGCTTCCTCGAGCACCTCGGGGCTCATGGGCGGCGGCGTGTCCGTGAACCGTTCGTACACGGAGGGGGCGGGCTGCGCCGGCAGGGTGAAGGGGTCCGGGCCGAGGGTCATGACCTCCCGGGTCCAGTTGCGGGCCTCGATACGCAGATCGCGCATCTGCCAGTACCAGAACAGGGAGTGGGCAAGGCACAGGGCCTCGTGCTCGTCGCGGGCGGCGACGGCGTGCCGCAGCGCGGTGCGCAGGTTCTCGTACTCGGTCTCCAGCCGCTCGATCGCGGCGCGCTGGCCGGGACCGCGCAGGAGCGGGTCGGTGGTCCGCGCGAACTCCCGGAAGTACGTGAGGTGGTGGCGGGCGACGGTCTCACGCTCACCCGCCTCGTCGAGCCGCTCGGTGGCGTACTCGCCGACCGTCTCGAGCAGCCGGTACCGCATCTCACCGCCCGCCGAAGGAGCGGCGACCACCAGGGACTTGTCGACGAGGGAGCCGATCGACTCCAGGGCGGCGGGCCCGCACACGGCCTCGGCGGCGGCGAGGTCGCAGCCGCCCGCGAAGACCGACAGGCGGCGCAGGACGGCGCGTTCCTCCTCGTCCAGCAGATCCCAGGACCAGTCGACGACCGCGCGCAGGGTCTGCTGGCGGGGCAGGACGGTGCGGCTTCCGGAGGTGAGCAGCCGGAACCGGTCGTCGAGACGGTCGGCGATCTGGCGCAGCGTCAGCATCCGGAGCCGGGCGGCGGCCAGCTCGATGGCGAGTGGAAGCCCGTCGAGGCGGCGGCAGATCTCGGCGGCGGCCGCCGCGGCGTCCTCGTCGCCGTCGATCCGGAAGCCGGGGCGGGCGGCGGCCCCCCGGTCGGCGAGCAGCCGCAGGGCGAACGGCAGTGGCAGCGGCTCGACGGGGCGCAGCAACTCCCCCGGTACGCCGAGGGGTTCGCGGCTGGTCGCCAGGACCTTCAGATCGGGGCAGCGTTCGAGCAGGTACTCCACGAGGTGGGCGGCGGCGTCGACGACGTGCTCGCAGTTGTCGAGGATGAGCAGCATGCGGCGCTTGGCGCAGTGTTCGGCGAGTCGCACGAGGGGGTCGTCGTGCCGTTCGGCCAGCACCCGCATCTCCTCGGCTCCCGCACCGCGCAGCACGGTCTCCCGCGCCCCGACGGCGGTGAGCACGGCCTCGGGTACGGCTCCCGGGTCGTCCACCGGCGCGAGTTCGGCCAGCCACACGCCGTCGAGCGCGCTGTCCCCGACGGTCTCCGCCGCCTCCTGCGACAAGCGGGTCTTGCCGGCGCCGCCGGGCCCGAGCAGGGTCACCAGCCTGGCCGATGCGAGGTCGGCCCGGATGGTGTCGATGTCGGTCTCCCGGCCGACGAAGGAGGTCAGGCGGGCACGGAGGTTGCCGGGGGGCGGAGGCGTGGTACGCCCCGGCAGGGCGAGCACCGTCCGGGCGGAGGGCGCAGGCGCAGCACGGTCCGACGACGCAGGCGCCGCACCATGTGACGGCTCAGGCGCCGTACCGTCGCCGGGCGCCGCCGGTCCGGTGTCCTCGGCGCCCAGCAGCAGCTCCGTGTGCAACGCCCGCAGTTCCGGTCCGGGGTCCGAGCCGAGTCGGTCCGCGAGCTGGTGGCGAACGGACTCGTACGCGGCGAGGGCCTCGGCGGTACGGCCCGCGGCACGCAGGGCGCGGAGGTGGAGGGCGTGGAGTGGCTCGTCCAGCGGGTGGCTGCCGCACAGGGCGGCGATCTCGGGGAGCACCTGCTCCGCCTGGCCGAGGGCGAGAGCCGCGGCGAGGCGGGCGCGGCGGGCGTCGAGACCGCGGGCCTCCCATCGGGCCGACTCGGCGGCCCGGTCCGGGAGGTCGGCGAGGACGGGACCGCGCCACAGGGCGAGCGCGTCGTCGAGCACGGCGGCGGCCTTCGCCGGATCGCCGTCGGCCAGCGCCCGCGCGCCCTCGCCGGCCAGTCGCTCGAACCGGTACAGATCGACGTCGTCGGCGGTCGCGCACAGCCGGTAGCCGCCGTCCACGGAGGCGACGGCGTCCGCGCCGAGCGCCCTGCGCAGCCGCCCGACCAGGGCCTGCAGGGCCCCCGTGGCATCGGCCGGCGGCTCGCCGCCCCACACCTCGTCGACCAGCACGGACGCGGGCACGGAACGCCCGGCCCGCAGTGCGAGGACTGCCAGCAGGGCACGCAGCCGCGCCCCGCCGACCGGAACGGGCGTGCCGTCGGTGCGGAGTGCCTGGGTGGTGCCGAGGACGCGGTAGCGCACGGGGTCCATTGTCTCCGGGGACGCCCCGGAGCCGCGTCCGGGTTTCGACACCCGCGGAAACCGGGCGGAGTACGCAGGAACCGGGGCCTGTCCACGGGACGTTCCCCCCACACCACCGGTACGGTCGAACCGACCGCCGCCCGCGCCTACCGCCCACCCTCGCCCCAGCTTCAGGAGACCCGCCCATGGCCACCGTCACGATGCGCCGCAGCGACCGGAGGATCAGCCCCGTCTTTCTGGGAATCGTGGCCGTCACGGCGGTCGCGGGCTGGGCCGCCTGGACCGGCTTCGCCGAGCAGCCCGGGTTCGCCGTCTTCCTCTTCGTGACGGCCGCCTGGATCGTCTCGCTCTGCCTGCACGAATACGCACACGCGCGTACGGCGCTGCACAGCGGCGACATCTCCATCGGAGCAAAGGGCTATCTCACCCTCAACCCACTCAAGTACACCCATGCGTTGCTGTCGATCGTGCTGCCCGTCCTGTTCGTGATGATGGGCGGCATCGGTCTGCCGGGCGGCGCGGTGTTCATCGAGCGCGGCCGTATCCGGGGCCGCTGGAGGCACAGCCTGATCTCGGCGGCCGGGCCGCTCACCAATGTGCTGTTCGCGGTCGTGTGCACGGCGCCGTTCTGGCTGCACGCGCTGGACGGCGTGCCGGCCACGTTCCGGTATGCGCTGGCGTTCCTGGCGCTGCTCCAGGTGACCGCGGCGATCCTGAACTTCCTGCCGGTTCCGGGCCTCGACGGGTACGGCGTCATCGAGCCCTGGCTGTCGCAGGGGATCCGCCGCCAGGTGGAGCCGTTCGCGCCGTTCGGGCTGCTGGCGGTGTTCGCGGTCCTGTGGATCCCGGAGGTGAACGCCGTGTTCTTCGACGCGGTGCACGCGCTGCTGAGCGGGCTCGGCATCGGCGAGTTCCAGAGCTACTGCGGCCAGTCGCTGTACCGCTTCTGGACGGGCGCGAGCTCCCTCTGCTCCGTCAGTTCGTGACGGACGTGTCCCGCCGCCGGCCCGCGATCTTCCCCCGGCGCGCGTAGTACCACGTCATGTTCGACGAGAGCCCGGCCAGCAGCACCCACACGATGCCCAGCCAGCTGCCCTGCACGAAGGAGACCACGGCCGCGGCGACGGACAGGAGGCAGACGACGAGGGCGTACAGAGCGAGGCGGGGCATGGGGGTCGGCTCCTGTCCGGGACTCAGAGGTGGTACGCCCTCCAGTGTCCCCCATACCCCGCACCGCGCCGAAAAGGGGCGGCCGGAACGGGAGAGGCTTCGGCCTAGACGTCCGTGACCCGCAGACCCGCGTGCGCCTTGTACCGGCGGTTCACCGAGATGAGGTTCGCCACCAGTGCCTCGACCTGGTGGGCGTTCCGCAGCCGCCCGGCGAAGACGCCGCGCATGCCGGGGATGCGCCCGGCGAGCGCCTGCACGACGTCCGTGTCGGCCCGGGACTCGCCCAGCACCATCACGTCGGTGTCGATCTCCTCGACCTCGGGGTCCTGGAGGAGGACGGCGGAGAGGTGGTGGAAGGCGGCCGTGACCCGCGAGTCCGGCAGCAGCGCGGCGGCCTGCTCGGCGGCGCTGCCCTCCTCCGGCTTCAGCGCGTACGCGCCCTTCTTGTCGAAGCCGAGCGGGTTGACGCAGTCGACGACGAGCTTGCCGGCGAGCTCCTCGCGCAGCGCCTCGAGGGTCGCGCCGTGCCCCTCCCACGGCACGGCGACGATGACGACGTCGCTGCGGCGCGCACACTCGGCGTTGTCCGCGCCCTCGACGCCGTGCCCGAGCTCGTCGGCCGCCGTCCGGGCCCGCTCCGCGGCCCGCGAGCCGATGATCACCTTCTGGCCGGCCTTGGCGAACCGGTAGGCGAGGCCCTTGCCCTGCGGTCCTGTGCCGCCGAGGACGCCGACGACGAGACCGGATACGTCGGGCAGGTCCCAGGGATCCTTGGCCGGGGCCTTGGCGGAAGCCGTCTTCGCGTCATCACTGGTAGTCATAGGGCGACGATACGTGCGGGTCCCGCCGCGGATCACCTTGCCGGGGGAGTGTGCTGGATCACGCAGTACGGCCGCCCCCGGCAGGCCCGGCCCGCGGCTACAGGTCCGCCACGGGCACGCGCCGGAACGTGATCGTCTCGTATGCGCTGAAGTCACCCGTCTCGTACAGGAGTCCGACCGTCGACGCGTCGACCCGTACGAGATCGGAGTACGCGGCAGGCAGCCCGTCGACCGTGTACGCGGTCCGCCAGGTGGTGCCGCCGTCCGTGCTGCTGCGGATCGTCATCAGGGCCCGGAAGCCGGGGTCGGCGGGACCGGAGAAGAGCAGCAGGTCCGGGTCGCGGAGCTGGAGCGCGCTCCCTTCGACGACGGGCCCGGTGAGGCCCGCCTGCGGACGGAACGGCCTGACGAGGGTCTCGCCGCCGTCGCCCGAGTGGGCGTCGGCGCGGGTGCCGGGCGAGGGAGAGTCGTTGCGGGTGTTGAAGTAGACGCGCCCGTCGGACAGTTCGGTGACGGTCGTCTCGTTGGCGTTGATGTAGCCGTCGGGTTTGCTGTCGACGTAGCCGATCCGCCAGGTTTCGCCCCGGTCGTCGCTGAGGATGCAGTGACCGCCGTTGTACTTGCCCTCACTGCCGTCGTCGCTGCCGGTGGGCGCGAGGGAGTGGTTGGCGGGGACGACGACGCGTCCTTTCGCCGTGCCGCCCGCCAGCTGGACCGCGTGCCCCGGCCCGGTGGCGTACCACCGCCAGGCCGCCTTCTTCGCCTGGCCGGTGATCTCCCGCGGGTCCGACCAGGTGAGCCCGTCGTCGTCGCTGTACTGGAGCCATACGCGGCGCCCGTCCGCGGCGCTCACCTTGCCGCGCCGGACGGCGTCCTCGGTCGCCGATGCGGCGTTCCGCACGTGCACCAGGAGGATCCGGCCTGTGTCGAGGACGACGGGCGCCGGGTTGCCGGCGAGGTCGTCGCCGTTCTGCGCGGCCACCTGGAGCGGGCCCCAGGTGCGGCCGCCGTCCGTGGACCGCTTCAGGACGATGTCGATGTTCCCGTGGTCCTCGCGGGACCCGACGCGCCCTTCGCAGAACGCGAGGACCGTGCCCTTCTTGGTGAGGACCACTGCCGGGATCCGAAAGCTCACATACCGCTCACGCCCGCCCCGGAACGGTACAGACACCTCGCCTGCCATGACGCCTCCCCCGTATCGGCGACCGCCCGGTCACCCGCACTGCACCCTCGTAGCCGACTGATCAGCCGCCCAGTCTCGCCGCCGGCTGCCCACCTTGAGCGAATTCGAGGTGAACTCGGCCTGACGACTGGCCGGTTGCGGCAGGATGCGGACGCATGGACGCCGTACGGGTCGCGCTGCTGCGCGAAGTGCTCGCCGGAACCGAGTGGCTCGGCACCACACGCCACTTCGCGGCCGCGCTGCGGTCCTCCGTCGTGCCGCACGGCGGCGGTCTGCTGCTGGTGGGCACGGACGGCTACGAGCCCTGGCACCTCGCCGCGCACCTCGTCGACGAGGCCGCGTGGTCGGGCACGCCCGCACTGTCCCCGACGCTCGTACGCCACCGGGTGCGCCCCGGCGACCCGGCACACCTCTCGGTCGGGCTCGGCAGGATCGAGGCGGCGAAGCGCGGCGAGACACTCCTCGTGGTGGCGCCGGACGCGCCGGGGGCGCCGCTGCTCGAGCGGGTGCACGACGCGCGCCGGGCCGGGGCCACGGTGTTCGCCCTGGACTCCGGCGACCGCGACCTCGAGGCCATGGCGCACGAATCCCTGTCCGTACCAGAGAACCCCGAGCTCGACCTGGACACCGTCCAGCACCTGGTCAGCGCGGCGGCGGGCGAGAACACACTGCCGCAGGCGCGGGGCCGCAGCCGCTTCCGCGACCGGCTGTCCCGGCTGGCGGACCAGCTGACGGCACCGCCGCCGTCACGGTGGTGAGGATTCAGCCCGTCCGGGGACACCTCCCGGGGCGGCTCAGTCGTCGTCCTCGCTCCGCGCGGTGGCGTCGTGCCACCGCGGGTCGTTCTCCCACTGGAGGTTGCGCTCGGCCGCGATCTCCAGGGCCCGCTGCGCCTCGGCCGGGGTGGCGTACGGCCCGAAGCGGTCCTTCCCCGGACACTCCGGCCCCTCCTCGACCTTCTTGTGCTCCAGGCAGTAGTACCACTCGCCCGGCTTCCCGACCGTCCGCTTCTTGAACAGGGCCATCGCACCGGCTCCTCGTCGCGTGAGTCCTCGTGAATCCTCGAGTACGTCGCCATGGTGCCCCACGGCCGCTGGATACACTCCTTGATATGTCTGGCCAGTCACTGCTCGTACCAGGGGAGCTTTCTCCCACCCGCTCCGTCCCGGGAAACATCAGGCGCCCGGAGTACGTGGGCAAGCCCGGCCCCACGCCGTACACCGGCCCCGAGGTGCAGAGCGCCGAGACGGTCGAGCTGATGCGGATCGCGGGCCGCATCGCCGCGCAGGCGATGGCGGAGGCCGCGAAGATCATCGAGCCCGGCGTGACCACGGACGAGCTGGACCGGGTCGCGCACGAGTACCTGTGCGACCACGGCGCCTACCCGTCCACGCTCGGCTACCGCGGCTTCCCGAAGTCGCTGTGCACCTCGGTCAACGAGGTCATCTGCCACGGCATCCCCGACTCCACGGTCCTGCGCGACGGCGACATCATCAACCTGGACGTGACGGCGTACATCGGCGGCGTGCACGGCGACAACAACGCGACGTACCTGGTCGGGGACGTGGACGAGGAGTCGCGGCTGCTCGTCGAGCGGACCCGCGAGTCGCTGAACCGCGCCATCAAGGCGGTCCGGCCAGGCCGCCAGATCAACATCATCGGCCGCGTCATCGAGTCGTACGCCAAGCGCTTCGGCTACGGCGTGGTGCGGGACTTCACCGGCCACGGGATCAACTCGTCGTTCCACTCCGGCCTGATCATCCCGCACTACGACAGCCCGCGTGCGACCACCGTGATGCAGCCCGGCATGACGTTCACGATCGAGCCGATGCTGACGCTCGGCACGCACGAGTACGACATGTGGGACGACGGCTGGACCGTCGTGACGAAGGACCGGCGGCGGACGGCGCAGTTCGAGCACACGCTGGTCGTCACGGACACGGGCGCGGACATCCTCACGTTGCCGTAGCCCGCTCCTGTGCACCTCGGTGCACCCCTGCGCAGAAGAAGACCCCGGCCGCACCGGCCGGGGTCTTCCGTTTGTGTCAGGGTTTTACCGACAGGATGTCGGGAACCCATTGATCGTCGCGTCCCGTCCCGTCTGCTCGGCCGTTCGGAGGTCCCACGATGGACACGCCGTTCTCGACGCTCATCCGCACCGCGTCCCACGATGCGCACACCGAGGCGGAGACCTCGACGTTCATGAGCGATCTGCTCGGCGGCCGGCTGGGGATAGCGGCGTTCACGCGCTACACCGAGCAGCTCTGGTTCCTCTACCGGGCACTGGAGGACGGCGCGCACGCCCTGCGGGACGACCCGGTCGCCGGGCCGTTCATCCGGCCCGAGCTGATGCGCGTCGCCGAGCTGGAGAGGGACCTGGCGCATCTGCGAGGACGCGGCTGGCGGCCCGGCCTGACGGCCCTGCCCGCGACCGCCGCGTACGCCGCGCGCATCGAGCAGTGCGCCCGCACATGGCCCGGCGGGTACGTCGCCCACCACTACACGCGCTACCTCGGCGACCTCTCCGGCGGCCAGATCATCCGCGACAGGGCGGAGAGGACCTGGGGCTTCGCGCGCAAGGGCGACGGTGTGCGGTTCTACGTCTTCGAGGGGATCGGCAATCCGGCGGCGTTCAAGCGGGGGTATCGGGAGCTGCTGGACGGGGTGCGGGTGGACGAGCTGGAGAAGCAGCGGATGGTGACGGAGTGCCGGCGGGCGTTCGCCCTGAACACGTCCGTGTTCAGGGCGCTGGGTGAGGAGTTCCCGCTGAGCGCGTAGGTCCGCTTTCAGCCCGTCCGGCGTTTGAGGACGAGGCCGTCAAGGCCGATACGGGGTCTGGGGCGGAGCCCCAGTTACGGGAAGGAGCGGGGTGGGGAAAGAAAACCCCGGCCTAGCCCCGCAGGAGCCGCACCCGGCCCCCCACCTCGATCAACCCCTCCGGCCCCGGCGCCGTAAGAATCTGGGACCCCTCCCCCTGGACGATGTTCAGCGCACGGCCCAGCTCATGCGTGAGCAGCAACGCCGCCGCCCCCGTCGCCTCGTCCTCGTCGATCCCGTCGCCCCGGCCGGGGAAGGCACGCGCCCGCACCCGCCCCGCGGCCTCGTCCTCCCACGCCCACGCGTAGATCCACTCCCCCGGCGGCGGCACCGCCAGCGCGTCCACCTCGGCCGCCGAGCCGTACCGCCGCAGCGTCCGCGGCGGCGCCCACTCGGCGCGGGCCTCGATCCAGGTGAACTCTCCGTCGAGCCGCGCACCCACCACCCCGGCGGGCGTGACCAGCTCCGGCACGTCGAGCAGCCAGGCCGTGCCGACACAGGGGTGCCCCGCGAAGGGCAGCCGCAGTGTCGGGGTGTAGATGTCGATGACCCCGCGCTCCGGGTCGTCGACGAACACCGTCTCGCTGTACCCGAGCTTCGCGGCGAAGGCCTGCCGGTCCTCCTGGGCGGGCATGGCGGACCCGTCGCGCACGACACCGAGTTCGTTGCCGTACCGGCCGCCCGGGCCGCAGAAGACGCGGAGCACGTCGTAGTCAGTCACCCCGGCATTGAAGCATCAGCCACCGACAGGCAGGCGCGGCCCGAGCCGGACAGCGAAGCAGCATTTGACTATTCCTTGACCTTTTCATTGATCCACCATGACGCCGCCGCAACTCGTCCGTTATCCACCGGTACGCGGACATGCCATTTGAGACGTGAATCACTGGACGACCCGGCTTGACTGAGGTAAGCCTCAGATAAGTTAGGGCTGCCTCACCTGAACCTGCGAGCCGTCAGTCCGTCGTTTTGGAGCCCGTATGCGAGCCGTCCGACTCTCTGTTGTCACCGCCGCCGCCACCGCGGCCGCTCTGACCGCTGTCACGGGCTGCACCGAGAAAAGCAGCGCGACGAGCGACGACCACGTCATCGCGGTGACCGCCACGGACAGCAAGTGCGAGGTCTCCAAGAAGGAGTTCCCGGCGGGCCACGTCGAGCTGGCCATCGAGAACAAGGGCTCGAAGGTCACCGAGGTCTACCTCCTCTTCCCGGACGACCGCATCGTCACCGAGCGCGAGAACATCGGCCCGGGCACCAAGCAGAAGGTCACCGCCGAGGTGAAGGCGGGCGACTACCGGATCGCCTGCAAGCCCGGCATGAAGGGCGACGGCATCCGCCAGAACGTGAAGGCCACCGGCAGCGGCACGACCACCAAGCGCGACCCGCGCCTCGACGCGGCCGTCGCCGCGTACCGCAAGTACGTGCAGGAGCAGGCCGACGAGACGCTCCCGAAGGTCAAGGTGTTCACCGCCGCGATCAAGGACGGCGACATCGAGGCCGCGAAGAAGGCGTACGCCGCGTCCCGGATCGGCTGGGAGCGCACCGAGCCGGTCGCCGAGTCCTTCGGCGACATCGACCCGAAGGTCGACGTCCGCGAGGACGGCCTGGAGGACGGCCAGGACCCGGCGAAGGACTGGACCGGCTGGCACCGCCTGGAGAAGGCCCTCTGGCAGGACAAGAAGATCGGCGACCGGGAGAAGGAGCTCGCCGACCAGCTCGTCAAGGACCTGACCGACTGGCAGGGGCGCGTCGGCAAGGCCGAGATCACCCCGACGTCGATGGCCAACGGCGCCAAGGAGCTCCTCGACGAGGTCGCCACCGGCAAGGTCACCGGCGAGGAGGAGCGCTACTCGCACACCGACCTGGTCGACTTCAAGGCGAACGTCGAGGGCGCCGAGAAGTCGTACGAGCTGCTCAAGCCGGTCGCGTCCGAGAACGAGGCGGCGCTGACGAAGGAACTCGACAAGCAGTTCGCGGCGATCGACGCGCTGCTCGACAAGTACCGCGCGGACAAGAACTCATACGACTTCACCTCGTACGACAAGGTCGGCGAGAGCGACCGCAAGGAGCTGTCGGACGCGGTGAACGCGCTTGCGGAGCCGCTGTCCAAGCTCGCGGCCGCGGTCGTCGTCAAGTAGCCGGCAGCAGGTCAGGTCCAGGGACGTCAGGCAGGGAACACCATGGCGGAAGAGCCCGTAGTGCAGGGTCAGCAGGAAGAGTCCGATCAGCCCGGACAGCCGGCGGCGGCCGACACCACCGTCCCCTCGCGGCGTTCGCTGCTCGGCTGGGGCGGTGCCGGGCTCGCGCTCGGTGCCGCCGTGGCGGGCGGCGCCGTCGCGGTGGCGCGGTCAGGGGACTCCACCGTGCCCGCGGCCGAGTCCGGTGCCGCCGTGGCGTTCCACGGTGCCCACCAGGCGGGCATCGCGACGCCGGTGCAGGACCGGCTGCACTTCGCGGCGTTCGACGTGAAGACGGACGACCGTGCCGAGTTCGTGCAGCTGCTCAAGGACTGGACGAAGGCCGCGGCCCGGATGACCGCCGGGCGGACGGTGGGCGAGGGTGCGTACGGCGGTCTTGCCGAGGCACCGCCGGACGACACCGGTGAGGCGCTGGGCCTCAAGCCCTCGCGCCTGACGCTCACGATCGGCTTCGGGCCGTCCCTGTTCGACAAGTTCGGGCTGCGGGACCAGCGGCCCGAGGCCCTGCTCGACCTGCCGAAGTTCCCCGGGGACAACCTCGACAAGGCGCGCAGCGACGGCGATCTGTGCATCCAGGCCTGTGCGGACGACCCGCAGGTCGCGGTGCACGCGATCCGCAACCTCGCCCGCATCGGCTTCGGTAAGGTCGCGATCCGCTGGTCGCAGCTGGGCTTCGGCAAGACGTCCTCGACGACTCCCGACGAGCAGACCCCGCGCAACCTGATGGGGTTCAAGGACGGCACCCGGAACATCGCGGGCACGGACACGGCCGGACTGGCCAAGCACGTATGGGTGTCCGAGTCCGACGGCCCGGCGTGGCTGACCGGCGGCTCGTATCTCGTCGCTCGCCGCATCCGCATGAACATCGAGACGTGGGACCGGACGTCGCTGCAGGAGCAGGAGGACGTCTTCGGCCGCGACAAGGGCGAGGGCGCCCCGGTCGGCAAGGCGAAGGAACACGACGAGCCGTTCCTGAAGGCGATGAAGCCGAGCGCGCACGTGCGGCTCGCACACCCCGACTCCAACAACGGGGCGAGGATCCTGCGCCGCGGCTACTCCTTCACGGACGGCACGGACGGCCTCGGCCGCCTGGAGGCCGGGCTGTTCTTCCTCGCGTACCAGCGCGACGTCCGCAAGGGCTTCATCCCGGTGCAGCAGAAGCTGGCGCGCGCCGACGCCCTCAACGAGTACATCCAGCACGTGGGTTCCGCGATCTTCGCGGTCCCGCCGGGCGTCCGCGACAAGGACGACTGGTGGGGCCGGGCCCTGTTCTCCGGGAAGGCGTGAGCATGTTCGCCAACTATCTGATCGGTCTGCGCGAGGGGCTCGAGGCGAGCCTCGTCGTCTGCATCCTCATCGCGTATCTCGTGAAGACGGAGCGGCGCGACGCGCTCCGTCCCGTCTGGATCGGCATCGGGATCGCGGTCGCCCTGGCGCTCGGCTTCGGCTGCGCGCTGGAGTTCGGCTCCCAGGAGCTGACGTTCACGGCGCAGGAGGGTCTCGGCGGTTCGCTGTCGATCATCGCCGTGGGCCTGGTGACGTGGATGGTCTTCTGGATGCGCCGCACCGCGCGCCATCTGAAGGCCGAGCTGCACGGCAAGCTGGACGCGGCGCTGCAGATGGGCACGGGCGCGCTGGTCGCGACGGCCTTCCTGGCGGTCGGCCGCGAGGGTCTGGAGACCTCGTTGTTCGTGTGGACGTCGGTCCGCGCCTCGAACGACGGCACGTACGGCCCGCTGACCGGCGTCCTGCTGGGGCTCGCCACGGCGGTCCTGCTCGGCTGGCTCTTCTACCGCGGTGCGGTCCGCATCAACCTGGCGAAGTTCTTCACCTGGACGGGCGGCATGCTGGTCGTCGTGGCCGCGGGCGTGCTCGCGTACGGCTTCCACGACCTGCAGGAGGCCGACATCCTGCCCGGCCTGACGAACAAGGCCTTCGACATCAGCGGCACCATCCCGCCGGACAGCTGGTACGGGACGCTGCTGAAGGGTGTGCTCAACTTCCAGCCGGACCCGACGGTGCTTCAGGTCACGGTGTGGGCGCTGTACTTGATCCCGACGCTCGCGCTCTTCCTCTCCCCGGTAGGGTTCGGCCCCGGGAAGGGCAAGGCGAAGGTGAAGGGACCCGATGAACAGGCTTCGCAGGCTGAGCCGCATCGCCACGGCAGCGGCGGCGACGGCGGCGCTGTCCGTGACGGCGAGCGGGTGCGTGACGGTGCACGGGGAACGGGAGATCATCCCGTCGGCGACGAAGGCTGAAGCCGCCCGCGCGCTGGAGGAGTTCACCTCCGCGTACAACAAGGCCGACAAGGCGTACGACCCGGCCCTCGACGAGGACCGGGTCACCGGCGCGCTCGGGGCCATCAACCAGGCCGGGCTGAAGGCGAAGCGCGCGAGTGAGCCGGACGGAAACCCGAACCACTCGCCGCTGAAGCTGACGGACGCGAAGTTCACCATTCCCGAGCAGGCGGGGTGGCCGAAGTTCTTCCTGGCCGACGCGGACAGCAACCGCGACCAGGACGACGACCCGCAGCGGGACAACCGCTGGCTGCTGGTCTTCCTGCGGAGCGGGGTGAACGACGTGTGGAAGGCCGGGTTCCTGTCGGTCGTCTCCCCCGACGAGATTCCCGAGTTCACCACGGGCAAGGACGGCTGGGCCCAGCCGGTCCGGGCGAATTCCACGTCGCTCGCCGTCGCACCGAAGAATCTGAGCAAGGAATACGCCACGTACCTCCAGGACGGCGGCGACCTCTTCGCCCCCGGCACCCACACGTCCGCGTGGCGCACGTCGCGCAAGAAGAGCGCCAGCCGGCCCGGGCTGTCCATCCAGTACATCGACGAGCCGCTGACGTCCGGCCCGTACGCCCCGGTCGGCCTGCGTACGAAGGACGGCGGCGCGCTCGTCTTCTTCGCGACGCACCACTACGAGAAGCAGACCGCGGCGACGGGCCTCAACCTCCAGGTCAGCGCGGAGGTCAAGGCCCTGATGACGGGAGAGGCCAAGCAGTCGATCACCCTGGAGCGCGTCTCCAACCAGGCGGTCCTGGACCCGGCGAAGGGCTCCGCCGAGCCTCGGGTGGAGTTCCTGAACCGGATCCAGGGGCTCACCGGGGCGAAGGGCGAGTAGCTCGGGGGCTGTTCGCCCGGCGGGTGGGTGGGGGTGTCCCCCGGTTGGTCGCCGTAGCGATGACGACGTCGTGGTCGCCGTAGCTCGTCGCGAACCCCGGCGAGCGCTCAGCGGCGCAGCGGCCAGGCGGAAGCCTCGTGTTCCGCCTCGGTGCCCGCGAAGCGGGCGCACGCGTCGGTGAGGGCCTCGAGCAGCGTCAGCGGGTCCGGGAGCGCGTGCTCAGGCCCGCGCAGCCAGCTCACGCTCGCCCCGGCGGGCAGCTGGGCCGGCGGGACCAGGACGTACGAGCCGCGGCAGTGCCACCGCAGGCCCGGGTGCTCGTCCATCGTCTCGGGGTGGCAGTCCAGCTCGCAGGGCCACCACTCGTCCTCTTCCTCGGGCGTACCGCGCGTCGCCGTGAAGAAGAGCACGCGGTCACCGCCGGACTCGGCGACGGGCCCGACGTCGATCCCGTCGGCGAGGAGCCGCTCCAGCGCCTCGAGACCCGCCTCGCGGGGCACGTCGAGCACGTCGTGGACCATGCCCGTCGCGGTGATGAAGTTGGCCTGCGGCTGATGCCGCGCCCACCGCTCGATCTGTGCGCGGTCGGTCGTGGACTGGGTCTGCCAGGCGAAGGAGACGGGGTGCCGGCCGGGCGTCGGACAGCCGATCCGGTCGCAGGAACACCCGTACCCCGAGGGGTGCGCGGCAGGGGCGAGCGGCAGTCCCGCCGCGGCAACGGCCAGCAACAGGGCCTCGCGACCGCCGTCGTCGCTCGCGTCCTTGGGACGGCGACCGCGCAGCCACTGGGAAATCCTGCCCTGCCCGCCGGACCGGCGGCCGAACCCTGCGCCCATGTATCCCCTCATCTCACCGTCGTACCGTCCATGGTGCCACCATCCTGCGGCCCCGGTGACCGCAGTCCACATCAGGGGTACGTGGGGCGATGCCAACCCCCGGGTGTCATTACCGACATTCAGCGCATATATCCACCTACGGTGGTCGCCATGGTCACAAGGACGGTGCTGGTCGGCCTGGCGACGCTGACCGTCGCGGGAACGGTCGCGGGCCTCGCCCCGCTGGAACGGGGCAGCAGTCCCCTGACGATCGACGCGCTCCCCCGCGTCGTCTACACCGCACATCGCGGCGGCGCCCTGGAGGTGCCGGAGAACAGCATGTCGGGGCTGATGACGACGTTCCGCCGGGGGACGGCCCAGGTTCTCGACTTCGATACGCGGATGCTGCGCGACGGCACCGTCGTGACGATGCACGACGCGACCCTGGACCGCACGACACACGAGAAGGGCCCGGTGCGCGGGCTCACCCTCGCGCAGTGGCAGAACGTCCGGCTGCGTCCGGACCCGGACCTGCCGGGACACTGGCGCGCCGAGCGGCCGCCGACCGTCGCCGAGGTGCTCGACCGTCTCGGCGGCCGCACCGTACTGACGCTCGAGGCAAAGGACCCCGACAGCCTCGACACGCTCGCCGGGATGATCCGGGCGCGCGGTCTGACCCGCTCGGTGCTGGTCAACTCCAACCACCCGGAAGTCGCCCTGCGCGCCCACCGCTTGGGGCTGATCTCCCAGCTGTGGCGCTCGAAGAAGCAGATGCGCACGGACCGGCCGGAGCGCTGGGCGTCCTTCGTGGACGTGCTGGACGTCGACTACAAGGCGCGTGACTCCGATCTCGTACGGGCCGTGCGCTCGGGCATTCCCCGGGTGTGGGCACACACGGTGAACACCCGCAAGCAGCGCGACCGCGTACTGCGACTCGGCTGCAACGGCGTGATCACCGACGCACCGACCCTGCTGACGCGGGCCGGCACGACGGCCCGCTAGGCCCTGTCGGCTGCCGTCTCAGTCCGCAGCCGGCGGAGGCCACGCGTCGCCCCAGTCGGCATCGCGCGCCGCCCGGTACAGCCCTCCGTGCCGCTTCGTCACCGTCTCCCGGCGCAGCGTCTCGTCCGCTTCGCAAAGCTCGAGCAGGACCTGCCCCTTGCGGATCTGCGGGCGCCGGACGACCCGGGCCGGGGCCGTCTCAACCGGGAACCGCACCGCCGCCACGTAGCTGAACTTCTCGTCCTCGTACGCCAGTGAGCCGCCCTTCACCTGGCGGTGCAGGGACGACCGGCTCACGCGGGCCGAGAAGTGGCACCAGTCCGTGCCGGGGGCGATGGGACACGCGGCGCTGTGCGGGCACGGCGCCGCGATCCGGAACCCGGCGTCGATCAGCCGGTCACGGGCCTCGATCACGCGCGCGTAGCCGTCCGGCGTGCCGGGCTCGACGATCACGACGGCCGACCGCGCCGCGCTCGCCGCCGCATCGACCACCGCGCGCCGGTCGCCCTCGGTCAGCTCGCCCAGCACATACGACACCGTGACGAGATCAGTGCTCTCGATCGCGAGCGCCGATCCGATACGAGAGCGCTGCCACACCACGGACTTCAACGGCTCGTAGGACGCGGCCAGTTCCCGGCCCAGTGCCAGCGCCGGCTCCGCCCAGTCCAGCACCGTCACCGGCCGCTCGCCGTCCCAGGTCGCGGCCACGGCCCAGGTCGCCGCGCCCGTCCCGCCGCCGACGTCCACATGGCTGTCCGGCGCCCAGTCGGCGGGCGCGGCCGCCGCGAGCGCGTCCAGCGCGGAGCGGACCGCCTCGAAGGTCGCGGGCATCCGGTACGCGGCGTACGCGGCGACGTCCGAGCGGTCGCGGAGCACCGGGGCGTCGGTGGGAGTGCGCCCCCGGTAGTTGGCGATCAGCCGGTCCACGGCCTGCGCGGCCTGCGTCGGCGGCAGGCCGTCCAGCAGCCCTGCGAGGGCCGCCCGCAGGGTCTCGGCCGGGGAAAACGGGGTAACGGGGACGTTCACCCAGCGATTCTACGGGCGCCCCGGGCGGCACGGGCGAGCCGTGTGCCCGCCGCGGCCCGGGGCCGTCCCCCAGACTCCGTCCGGGGGGACCCCCATCTCGCTTCGCCCGCCGCATCCCGCCTCCGGGGATGCACCGTATTGGCCAGCAGCACCAGGAACGTGTCCGTCGCCGGGTCCAGGACCAGCGAGGTGCCCGTGAACCCGGTGTGCCCCGCCGCGCCCCGCCCCGCCAGCTCCCCCATGAACCACGGCTGGTCGATGGCGAAGCCGAGCCCGGGAGCCGTCAGCATCAGCTCCACGAAGTCGGGGCCGAGGATGCGCGCCGTACCGTACGACCCGCCGGCCAGCAGGGTCCGGCAGAGCACCGCCAGATCGCGCGCGGTCGAGAAGAGCCCGGCGTGGCCCGCGACACCGCCGAGCGCCCAGGCGTTCTCGTCGTGCACGACGCCCCGCAGCATCCCGCGGTCCGCCTTCGCCCAGGGCCTGCGCTGGTACTCGGTGGCCGCGGCGCCGGGCCGCGGGCCGAAGCCGGTCGCCGTCATGCCGAGCGGACGCGTGATCCCGTCCCTTACGAGAACATCCAGCGGCCTGCGCGTGATGCGCTCCAGGACGTGCTGGAGCAGCAACATGTTGAGGTCCGAATAGCAGTATGTGCCGGGCTCGGTGACCGGGGACTCGGTCTGCAGCGCGGCGAGGCGTGCCGCCTGGTCCGGGCAGTCGTACAGCGGGAGTTCGGGCCGCAGCCCCGAGGTGTGGGTGAGCAGCTGCCGCACGGTGATGCCGTGCTCGGCGGCCGCGCGGAACTCGGGGAGGTACGCCGCCACACGCGCGTCGATGCCGAGCGTCCCGCGCTCCAGCTGCTGCACCGCGGCGACGGCGGTGAACAGTTTGGTGAGCGACGCGAGGTCGAACGGGGTGTCGGTGCGCATCGGCACCCACCTGTCGCGCGGCAGCTCGACGCCCGTGTCGGCCTCGGCGTCGTATGCCGCGTACCGCAGCGCCCAGCCGTACGCCTCCTCGACGGCGATCACCGGGCCGCGCCCGGCGAGCACGACCACGCCCGCACACCAGGGCGGCTCCCCCAGCGGCAGCGCCCGCACCTCGGCCAGGAGCCGCCGCATCTCGGCGGGATCGAGCCCGGCGCGCTCCGGATTGCCGGTGCGCAGTCGTGGTGTGCTCAGTGCTCGGCCTCCTCCCGGGCGCCCATCGGCTGCGGGGTCCCGCTTTGCTGAGTCCCGCTCCCGGCGCGCAGGCTCGTCTCCTGTGCGCGCGGCTGCCAGGGACGGCACAGTGCCACGAAGCAGGCCACGGCCACCAGTGCGCAGGCCAGTTGGACGACGGCCATCGGGACGGCCGTGGTCTCGCCCGCGATGCCGACGAGCGGCGAGGCGATCGCGCCGACGAGGAAGGCGGACGTGCCGATCAGCGCGGAGGCGGAACCCGCGGCGTGCGGGGTCCGCATGAGGGCGAGCGCGTTGGTGTTCGGCAGGGCGAGCCCCATCGCGGACATCAGCACGAACAGCGCGGCGGCGACCGGTACGAGTCCCGGGTCGCCGAAGACGCCGGTCGTCAGGAGCAGCAGTGCCACGGCGGCGGCGGTGATGACGGCGAGGCCGACGGCGAGGGTCTTGTCGAGGCTGACCCGCTCCACGAGCACCTTGCCGTTGATCTGGCCGGTGGCGATCAGACCGACCGAGTTGATGCCGAACAGAAGGCTGAAGGTCTGCGGGGACGCCCCGTAGATCTCCTGGATCACGAACGGCGAGGCGCTCACGTAAGCGAAGAGCGCGGCGAAGGCGAAGCCGCCGGCGAGCATGTAGCCGGTGAAGACGCGGTCGGCGAGCAGGCCGCGCATGGTGCGCAGCGCCTCGGCCGTGCCGCCCGCGTGCCTGTTTGCGGGCGCCAGCGTCTCGGGGAGCGCGCGCCAGACGAGCGCGGTGAGGGCGGCGCCGATCACGGTGAGGACGACGAAGACGCCGCGCCAGTCGGTGATCCGCAGCACCTGGCCGCCGATGAGCGGGGCGACGATGGGGGCCACTCCGGAGATCAGCATGAGGGTGGAGAAGAACCGTGCCATCGCCACGCCGTCGTACAGGTCGCGGACGATCGCGCGGGCGATCACGATGCCCGCTGCGCCCGCAAGGCCCTGGGCCAGCCGGAACGCGATGAGCAGTTCCACGGTGGACGCGAAGGCGCACACGGCGGTGGCGACGATGTAGACGAGCATCCCGGCGATGAGCGGGCGCCTGCGGCCCCATTTGTCGCTCATGGGCCCGACGACGAGCTGACCGAGCGCCATGCCCGCGAGGCAGGCGGTCAGCGTCAGCTGCACGGTCGCCGCGGGGGCGTGGAGCACGTCGGTGACCTCCGGCAGCGCCGGGAGGTACATGTCCATGGACAGCGGCGGCAGGGCGGTGAGCCCGGCGAGCACCAGGGTGACGAGGAGTCCGGCGCGGCGGGCGGCGACGTGCCCGGCGGCCTCACCCTCTCCGCCGGCCCCTCCGGAACCCCGTTGCGTGCCCGCCGTGGGGCCCTCGTCCTCTCCATGGACGTCTATGTGGTTGTCTACGTGGTCGTCGTTGTGGCTGTCTATGTGGCCCTCCTCTGTGGGGCCCTCCGCCCTTGCCTCTGCTGACTTCCCTCGGCCGCGCTCGCGCATGGCCCCCCTCCCGGTCCTCGAATCCGCCACATATGCTCTCAGCTCGACGCGGCGGCCGAGACCGCCGGACGGCGAACAGGGAGGGAAAACACGTGACGACTCAACCGGTGCGGTGGGGCATCCTGGCCACCGGCGGGATCGCGGCCGCGTTCACCGCGGACCTGCTGGACCTGCCGGACGCGGAGGTCGTCGCGGTGGCCTCGCGGACGGACGCCTCGGCGAAGGCGTTCGCGGAGCGCTTCGGCATCCCGCGGTCGTACGGCAGTTGGGGCGCCCTGGCCGAGGACACGGATGTGGACATCGTCTATGTGGCGACACCGCACTCGGCGCACCGCGAGGCGGCGGGCCTGTGCCTGGAGGCGGGCCGGAACGTGCTGTGCGAGAAGGCGTTCACGCTCAACGTGCACGAGGCCGAGGAGCTGGTGGGCCTGGCCAGGGAGCGCGGCCTCTTCCTGATGGAGGCCATGTGGATGTACTGCAACCCGCTCATACGGCGGCTCAAGGAGCTGGTGGACGACGGCGCGATCGGCGAAGTGCGTACCGTGCAGGCGGACTTCGGGCTCTCGGGCCCGTTCCCCGCGTCGCACCGGCTGCGGGATCCGGCGCAGGGCGGCGGCGCGCTGCTCGATCTGGGTGTCTATCCGGTGTCGTTCGCGCAGCTGCTGCTGGGTGAGCCGTCGGACATCACGGCGAGAGCGGTGCTCTCGGACGAGGGCGTTGATCTCCAGACGGGAATGCTGCTCTCGTGGGAGAGCGGTGCTCACGCTCTGGTGCACTGCTCCATCGTCGGGGGCACCCCCATCATGGCGTCGGTCACCGGCTCCAAGGGCCGCATCGACATCCCGTACGGCTTCTTCCACCCCGACCGTTTCGTGCTGCACCGCGACGGCCGCGACCCGGAGGAGTTCGCGGCGGACCCGGCCGCCGGCACGGTCGCAAGCCTCAAGCACGAGGCGGTGGAGGTCATGCGCTGCCTGCGCGCAGGCGAGACCGAGTCCCCGCTGGTGCCGCTCGACGGCTCCCTCGCGGTGATGCGGACGCTCGACGCGGTACGGGACCGCATCGGCGTCCGCTACCCCGGCGAGGAGGCGGAGCGGGCTCAGGTCACCCCGGCCTGAGCCCCGGCCTCCGGGCCACCGTCACGCGAGCCACCGTCACGCGGGCTGCAGCCCCGGGTTCCCCGCCTCCGTCACGAACGACCCCGCCGTGACGACCGGCGCCCCCGGCGTCGTCACCGCGCTCACCGACTTGAAGTCGGCGCGCGCGGCGGCGGCGCCCAACTCGACCGTCACGTAGCCGCGCAGCCCGTTGTAGAACTTCATGTGCGGGTTGGCCGCCATGTAGGTGGCCCAGTTGGAGGGCTTCCCCGACCCGTTGCCGCCGCTGCTGATCGACGACGCCACGATCTCCGTGCCGAGGGTCTTCGACGACGGGTCGCCGAAGTCCCGCTTGATGTCGAAGCCGTAGTGGACGTGCACATCACCGGTGAGGATCATGAGGTTCTCGATACCGGCCGCCTCGGCACCCGCGAGGACGCGCTCGCGCGAGGCCGGGTAACCGTCCCAGGAGTCCATCGACACCTTGGACGGCAGCGTCGTGGAGTTGTACCGCTGGGAGAAGGTGACCTGCTGCGGTACGACGTTCCACAGCGCCCGCGACCTCTGCCAGCCGTCCAGCAGCCACCGCTCCTGGGTCTCGCCGGTCAGCGTGCGCGAGGGGTCCTCGGACTCCGGCCCCGAGTACTGCCAACCGTCCCCGTATGCCTGGTCGGAGCGGTACTGGCGGGTGTCGAGGATGTCGAACTGCGCGAGCCTGCCCCAGTGGAGCCTGCGGTAGAGCTGCATGTCCGAGCCCTCGGGCTGCTCCGGGCGGCGCAGCGGCTGGTTCTCCCAGTACGCGCGGTAGGCGGCGGCCCGGCGCAGCAGGAACTCCTCCGGCGGTACGGAGTTCTCGGGGGTGTCGCCCGCGTAGTTGTTCTCGGTCTCGTGGTCGTCCCAGGTGACGACGAAGGGGTGGGCGGCGTGCGCGGCCAGCAGGTCGGGGTCGGACTTGTAGAGGGCGTACCGCAGGCGGTAGTCCTCCAGCGTCACCGTCTCGTGGTTGAACAGGTCGGGCAGGGTGCCGGCGGCGTAGGCGCGCGCTCCGCCGGCCGAGTTGACGGCGTACTCGTACAGGTAGTCGCCGAGATGGAAGACCATGTCGACGTCTTCCTGCGCCAGGTGCTGGTAGGCCGTGTAGTAGCCCTGGTCGTAGCGCTGGCAGGAGACCAGGCCGAACTTCAGCGCGGACGTGCGGCTGCCGGGCTCGGGCGCGGTGCGGGTGCGGCCCGTCTCGCTGATCCAGCTGCCCACCTTGAACCGGTAGTAGAGGACGCGGTCGGCATCGAGGTGGTTCACCTCGACATGGACCGTGTGGTGGAACTCCGGGTGCGCGGTGGCGGTGCCACGTCTGACGATGCGCCGGAACTTCTCGTCATGGGCCAGTTCCCAGTGGATCGTTATGCGCTCCTGCGGCAGACCGCTGTCGGCCTGGAACGGCGCGGGGGCCAGACGCGTCCACAACAGCACGGAGTCCGGCCGCGGGTCGCCGGAGGCGACGCCGAGCGTGAAGGGGTTCTCGGTGATCCGGGCGGCGTCGAGCTCGGCGGCGCTCGCGGCGCCCGAGGCGGGCAGGTTGGTGGCGAAGGCGAGCGCGGCGGCGGCGCCGGTGACGGTGAGGAAGCGTCGGCGGCCGATGTGGCGGGCGGCGGCGCGGACTTCGGGGGCGTGCTGCGAAGGTGGCGTCGGACGTGCGGGTGTCATCTGACCCTCCCCTGACGGTTGTTGTCAGGGGCATTGAATGTGCGGGGGACGACGGTTGCCTGTCACGTACACAACAAAAAAGTGGCGGACGGATGAGTTCCGAACGACCGCCACTCACGCCCGAGTTCGCACGTCCATAAAGAATCTGCACAAACGGACTACGGACTACCGCCCCTTTGGGCCAGGTAACTCTCCTATGCTCAACTCCTCTCCACCAGACCTTCACACTTGAACCACATGTTGACCGCGCGCCACAGGTGAGGCGCACAGGACCACATCGAGGGGGGTGGACAACCGCTCCGCGGCTGACAGGCGCCCAAGGGGGGTCCCGCGATTGGGACCGCGGGAACGACCTGGGCCGCGGAGCGGTTGCCCTGCTTCACCCCTTCGTGGGCCGCTGAGCCCCGAGCACGCTTTCGATCTCCGCCAAATCCTCATCGGCCAGCGGCCCGTAGGCGAGCGCCCCCGCGTTCTCCTCGGCCTGCGCAACCGTCCGGAAGCCGGGGATCGGCACCGTCTGCGGGCTGCGCGCCCACAGCCAGGCCAGCGCGCCTTGAGCGAGTGTGCGCCCGCGGCTCGTGAGGACGGACCGTACGGCCTCGACACGCGCCAGCCACTCGGGGTCGGCGCCGCCACCCGCCGCGAACCCGGGCAGCCAGGCGGGCGGCGCACTGCGGATGTCGCCGGTGGCGAGCGTGCTCTCCGGCACGTACTTCCCGGTCAGCAACCCCATCGCGAGCGGGCTGCGGTTGATGCTCGCGAGGCCCGACTCCTCGCACAGGGCGAGCAGTTCGGGCGCGTCCTGAAGGACGTTGCAGCGGTGCTGGACTGCCGCGCAGTGCGGCCCCTCGGCGAAGACGGCCGCGCGCGCCGGGTCGTCGGTGCTCCATGCGTACGCGCGGATGAGCCCCTCGCGTACGAAATCCTCGCAGGCGTCCCGCAGGAGAGCGGCCCGCTCGGGGTCCGCGTCGGACAGATGCAGCTGGTAGAGGTCCACGTAGTCGGTGCCGAGGCGGGCGAGCGAGGCGGTCAGCGCACGCCGTACGTACGCAGGCGAATCGTCACTGCCCGTGAGGACCTTGCCGTCCTCGTCGAAGACGTTGCCCCACTTGGTGGCCACCACGACATCGGCCCTGTGCTTGCCGAGGGCCCGTCCCAGGACCCGCTCGCTGTGCCCGGCCCCGTAGACGTCGGCGGTGTCGAAGAAGGTCACGCCGAGGTCCAGCGCGCGGTGGACGGCGCGCACCGACTCCTCGTCGTCGACCTTGCCCCAGCCGAGCGGGCTCCCGTCGGCGTCCTGCCACTCGCCGCCGATGGCCCAGCAGCCGAACCCGAGGGCGCTCACCTCGATTCCGCTGCGGCCGAGGGGCCTTGTGTACGGGGTGGTGCGCGTACCGGCGCCCGTCGTCGCGCTGTCAGTCGCCGTGTTGTCGGCCGTCGGCGTGGTTGTCGCGTTGCTCGTCTCCATGCCTGTGAAGGCTAGGAGCTGGAGCGCACACGAAGGCAATCCTCCCGAGGGGACCAATCGTCCTTGAGGTCCTCATCCCCTCATCCCCTCGGTCCCTCGTGGACACTCGGGCGCTCAGGCCCCCTGGGCCTCCCCGCCGAACGGCCCCTCCTTCACCTCCTGCTCGGAGGGCGTCGCCTGGGCCAACCGCAGGTTCCTGTTGCGTGCCTTGATCACGCCCATCGTGCCGATGGCGGTGGCCGCGAACGCCACGGGGACCATCCAGTTGCGGTTGACGATGTGGCCGAGAAGGTGGTCGAGGGAGAGCCGGCCCGGACCGGTGATGGCAAGGCAGGCCGGGACGAGCCCGAGGAACGCCGCGTACTCATATCCGCCGCTCTGGGCGAAGAAACCGCTGGGCGCGGTCACGGCGGCCGCCCCCGCCATCCCGCCGGCCGCGGCCGCCCCCGCCGCGGGCGTCGCGAGACCGAGGGCGAGCAGCGCGCCGCCGCCCGTCTCGACGAGCCCGGCGGCCATGGCGCTCGCCTTGCCCGGCTTGTAGCCGACGGACTCCATGAAGGCACCGGTGCCCTCGATCCCACCGCCGCCGAACCAGCCGAAGAGCTTCTGGGCGCCGTGGGCGGCGAGCACCCCTCCGGTTCCGAGGCGCAGCAGCAGAAGGCCCAGGTCACGTCGGTCGATACAGGTCACGGCATCTCCTCGGAGCGTGTGGTCGTATGGGGGCGTACCGCATGCGACGTGCCGCCTGGGGCGTACGGGCCCCGGGCTCGCCAATGCCCACTCCACCGTCGCATCGCACCGGGCGGGGCACCCGGCGCATACGGCCGTTCGAGTGGGAGCAGTCGAGGCCGGGGGCATGACAGGGTGCCCCCATGGACCATCGCGAAGCACCCGTGGCGCCCGGCGCAGCCCTGGCACCCCTGTGGGAATCCGTTGACGCACTGCACGCCTGGCTCGACGGCCACAACCGGCAGACCCCGCGGGAGACCCTCCTGCTGCGGATGCTCAAACTCTCGGAGGAGGTCGGCGAGACGGCCCAGGCCGTCATCGGCGCCATCGGCCAGAACCCGCGCAAGGGCGTGACGCACACCTGGGACGACGTCCAGTCCGAACTCTGCGACGTCGTCATCACGGCCCTGGTGACCTTGCGGACGATGACCCCGGACGCACAGAAGGTCTTCGCGGCCCACCTCGACCGCGTCACGGCCCGCTCACGCACGCAGTGACACCGCGAGGGTGTTCAGCACCAGCCCGAGAGAGGACACATGCCATGGGCCTCACCGCCAGCGAGGCGCGCAAGGAACTCTTTCCCCTGATCAAGAAGGTCAACGACGACCACGCCCCCGTGCGCATCCACTCCAAGAACGGCGACGCCGTCCTCATGTCCGCAGAGGATGACGACGCCTGGCAGAAGACCATCTACCTCCTGCGCTCACCCGCCAACGCGCGCCGCCTCATGGAAGCTGTCGCCCGCGACCGTGCGGGCCGGTCAGGAGTCGCCAAGACCCTGGAAGAGCTCCAGGAGCTGGCGGGCGAGGAGTGAGGGACGGCAACTTCGCCCCAGGCGCCTGGGACGACTTTCAGCACTGGCCGGCGACCGACCGCAAGATGGTGCGCCGTATCGTCCGCCTCATCGGCGAGATCCAGCGCAGGACGGTGCCCAGGCGAGGGCGAACGGGACGGGGATGCCGATCAGCCAGCCGGTGACAAGGAGTTGCCTGCGGCGGAAGCGGGCGGTCAGCGCTCCGGCGGCGAGGTTGGTCAGGGCCTTGGTGAGGCCGAAGGCGATGATGAACGAGAAGACCGCGAGGTCGCTGGTCAGGCCGAAGACATCAGTGCCGATGAGCGGCACGGTCGTGCGCTCCAGGCCGACGAGAGCGCCGACGCAGACGTTGACGACGACGAGCAGCGTGAACTGCAGCCAGTTCTCCCGCAGTCCGAGACGGACGGCGGGCAGCGAACCGGTGGTGGTCGTGGTCATTTGTGTCTTCCTTGCGGAGTCTCCAGGCGGGTGGCGTCCGCCCGCCCGGTTGCGTCTGCGTCAGCCGCGGTCATGGGTCAGCTGTTGCGCAGGCGGGCCAGCGTGGCGTCCAGGTCGGCCTGGCGGGGCCGGTTGTAAGGAAGCTTGGCGAGCATGGCCGCCATACCGCAGGTGTTGGTCACGGCGGAGAAGACCAGGCCGGCAGCGATACCGGCGGACAGCAGCTGGAAGGCGGGGTGGACGACCAGGCCCAGGAGCAGGCCGAGCAGGACGACACTCCCGGCGGTGAGGCGGACCTGGCGTTCCATGCCCCACGTGGCCTTGGTGCTGCAGGCGCTGCCCTGGGGGCGGTCGAGGTCGTTGCCCTGGGCGGCCCAGGCGCCGGTGCCGCCGGCGAGGGTGGCGGCGTGGATGCCGTTCTCGGCGAGCTGCCGGCAGGCGTTCTCGGAGCGGGCGCCGGAAGCGCACACGACGAGGATCTCACCGCGCTGGGCGGCGTTGCGGATGTCGGACATCGCCCGGTCGAGCTGGTCGAGGGGGATGTTGAGGGCGCCGGGGATGTGGCCGCCGGCGTACTCGCCGGGGGTGCGGACGTCGATGACGGTCAGCTCGTTCAGGCGGGTGCGGGCCTGACGGGGGTCGAGGGAGGTGGGAGTGGTCATGGTGGGTGTCATCCTTGTGTGTCGGTACGGCCCCGATAGGGGGAGTCCATGGCTCCCACGGGGGGATTCCCCGTGGGGTGTTGGTGAGGAGTGGTCGCGGAGCTTGGTCCCGCGGGTGCGGAACCGCAGTAGGCGGCGATGATCGCGGCCCCGGCGCGGTCCGGCGCCCGGGGCGTCAGACGAGGGCGTCGACGAGCATGAGGGCGGCGACCGCGAGCAGCACGTAGGCGAAGATGCGCTGCAGGGTGTTGCCCTTGAGCTTCTTCGACTGTCGTTTGCCGTCCCAGGCGCCCAGGATCGCCGCCGCGGTGAACGGTGCGATGACCGCCCAGTCCAGGTGGGTCCCGGTGCCGGCCCGGGCGGCGAGCGCGGCCAGCGAGTTGATCGTGATGACCAGCAGGCTGGTGCCGACGGCGCGGCGCATGGGCAGGCTCAGCACACTCACGAGGGCCGGCACGGCGAGGAAGCCGCCGCCCACGCCCAGGAACCCGGTCACCGCGCCGAGCCCGGCGCCGGCCGCGCCGGCCTTGCCGGGGTGCACCTCGCCGGTGGTCTCGGCGCGCGCGGGCCGCAGCATGCGCAGGGCCGCGAGCGCCGCGATGACGGCGAAGGCGACGGTCAGCACCGCCTGGGGCAGGTGGCCGGCGGCGGCCCCGGCGAGCATCGCGGGAATGATGCCCGCCGCTGCGAACAGCAGCCCCGTCCCCCAGGCCACATTGCTGTCCCGGGTGTGTCCGGCGAGCGCCGTGATCGACGTCAGGGTGACGATGATCAGGCTGGCCGTGGTCGCCTGTGCCGGGGTGAAGCCGAGCAGGTAGATCAGAGCGGGCACCGCCAGGACGCTGCCGCCACCACCGAGGCCGCCGAGGGCCAGGCCGACGACGGCACCGGCGACGAGCGCGAGGATCAGAGCGGTCATGCTATGGAGCCGTTGTTCCCGCGTTCGTCGACGACCGGGTGACCGGCGGCGGCCCACTCCTTCATGCCGCCCTTGACGTCCACCGCCTCGGCGCCGCATTCGGCCAGCAGCTTGGCGGCGCGCTGGGAGCGGTTGCCGCTGCGGCAGATCACCACCAGGGGCCGGCCCTGGGCCGCCTCGGGCAGGGCCGCTCCCAGCGAAAGGCCGGACAGCGGTGCGAATACGGCGCCGGGCGCGTGCCCGGCATCCCACTCGCCCTGCTCCCGTACGTCCAGCAGGACGGCCGGGGCGTCGCCGCCCTGGGTGCGCCGGTGGGCCTCGTCGACGGTGACGCGGTCTTCACCGCCATGGAAGAGGAACATCACACAACCTCTCGTACTGCTTGTGGTGGGGGGAAGGTCGGAGAGCCTGCTCAGCCGGTGACCACGGTCAGTCCGGCGTCGGCGGCGGAGCCGAACCCGTCGTCCACGGCCACGACGTCACGGCCCGCGGCGTCGAGGAGCGAGGCGGCGATTCCGGCACGCATGCCACCGGCGCAGTGCACCCACACGGTGCCCGCCGGGACCTCGCCGAGCCGCTTGTGCAGCTGGTGGACCGGGATGTGCACGGAGCCCTCGATGTATCCGGCGGCCCGCTCGGAGTCACGGCGTACGTCCAGGACGACGACGCCGTCCTTGCCGTGCTCGGCCAGGCCGGCGAACGTGGAGCGGGGGAAGGAGGCCAGGGAGCCGCCCTCGGAGACCCACTCCTGCGGCGCGCCGGTCGCGGCGGCCGCGGGGCGGTCGATGCCGACCCGGACCAGCTCCCGCTGGGCGGCGGCAAGCTGCTCGGGGGACTCGGCGAGCAGGGTCACCGGCTTGCCCCACGGGATCATCCAGGCCAGGTAGGTGGCGATCTTGCCGTCCACCTCGAAGTTGAACGATCCGGCGACATGGCCCTCGGCGAACGCGACCCGGTTGCGCAGGTCCACGACCCACTCACCGGCCGCCAGCCGGGCGGCGATCTCGCCGGCGTCCGCGACGGCGGGGGGCGTCAGGTCCACCGGGGCGGGACCGCCCGCGTTGGCCGGGCCCATGTGCGCGTAGTAGGCGGGCACGTCGTCGAGCTCGGCCAGCAGCCGGGCGACGAAGGAGTCCACGTCCGTGGTCAGCGCCGCATTGACGCTCTTCTCCTTGCCGATGGTGGTGGCGTCCCCCTCGGCCTGCGCGGAGGAGCAGAAGCTGCCGAAGCCGTGCGTGGGCAGGACGGACGTCTCGTCCGGCAGCTGAGCCGCCAGGCGGTGGGCGGAAGCGTGCTGGGCGCGGGCCAGCTCCTCGGTCAGGCGGGGCTCCACCAGGTCCGGGCGGCCCACCGTGCCGATCAGCAGCGAACCGCCGGTGAACGCGGCCACCGGCTTGCCCTGCTCCTGCAGCACGTAGGAGGTGTGGTGCGGGGTGTGCCCCGGAGTGGCAACGGCCCGCAGCTCCAGCCCGTCATCGATCGTCACGGTGTCACCGTCGGCCACCGGCACCCGCGCGAACGACACATGCGCTCCGGCCGGCACCAGGTAGGCGGCACCCGCCACCCGGGCCAGCTCCAGACCACCGGTGACGTAGTCGTTGTGGATGTGCGTCTCGACCACATGCGTGATCCGCACACCGCGCCGGGCCGCCGCCGCCAGGACCTGGTCGAAGTCGCGCGGCGGGTCCACGGCCACGGCCGTCTCCTTGCCGCCTGCCAGGTAGTGACGGTTGCCGAGGCCCTCGAGCTCGATGGTGTCGATGAAGAACACGGAGGATGCTCCCTTCCTCGAAATTACCCCCCCGGGTATACATGCGACTGTAACACGAATACCCCAGGGGGTATTTCTGTGATTGCTGTCGCCCCTCGCGCGCTCATGACCATGGCCGTCGGATCCCGAGAACCGTGATCCCGGCCGTGAGCCTGTGGCGCCCGGCATTGCGCGGACGGAGGCGGACGGGAGAGACGTGCGGCCGGGGCCGCCTTACGGGCGCGGCCTCAAGCCGGCGGGCGTCCGGGGCACGTCATGGGCGAGGCCGGCGGGCGGCGAGGCCGCCGCGGGCATGCAGGACCGAATCGGGTGCCTCCACCGCCAGGCGACAGGGTCGCACCGCTTCTCACGCCAGCGACAGGAAAAGCCTTTCCAGGCGAGCACGGATCTGCTCGGCGTCCTCACCGTTCTTCCGGCCGGCATCGATGTCCATCACGCACTGCTGCAGACCCGTCGAGATGATGGCGAAACCGGCGCGGTCCAGGGCGCGGGACGCGGCGGCGAGCTGCGTGACGACGTCCTCGCAGTCGCGGCCTTCCTCGATCATCCTGATGACACCGGAGATCTGGCCCTGCGCACGACGCAGCCGGTTCAGCACGGCCTTCAGGTCCGCACCCTCAAGCTCCAGTTCCACGATTACTCCTTGACGAAATACCCCCGAATAATACCCCTAGGGGTACTAGGAAACGTCCCGGTACGGAACGGGATCGCCGAAGGTCGCCGACCCGCGCTCATTCGCCGCCGGCGGTGTCCGCGGCGGCGACCTCGCGCCGTAGCGCGTCCATGTCGACGGACCGGATCTTGCCGATCAGCTCCTCCACCTGAGGGCGGCCCTCGGCGCCGAGCCTGCTACCGGCTGGTGACGTCGAGTTCGGCGAACATCCCGGCGAGGTAGTGGCCGGGGAAGTTGCACACCAGCTCGTAGCGCCCGGGAGGCAGGGTCAGCGTGGTCCAGGACATCGCGCCGGAGGTGATGCCGTCACCGGCGCCCGCCGCACAGCTGCGGGACGCCTCACCCAGGCTGCCCGCCTCGTTGACCTTCCCGTCAGGACCGGTGACGCGCTCCCCGGCACCTCGGCCCGGCGGCAGTGGGAGTACCACCACTTCGTGAGTGAGTGCGCCGGCGTTGAATACCCGAAGCGAGATCACACCGGTGGGGACGGCGGCCGGATGGAGCACCAGGCGCATCATGTGCATGCCGTACCCGCCAGGACCGCCGCTCATCATGCCCGGACCCATGTCGCCTGCCGTCACGTCCACCGCGTGGCCCGGCAACGCAGGCGCGCCGCAGGACGCACCTGGCGCCCGCCAGGCCGCAGGGGCCGCACTGCGGAAGGCGCCGGTGGCAGCCAGCAACGCAGTGGTCGAGATGCCCAGCACAAGGGCGGTGACCGCCGCGGCAATGGCCAGCCACACCCCGCGCCGACGGTCCACGTTCACCGGTACTCCCGCAACAGCGCCAGCCGTCGTTTGTATTCGTCTTCGTCGATCTCCCCGCGGGCGAACCGCTCGGCGAGCACGTCCTCGGCTCGTCTACTCCCCGACCACGGCTCACCGGGGGAGGAAGGCTGAACGGACTGATGGCTGCGGCGGGCGCTGGTGACGTAGTGGACGAGCGCGACGATCCCGGCGATCACCAGCGCCCAGAAGAACACCATGATCACGGCCATCACGATCCAGCCGCCCCAGCCGCCGCCGTACCACATCATGACGATCACTCTCCGGGCGCATATATCCCTCTTCCAGCGTGCGCCCGCAACGGCCGTCGCGCAGGCCACGCAGCGGCCGGGCCGGTCCGCAGAAGCTGACAGCGCCGTCAGCCGCCCGGCGCGGGCCCAGCACCAGCGCCCGACGGGGGAGGTCGAGGCGCTTGTCCATGCTCAACCGGAACGTGCCGTGGGGGTTGATGTTCGAGGTGCAGACCCTGCGCGATCAGCTGCATCAGGCACGCGCACAGCAAACCGGTGACGGGGCGAACGCGGCGTGACACGCTCCCCCGCCACCCCGGGCGGCACGCTGGTGCTCGACAGTGAAGGGCTGGCCAAGGCCGTACTGCGCGACCGAACGGTCACTGTCTGGCTCGCCCTCGCCCGCGCCGACGACCTGCGCGTGATCACCTCCGCGGCCACCATTTCAAAATCACGTGATATACGCGGGATCGCAGCCCTGACGCGTCATCAGAGAACGCGTCGGCCTGGGGAAACGACTGGGAAGCCGACGGCCTCCGGCGCCCTGTGCAGGTTCGAATCCTGCCGAAGGCGCCCACCTACGCGCCGTTCGGGTCCGACGGCACCCCGGCGCCCAGCGGACGGCGCGTGCACAACGGGTGCACATCCACACAAAAACTCCCGGGAAACCGCAGGTCCAGGAGGGCGGACCGCCAAAACACCCAACGGCCCTGACCAGGGAATTTACCCTGGTCAAGGCCGTATTGACAGACGAGCCGAGCTATACGCCGGGTTCTGTTCCCCCGGGTCCTCGCGGACCTGGAGGCGACGGCCATCCATCTAGGACCGACGTTGCCGCCGGCCTCGTGCGGTCTACCCGCGGACTCGGGCGAGCCGCCCTCGAACATCCGCGCAGGGCCACCTGTTACAGCGGCCCCTCTTGACCTTGCTCCGGGTGGGGTTTACCGAGCCGCCTGGGTCACCCCAGGCGCTGGTGGTCTCTTACACCACCGTTTCACCCTTACCGAGGACCGCCCTCTTTAAAAGAGCACAGCCCCGGCGGTCTGTTTTCTGTGGCACTGTCCCGCGGGTCACCCCGGGTGGCCGTTAGCCACCACCCTGCCCTGTGGAGCCCGGACGTTCCTCGGGAAGATCCCCGAAGGGTTCTTCACGCGGCCGCCCGCCCGGCTCGTCTGCCGTGGTGACCATGGTACGCGAGCCGAGCTCAGAGGAACTCCGCCGTCTCCAGGTCGAAGCCGAACGGCTCAGGGAGGGGCAGCGTCTTGCCGAAGCTGATCGTGCAGTGCTGCCGGTAGTCGCCGTCTTCGGGCGCGCTGAACAGGGTGACGGAGGACTCGTCGCGATCGACCAGGAGATAGAGGGGGATCCCTCCCCGTGCGTAGCACCGGCGCTTGGGCTCGCGGTCGACGCTCGGCCTGGAGGACGTCACCTCGGCAACCATTGCCACGCCGGCGCAGGGCATCCAGGGTTCCGCACCCCGGAAGAGGCGAAGATCGCTGGGGGCGAAGGTGGCATCCGGGATGAGGTGATCTCTGGGGCAGTCCCCCGCACTCGCCAGCTTGATTCCCTTGTTGCCGGAGACGTCCATATCCGTTCGGGATCGCCTGATCACCTGCTTGACGATCTGGTTGATGTAGTCCTCGTGATCCCCGTCCGGCGGCGGCGTCACAACGATCTCCCCCTCGATCAGTTCGGCCCGGAAGCCTTCCGGCGTGTCCAGCGCCAGGAAGCCCTCCAGCAGCAGGTCCGCCTGCATGAGCGGCGCGTGTGGCATGGCTGTCATGTCACGCCCCTTCCTTGGTCGCTTGCCAGACTGGGACACCGTCGATCAGCCATCCGTGAGATCGGGGGTACTTACTTCGATCGTGGCACACGATCACGGAAAGTTGTCGGGGTTGACTTCGCGGGAACCGCGACCACGGGCTGCGGCAGCGCGTGGCGTCACGCCGGAGTGAACAGCGCCTTCGCCTTTCCCGGATCCGCCTGCACAAGACGGACGCGTAGCGGCTCCCCGAGCGGGAGCGGCTCCGTACCGCCCTCGATGCGGGCTACGACCGCCGGGTCGGTCAACTGTACGGTTCCGACGGTCGGTTCGTGCTCCTTCACGTCGACCACACAGGCGTCGAAGACGTCGCCGATCCGGTCCATGAGCAGCGCGGCCTCGACGATGTCGAGGCACTCGCGCTCGACCGTGCCCGCGCGCCGTGTGCCTTCCGCCATCTCCGCGGGCAGCGTCTCGAGGCCGGCGAGCACCCACTCGGGCGGCTCCCGGTCCGCGGCGGCCGCGAGGGAGATCTCGGACGTGTAGCGGTCGATGAGGCGGCGCAGGGGTGCGGTGCAGTGGGTGTAGGGCGCGGCGACGGCGGCGTGGAGGGTGTGCTCGGGGAGCTTGCCGCCGGTGAAGACCGTGTATCCGGCGCCGCGCAGGAGGGTCGTGCACTCCTGCAGGAACGCCGCGTGCCTGGGCTGCCGCGGGTCGAGCGAGCGGATCAGCTCCGCGTACGGGACGTGGTGCGGCCAGTCGATGCCGAGGGCCTTCGCGGTACGGCGGAGGCGGCCGACGGCGCCGTCGGGGGCGGCCGGGAGGGTGCGCAGGACGCCGGTGCCGTGGGCGAGCATCAGTTCGGCGGCGGCCATGCCGGTGAGCAGGGAGATCTGGGCGTTCCAGCGGTCGGTGGGGAGCGGGGCGCGGTAGCCGAGTGCGTACGTTCCGGTGGCGCGCCGCCCGGGGGCCGGGGCCTCGATGATCTGCTGTTCGGGGACGTTGAGGGAGATGCCGCCGCGTTCGGCCTCTCGTTGTTCGCGCAGTGTGCCGACGGTCTCGAGGAGGGCGAGCGGCTCCTCCGCGGTGCCCGCGTCGATGTGCCGCTGGGCGCTCGCGTAGTCGAACCTGGTGCGGTTGCGGACGAGAGCGCGGCGTACGTCGGTGGAGACCGTGCGGCCGTCGGCGTCGAGGTCGAGGGTCCACAGCACGGCCGGGCGGGCCCGGCCGGGGAGCAGGCTGGCGGCGCCCTCGCCGAGCAGCGCGGGGTGCAGCGGAACCCTTCTGTCCGGGAAGTAGAGGGTGGTGATCCGGCGGTGAGCCTCGGCGTCGAGCGCCAGTCCCGGGATGACGAACGCGGCGGCGTCGGCGATCGCGTAACGCACCCGGAAGCCGCCACCGGGACGCCGGGACAGGTGCATGGCCTGGTCGAGGTCCTGGGACGCGGCCGGGTCGATGCTGAAGAGCGGCAGATCCGTCGCGTCGCGATCCGGCAGCCGTGGCGCCTGCGCAACCTGTTCCGCCTCGTCGAGGACGGCGTCCGGGAACGTCTCGGGCACGGCGAGCTCCGCACGCAGCCCGCGCAGCGCCGCCCGCAGCGGGGTGTCGACCGCGGCGGTCACCTGCAGATGGCGGCGGGGCATGGACCGAGCGTAGGCCGGGGCCGCACCGACGGCATGCTGTGGCCGGCGGCACCTGCCCGCCGCGAGTGGGCGCCGCCGGCCGGCCGACGGCACCCCGTACCCTGACGCGGGGGCCGCACCCCGCCTGCCCCTTACCGTCCCTCACGCCCTCGAGGAGATCCGCTGTGCTCGTGCTGCTGCCGCCGTCCGAAGGCAAGGCCCCGTCCGGGCGCGGCGCACCGCTGAAGCTGGACTCGCTGTCGCTGCCGGGGCTCACCGAGGCACGGCAGGCAGTGCTGGACGAGCTCGTCGAACTGTGCGCGGGAGACCCCGGCGAGAACGAGAAGGCCCGTGAGGTGCTCGGGCTGAGCGAGGGCCTGCGCGGCGAGATCGCCAAGAACGCGGAGCTGCGGACGGGGGGCGCGCGGCCCGCCGGGGAGATCTACACCGGCGTCCTCTACGACGCGCTGGACCTCGCGTCGCTCGACCCGGCCGCGAAGCGGCGGGCGAAGCGCGCACTGCTGGTGTTCTCGGGGCTGTGGGGCGCGGTCCGGGTGGGCGACCGCATCCCGTCCTACCGCTGCTCGATGGGCGTCAAGCTGCCGGCGCTCGGCGCGCTGGGGGCGTACTGGCGAACGCCGCTGGCCTCGGTCATGCCCGAGGCCGCCGGGGACGGACTCGTACTGGACCTGCGGTCGTCGGCATACGCGGCCGCCTGGAAGCCGAAGGGCGACGTCGCGGAGCGCACGGCGACCGTGCGGGTGCTGCACTCCCAGGTGGTCGACGGGGTGGAGAAGCGGTCCGTCGTGAGCCACTTCAACAAGGCGACGAAGGGCCGGATCGTACGGGCACTGCTGTCGGCCGGCACCGCGCCCGAGAAGCCGGCAGCGCTGGTCGAGGCGCTGCGGGACCTCGGTTACGTGGTGGAGGCGGAACCGCCTGCGAAGGCCGGGCGGGCGTGGGCGCTGGACGTGGTGGTGACGGAGATCCACTGAGGGCTCCGAGCTCATTGCAGCATGTGCAACACTCTTTGCGAATGCTGCACGACGCGCGGCAGGATAAGCGCATGACTACGCCGCTGCCCTCTTCTCCGCTGCCCTTGTCCGTACTGGACCTCGCCCCCGTCCTCCCCGTCGTCGTCGTGGAAGACGTCGCCGATGCCGTGCCGCTGGCGCGGGCGCTGGTCGCGGGCGGGCTGCCCGCGATCGAGGTCACGCTGCGCACGCCCGTGGCGCTCGGCGCGATCCGGGCGATCGCGGACGCGGTGCCGGGCGCGGTGGTCGGCGCGGGCACCGTGATCTCCCCCGCGAACGTCGCCGACTCGCTGGCCGCCGGGGCCCGCTTCCTGGTCAGCCCGGGCTGGACGGACGGGTTGCTGGAGGCGATGAAGGCGTCCGGGGTGCCGTTCCTGCCGGGCGTCTCGACGACGTCGGAGGTCGTGGCGCTGCTGGAGCGCGGCGTGCACGAGATGAAGTTCTTCCCCGCGGAGGCGGCCGGCGGCACCGCGTATCTGAAGTCCCTCGCCGGACCGCTTCCCCAGGCCCGGTTCTGCCCGACGGGCGGTGTCGGCCTCGGGAACGCGGCGGCGTATCTGGCCCTGAAGAACGTCGCGTGCGTGGGCGGCAGCTGGATCGTGCCGCGGGACGCGGTCGCGGCGCGGGACTGGGACCGGGTGGAGGCGCTGGCGCGCGAGGCGGCGGCGTTGCGGTAGCCCTCGGGGGGCTCCGAATCGGGGCTCTGAATCGGGGCTCTGAATCGGGGCTCTGAATCGGCCTACCGGAGGTGCCCCGTGTCGTTCAGCAGCCGCAGGCTGGCGTTCCCGTCCGCGTAGTAGGCGATCGCGGAGAGCGAGGCCGCCGACAGTTCCATGCGGAACAGCGACTCGGGCGGGGCACCGAGAGCGAGGCGTACCAGCGTCTTGACCGGGGTGACATGCGTGACCAGGAGGACCGTGCGGCCCCGGTAGGCGGTGATGAGTTTGTCGCGGGTCGCGGCGACACGGCGGGTGACCGTCGTGAAGCTCTCGCCGCGGGTGGGTGCCGCCTTCGCCGAGGCGAGCCAGGCGTTCAGGTCGTCGGGGTAGCGGTCCCGTACCTCCGCGAACGTCAGGCCCTCCCAGGCACCGAAGTCCGTCTCGCGCAGGCCGTCCTCGATGCTCACGTCGAGTCCGAGCCGGGTGGCGACGATGTCCGCGGTCTCGCGGCACCGCCTGAGCGGCGAGGAGACGACGGCCTGGATCGTGCCGCGGGCGGCGAGCGCCGCGGCGACGCGCTCGGCCTGGGCGCGGCCCACGTCGGACAGCGCCGGGTCGCTGCCGCCGCTGCCCGAGAACCGCTTCTCGGGGGTGAGCGGGGTCTCGCCGTGCCGCAGCAGTACGAAGGTGGCGGGCGCGCCGAGATCGGGCGGCGCGGCCCAGCCGACGGGCGGCGTACCGGCGGCGACGCTCCGCGCCGCGCGCACATCGGCGTCGGCCTTCGCCTCGGCATCGCCCCTGGCGCCCGCCTCGGCTTCTGTGCCGCCCTCGGCAGCGGCCGTCCGGCCACGGTCGGCGACGTCCTCCGCCCCGCCACCGCGGGACCGTGAAACCCCCATCGCCGCCCGCGCCCTCGCCGCCCCGGCGGCCGCGTCCCCGGGCGGTCCGGACGGGGCGTGCCCAGCAGGGCCCGCGGCGGAACCAGCGAGCGGAGCAGCGGGAGCCGCCCACTGCTCCCCCCGCCTCCCCGCGTCCATCGCCTCGTTGGCCAGCCGGTCCGCGTGCTTGTTCTGCTCGCGCGGGATCCACTCGAAGGTGATCTGCGAGGGCGGGAACACCGTCTTCGCCTCGGCCGCGAGCGGCCTCATGCCCGGGTGCTTGATCTGCCAGCGGCCGGACATCTGCTCGACGACCAGCTTGGAGTCCATCCGCACACGGACCCGCGCCGCCGGGTCCAGCTCGTGCGCGGCCCTGAGGCCGGCGAGCAGGCCCCGGTACTCGGCCACGTTGTTCGTGGCGGTCCCGATGTACTCGGCGACCTCCGCCAGGGTCCGGCCCGTGGCCGCGTCCTTCACGACGGCGCCGTAGCCCGCGGGCCCCGGGTTGCCCCGGGAGCCGCCGTCGGCCTCGACGATGAACTCACGCATGTGCGGCGGCCCCTGCCGAAATCCGGAATCCAGGGCTCTACAGGCCGGACTCGGACGTACGGACCAGGATGCGCCGGCAGTTCTCGCAGCGCACCACGGCGTCCGGGGCCGCGGCCCGCACCTCGTTCAGCTCGGTGATGTTGAGCTCCAGTCGGCAGCCCTCGCAGCGCCGCTGGTAGAGCCGGGCCGCGCCGATGCCGCCCTGCTGCTCGCGCAGCTTGTCGTAGAGCTTCAGCAGGTCCGCGGGCACGGAGGCGGCAACGACCTCGCGCTCCTTGGTGACCGACGCGGTCTCGCCGTCGATCTCCTCGTACGCGGCGTCGCGCCGGCCCGTCGCGTCGTCGATCTTCGACTGGACGGAGGCGACCCGCTCCGTCAGCTCGTCGACCCGCTCCTGCGCGGACTCACGGCGCTCCATGACCTCGAGCACGATGTCCTCGAGGTCGCCCTGGCGCCGGGCGAGCGAGGCGATCTCGTGCTGGAGGTTCTCCAGGTCCTTCGGCGAGGTGATGGCGCCCGAGTCCAGGCGCTGCTGGTCGCGGGCGGCGCGCTGCCGGACCTGGTCGACGTCCTTCTCGGCCTTGTCCTGCTCGCGAGCGCAGTCGCTCTCCTCCGTCTGCGCGGCGACGTGCAGGTCGCGCAGCTGCGTCAGGTCCTTGTTCAGCGACTCGATCTCGGCGTGCTCGGCCAGCGACTTCCGCTTGTGCGCGAGCTGCTGCAGGCGTACGTCGAGGGCCTGGACGTCGAGGAGTCGGATCTGGTCGGCGGGCGCGGCGTTCAGTTGGGGGCTCCAGAAGGGGTGGGCGCGGCTGAGGCCGCGTGGGCGGTCCAGGGGTCGGTGACCGTCGTCGAGACGTGGACGCGAAGTCCCCATCCGTGCCGGTCGGAGATCTCGTCGAGCTGGGCTGCGGCCAGCTCGCACCAGGGCCACTCGGTGGCCCAGTGCGCCGCGTCGAGCAGCGCGAGAGGACTGTGCTCGCGGGCCTCGGACACCGGGTGGTGGCGCAGGTCCGCGGTGAGGAAGGCGTCGACGCCGGCGGCGCGCACGTCGTCGAAGAGGCTGTCGCCGGAGCCGCCGCTGACCGCCACCCTGCGTACCGGCGCGTCGGGGTCGCCCGCGACGCGGATGCCCTGCGCCGTGGCGGGCAGCCGCTTCGCGGCGAGCTCGGCGAGCTCGGCCACGGTCAGCGGGTGGTCCAGTTCGCAGACGCGGCCGAGGCCGCGGCGGCCCGCGGGATCCGTCGGGTCGGGCACGAGCGGGCCTACGACCCGCAGGTCCAGGGCGCCCGCAAGGGCGTCGGAGACGCCGGGATCCGCGCGGTCGGCGTTGGTGTGCGCGACGTGCAGCGCGACGTCGTTCTTGATCAGGGTGTGCACGACGCGGCCCTTGAAGTGGGAGGCCGCGACGGTCGTCGTACCGCGCAGATACAGCGGGTGGTGGGTGACCAGCAGGTCGGCGCCGAGCTGCACGGCCTCGTCGGCGATCTCCTGGACGGGGTCGACGGCGAACAGCACCCGGGTGACCTGCGCGTCCGGTTCGCCGCACACGGTGCCGACCGCGTCCCATCCCTCGGCCCGCTCGGGGGGCCAGAGTGCGTCGAGCGCGGCGGTTACTTCAGACAGACGGGGCACGAGGGACAGGCTAGCTCGTCTTCGCGGCCGAGCCGCCGCCGCTCCCGGGCTCCCGGCTGACCAGCGGCTGATCAGTGGCTGATCAACCGCTGATCAGTCCCGATCACCGGCTCATCGGCCGGTGATCGGCGGCAAGGGCTCCCGACCCGGCGCAGCACAACCAACCCCACTTCCTCAGGCGAATCGGGACATCGCCACCCTTTGGTGTGAAGCGGGTGTCAGCTGGTGCCACGCGAACGCGTACGAAAACTAGCTTCGGCGCCGGAGGTGACCCACGATGACGGCCCTTGCCATCGAGTCAGCTGCGGAGAACCAGCAGAAAGCGTTCGGCATGCGACGGACGGCGTGCACGATCGCCGCGGACGGCTCCTACGCCGCGCGGCTGGCGTACGACGGTCGGTCCTGGTTCCCCGAGCGGTGGACGCTGGACGGGCCCGAGCCCTATGCGGTGCCTCTTCCCGCGCACCAGCCCGAGGAGCCCGGCACCGAGGTGCTGCCGCTGGCCGACGGGCGCGTGCTGATCCACCGCGTCACGGCCGGACGGCACGCCTTCTCGCTCCTCTATCCGACGGGTCCGGAGACCGGCGAGCTGCATCTCGGGGCCGTGCAGTGCGGCGAGTTGAGCCTCCTGCCGCCCGCGCCCGGGGGCCTGCGCGCGTATGCGCTCGCGGCGGGCGAGCGGTCGACGGCGGTCTGGCTGGTCGCGGGCGGCGCGTTCGGGCCCGAGCATGTCGCCGAGATCCCCGGGCGCTGCTCGGGCGGCGTCTGGCTCGACCGTACGGGGCGGATGCTGGCCCTGGACCGGCGGCTGGACGGACGCACCAAGACCGTCGCCGTCGACCTGGAGCGCGGCGGCGAGGTGTCGCCGTTCCTGCAGATCACGGAGGAGAGCAACGACCGGCTGCTGCTCGCGGACGCCGACAGCGGGCTGCTGCTGATCCGCTCCGACGCCCCGTCGCCGGGCCATGACCGGCTGGGCTGGGGCGTGCTGGGCAGCACGCTGCCGGTCCGCTTCCCGGAGTGCCTGCGGCTCACCGTCCCGCCGTCTCAACTTCGTTCGACCGGGGGCGCCCCCAGCGCGGTGACGCCGTTCGCGATCCAGCCGGGACAGGCGCTGATGCCCGAGAACAGCGCGGTAGCACTGCGGATCGACGGCGCGGCGGGCAGCTGGGTCGGGGTGTGGCGGCCCGCCGAGAAGCAGGTGCACCAACTCCCCGCCCCCGAGGGCTGGCTGGCCGGGGCGGGGCTGTGGACGCGGGACGGGGTGCTCCGGCTGCCGTACGCCACGGGGGCCGTGCCGTGCGGGGTGGCGAGGGTGCCCGCGCCGACGGGGTCCGCCCGGCCCGCCGGCTCGGCCCCCGGCCGGGGAACCGCCCCGGCACCGGGGGTCGGCGCACCCCCCGGATCCGGAGCGAGGGTGCGCAAGCCGAGGTGGGAGAGGGTGGAGACGAACCCTGCCGCGGCGTCGGGACCACGCCCGGTCCCCTTGCAACAGGCGCCTCTCAACCGCCGTGAGGCCACCGGTTAGACTCGCCCGCCTGCACCGAAAGATCTTGTTACGGGGTGACCTATCCGATGTCGGAAACCAGCACTAGTACGGACACGACGACCAACGACCCGTGGGCAGGCGCCCAGCAGCCCGACGGCAACGGCAGGCACCGGGGAACGGTGTCCGCCCAGGAGGACGGCGCGGCGGAGACGCCGGCGGCCCCGCACGGCCGGCACCGCAAGCCGTCCGACGAAGGCTGAGGCCCGCGCGGACACGCGTGGCGAGGGGCCCGGCACCTGTGCGGCAGGTGCCGGGCCCCTCGCACGCCCCCGTGCTTGCGGACGGGGGCGTTCGGCCACCGTGCCTGGACCCCTCGGCCACCCCGCGCCTGGACCCTTCGGCCGGTGGCCCGGCCTACCCGCGCTTGAGGCCCAGCACCTCCGCCGCCGCGAAGGTCTCGTTCGCCGGACGTCCCTCGTAGTACGGAGACAGCAGCCCGTCCAGCTCCTCGTACGAGAAGAGTTCCTTCGCGGTGTCGAACTTGGCGGCCACCTTGGGGCGTTCGACGATCGCGACCATGCCGCCGTGGACGACGAGCAGCTGGCCGTTGATCCTCGCCGCCGCGGGCGAGGCCAGATAGCCCACGAGCGGGGCGACGTGCTCGGGCGCCAGCGGGTCGAGCCCGCCGTCACCGGGCCCGGGCTGCCCGCCGACTGAATCAGGTGCAATGGCCGCGAAGACGTCCTGCGTCATACGGGTCCGGGCCCGCGGGCAGATGACGTTGGCCGTCACGCCGTACTTGCCGAGCGCCAGCGCCGTCGACGTCGTCAGTCCGACGATGCCGCCCTTGGCCGCCGCATAGTTGGGCTGTCCCGCGGACCCGGCGACGAACGCCTCCGATGAGGTGTTGATGATCCGCCCGTGGACCGGGCCTCCCACCGCCTTGGACCGCTCGCGCCAGTGGCCGGACGCGAAGTGGGTGGTGTTGAAGTGGCCCTTCAGATGGACCCTGATCACCGAGTCCCACTCGCTCTCGGTCATCGAGAAGATCATCCGGTCGCGCAGGATGCCCGCGTTGTTGACCAGGATGTCCAGCTTGCCGAACGTGCCGACCGCAAGGTCGACAAGCGCACCTGCCTGGTCGAAGTCGCCGACGTCGCCGGTGTGGGCGACCGCCGCGCCGCCCGCCGCGCGGATCTCGGCGGCGACGTCCTCGGCGGGCCCGGCCGACGCCTCCCCTGATCCTCCCCCAAGCTCTCCGCTTCGCTCGAGCAGGGGGGACCCCCATCGCCCCGGCTCCCCGTAGTCGTTGACGACGACGCTCGCGCCGAGCCTGGCGAGTTCCAGCGCCTCGGCCCGCCCCAGGCCGCGGCCCGCTCCCGTGACGATCGCGGACAGGCCCTCGAGTGGCAGTGACATCACGGTCCCTTCGATCACGGACGTCGGGGTGGAGGTCGGGGTCGGGAACGGTCACATCTCGATGCACGTACGCAGCGCCGCCCCCGTGCGCATCTGGTCCAGCGCCTCGTTGATCTCGGCGAGCTGCACGCGGTGTGTGATGAGCCCGGACAGGTCGATCCGGCCCGCGCGCCAGAGCGCGATGACCCGTTCGTACGAACGCAGCACGTCGCCGCCGCCGTACATGGAGGGCAGGATGCGCTTCTCGTCGAAGAACAGCTCGAACATGTTGAGCTGCAGGAAGTCGTCCAAGGCGCCCGCGCCGACGATGACCAGGGTGCCGCCGCGCCGGGTCGTCTCGTACGCGGTCCGGGCGGTCGCGGACTTCCCGACGACCTCGAAGACGTAGTCGAAGCCCTCGCCGCCGGTGATGTCCTGCTTGACGGCGGCGAGTTCGTCGGGGGCCGCGGCCCGCGTGGCGCCGAACCTCAGTGCGGCCTCGCGCCGCGACGCGACGGGGTCGACGGCCACGATCTCGGCCGCACCCTTGAGCCGTGCGCCCTGGATGGCCGAGATGCCGACTCCGCCGCAGCCGATCACGGCCACCGACGAACCGGCCTCCAGGTCCGCCGTGTTGAGCGCGGCGCCGAGCCCGGTGGTCACACCGCAGCCGATGAGCGCCGCGATGTCGAAGGGCACGTCGTCCGGCAGGGGCACGGCGCAGGCCGCGTCGACGACGACCTCCTCGGCGAACGTGCCGGTGCCCGCGAAGCCGAAGACGTCTCCCCCGGGTCGTTTGAAGTTGGGGGTGCCCGCGTTCATGAACCCGGCGAGGCACAGCTCGGTCTGCCCGCGCTTGCAGGAGGGACACCGGCCGCACGCGGGCAGCCAGCACACCACCACGCGGTCACCGGGCTTGAGGTGCGTGACGCCCTCGCCGACCTCCACGATCTCGCCCGCGCCCTCGTGCCCGGGGATGAACGGGGCGGGCTGCGGCAGCACCCCGTTCATCGCCGAGATGTCCGAGTGGCACAGACCGCAGGCCCGTATCCGGATCCTGACCCTGCCGGGGCCGAAGCCCACCGCCTCGACGTCGTCGAGCACCTCGAGCTTGTCCTGGCCGATCTCGTGCAGTACGGCTGCGCGCATGGTGCGGCTCCCCTCAGGAGGTCCGGCGTCCGGCGATCACAAAGGGTCGACGGTTGTTTCGGCGGTCACGACTGTGTCTTTCGGTCACGAGCGTTTCGGTGGTTACGAATGGTCGACGACGGTGTCGGCGAGCACGGGAGCGTCGTCCCGCTCGACCGCGGTGACCGACACCTGCACCCGGCCGTCGTGCTCCCACATCCGGATGCGCAGCGTCTCGCCCGGGAAGACGACTCCGGCGAAGCGCGTGCTGTACGAGCGGACGCGCGCCACGTCCCCGCCCAGGACCGTGTCGACGACCGCCTTGAGCGTGATGCCGTAGGTGCACAGGCCGTGCAGGATCGGCCGGTCGAAGCCGGCGAGTTTGGCGAACTCGGGATCGGCGTGCAGCGGGTTCCAGTCGCCGGAGAGCCGGTAGAGCAGGGCCTGGTCCGCACGGACGGCCCGCTCGACAGTTCGGTCGGGCTCCCGCGAGGGCGGTTCGAGGCGCACGGACGGGCCGCGGTCGCCGCCCCAGCCGCCCTCTCCGCGTACGAAGAGCTGGGCGTCGCTGGTCCACAGCGGCCCTTCGTCGTCGGCCGCTTCGGTACGAAGGACGAGGACGGCGGCCTTTCCCTTGTCGTAGACGGCCGCGACCCGTGAGGTGGACACCGCCGTGCCCTTGACCGGGATGGGGCGGTGCAGCTCGATGGTCTGGCCGCCGTGCAGGACGTTCGCGAGGTTCACGTCGATGCCGGGTGTGGACAGGCCGCCCACCACGCCCATGCCGGCGCCCGCGACGGTCGCGAAGCTGGGCAGGACGTGCAGCCTGGACTCGAGGGTGTAGCGCAGCTCGTCGGGGTGGGTGGCGGGGTTGTCCCGGTCGGGGTTCGCGCCCGCGCCGACACCGAGGTGGTAGAGCTGGACGTCCTTGTGGTCCCAGGCGATCCGGGTGGACCGGGGCTCGGCCGCGACGGCCTTGGCGGCATCAATGGGCATGGAACTCCTGCTCCTCGCGGGGAAAGACCTCGGTGCGGCCGTCCGCACCGTCGGTCGCACCGAGGTCGTCACTGGGCCGACCGGGAAACCCGCCCCGTTCCGTTCTAGAACGCGTTCCAGTCCGGCTGGCCCATGTATAGCCCAGCCGCCGGTACTTGTGAAGGCTCCTGACGCCACGTCAGATGCGTCGAGCCTCCGGCATACGTACGGAGGCCTGCCGACTGTGCGCCTGGGCGGCGTTCCGCCGGACCGTGACATTTGTCCTACCGGGGTCCGTACAAGCGCATCTGTCGCCGCGTCACCCCGGATTTGTAGCGTCATAGCCATGACGAAGACACCTGACACGGACCGGGCCGTGTCCTTCACCGGGGCGGTCAAGGCCTTCGGCGACGTACGCGCCGTCGACGGCATCGACCTGGAGATACGGCGTGGCGAGACGGTCGCGCTGCTGGGGCGCAACGGCGCCGGCAAGTCCACCACACTGTCGCTGCTGCTCGGCCTGAACGAACCCGACGCGGGCGAGGTGCGCCTCTTCGGCACCACCCCGTCGCGGGCCGTGGGCGCCGGAATGGTCGGCGCAATGCTCCAGGAGGGCCGTGCCGTGCCGCGCGTCACCGTCCGCGAGCTCGTCGGCTTCGTGGCCGGCACCTATCCGGCGCCCATATCCGTCGCCGAGGCGCTGGACCTCGCGGGCATCGCCGAACTCGCCGACCGGCGTGTGGACAAGCTGTCGGGAGGTCAGGCCCAGCGGGTGCGGTTCGCGGTGGCGCTGGCCGGGAACCCCGCACTGATCGTCCTCGACGAGCCGACCGCCGCGCTGGACGTGGAGGCCCGGCACGCCTTCTGGGCCTCGATGCGCGGGTACGCACGACGCGGCCACACGGTCCTCTTCTCCACGCACTACCTGGAGGAGGCCGACGACAACGCCGACCGGATCGTCGTCATCGACCGCGGCCGGATCGTCGCCGACGGCACCGGCGAGCAGCTCAGGCGGGCCGCGGGCGGCAGCCTCGTCTCCGTCGACCTGGCGGGCCGGGGCGCGGAGGGTCTGTCGCTGCTGCCCGGCGTGGTGTCCGTCGAGGTGCGCGGGGACCGGGCCCGGCTGCGTACGGACGACTCCGACGCGACCGTGATCGCCCTCGCCGAACTCGGCGCGATCCGGGGCCTGGAGGTCGTTCCGGCCTCACTCGACGACGCGTTCCTCGCCCTGACCGGCCCCGACAGCGTGACCGGTCCCGACAACTCGACCCTGGAGACAGCGTGATGCTCGCCTATCTGAAGCTCGAAGTGCGCCGGACGCTCCGCGACACCGGCTTCGTGATCTTCGGGGTCGGCATGCCGGTGATGATGTACCTCCTCTTCACCAACCTCGGTGAGAACGACGGCGACTGGAAGACGGCCTCGATGGTCGGCATGGCCGCGTACGGCGCGGTGGGCTCCGCCCTGAACACCGGCGGCGGGGTCGCGGAGGACAAGACGATCGGCTGGCTGCGGCAGCTGCGGATCACCCCGATGGCACCGCGTGACGTGGTGCTCGGCCGGGCCCTGACCGGTTCCGTGACGGTGCTGCCCGCGATCGTCGCCGTGCTCGTCGCGGGCGGCCTGGTCAACGGCGTGCGGCTGGACGCCTGGCAGTGGGCGGCGATCGCGCTGCTGCTGTGGCTCGGCTCGATACCCTTCACGCTGCTGGGCCTCGGTAACGGCTACCGGCTGACGGCGCAGACCACGGGCGTGGTGAACATGGTGTGCAACCTGGGTCTGGCGGTCGTGGGCGGCCTGTGGTTCCCCATCTCGCTCTTCCCAAAGTGGCTGCGCTCCCTCTCCGCGTACACACCCACGAACCGCTTCGCCCAGCTCGGCACCGCAGTCGCAGACGGCCACGCCCCGTCGCTCACCGCCCTTGCGGTGATCACGCTCTGGCTGCTGGTGTTCGGTTCGTACGCTGTCGTCTCGTACCGCACAGCCGCACGGACCCTCTGAACGGGGAGCAGGGACATGTCCTGGATGCGATGGATGCGCTGGATACGAAAGGCCTCGTGCCGGCTCGACGCGTGGCGGTTGGCTCGGTTGCAGTGGAAGGAGGACAAGGAGCGGTTCAAGTGCGACAAGGCCGCCGCCCGGAAGGCTGGGAAGGTTCCCGACAACCCGGGTCCGCCGCCCACCGGCTTCGCCTTGCTGCCGTGGCTGCTCATGGGCCTGGGCGCCTTCTCCAACCTCTTCCAGGGCAAGACGCCGAACCCGTTGATCGGCGGAATGGGCCTGCTCGCCTTCAACTCCCTGTACATCTACGTGACATTCCGCGCCTTCGTGAAGGAGACGCGCGAGGCGGCCTCCACGCGGGTCGCGCTCGCGCTGATGATCGTGCTGACCTGCACGCTCGCCATCGGCTACGGCGGCAACTGGCTGCTGTTCTTCCCGCTGCTCGGGCTGGCGACGGGGGCGACCGTGCGCGGCCCGTGGCTCGGCAGGACCGGACTGGCTCTGACCGCGCTCGCGGGTGTCGTCTCCGCCGTCCGCGACGGCTGGGACGCCATCAACATCGCCTACGGCACGTTCCTGTCGACGATGGTGACCGCGGCGATCCTGTCCCTGGCCGAGGCGGTACGCGAACTGCGTGCCGCTCGCGAGGAGCTGGCCCGTCAGGCGGTCGAGAAGGAGCGTCTCCGCTTCTCGCGCGACCTCCACGACCTGCTCGGCCACACGCTCTCGGTGATCGTGGTGAAGTCGGAGGCGGCCCGCCGCCTCGCGCACCGAGATCTCGAAGCGGCGCTCACCCAGGTCTCCGACATCGAGTCCGTCGGCCGCCAGGCGCTCACCGAGATCCGCGAGGCGGTCACCGGCTATCGCGAGGGCAGCCTCGCCACGGAACTCGACCGCGCCCGCTCGGCCCTTCAGGCCGCGGGCATCGAACCCGTCGTACGCCGGTCGGGCCCGCCCCTGGCCGCAGGGACCGCGGCGCTCCTCGGCTGGGTCGTCCGGGAAGCGGTCACCAACGCCGTACGCCACAGCGGCGCCCGCAGGTGTGAGATCACCGTGACGGGGACCGGCGAACGCGTGCGGCTCACGGTCTCCGACGACGGGCGCGGGGTGCCCGCCGAGGCGCCACCGCCCCCCGACTCCGTGGGCGGGACCGGCCTGAAGGGCCTTGGTGAACGTCTTGCAGCCGCGGGCGGCTCGCTGGGTTCGGGCCCTGGCCCGCGCGGGGGCTTCCTGGTTACCGCAGAACTTCCCTTGGAAACCGGCGAGTTGATACCCACCTCGACTCCGCCTCAGCCGGAAACGGCAGCGTAGGCGGCGGCAGTCGAGAGACCTCGGGGTGACTACGACATGGGGCGCGACCGGCTATGACGTTGGGGCGCGACGGAACAGGGCCGTCCAGAGGAACGGTTCGCCGAAGGACGTGGAATCGGGCGGTTCATCGCGCATACGGCGCAGTTCGACCTCCGTGAGGTCGGAGAAGATCAGGCGCAGGGACTCCGGCGTGTAGGCGAGGCCGCCGTGGAGACGGGAGTCGCGGTAGAAGTCGGCGTCGGGGAGCTCGGAGCCCATCGCGCCCGCCGCGAAGCAGGTGAGGCCGAACAGACCGCCGGGTGCGAGGAGCCGGTCCAGGAGTGCGAGATAGCTGATGCGGCGGTGCGGCGGCAGATGGTGGAAGCAGCCGGAGTCGTAGATCAGGTCGTAGGGACCGGTGAGTTCGGTGCCGGCCAGGGCGAAGGCGTCCCCGCAGTGGAAGCGGACCGCGGCACCCGACTCGCGGGCGCGGTCCTCGGCCCACGCGACGGCCGCGGGCGAGAGGTCGACGGCGTCCACTTCGAAGCCCAGGGAGGCGAGGTGGACGGCGTTGCGTCCAGGGCCGCACCCCAGATCGAGGGCGCGGCCTGCGCTGATCAGGCCCCGTTCGAGGTACGAGACGAGGTTTTCGTCCGGCTTCGCCACGAAGAACGGAACCGGCTTGGAGCGGTCCGCGTAGAAGCTGTCCCACCAGGACGCCCCGTCGGCGGTCCAGCGGTCGGCTTCCTTCGCGAACAGGTCGTCCAGGAGCCTGAGTACGTCGTCGACCGTGCGTATGTTCCTGTCCACGAGATCCCCTTTCCCGATGCGGTGATCGTAAGCCTGACCGGCACAGAAGCCCAGATCAGAGGGGTTTGCCGAATGTCGTGAGCGTCCGTGTCAGGGGCTCGGCCGACGCCGCCGGAGCCTCCCGGCCAGGTGTGGGGGCGCATGCTGTCCGCACCCCCACGAACGACCGTCACAGGGCCGATCCGAACCACGCCGGGACGGGTTTCTCGAGGGATCCGCCGGAGTCGCCTCAAGGTTCGCCGGACGGCGCCTCATGCGGCTGCCAGAGCGCTCAAGTTGCCGCGAAGACCTCGCACTTGGCGCCCGCGCCATACTCTTGGCCCCGTGGAAGAGACGCCGAGTGACCACCGGCCGGCGAAGTCCGTGAGAGTCCTGCTCGCCGAGGACCAGGGGATGATGCGCGGCGCCCTCGCGCTCCTGCTCGGGATGGAGGAGGACATCGAGGTCGTCGCACAGGTGTCGGCGGGCGACGCGATTCTGCCCGCGGCGCTGGAGTCGCGCCCGGATGTGGCGCTGCTCGACATCGAACTGCCCGGCCGCAGCGGACTGGACGCGGCGGCCGAGCTGCGCGAGGAGTGCCCCGGCTGCCGGGTGCTGATCCTCACCACCTTCGGCCGCCCCGGTTATCTGCGCCGTGCCATGGAGGCGGGGGCCGCGGGCTTCCTGGTCAAGGACGGGCCGGTGGAGGAACTGGCGGCGGCCGTCCGCCGGGTGCTGGCCGGTGAGACGGTCATCGACGCGGCCCTGGCGGCGGCCGCCCTGAGCGCGGGCCCGAATCCGCTGACAGCCCGCGAGTGCGACGTACTGAAGGCATCGGTGGACGGCGCGACCGTCGCCGACATCGCCGCGAAGCTGCACCTGTCGGAGTCGACCGTGCGGAACTACCTGTCGTCGGCCATCGGCAAGACCGGGACGCGCAACCGTATGGAGGCGGTTCGGGAGGCGCGGCAGCAGGGGTGGCTCTAGAGCGGTGCCGCAGCTCGGTGGAAGCTCGTTGTGACCGAGCTGCCACGCCGAGCGGTCAGCGGGTCGTCGGCACGCGGTCACCGGCCGAGGTCGGATCCGTGCGGCGCGCCCCGCCGGAGGCGCTCGGCAGCCACAGCAGCATCAGCACCGCGCCCCCGAGCAGGACCAGCGCACCCGTACGGAACGCCAGCGCATAGCCCGCGGTCAGCGCCTCCGCGGACGTGCCGCCGGCGGTACGCGTCGCCGCGACCGTCGACATCACGGCAAGACCGAGCGAGCCGCCCATGACACGCGAGGTGTTGACCAGGCCCGAGACCAGCCCGGCGTCACCTGAGGGTGCCCCCGACGTGGCGAGGGAGGCGAGCGGGGTCGCCGAGAGGCCCGCGCCGGCCATCATCAGGATGCCCGGCAGCATGATCGCCGTGAGATACGCGCCGTGGGCGCCCATCGTCGACTGCCAGCCGAATCCGGCGGCGGCCACCAGGGTGCCGGCGACCGCGACGTATCGGGCGCCGACAAGCCGCATGAGGCGCGGCGCGAGCTTCGAGCCGAGGACGACGGCGAGCGAGCTCGGAACCAGCGCGAGCCCCGCACCGAACGGCGTGTAGCCCAGCACGTTCTGCGCGTACAAGGTCATGAAGAACCACATGCAGAACATGGCCGAGCCGCACAGGAAGATCGCCACGTTCGCCGAGGACACCGACCGCAGGCGGAACAGCTTCAGCGGCATGAGAGGCGTCCGGCTGCGCGCCTCGGTCAGCAGGAAGAGGCCCAGCAGTACGAGCCCCGCACACAGCGGCACCAGCGTCGCGGCCGACGCCCAGCCCTCGGCCTCCGTCTGCACGATGCCGTACGAGAAGGTGGCGAGCCCGGCCGTCACCAGCAGCGCGCCCGGCAGGTCGAGCCGCCGTCCGTCCCCGCCCCGGCTCTCGGTGAGCGAGAGCGCGGCCCCGGCCAGCACGAGGGCGCCGGCGGGCACATTGATCAGCAGCACCCACCGCCAGGACAACGTGTCCACCAGGACCCCGCCGACCAGGCCACCGGCCGCCCCGCCGCCCGCGCCGACCGCGGTCCAGGTCGCGATGGCACGCGCGCGTGCCGCTCCTTCCGGTACGGCAGAGGTGAGGATCGTCAGGGTCGACGGCGCGAGCACGGCGGCGCCGAGCCCTTGCGCGGCGCGCGCGGCGAGCAGCTGCCAGCCCTCCTGCGCCAGTCCGCCCGCGAGCGAGGCGAGCGTGAACAGTCCGAGCCCTATCAGGAACATGCGTTTGCGCCCGTACAGGTCCCCGGCCCGGCCGCCCAGCAGCATGAAGCCGGCGAAGGCGATCGAGTACGCGTTGACGACCCACTGCAGCCCGGAGGCGCTCAACCCGAGATCGGCCCGCATCGACGGCAGTGCCACATTGACGACGGACACGTCGAGGACGACGAGGAACTGCCCCGCGCAGGTGGCGGCGACCACCAGCCAGGTCGGCGGGGCGCTGCGGCGGACGGCCGAGGAGGTGCCGGTGGCGACTCGGGACATGGCTGTCATGCTCTCAGCCGCCCGGCCCTTCGGGCATCGGGATTTCGCTGCACGGCGAATCGGCCGGAGGGCCTAGGACTCGCCGCACCGCCGAGTGCCCGTCCCGCGGCAGGAGTCAGTCCCGCGGCAGCCCCAGAATGCGTTCGGCGACCACGTTCAGCTGGACCTGTGTCGTGCCGCCCGCGATGGTCAGGCAGCGGGACAGCAGGAAGCCGTGCACGGCCCGCTCGCCCGGGCCCTCGCGTACCGCGCCCGCCGGGCCCAGCAGTTCCAGGGCCAGTTCCGCCACCTTCTGCTGGTGGGTCGTCTGGACGAGTTTGCGCACGGACGCGCCCGGCCCCGGCTCCACTCCCGACACCTGCTGCAGGGTCGTGCGCAGCCCGATGCAGGCCAGTGCGTGCGCCTCGGCCATGAGCGCGCCGACACGGGCCCTGCCCGCTCCGTCGAGGTCGGCGGCGCGTGCGATGAGCGCTTCGAGGCCCGTGTCGAAGGTCAACTGGTCGGCCATGTGGACGCGTTCGTTGCCGAGCGTGTTGCGGGCGACCTTCCACCCGTCGTCGACCGCGCCGACGACGGCGTCCGCGGGCAGCAGCACGTCGTCGAACCAGACCTCGTTGAACATCGATTCGCCGGTGATCTCCTTCAGCGGGCGGACGGCGATGCCTTGGCTCTGCTTCATGTCGACGACGAAGTAGGTGAGCCCTTTGTGCTTGGGCGCCTCGGGGTTCGTACGCGCGAGGAGGATGCCGTGGTCGGCGCGGTGCGCCGCGGACGTCCACACCTTCTGCCCGTTGATCCGCCACCGTCCGTCCGGTGTCCGCTCGGCGGTGGTCCGCAGCGAGGCGAGATCGGAACCCGCGCCGGGCTCGGAGAACAGCTGGCACCAGCGCAGGTCGCCGCGCAGGGTCGGCAGCAGATAGCGCTCCTTCTGCTCCCGCGTCCCGTAGGCGATCAGTGACGGCACGACCCAGGTGGCGATGGCCAGGTCGCTCAGGCGCACCCCGGCCGCCTTGAGTTCGGCCTGTACGGCGAGCTGCTCGACGGGTCCGGCGCCGAGTCCGTACGGCTCGGGCAGATGCGGCGCGGCGTAGCCGGTGGGCGCGAGGGCGCGACGGGCGGCGGCCGGGTCGAGACCGCGGGCGCCCTCGATGACCTCCCGGGCCCGCGCCCGGTGCGGCTCCGCCTCCTCCGGAAGCTCCAGGCGCAGTTCGCGGCGCGCCCCGCTCCCGGCCAGCCGGGCGGCCCGCAGCCGGTGCGCGTCGCCGTTCCCCGCGAGCTGCCGCGCGACCAGCGCCCTGCGCAGATACAGATGCGCGTCGTGCTCCCAGGTGAACCCGATGCCGCCGAGGATCTGGATGCAGTCCTTGGCGCAGGAGCACGCGGCGTCCAGCGCGGTACCGGCGGCGAGGGCGGCGACGAGGCCGGTGGCCGCGCTGGGGGCGCCGGTCCCGCCCGAGGCGACGCCGGAGGCGCCGGTCCGGGCCGTGACAACAGTGGAGGCGCCGGTCCGGCCCGTGGCGCCCCACGGCTCCTCGTCCATGGCCCGTGCCGCGTCCCACACCAGCGCCCGCGCCTGTTCGACCCGCACCAGCATGTCCGCGCACAGGTGCTTGACGCCCTGGAACCGCCCGATGGGCCGTCCGAACTGTTCACGCACCGTGGCGTACTGCGCGGCCGTGTCCAGCGCCCATGCCGCGGTGCCGCAGGCGTCGGCGGCGAGAACGAGGTCCGCGAGGTCGCGTACGAGCGCGGAGTCCACGGCGAGAGCCCGATCCGCCGGCACCCGCGCTCCTTCCGCCGTGACCTCGGCGGTGGGTCGCGTGGGGTCGGCGCTGTCGTGGGGCCGCACCGCGAGGTCCGCGGTGTCGACGGCGAGCCAGACCGTGCCGCCCACCGACCGCGCGGCCAGCACCAGGAGATCGGCATCGGCGCCGGACAGCACGGGCGGCGCGGTGCCGTCGAGCACATAACCGCCCTCGTCACCGACTGCCGTCATCGTGCCGGCACCGAGCGCGACGGCCCCGATGCGCTCCCCGCACCCCAGCGCGCACACCAGCTCTCCCACAGAGGCCCCGGCCCGATGCAGAACAGCCGACGCCAGCACACCGGACAGATACGGCCCCGGAAGCGCGGCGCGCGCGGCCTCCTCCAGGACGACGGCGAGATCGACGAGACCACCGCCTCCGCCGCCGCACTCCTCGGGCAGGTGCACGCCGAGCAGCCCTTGCCCGGCCAGCTCGTCCCAGTACGCCGGGCGGCCCCCGGCGCCCGGCGGCGCGTCGAGGAGCTTTCGCACCTCCGCCGGCGGCACGGTGCGCGCGATCCAGCCGCGCACGGCATCGGTCAGTTCCCGCTGCTCCCGCGTGATTCCGATCCCCATGCCGCGGCAGAGTAGAACACGTTTCAATATGACGGAAGGTCAGATTCGGTCGTCTTCCCCTACCGCATACCCCGTCGCCGCAGGTGACGAAGGTGTACGGCAGCATGGGGACACCCACACGCACGTACGAGACGCATCACCCGGCACCCGAACCCGGAGGAACCCGCATGGCCGAGCCCGCCCAGCCCACCCCACAGGCCGAGGCCCCGACGCCGAAGCCGGACGTCCTCGTCGCGTTCGAGGCCGCCAAGGGCTTCATGCCGGTGTCCGAAGGGCTCGCGCTGTACGCGGCGGCGGTCGAGGCGGGGCGGCTCGGGCTTCCGCTGCTCGAGGTCGGCACGTACTGCGGCCGGTCCACCATCCTGCTGGCCGACGCCGCCCGCGCGGCCGGCGTCACCGCGGTCACGGTCGACCACCACCGCGGCAGCGAGGAGCAGCAGCCGGGCTGGGAGTACCACGACCCGGAGACCGTCGACCCCGAGATCGGCCGGATGGACACGCTGCCCCTCTTCCGCCGGACCCTCCACAAGGCAGGCCTGGAGGACCACGTCATCGCGCTGGTGGGCCGTTCGCCGCAGGTCGCGCGGCTCTGGAACAGCCCGCTCGGCCTGGTGTTCATCGACGGCGGCCATACGGACGAGCACGCGACCGCCGACTACGAGGGCTGGGCGCCGCACGTCGCCGAGGGCGGCCTGCTGGTGATCCACGACGTGTTCCCCGACCCGGCCGACGAGTTCACCGGCCAGGCCCCGTACCGCATCTACCTCAGGGCTCTGGAGTCGGGTGCGTTCCGTGAGGTCTCGGTGAGCGACTCGCTGCGCGTCCTGCGCCGAACCGGCCCCGGCAGCTGACCTCGCGGTTAGAGTCGCCCCGTGTCGTACACATTCCCGGACAGCGATCCCCGTCCGCCGCGCCGGCCCCGTCGCGGGCCGCTGACCGTGGCGGTCGTCGCCCCCGTGGCGGCGGCGCTTGCGGGGTGGCTCGTCTGGCAGGCGGTGGCCGACTCCGGCGACGGCGGGACTCCGGGTGCCGCGCAGTCGTCGCAGCAGCGGTCGTCCGCAGGGGCGGGCGGGTCCGCCTCACCCACCCCCTCAGGCCAGGGCAAGCCCGACGACGGCGCGGACGGGAACAAGAACGACGAGGACAAGGCCGACGGGACCTCGGCCGCCGCCCCGGCCGCCACCGGCCCCCTCAAGGGCAAGGTCGTCGTGATCGACCCTGGCCACAACCCGGGGAACTTCCAGCACACAGCGGAGATCAACCGCCTGGTGGACATCGGCACGAACCGGAAGGAGTGCGATACGACCGGCACGTCCACCAACGCCGGCTACGCGGAGGCCCGGTTCACGCTCGACGTCTCCCGCAGGCTGCGGGTGCTGCTCGAGAAGCAGGGGGCGACCGTCAAGTTCACGCAGAACGGCGACCGCGCCTGGGGCCCGTGCGTGGACGAGCGCGCCCGGATCGGCAACAAGGCGCACGCCGACGCCGTCGTCTCCGTGCACGCCGACGGCTCCGCGCCCGGCAACCGCGGTTTCCACGTGATCCTCCCCGGATCGGTGAAGGCGGGCATCGCCGACACCCGCAAGATCGTCGGCCCCTCACGCGAGCTCGGCGAACGCATCGCAGGCAACTTCGTCCGCGCCACCGGGAGCGCGCCCTCCAACTACGTCGGCAACGGCACGGGCCTCGTCGTCCGCCGGGACCTGGGCGGCCTCAACCTCTCCACCGTTCCCAAGGTCTTCATCGAATGCGGCAACATGCGCGACAGCAAGGACGCGGCGCTACTGACAAGCGGCGCATGGCGGCAGAAAGCGGCGCAAGGGATCTCTGAGGGAATCGTGAGTTTCCTGCGCGGGTAGTCCCTGGTAGCCGCTGTCCCCGCAGACACCCCGATCGCCCGGACGATAATGTCGTCCGTACGATCTGGGGGGCCATCCCCGCGCTTCGCACCGCGAGCATCGTGGCCAACGGCGGCCGACACCGCGCCGGTACGGCGACAGCGGCGCCCACCGACGACCGATGAGACGACGACGAAGGATCTGAAGTGAATATCCGCTCCCTCACTAGAGGCGACGGCGTGGTGATCGGAGCAGCGGTGTTGCTGTTCGTCGCCTCGTTCCTCGACGTAATCGGCTGCAGCGCCAGTGGCAGCATCTGTGACTCGGTCCCGCGCTCCAACTCCTGGGACCTCCTCGGGCTCGCCCTCGGTACGTACATGACCGGTGTGATCGGTGCCGCGCTGATCGTGGTCTCACGCGCGCTGCCGCAGCCGCGCAAGGTCGCAGGTCTGGAGCTCGGGCCGCTCGGAGTCGCGCTGACCATCGCCGCCGCGTGGAGCACGCTCTGGTGGATCATCGACTCGGAGAACGCCGGCGCCGGCCTCATCCTCGGCTTCATCGCGTCGCTGATCCTCGCCGGCGGCGCGATCGCGACCCCGCTCGTGCCCGCCCTGAAGGGCGCCCTGCTCCCCGCCCCGCGCCCGCAGACCCCGAGCCCCTACGGCGCCCAGCAGCCGATGGGCTACGGCTACCCGGGCGCCCAGCAGCAGCCCTACGGCGCCCAGCCCGGCCAGCCTCAGCCCGGCCAGCCCCAGCCGGGCCAGCCGTACGGTGCGCAGCCGGGTCAGCCGCAGCAGACCCAGGCCCCGCAGGCACAGGCCCCGCAGGCACAGCCGGTGGCGGACTTCTCGCCGTTCTGGTTCGCCGTGCCGGTGCCGCGCCCGCTGTTCGCGGAGGACGGCTCGGGGACGCCGATCGCCGAGCTCGCCCCCGGCACCTGGTATCTGGCCGTCGACCAGCGCGGCCCGGCCCTGGTGGCCCAGACGCAGGACGGCCGCCGCGGCGTGCTGCAGGACACCACGGGTATCCAGCGCGGCTGACGACGCCGCGCCGCGACCCGCTCTGCGGCCCCTCGCCCTTCCGGGCGGGGGGCCGTTGCCGTACAGTCGCGAACGCGATCTGACGTTCCGTCAGTTACCGTGGAACCGCGACCGGAAGGGGCCCGGCATGCGCCTCGGACTCGCACTCGGCTACTGGGGCCGCGGCCCGGACCCCCGCCACCTCGAACTCGCCCGCGAGGCGGAACGGCTCGGCTACGACTCGGTGTGGACGGCCGAGTCCTGGGGCTCCGACGTCTTCACCCCGCTGACCTGGATCGCAGCCCACACATCACGTATCCGGCTCGGCACCGCCGTCGCGCAGATGGCCGCCCGCTCCCCCACCACCACGGCGATGCACGCGCTCACGCTCGACCATCTCTCGGGCGGCCGGATGCTGCTGGGGCTCGGCCTGTCAGGGCCGCAGGTCGTCGAGGGGTGGTACGGGCGCCCGTTCCCGAAATCGCCGCTGACCGCGACCCGCGAGTACGTGGACGTGATCCGCCAGGTGCTCCGCCGCGAGGCGCCCGTCGAAGTCGACGGACGGTTCCACGCCCACCCGTACCGCGGCGCCGACGGCACCGGGATCGGCAAACCGCTCAAGCCGATCACGCACCCCCTGCGCGCCGATCTGCCGATCCTGCTGGGCGCCGAGGGTCCGAAGAACATCGCGCAGACGACCCGGATCGCGGACGGCTGGCTGCCGCTGTACTGGTCGCCGACCCGGACGGACGTGTACGAGGCGTCGCTGACCGGCCTGCGTGAGGGTTTCCTCGTCGCGCCGATGGCCCGCGCGAAGGTCTGCGACGACGTCGCCGAAGGCCTGCTGCCCGTCAAGGCGATGCTCGGCTTCTACATCGGCGGCATGGGCCACGCCTCGCGCAACTTCCACGCCGACCTGATGGCCCGTATGGGATACGCGGAAGAGGCACGGCGTATCCAGGAACTTTTCCTCGCGGGGCGGCGCGAGGAGGCTGTGCTCGCCGTGCCCGAGGCGTTCGCGGACGAGATCTCCCTGGTCGGGCCGCGCGAACGCATCGCGGAACGGCTGGAGTTGTGGCGCAAGGGCCCGGTCACGGACCTCCTGGTCCTCGCGCCGGACTCGCGCACGCTGCGGGTGCTGGCCGAGCTCAACTCCTAGCCTGCCGACGCCCGGTCGGGTTTGGCCCGGCATCGACGGGCTACCCGTCGGGCATGTCCCATCGATATCGCAACAGCGCCAATCAGGCGGGGACGGTCATCGCCATCGTCGCGGACATCGTGGCCGTCATCCTCGGCCTGTGGATCCTGATGTACCTGCTGGACGCGAACCGTGCCAACGACCTGGTGCAGTTCATCCACAACGCGGCCCGGTGGCTCGCGGGCTGGTCGCACGATCTGTTCACGTTCGACGCGGCTTGGGCGCGCGTGGTGGCCGGTTACGGCCTGGCCGCCGTCGTGTACCTCTTCACCGGGCACGCGATCGCCAACCGGATACACCGCCACTGACGGCACGAGCGCACCCGAAGCCGGCACGCTGCACACGGCACTCGCTGTGCGCAGCGTGCCGCTATGCGCAGCAGTCCGGGTCCAGGCCGGTCGGCAGGCGCTCCCCGCCGAACACCGCGCAGGTCGCCTCGTCGCCACCCAGGGCCGCGACGGCGAGCAGCACGGAACCGGCCGTCCAGGTCGTCAGCTCCTCGGGCCAGATCACCCCGTCGTCGAAGACGTAGCCCGTCCAGTACAGGCCCGACTCCGGGTCGCGCAGGTGCTGGATGGACTGCAGGATCTCCAGGGCCCGGTCGGACTCGCCCGTCGCCCAGAGCGCCAGGGCGAGTTCGGCCGACTCGCCGCCGGTCACCCACGGGTTGGGGACGACGCAGCGTACCCCGAGGCCGGGGACGACGAAGCGCTCCCAGCCCTCCTCGATACGGGACTTGGCTTCGGGCCCCGTCAGCGCGCCGCCGAGGACCGGGTAGTACCAGTCCATCGAGTAGCGGTCCTTGTCGAGGAACCGCTCCGGGTGGCGGCGTATCGCATGGCGGAGCGCGCCGACGGCCAGCTCCCAGTCCGGCTGCGGCTCTTCGCGCTGCTCGGCGATGGCGAGCGCGCAGCGCAGCGCGTGGTGGACGGAGGAGCAGCCGGTGAGCAGCGCGTCCGTGACGGGCGTGCCGTCGGCCTCCCGCTTCCAGCCGATCTGGCCGCCGGGCTGCTGCAGCCCCAGGACGAACTCGACGGCCGCGCGGACCGTGGGCCACATGCGGTCGAGGAAGGTGTCGTCGCCGGAGGCGAGGTAGTGGTGCCAGACGCCCACGGCGACGTACGCGCAGAAGTTCGACTCGCTGCCGCGGTCCGTGACGGCGTCCGGGTCGCCGTCGGCGTAGGCGGCGTACCAGGAGCCGTCCGGGTTCTGGTGGCGCGCCAGCCACTCGTACGCACGCTCGGCCGCCTCGTGTTCGCCGGCCGCGTCCAGCGCCATCGCCGCCTCGGTGTGGTCCCACGGGTCGAGGTGGTGACCGCGGAACCACGGGATGGCCCCGTCCTCGCGCTGGACCGCGAGGACGGCCCGGACGGTCGCGGCGGCCTGCTGGGCGGTCAGGACGCCGGGCAGGACGAGGTGTTCGGTCCTCTCGGGGCTCGTCACGCCTGGGCCGCCCCGGCCACCACGCTGGTGTCCTCCGCCGCCGCGGCCTTCGGCAGATGCGGCTTGGTGGCGTACGCGACGAAGCTCTTGCCGACGACCGGGTTCAGCAGCTGCTCGGCGACCCGGGTCACCATCGGCTTCTTCATGATGTCCCAGACCAGCAGCTTGTGGTACGCGCGCACGGGCAGCGCCTTGTCGTTGTCGACACCGAACGCGCACTTCAGCCACCAGTACGGCGAGTGGAGTGCGTGGGCGTGGTGGGTGCCGTAGGGCTTGAGGCCGGCCTCGCGCATCTTGCCGAGCAGCTCGTCCGCCTTGTAGATGCGGATGTGCCCGCCCTCGACCTCGTGGTAGGCGTCGCTGAGGGCCCAGCACACCTTCTCGGGGCCGTAGCGCGGGACGGTGACGGCGATCCGCCCGCCGGGCTTGAGTACGCGCACCATCTCGGCGAGCACCCCCTTGTCGTCGGGGATGTGCTCCATGACCTCGGAGATGATCACGACGTCGAAGGACTCGTCGGGGAAGGGCAGCGCGAGGGCGTCGCCCTCCATCGCGGTGGCCGTCGCGCCCGCCGGGGCCTCCCCCGCCTCCTTCATCGCCGCGAACCACTTGGCGACCTCGCGGATCTCCTCGCCGTTCTGGTCGAGCGCCACGACCTGTGCGCCGCGCCGGTAGCACTCGAAGGCGTGCCGCCCGGCACCGCATCCGAGGTCCAGCACACGGTCGCCCGCGGCAAGCGGGAACCGGGAGAAGTCGACGGTCAGCACGTGGCCCTGCTTTCGCGGTCGGAGGTGGGGGTGAGGGTGGGGGGGAAGGTGGGGTCAGTGTCTGTGAGGTCGCTGTCCACGAGGGCCGCGGAGCGGCCGGGATCCGTGGCCGCGGAGCGGCCGGGATCCGTGGCCGCGGAGCGGCTGAGGCCGGTGGGCGCGGAGCGGCCCATGGCCGGGGCGGCCGCGGAGCGGCCGGTGGCGGCGATCGCCTCGCGGTACCGCTCCGCCGTACCGCGAGCAGCCTGCGCCCACGTGAACTTCCGCAGCACCCGCTCCCGCCCGGCGGCACCGAGCCGTACCCGAAGCTCAGGGTCACCGAGAAGCCGGCTGAGCCCAGCGGCCAGCGCCCCCGAGTCGCCTGGCGGCACCGCGAGGCATGTCTCGCCGTCGGTCCCGGCGACCTCCGGGATAGCTCCGCCCGTCGTCGCGACGAGGGGCGTACCCGTCGCCATGGCCTCCGCGGCGGGCAGCGAGAACCCCTCGTACAGGGAGGGAACGCAGGCGACCTGGGCGGACCGCACCAGGTCGACGAGTTCGGCGTCGGAGATGCCCTTGACGAACTCGACGGCGCCTTCGAGCCCGTACCGCTCGATGGCCTGGGCCACCGGCCCGTCCTCGGCGCGCTTGCCGACGACGACGAGGTGCGCCGCGGGGTTCTCGGTCCGCAGCTTCGCCAGTGCCTCGATCAGGTAGACGAGCCCCTTGAGCGGTACGTCCGCGCTGGACGTCGTCACGATCCGGCCCGGCACCTCGGCCACCGAGGGGTCGGGCGAGAACAGGTCGGTGTCGGCCCCGATGTGCACGACGTGGATGCGGTCCTCACGCACGCCGAGATGGTCGACGATCTCCTGTCGCGACGTCCCGGAGACGGTGAGCACCGACGGCAGCCGCCGGGCGACGCGCTTCTGCATGCGCGTAAAGGCGTACCAGCGGCGGACGGACGCACGGCGCTTCCAGTCCTGGGCGGCGTCCAGCTCCAGCTGCCGGTCGACGGTGATGGGGTGGTGGATGGTGGTGACGAGCGGGGCGCCGAGCGCCGATACGCCGCCCAACAGCCCGTATCCGAGGGTCTGGTTGTCGTGGACGACGTCGAATTCGCCACTTCGCCCGCGCAGATGGCGCCGGGCACGCAGCGAGAAGGTGAGCGGCTCGGGGAATCCCCCGGTCCACATCGTGCCGACCTCGAGGGCGTCGATCCAGTCGCGGTACTCGCCGCGCTTCGGCGTGCGGAAGGGGTCCGGCTGCCGGTAGAGGTCGAGGCTGGGCAGCTCGGTGAGCGTGAGGCCCTCGAGTCCCTCTCCCTCGTCGAGCACCGGGTAGGGCTGGGCGCCGATCACCTCGACCTGGTGGCCGAGCCGGACGAGCTCGCGCGAGAGGTGGCGTACGTAGACGCCCTGGCCTCCGCAGAACGGGTTCCCCTTGTAGGTGAGAAGTGCGATGCGCAGCGGCCGGTCACCGGCGAGGTCGGCGGAGCCTGCACGAGAGCCTGCCCCCATGGCCTCAGCGGTCACTGCGGGCCCCCTTCTCACGAGACTTTCACGCGAGACTACGCGTGGGCGGTAATCTAGAACAAGTTTCAGACTTGATCCCTCAAGGACCACTGAATCTACCGGCAGGTAGCCGCGCTGTGAGCGGCGGATCAGGTGATTCGCACCACGGCCGGCACCCACTGTGGCCACGCCCTGCCATGCTGTGTCATCGCTTTTCCGTGTTCTTCCTCGCTCTTGCAGCTGAACGTCATGGAACGGGACCTATGCCTGCGGAAGTCAAGATCGCGCAATCGGCGACCCCTCCGCTCACCGAACGTCAGGAGGCGCGCCGCCGCCGGATCCTGCACGCCAGTGCGCAACTGGCGAGCCGGGGCGGCTTCGACGCCGTGCAGATGCGCGAGGTGGCCGAGTCCTCGCAGGTGGCGCTCGGCACGCTCTACCGGTACTTCCCGTCGAAGATCCATCTGCTGGTAGCCACCATGCAGGACCAGCTGCAGCACATGCACACGACGCTGCGCAAGCGGCCGCCGTCCGGTGAGTCGCCCGCGGAGCGGGTCGCCGAGACCCTGATGCGGGCCTTCCGCGCCCTCCAGCGCGAGCCGCACCTCGCCGACGCCATGGTGCGCGCCCTGACGTTCGCCGACCGCAGCGTCAGCCCCGAGGTGGACCAGGTCTCCCGCCAGACGACGGCGATCATCCTGGACGCCATGGGCATCGACGACCCGACCTCCGACCAGCTCTCCGCGGTCCGTGTCATAGGCCACACCTGGCACTCGGCGCTCATCACCTGGCTCTCCGGCCGCGCCTCGATCGCCCAGGTCAAGATCGACATCGAGATGGTGTGCCGTCTGATCGACGTCACGTCGCCACCGCGGTAAGCGGGACTACTCCTCGGGCGGGAAGACCGGCTCCCCCGACCCGAGGAGCGTGATCGCGATCGCCTCCACCGGGCAGCCCTCCGCCGCCGCGAGCACGGCCTCGTTGGCGTCGGTGTCCGGGGCGACGGGGTGGGACTGACGGGCGGAGTCGAGGCGGAAGCCGTCCGGGGCGTGGTTCACACACATCGCGGCGCCGATACAGAGGGAACGGTCCACCTCCACATGCCAGCGGTCCCCCATCAGCCCTCCGCCCCCTCGTCCGCAGCGGCAGCGGCAGCGGCAGCGGCAGCGGCAGGCGACTCGTACCCGGCGGGCAGATGGATCATCTTGTGCTCCAGGTACTCGCCGTACCCCTCGGGCCCGAACTCCCGTCCGAGCCCGGAGTTCTTGTAGCCGCCGAAGGGGCCGAGCATGTCGAGGCTGAAGGTGTTGACGGAGTAGGTGCCCGTGCGGACCCGGCGGGCGGTGTCGATGCCGTGGGCCACGTCCGCCGTCCAGACGCTGCCGCTCAGACCGTAGTCGGAGTCGTTGGCGATCTTCACGGCCTCCGTCTCGTCGCCGTACGGGAGAAGACAGACGACCGGCCCGAAGATCTCCTCGCGGGCGATCCGCATGGAGTTGTCGACGTCGCCGAAGAGCGTCGGCTCGACGTACCAGCCGCACTCCAGGCCTGCCGGACGCCCGCCTCCCGTGAGGACCTTGGCGCCCTCTTCCTGGCCGATACGGATGTAGTCGAGGTTGCGCTGCTGCTGGCGCCGGGCGACGAGCGGGCCGACCTGGGTGGCCGGGTCGAGCGGGTCGCCGACCACGAGAGCGCTCGCCGCGGCGGTGAAGGCGTCGGCGAACTCGTCGTAGCGGGAGCGCGGCAGAAGGATGCGGGTCTGGGCGACGCAGGCCTGGCCGTTGTTCATCCAGGCGGCCGAGACGATGCCCTGCACGGTCGTGTCGAGGTCGGCGTCCGACAGGATCACGGCGGCCGACTTGCCGCCGAGCTCCAGCGTCACGCGCGTGAGGTTGCGGGATGCCACCTCCATGACGCGTTTGCCCCCGGCGACGGACCCGGTGAAGGACACCTTGTCCACGCCGGGGTGCCCGACCAGGTACTCGCTCACCTCGCGGTCCGCCGGCAGGATCGACAGGACGCCCTCGGGCAGCCCGGCCTCCTTGACGATCTCACCGAGGACATACGCGTCGAGGGGCGCCTCAGGCGACGGCTTCAGGACTGCGGTGCAGCCCGCGAGCAGCGCGGGCGCCAGCTTGGCGGCGGCCGTGAACTGCGGGACGTTCCACGGCACCACGGCGGCCACGACGCCGACGGGCTCCCGCCGGACGAGGATCCTCCCGAGGACGCCGGCCCGCTCCTCCTCATAGGTGAAGGAGCGCGCGACCGTGATGGCGCAGTCCCACACCATCATCGCGCCGAGCGCCTGCCCGAGGACGCTCCAGGAGTACGGGGAGCCGTTCTCGGAGGAGATGACGCGGGCGATCTCCTCGTGGCGTACCGCGATCGCGTCCTTGATCCGGCTGACGACCTCGATCCGCTCGTCGAGCGTCATACGAGGCCAGGGCCCCTCGTCGAACGCCCTGCGCGCGGCGGCGACCGCGCGGTCGACATCGGCGGGTGCGGCGTGCGGCACGCGGCCGATGATCTCTTCGGTGTGCGGCGACACCACCTCGATGACGTCCCTGCCGAGGGGGTCGGTCAACTCCCCGCCGATGAACAGCTGTCCGTGTTCCACGAGCTCGGTCATGGCCGACTGCCTCCTGGGGGGCTGGGCGACGCTGGGCGACGATCCTGCGGCGATCACATTTCCTGACGCTGTTTCAGAACTGATACCAGTTCTAGTAGGAGGAGTCCATGGAATCCACAGGCGACAAGGGGGTGGCACCGGAGCCGTACACGAGGGGAACCCTGGCGACCGATGGAACGGGTTCTACTACAGTGAGAAGCGCGAGCGAGCCGGCAGGGCAACTCGGCGCACTGGACGCAGACCTGACGATACGTAAGGGGATCCGATGACAAGGGTGACCGACCACGGCGCCGGCGTGCGTTCCATCCAGGTCCCCATCCCGGACAACCCTCTCGGCAACACGCTGGTGTACGTACTCGACACCGACCGGGGCCCGGTGCTCATCGACACCGGCTGGGACGACCCGACCTCCTGGGACACGCTGGCGGACGGCCTGGCGGCCTGCGGCACGTCGCCCTCCGAGATCCACGGCGTGGTCATCACCCATCACCATCCCGACCACCATGGCCTGTCGGCGAGGGTCCGCGAGGCGTCCGGCGCCTGGATCGCCATGCACGCGGCGGACGCCTCCCTCGTACGCCGCACCCGCGAGAACTCGCCCGACCGCTGGTTCGCCTACATGACCGGCAAACTCATCGCCGTCGGCGCTCCCGAGGAGCACGTGGCGCCGCTGCTCGCCGTCCGCGCCTCCGGCCGGATGCCCAGGCTGCCGGGTTTCGAGGCGGCCCTCCCCGACCGCGAGATCATCCCCGGCGAACTCCTCGACCTGCCCGGCCGCCGCCTCCGCGCGATCTGGACCCCGGGCCACACCCCCGGCCACGTCTGCCTGCACCTGGAGGAGGACCACCCGGCGGGCCTGCCCGGCCGCGGCCGGCTCTTCTCCGGCGACCATCTGCTGCCCGAGATCACCCCGCACATCGGCCTGTACGAGGACCCGGACGACACCACGGTGGCCGATCCCCTGGGCGACTACCTCGACTCCCTCGAGCGGGTCGGCCGCCTGGGCGCGGCGGAGATCCTCCCCGCCCACCAGCACGCCTTCACGGACGCCGCGTCCCGCGTACGCGAACTGCTGACCCACCACGAGGCCCGCCTCACCGACCTCCTGAGCCATCTCGTCCACCCCCTCACCCCCTGGCAACTGGCCGAGCGCATGGAGTGGAACCGCCCCTGGGACGAGATCCCCCACAGCTCCCGGAGCATCGCGGTCTCGGAGGCGGAGGCCCACCTGCGCCGCCTGGTGAAGCTGGGGCGGGCGGAGGCGGTGACCGGGAGCGATCCGGTGACGTACGTGGCGGTGTGACAGCGCTGTACGCGGCCTCGGCACCCTTTGGCCGTTTCCCAGGCCCGCTGGCGGTTCAGCGACCGAGCCGAGCAAGAACTTCGCGTATCAAGGTCTGTGCCTCGTCGAGGAGTTCCACCTCGCGACGCCGCATGGTGGGATTGGCCGCCCGCCGCTCCACGGCCTGGGGCAGGCCCCCAGAGTTCGCATCCGTCAGGGCAGCCGGGTCCTCGCAGTCGGCGAGCAGTGCGACCAGCACCTCGTGGGCCATCTGCGCGCGAGGCTCCGCGCTCACGGCAACCTGCGCCAGGATGATCGCCGACATCCCCCAGTCCAGGGCCGGCTGCCCCTCCTCGGCGTTGGCCCAGTCGATCACCACCGGGCCCCGTCGGGTGAGCAGTACGTTCTCCGGGTGCAGGTCCAGGTGGAGGACACGTTCACCGGGGTCGTCCGATACACGGGCCGGAAGGGCGTGCAGCTCGCGCAGCAGCCGCGCGAGCGTCGCCCCCGCCACTTCCGCGGTCAGCACGCCACCGGCCAGCGCCTCCAGCATGGTCGGCCCGGACAGCCGCTCCATCACAAGCTCGGCGTCAGCGACGGTGCCCGCCCTGACCTTCGGCACCGGGTAGCCGTGGCTCAGCACATAGGTCATGACGACTGCTTCGGCGGCTGCACCCCCGTAGCCGTCCCGGTACCGCCGGAGCACCCGTTCGTCGTCGATGGCGTACACATCCGCCGTACGACCTGAGCCGACCAGTGGACCCGTCTGCATGCACCGAGCCTACGAAGTACACCGAGCGGCGGCCGTTGGCTTCCTCCACGACCGGACCGGGGTCACCACCCGTCATCCTCGCGAGGGTGTCCGCGAGATCCCGGCCGTTGTCCCCGTAGACGCGCACGGCGTCGAACTGCACCCCGGCCTTGCGGAGTTGGAAGCCGGTGGCGGGCAGCCAACTGAGGTTGACCTCGTGACTTTGCGTATTCATGAGGTCAGTGTCCGTGGCTGCCATTAGCGTTTTCCATGACCGAGCGTGGATCGTCGACCACGGTCCGAAGTGTTCGGCTTCCGGTTGACCGGGGTTGAGACTGGTTGAGGGGCGTTGGTTCGCAATGTCTCGAGCAGAGAACAAGCAGACGGCCGGGACGACCACGCGGTACGTCGCCGAGATCGCGCGCACGATGCGCGAGCAGCAGAAGCTGTCCCAGGAGCAGTTGGGCAAGAGGATCGGTTATACGGGGTCGGCGGTGAGCGCGATGGAGACGTGCGCGCAGCCCGCGAGCGACGACATGCTCGTCAAGCTTGAGGGTGCGATCGGGGCAGGGCTCGGGCTCTTCGAGAAGGCCCGGCCGTATGTTCGACTGGACAAGTATCCGGCGCCGTTCAGGACTTCGCACTTCTGGAGCAGAAGGCGGTGACGTTGTCGTCGTACGTCACGACGGTGGTCCACGGCCTGTTTCAGACCGAGGATTACGCGCGTGCACTGATCCGTGGCGGCTTCCCGCCCCTGCTCGAACAGCGGGTGACCGAACTGGTCGAGACTCGGATGTCCCGCAAGGGGATCTTCGACCGTGAGCCGGTCGCCCTGATCGAGCTGATCACCGACGAGTCCGTGCTGCACCGCACCATTGGCAGCCGAGAGATCATGCGAGAGCAGCTGATGCGCCTCGCCGAGTGCGGCCGGCGTCGTAATGTCACTGGCCAGGTACTGCCTCTGGACTGCGGCCAGCACGGCGAGCATGCGGGAGATCGTGGCCCGATGACACTCATCGAGACCCTCATCCTCGACCACCTGGTCTACCTGGAGGTGCAGGACGAGAGCCTCGTGCTCAGCGACCCGGAAAAGGTGAGTACATACACGCAGCGCTATGCGAAGATCCGGGCACAAGCCCTCGGCCCGCGTGAATCGCTGGGCCTCATCGAGCGGTTGGCAGGAGAAGAGCAGTGACCAGCACCCTGCGGTGGTTCAAGTCCAGCTACAGCAGCAGTGCAGGCGGCGAATGCGTTGAAGTCGCCCTCGAAGGCCCCGGCTCGGGGCCGACGGTCGTCCACATCCGCGACTCCAAGGACCCGGAACGTCCCTCCCTCCCCTTGAATTCCGTGGCTTGGTCGGCATTCCTCACCTGGCTCCCCTGACCACCACGTCGCCACAATGTGACACTCTCACCCCCAAGTGTCACATTCCTGCGAGATGGTGTCTCACCCCGCCGGTTCACGGCAGGGTGCCCTCATGCCCGACCACGCGCCACCAGGAATGACCCAGGTCCACCGGGCAGTCCTCGACACCATGGCCAGGTACGGCCCGCGTCGCGTACCGCTGGCCCACGTCGCGCGGCTGGCCGGAACGAACCGCCCGTTCCTCGCCGCACGCCTGGTACGGGAACACCCGGTGACGGAGGCAACCGCCCGGACGGCTCCCGACCTGCTCCTCAAGGTGCTGACCGACCCGGCCACGCCCCTGCACAGGCAGGCACTGCACTGGTTGTACGAGCGACTCGGTGTGCTGCGCTTTCACACAGATCTGGAGTCCACGGGACGGCTCATCCTCACCGTCGCCGCTCCGTTCGCGCTCCTCCCGCCTTCTCACAAGAGCCGCGACGAGCGCACCCGGCTCGACAGCCGGCTACGGTCGACCCTGCACGCCTGCCTTTCGCCCGCCCCGCCATGCACCGCATGTGCTCCACCCCGCCAACTCCCGCCAGGGGACGCTGAACCCGGGTCGTGGCGCATCGAGGGCGGTATGAATGGACCATGACCGACAAGGCGTTCGTGATCGTCTCCGGGCTGCCCGCCAGCGGCAAGACGACCCTGGCACTCGGCATCAGCACACGCCTCGGGCTGCCTGTCATCGACAAGGACACGATCCTCGAAGCCCTCTACGACTCGCTCGGCGTCGGCGACAGCGCGTGGCGGCAGCGGCTGAGCCGGGCCGCCGATGAGGTGCTCTTCGCGCTCGCGGCGGAGGCCGGGCGGGCCGTGCTGGTCAACTGGTGGCACCACGACACGGCCCCCGCGCGCCTGCGCAGTCTCGGGGCACCGCTCGTCGAGGTGCACTGCGACTGCGATCCGGAGCTCGCGGCCCAGCGGTTCCGGGCGCGGCGACGGCATCCCGGGCATCTCGACCCCGAGCTGAACGAGGAGCAGGTCGCCGCGCAGGTCGCGGATTTGCGGGAGTCGTATCCGGGGCCGCTGCGGCTAGGTGGGCCACTTGCGACGGTCGACACCAGTGGTCCGGTGGACACCGTCGCCGTCGCCGCGCGGGTCGGGGCGCTGCTGCGCGGGGTGACCATGCCTGAAGACCGGCATAGCCGCCCCCTCCCCGTCTTCAACAGCGGTCGGGAACTGACGTCCGAGGGCATGGAGGATGCGATCTACGAGCAGCTCAAGGAACGAACGGGCCGGAAGCCTCGCCCTACGGGCCAGTAGGGCTTCCCGTACGGGCCGGTAGAGTAAGCCCGTCGTCATCATGCTCGTACGGGGGGAAGCCGGTGCAAATCCGGCGCTGACCCGCAGCCGTGAGCCGTCGTCGTCGCCCTAGGGTGACGCTCGTCGGCGAGTCGGAATGCCCCGTGGAGCGTGACCGGCTCGCGTCACCGGCACCCGCCGGTGACCGGCACCGTCGAGGTATACGGAGCCGGAGCCGCCGGTGCCTGCCTGGGCCCGTGCTGCCCGGCTCCCCGTCAGGGAGAGGCACCCGCCGATCATGAATGTTCGCCGCAGCGCCGCGGTACTGGCAGCCGTCGCCGCGATCGGCACGGCCGCGGCCCCGGCCGCCCTCGCGGACGACGCTTCCCCGTCCCCGTCCGTCGCGCTTCCCTCCGGGCTCTACGGCACGTCCGACCCGACGTACGACGGTGTGTGGCGGCAGTCGCTCGCGCTGCTCGCGCAGGACACCGTGGGTGTGAAGCCCGCCACGAAGGCCGTCGACTGGCTCGTCGGGCAGCAGTGCGCGAACGGCGCGTTCGCCGCGTACCGCGCTGACACCACCAAGGCGTGCGACGCCAAGCTCATGGTCGACACCAACAGCACGGCCGCCGCTGTGCAGGCGCTCGCCGCGCTCGGCGGGCACGACACCGAGACCGGGAAGGCCGTCGCCTGGCTGAAGTCCGTGCAGAACGCGGACGGCGGCTGGGGGTACTCGGCGGGCGGGGCCAGCGACGCGAACTCGACGTCCGTCGTCATCGGGGCGCTGGTGACTGCGGGTGAGAAGCCCGCCGAGGTCGTGAAGGGCGGCAAGTCGCCGTACGACGCACTGCTGAAGCTGTCGCTCCCGTGCGACGGCGACGGCGCGGGCGCCTTCGCCTACCAGCCGGACAAGAAGGGCAAACTGGCGGCCAACGCGGACGCGACGGCCGCGGGTGTGATCGGAACTCTGGGCAAGGGCCTGGTGACGAAGGCGGGCGACAAGGCGGCGGAGGCCGCCGTCTGCACCGACTCCGGCACGCTCACCCCGCAGCAGGCCGCGGCCAACGGCGCCTCCTACCTGGCGGGGGCCGTCAAGAAGGACGGCTACCTGAAGTCCGCGCTCGCCGGTGCCGAGGACCAGCCCGACTACGGCAACACCGCGGACGCCGTCGTCGCCCTCGCCGCACAGGGCGGGGCCGAGCAGGCGCAGAAGCCCCTGAAGTGGCTGGAGGAGAACTCCGCTGACTGGGCCGAGCAGAGCGGTCCCGCCGCGTACGCCCAGCTGATCTTCGCCGCTCACGCGTCCGGCGCGGACCCGCGCGAGTTCGGCGGCCAGGATCTCGTACGGCAGCTGAACGCCACCGGACCGGCCCCGCAGGCCGCCGAAAGCACCGGCAAGGCGAACAAGGCCACCAAGGACGAGAAGCAGAACGACAGCGGTCTCGGTGTCTGGTGGATCATCGGCGTCGGCCTCGTCGCCGGCATCGGCATCGGCTTCCTGCTCAGCGGCCGCAACAAGAAGCAGCAGCTGTGACACCGCGGTACCTGATACGGCGGCGCCTGCCCCTGCGGGGCCTCGGCGTCCTCGGCGTGCTGGTCGCCGTGCTCGGCGGTGTGCTCGGCACGGCCGGGCAGGCGCAGGCCGCCGGCTACCGCTACTGGTCGTTCTGGGAGCGGGACGGCGGCGCATGGACGTATGCCACCCAGGGGCCGTCGTACGTGCGGCCCGAGGACGGCGCTGTGCAGGGCTTCCGGTTCGCGGTGAGCGAGGACTCGCAGGACGCCTCGAAGCCGCGCGGTGACGCCGGCTTCGCCGCGATCTGCGCCAACACCCCGGCGAAGGACGGCACCAAGCGGGTCGCGCTCGTCCTCGACTTCGGCACGGCCGATGACGCGCCCGACGGCGAGACGCCGCCGGAGCCGCGTACCGCCTGCGCGCGGGTCGCCGACGACGCGACCACCGCCGACGCGCTCGCCGCCGTCGCGGGGCCGCTGCGGTACGACAGCAGCGCGCTGCTGTGCGCCATCGCGGGCTATCCGAAGACAGGGTGCGGTGAGCAGGTGTCGTCGTCCGGTTCCGGTGAACGTTCCGCCTCCCGTTCCGCCTCCTCTCCGGCAGCGGATTCCACGTCCACGTCCGCTTCGGACGGTGCGGAGGGTGACGGTGGTCCCTCGCTGGGCCTCGTCGGCGGCCTCGCCGCCGTCGTCCTGCTCGGCGCCGCCGCGGTGTGGCAGGCGCGCCGTCGCCGCGGCTGAACCGGGGCGGCGACGACGATGACCACCGGCGAGCACACACAACGCGGCGGCGGAGCACCCGACCCGCTGCGGCTCACGGCACAGCAGGCGGCCGCACCCCGCCGCGGGCTCGCCCCCCGGGCGAACCGCAGCAACGCCCTGCATCCCGGCGCCTGGTGGCTGTGGGCGCTCGGCCTCGGCACCGCGGCGTCGCGCACCTCGAACCCGTTGCTGCTCGCGCTGCTCATCGGGGTTTCCGGGTACGTGGTTGCGGTGCGGCGGACGGAGGCGCCCTGGGCGCGCTCCTACGGGGCGTTCGTCCGGCTCGGTCTTGTGGTGATCGGGATCCGGCTGGGGTTCGCGGTGTTCCTCGGATCGCCGATTCCCGGCACGCACACCGTCGTCGCCCTGCCCGAAGTCCCGCTGCCCGACTGGGCGCAGGGCGTGCGCCTCGGCGGCCGGGTGACCGCCGAGTCCCTGGTCTTCGCGCTGTACGACGGACTGAAGCTGGCCACGCTGCTGATCTGCGTGGGCGCCGCCAACGCTCTCGCCAATCCGGCGCGGCTGCTCAAGTCGCTGCCCGGTGCGCTGTACGAGGCGGGCGTCGCCGTCGTCGTCGCGCTGACCTTCGCGCCGCATCTCATCGCGGACGTGCAGCGGTTGCGGGCCGCACGGCGGCTGCGCGGGCGTCCGGACCGTGGCCTGCGGGGTCTGCTGCAGGTCGGACTTCCGGTTCTGGAGGGCGCGTTGGAGCGTTCGGTGGCGCTGGCCGCGGCGATGGACGCGCGCGGGTACGGGCGGACCGCCCGGGTCCCGAACGCCGTCCGGCGCACCACGGCCGTGCTCACCCTGGGCGGGCTCATCGGTGTGTGCGCCGGAACGTACGGGCTGCTCACCGCGGAGGGCACGGTCTACGGCCTGCCCGTGCTGCTCGCCGGGCTCGTGGCCGCGCTGGCCGGACTGTGGCTGGGCGGCCGCCGCTCCGTGCGCACCCGGTACCGGCCGGACGCGTGGGGCGTCCGGTCGTGGCTGGTTGCCGGCTCGGGGCTGGCGGTCGCGGCCGTACTGATCGTCTCCGCCTCGTACGATCCGGCGGCCCTCCGCCCCGGCGTCGTACCGCTGACCGCGCCCACCCTGCCGCTGCTGCCCGCGGCGGCCGTGCTGCTGGGGCTGCTTCCGGCGCTCGTGGCACCCGCACCCGCACCGGCGCCGCACGCCTTTGCCGCAGCCCCTTCGGAAGCCTCCCCCGCACCCCGGCCCGACCTCTCCAAGGAACCCTCATGATCCGTTTCGAGGATGTCTCCGTGACGTACGAAGGCGCCTCCGGGCCCACCGTGCGCGGGGTCGACCTCACCGTTCCCGAGGGCGAGCTGGTGCTGGTCGTCGGGGAGTCCGGGGTCGGCAAGTCGACGTTGCTGGGGACCGTCAGCGGGCTTGTGCCGCATTTCACGGGCGGCACGCTGCGCGGCCGCGTCACCGTCGCGGGGCGGGACACCCGTACTCACAAGCCGCGCGAACTCGCCGACGTCGTCGGGACCGTCGGCCAGGACCCGCTCTCCCACTTCGTGACGGACACGGTCGAGGACGAACTCGCGTACGGCATGGAGTCGCTGGGTCTTGCGCCGGACGTGATGCGCCGGCGCGTCGAGGAGACGCTCGATCTGCTCGGCCTCGCGGATCTGCGCGACCGGCCCATCGCCACGCTGTCCGGCGGGCAGCAGCAGCGCGTGGCCATCGGCTCCGTCCTCACCCCGCATCCTCGGGTGCTGGTCCTCGACGAGCCGACGTCCGCCCTCGACCCCGCGGCGGCCGAGGAGGTCCTCTCCGTGCTCCAGCGGCTCGTCCACGATCTCGGTACGACCGTGCTCATGGCCGAGCACCGGCTGGAGCGGGTCGTGCAGTACGCGGACCAGGTCCTGCTGCTGCCTGAACCGGGCGCGGCGCCGGTGCTCGGTACGCCCGCCGAGATGATGGCCGTCTCGCCCGTGTACCCGCCGGTGGTGGGTCTCGGGCGGCAGGCCGGCTGGTCGCCTCTGCCGCTCACGGTGCGGGACGCCCGGCGGCGGGCGGGGGCGCTGCGGGAACGGCTGGCGGGGCTCGAGCCGGGGCCGTCCCGCGGCCACGCGAGCGGGGCGGGATCCGGTACGGACACGTCCCCTGCCCGTACGGACCAGGTCCACCCCCACCCCGCGCTGCCGTCCCAGCCCGGCCCGGACCCGCGCCGGGTTCGCCCGCGGCCGGCCCTGTGGCGGCGCCGGAACGGCAGGCGCGGCGTACCGGAGGTACCCGCGACACCGGGCGCCGAGCCCGTAGCCCTCGTCGAGGGGCTCGGCGTCCGGCGCGGCAGGGTCGAGGCGTTGCGTCACGTGGAGTTCTCCACCGTTCCCGGTGAGACGGTCGCGCTGATGGGGCGCAACGGCGCCGGGAAGTCCACCCTCCTGTCCACGCTCGTCGGCCTGGTCGCCCCCACGTCGGGCTCGGTGCGGGTCGGCGGCCTGGTGCCGCACCGTGCGGGGCCGCGTGAGCTGGTGCGGCGCGTCGGTCTCGTACCGCAGGAGCCGCGCGATCTGCTGTACGCCGACACGGTGGCCGCCGAGTGCGCGGCCGCCGACGGCGACGCGGGCGCGGCGCCGGGCACGTGCCGCGCACTGGTGTCCGAGCTGCTGCCCGGCATCGCGGACGACACGCATCCGCGGGACCTCTCGGAGGGGCAGCGGCTCGCGCTCGCCCTGGCCGTGGTGCTCACGGCTCGGCCGCCGCTGCTGCTCCTCGACGAGCCGACCCGCGGTCTCGACTACGCGGCGAAGGCCCGGCTGGTGTCCGTCCTGCGCGGCCTCGCGGCCGAGGGCCACGCCATCGTGCTGGCCACGCACGACGTGGAGCTCGCCGCCGAACTGGCCGACCGGGTCGCCATCCTCGCCGACGGGGAGATCGTGGCGGACGGCCCGACCGCCGAAGTCGTCGTGTCGTCGCCTTCCTTCGCGCCCCAGGTCACCAAGGTGCTGGCACCGCAGCAGTGGCTGACGGTGTCCCAGGTGCGGGAGGCGCTGGCATGACCGGCCGAACCGCGCCCCAGGTCCGGGCCGTCCGCCTGGGACCCCGTTCCGTGGGCGCTCTCGCGCTCGTCAGCGCCATCGGGATCGCCGCCTTCGGGTGGCCCCTCTTCGCCGAGGCCGGCTCGGGGCTCAGCGCGCACGCCCAGGACGCACCCTGGCTGTTCGCGGCGCTGCTCGTACTGCTCGTGGGGGTCGTCGCGGCGACCGTCTCGGAGTCCGGGCTCGGCCCGAAGGCGGTGGCCATGCTGGGCGTACTGGCCGCCACCGGCGCGGCGCTGCGGCCTATCGGCGCGGGCACCGCGGGGATCGAGCCCATGTTCTTCCTCATGGTGCTCAGCGGCCGTGTGCTCGGGCCCGGCTTCGGGTTCGTGCTGGGCGCCGTGACGATGTTCGCCTCGGCTCTGCTGACCGGTGGCGTCGGCCCGTGGATGCCGTTCCAGATGCTGTCGATGGGCTGGTTCACGATGGGGGCCGGTCTGCTGCCGGGCCCGGACCGGCTGCGGGGGCGCGGCGAGCTGCTCCTGCTCACCGCGTACGGGTTCGTGGCGTCCTTCGGCTACGGCACGATCATGAATCTGGCGGGCTGGCCGTTCATGGACTCGCTCACATCGAGCGTCGCGTACGACCCGGGCGGCACGCTCGCCGGGAATCTGGCGCGTTTCCTCGCGTACTGCCTGGCCACGTCCCTCGGCTGGGACCTGGGCCGGGCCGCGGTGACCGTGGTCCTCACGCTGCTGCTCGGCCCCGCCCTGCTCAAGGCGCTGCGCCGCGCCACGCGGCGGGCCGCGTTCGAGGCGACGGTCACGTTCGAGGCGCCTGACCGCTCATAGCCCGTCGGCCGCTCATAGCCTGTCGGCCGCTCATGGCCCGTCGCGGTCGAGGCGGCTGTCTCGTGTCGAGCGCCCGCGTGCGACGAGGCGCCGGTCACGTTTTCAGCCCGGGTGTAGTGGTCCACCCGCCCTCGGGCGTGCGTACTCCGTCACATCCGACGTGGGCCGTCTGTCACATTTCGCCAGATTCGTCGCACGCGGAGCGTACGGCCTCGCGCGCAAGCCGTCACGTATCAGCCCCTGAGGGCGTGAGGCGCCACACGTGCCCTAGGTCACTTACTAGGCGGTTTCGTAGGACAACGCCGTGACATGAACGCGGCATTCCGGTGCCTGACCTGCACATTGAGAGCCGGGTCACGCAAGGGACCTTCTCCTCGAATGCGACTCCCACTAGTAAAAGGGGTGGTTGCAATGCCCGAATCGCCCTGTTTCTCTGGATGTGTCGCCAGGCGCCGACGTGCCCACCACGGGCCGCGGCGCCGACGCATTTCCCCCGCCTTCCGCACGGCTCCCGTGCTCGGCGGGGCCCGCATGCGACTGCCCTGCACCCGACGAAGAGGTTCCCCCCTGTGATCGTCTCCATGTTCCGCACCATCGTTTCCCCGAAGAAGGCCCTCACCGGTGCCGCCGTGGCCGCCGCCACCACCGGCATGCTGTTCGCCGCCGCTCCCGCTCAGGCCGCCCCCGCGGCTGCGTCCGCCTCCAACGCCCAGGCGCTCGCGCACAAGATGATCCCGAACGCGGCGCAGTACCAGGCTTTCAGCAAGATCGTGGAGCACGAGAGCGGCTGGAACGTCAAGGCGACGAACGCGTCCTCGGGCGCCTACGGCCTCGTCCAGGCGCTGCCGGGCTCCAAGATGGCCTCCGCGGGTGCGGACTGGAAGACCAACCCCAAGACCCAGATCAAGTGGGGTCTGGACTACATGAACTCGCGTTACGGCAGCCCGGTCGGCGCGTGGAACTTCTGGCAGTCGCACGGCTGGTACTGAGCCGGCAGTCGCACAGCCGGCACTGAGCGGCGGACCGCTCCCGCCACTCGACATTGAAGGCGGCACCCCCTCTCCGGGGGTGCCGCCTTCGCCGTTGCCAAGCCGTCCGGGCAGCACACCTAGAGCCGCTGAATGATCGTCCCCGTGGCCAGCGCCCCGCCCGCGCACATCGCGATCAGCGCGAACTCCTTGTCCCGCCGTTCCAGTTCGTGGAGCGCGGTGGCGATCAGCCGCGCCCCGGTCGCCCCGACCGGGTGCCCCAGGGCGATCGCCCCACCGTTGACGTTGACCTTCTCCAGGTCCTGCTCGAAGACCTGCGCCCAGCTCAGCACCACCGAAGCGAAGGCCTCGTTGATCTCGACGATGTCGATGTCCTTCAACGACATGCCCGCCTTGCCGAGCACCGCCCGGGTGGCGTCGATCGGCCCGTCGAGATGGAAGTGCGGGTCCGCGCCCACCAGCGCCTGGGCGACGATACGGGCACGCGGCTTGAGCTTGAGCGCCCGCGCCATCCGCTTGGACGCCCACATGATCGCGGCGGCGCCGTCCGAGATCTGCGAGGAGTTGCCCGCGGTGTGCACGGCCGTCGGCATGATCGGCTTGAGGCGCGCCAGCGCCTCCATCGAGGTGTCACGCAGGCCCTCGTCGCGGTCGACGAGGCGCCACATGCCCTGGCCCCCGGCCTGCTCCTCCTCGGTCGTCGGCACCTGGACGGAGAACGTCTCGCGCTTGAAGCGCTCCTCGGACCAGGCGATCGCGGCCCGCTCCTGCGAGATGAGACCGAGCGCGTCGACGTTCTCGCGGGTCAGCCCGCGGTGCCGGGCGATGCGCTCCGCCGCCTCGAACTGGTTGGGCAGGTCGACGTTCCACTCCTCGGGGAAGGGCTTGCCCGGCCCGTGCTTGGAGCCGGACCCGAGCGGCACCCTGGACATCGCCTCGACACCGCAGCTGATGCCGACGTCGATGACGCCCGCCGCGATCATGTTGGCGGTCATGTGCGAGGCCTGCTGCGAGGAGCCGCACTGGCAGTCGACCGTGGTGGCCGCCGTCTCATACGGAAGGCCCACGGTGAGCCATGCGGTGCGCGCCGGATTCATGGACTGCTCGCCGGCGTGTGTGACGGTACCGCCGACGATCTGCTCGACACAGTCGGCCTGGATGCCCGTACGGCCGAGGAGTTCGCGATAGGTCTCGCCCAGCAGATAGGCGGGGTGAAGATTGGCGAGCGCTCCACCGCGCTTGCCGATGGGGGTGCGTACGGCTTCGACGATGACGGGTTCCGAGGCCATGGGGGGTCGTCCTCTCCTCGCACATCCGCGCATCCACACAGAGGAGTCCCGGCCCACCGGCGGACGCCGAACTAGAACGCGTACTAGTTCCTCTTGCAGTCTGCTGAGCCGGACCCCCGCGCCGCAAGGGTCATGCACGCACCTTGCACCCGCCCTGCACGCAATTCACCCCGTCACGGCCCTTGCTACTTATAGAACCCGTTACTACCTTGCCGACACCTTCATATTCTGATGGACCGTCAGACCCGGGGACGGTCAGGCCGTCAGAGCCTTCAGACCAGGAAACCTGGAGTTGCCGATGCCCTGTCCAGCGCTGCCCGAAGGGTTCGACTTCACCGATCCCGATCTGCTCCACCACCGCGTACCCCTCCCGGAGTTCGCCGAGCTGCGTCAGACCGAACCGGTCCGTTGGATCGCCCAGCAGCCCGGCATCGCCGGCTTCCAGGACGAGGGCTACTGGGCCGTCACCCGGCACGCGGACGTCAAGTACGTCTCGACGCACCCCGACCTCTTCTCCTCGAACCTCAACACCGCGATCATCCGCTTCAACGAGCACATCAACCGCGACCAGATCGAGGTCCAGCGGCTGATCATGCTCAACATGGACCCGCCCGAGCACACCCGGGTCCGCCAGATCGTGCAGCGCGGCTTCACGCCACGCGCCATCCGCTCGCTGGAGAAGGCCCTGCACGCCCGTGCCGGCTCGATCGTCGAGACGGCCCTGGCGAACGCGGGCCCGGACGGCTCCTTCGACTTCGTCACGAACGTCGCCTGCGAGCTTCCCCTGCAGGCCATAGCCGAGCTGATCGGCATCCCCCAGGAGGAACGGACCAAGATCTTCGACTGGTCCAACCAGATGGTGGCCTACGACGACCCCGAGTTCGCCATCACCGAGGACGTGGCCGCCGAAGCCGCCACCGAGCTCATCGGGTACGCCATGAACATGGCCGCCGCCCGCAAGGAGTGCCCGGCCAAGGACATCGTCACCCAGCTCGTGGCCGCCGAGGACCAGGGCAATCTCGGCTCCGACGAGTTCGGCTTCTTCGTGCTGATGCTCGCCGTCGCGGGCAACGAGACGACCCGCAACGCCATCAGCCACGGCATGCACGCCTTCCTGACGCACCCCGACCAGTGGGAGCTGTACAAGCGCGAGCGCCCCGCGACGACCGCCGAGGAGATCGTCCGCTGGGCCACACCCGTGGTCTCCTTCCAGCGCACCGCCACGCAGGACACCGAGCTCGGCGGCCGGCAGATCAAGAAGGGCGACCGGGTCGGGATCTTCTACTCGTCCGCGAACCACGACCCCGAGGCCTTCACCGACCCGGGCGTCTTCGACATCACCCGCGACCCGAACCCGCACCTCGGCTTCGGTGGCGGCGGCCCGCACTACTGCCTCGGCAAGTCCCTCGCCACGCTCGAGATCGACCTCATCTTCAACGCGATCGCGGACGCCATGCCGGACCTGCGCTTGACCGGCGACCCGCGCCGCCTGCGCTCGGCGTGGCTCAACGGGGTGAAGGAGCTCCAGGTCAGCGCCTCCGCTTGACCTGCCTCCCACGAGATCTCCGGGGAGGCAGGGACATCCCCCCTGCGCCGACCTCTGCCTCCCCGGGACCTCTCAGGACCGGGCCGGGTCGATGGCCTGTCTCGCCGGGGGTGCAGCAGGCCGTGGTGCCGCAGCACGCCTCCGGGGCCGGGCCGGCGCTCTTGCCGAGGGTGTCGGCGTCGGCCTGACGGGCAACGTGATGATGCCCGCGTACTGCATGATGGCCGCGGCGGTCATCGGCGGCGCTGCGGTGTGGTTCATGGCGGAGTCTGCGGGTCGGCCGCTGCCGGGGTCCGCTCCCGCGGTGGAGACGGAGGCGGAGGCCCGGGCGGTTCGAGGGGCGGCCGTGAGCCGGGCGGCCGCGTACGGGGCGGCCACGCAAGGCACGCAGGCCGGAGCCCGAGGCTCCGCCCGGACGTCAGCCCTCGTGGTAGAAGCCCACGTTCACACTGCGCGGCAGGCTCCGGTCGGCTATGACCAGCTCGCCGGAGCCGCCGCGCGGCAGCGGCACCGTCGCGCCGTACCCGACGGGGTGCACAGCTCCACCCATCACCAGCCGGACCTCGGACGAGGGATCCGGATGCGAGCCGCGCAACCAGGTGACCGTCCAGGACCCGTCCGGTCCGCAGACGAACTCCAGATGCACCCGCGAGACGAACAGCCAGTCGTCGGGCGTCACGAGCCGGCACACGCTCTTGTCCCGCCCCACGCGCAGGACCGCGCCCGGGGTGCTCGGCGCTTCGGCCATGGTCATGCCCGCTGTCGCACCCGCTTCCGCCTCCGACACCGAGGCCATGGTGAGCTCGAGCACGTGCGCTCCTTCGATTCGCGGAAGGTCCGGACGCGGTTGCCGCGCCGCGGCCGCATGATAGGGCGCGGACAAGCGCCCGCGCCCCTGGGGGCGCTTCCTCGGCCCGTCCCCTGGGCCTACGCCGCGCCCGCTGGGACAATCGGCACATGACCGAGCGTAAGCCACCCGGTGTCAGCTTCGAGTCCTGGATCGACAAGCAGATCCGCGAGGCGGAGGAACGCGGCGACTTCGCCCGCCTGGAGGGCGCCGGCAAGCCGCTGCCGCGCGACCTGGAGAGCACGCACGACGAGTTGTGGTGGATCAAGCGGAAGATGGCCCGCGAGGGTCTCTCGCACCTTCCTCCCACGCTCGCGCTGCGCAAGGAGGCGGAGGACGCCCGCGCCGCGGCGGCCGAGGCCCCGTCGGAACGCGTGGTGCGGCAGATCGTCTCCGACATCAACGACAAGATCAGCGAAGCCCTGCGCAGGCCGCCGCCCGGTCCTCCGCTGGGGCTGGCGCCGTTCGACGTCGAGGCCGTGGTGCGGGAGTGGAACGAGCGGCGTCACGTCAGCGGTGAGTGACATCCCTGCGGTGAGTACGGCAAGGCGGCCCCTGCCGGCACGCAGGGGCCGCTCGGGAGCGGTCCGCCGGCCGCCGCCACCGACCGGCGGACCTGTCCGGATCGCTGCCGGACCGCCGTCGCAGGCCGCTCGGCGCGGACCGCCCGCCCGTCACAGGCTCACAGACGGAGGACCCGCTCCGCGGTCTCCCGGTAGTCCCGCAGCGCCAGGCGCAACTGCTCGGTGTCCGCCGTGCGCTCCTCGCCCTCGCCCATGGACTGCCAGGCGATGCGGATCGTACGGCGCCGGTGGGCGAGGGTCTTCGTCAGGCGGTTGACCGCCTCGTGCAGGACCTCGTCGGCCTCCTCGACCGCGTCCCTCGGGCTGTCGACGAACGCGGTGACGGCATGCTGCAGACGCAACGTCAGCTTCTCGCATTCATCGGGCGGCAGCAGCCCGCCCATACCCTCGTACTCGGCCATGCCGCTCAACTCCTCTTGGGGTGGTGCCGGTTGAAGGCCCACAGGGCATGGAGGCGCCCGGTCCCGTGGTCCTCGTGGGAGCGGCTCGCGCCGTCCGCGGCACCGCTGCGGCCGGTGCGGTGCCGGTGGCCGTCGGGCCGGTCCGCGCGGGTGCCGTTCTCGGCCACCAGGTCGTCGAAGAGGGCGCGTGCGTCGAGCAGGGCGGCGCGCATCTCCTCCGTACCGGCCCCGGTGCCCTGCAGTGCGCCGGTCCCCGCCTGTGCCACCCGGTGCACCCGGCGGTAGCCGTTGACGTGCGGGCCGTGGTGCACGGACAGGGCGGCCACCTGCTCCTCGTAGTGCATGCCGTCCGGGAATCCGCGTGCCGCCGCCACCTCCGCGAGCAACCGGTCCGCCTCGGCCACCGCATCGCCCGGCGAGTCGACGAAACGCTCCTGCGTAGAGGTCCAGCGAGCGACATAGCGGTCCCGGGCGGCGGGCTCCAAGGGACGCGTACGGAGTGAGCCGTGCCGCTTCACGCGGTCCGCGAGGTCGCGTTCCGCTGCTTTGGTGTCGCCGTCGTGGCGCGCGACCGTCCGTTCGTACTCCGGTCCGAAACGCCGCTTCAGCCCGCGCGAGCTGCCGAGCGCGGCGCTCGCGGCGACGGCCCCGCCGGCGGCGAGCACGATCACGACCGCGATCACTATCAGCACGATGGTCATGCCTGACATGGCCGGCTGCCCTCCTGGGTCCGTCGCTGGGGCCTCTGTCGCTCGGGGACTCTGTCGCTTGGTATGTGGCAGGTCCTGTCGCTCGGTCCGTGGCAGGTCCTGTCGCTCGGTCCGTGGCAGGTCCCGTCCCTGCGGCGGGTTGCCCGGATCCCCGCGCTCAAACGGCGCCCGCCCTGCTCCGGGCCGCCCCGCCCGTAATCCGCTTGTGCCGGGCACCCGTGCCGCCCCGACAATGAGCGCCATGACCGACGCGACGGGCACAACGACGGGAACGGCGACAAGCACCACGGGGGCGGCCGGCACCACGCAGGGGGCGTGGAGCGTCGCCCCGGAGGCCTTCGACTCCCCCGTGGCGGCCGCGCTCTGGCGTGCGTACTACACGGAGGTCAGCGACCGCTGGTACGAGCTGTACGAGGGCCGGTCGACGCCGCCCGACGAGCTGGAGCAGGGCATCGCGGCGGAGACCGGGGCCGATTTCGCCCCGCCCGGCGGGGTGCTGCTGGTCGCCCGGTACGACGGGGAGCCGGCGGGCACGGCCGGGATGCGGCTGCTCGACGCCTCGACGGGTGAGCTGAAGCGGTTCTTCGTACGCAGGGAGATGCGCGGCAAGGGCGGCGCGGCGCTCCTGCTGGCGGCGGCCGAGGACGCGGCTCGCGCACTCGGCGCCGATCGCGTCGTCCTGGACACCCGGCACGACCTGGTGGAGGCCCGCGCGGTGTACGCCCGCCACGGCTACGAGGAGACCGAGGCGTACAACAGCCACGAATACGCCGAGCACTGGTTCGGCAAGTCGCTCACGTCCGGGAGCTGATGCGCGTGACGTTCTCGGCCGGGAGCTGATGGGCGTGAGGTTCACGGCCTCAGGGGCGGGAGGCGGCCGGTCCCGGTCCGGTCGGCCGTTCTTCAGACGCCTGCCTCGACGCCGGGGTGCGGGCCCTTGTGGACCGGTCCGTCGTGCGGCCGTTCCCCGTCGCTGCCGCACAGCTCCGCGTTGAGCTCCCGGACGAGCTGCGCGAGATCGGTGGGGCGGTCGCGGGTCCACCAGTCGCCGAGCAGCTCGGCGAGGGACTCCTCACGGGCCTTCGCCAGCTTCTCCGCGACCTGGCGCCCCTGATCCGTCGGTACGAGCGTCAGGCCCTCGCGTACAGCGAGGTGGCGCTCCTCCAGCTGGCGGGCCGCGGCCGTGATGATGTTCAGCGGTACGGTGCTGCGCTCGGCGAGTACGCCGGGCTCGGCCGAGCCGTAACGGTTGATGCGCAGGAGCAGCCAACTCCCCGCGGGCAGCAGGTCGTAGCCGGCCTTCGCGGTGATCTTCTCGTAGATCTCGCGGCGCCCCTCGCGGGTGCCGAGCGTCGAAAGGGCGCGCGCCACCTCGTCGTACGACGACCGTTGGACCGGGTTGGTGGCGATCGTCTCGGTGCCGTCGGGCGCGGTCACCGAGCCGCGCAGCTTGTCCTCGTGCAGGAACCAGGCCAGTACGAAGGCGACCAGGGCGACCGGCGCCGCGTAGAGGAAGACGTCCGTGATCGACGACGCGAAGGCGTGCAGGGCCGCGGGTTGCAGCGCGGCCGGAAGCTGCGCGATGCCGCGGGGGTCGGACTCGAGCGCCTGCGGGGTGATCCCGGGCGGCAGTTGGGTGCCGGCGAACGCGGTCGTCAGTTTGTCGCCGAGCCGGTTCGCGAAGATCGTGCCGAAGATGGCGACACCGAACGCGGCGCCGATGGAGCGGAAGAAGGTGGCCCCGGACGTGGCGACGCCCAGGTCCTCGTACGACACCGCGTTCTGCACGATGAGCACCAGCACCTGCATGACCAGGCCGAGTCCGCAGCCGAACACGAAGAAGTAGACGCTGATCAGACCCGTGCTGCTGTGCTCGTCGAGCTGGTGCAGCAGAAGCAGTCCGAGCGTCGTGATGCCCGTGCCGGCGACCGGGAAGACCTTCCAGCGGCCGGTGCGGCTGACGATCTGGCCGGACGCCGTGGAGGCCAGCAGCAGGCCGAACACCATGGGCAGCATGTGCACACCGGACAAGGTCGGCGAGATGCCGTGCACGATCTGCAGGAACGTCGGCAGATACGTCATCGCGCCGAACATCGCGAAGCCGACGACGAAACTGATCACCGCGGAGAGCGTGAACGTCCTGATCCGGAACAGCTTGAGCGGCAGCACCGGCTCGGCGGCCCTGCGTTCCGCTGCGACGAACGCGACGGCCAGCAGCACGCCCAGTACGGCGAGACCGATGATCTGCGCCGAGCCCCAGGCCCACGTGGTGCCGCCGAGCGAGGCGACCAGGACGAGGCAGGTGGCGACGGAGGCGATGAGGAACGTGCCCAGGTAGTCGATGGTGTGCGGCATGGCGCGCCGCGGGATGTGCAGCGCGGTCGCGATCACGATCAGCGCCACGATGCCGACCGGCAGGTTCACGTAGAACACCCAGCGCCAGCTCAGATGCTGCGTGAACAGCCCGCCGAGCAGCGGTCCGAGGACGCTCGTCGCGCCGAAGACCGCGCCGAACAGCCCCTGGTAGCGGCCGCGGTCGCGCGGCGGCACGATGTCGCCGACGATCGCCATCGACAGCACCATCAGTCCGCCGCCGCCCAGCCCCTGGAGCGCGCGGAACCCGATGAGCTGCGGCATGTTCTGCGCCATGCCGCACAGCGCCGAGCCGATCAGGAAGATCACGATGGCCGCCTGGAACAGCTTCTTGCGGCCGTACTGGTCGCCGAGCTTGCCCCAGAGCGGGGTCGCGGCCGTCGAGGCGAGCAGGTAGGCGGTGACGACCCACGACAGGTGCTCAAGACCGCCGAGTTCACTGACGATGGTCGGCAGCGCTGTCGAGACGATGGTCTGGTCGAGCGCGGCGAGCAGCATGCCGAGCAGCAGTGCGCCGATCGAGACGAGCACTCCGCCCTTGACGTGGTCGTCCCGGCTGGTGCCGGGGCGGGCGGGGCGTGTGTCGCTCACGTCCTCGGACATGGACACCTCCTGGTGGCCTGGGGCCTGTTCCGCAGTGGCGGCCTGGGGCCTGTTCCTCTCCATCCTGGTAGGTGTCACCCGTTATGGCCTGTTGAGTCCTCGAAGCGCGTGCGGCCGCCGAGACCGGGTCTGCATAATCGCTGGAGCTCATAGGGAGGGGTCCGGAACAGTGAGCGTGAGTGGACAGCAGTGTCCTGAATGCGGCATGGCACGAGACGCGGATGGGGCGGCCGCCTGCACATGTGCCGAGAGGTCGGCGGAAGCCGTGCGGGATGCCAGGTCCGCCGACATGGCCGCGGCGGAGGACTTCCACCCGCTGCGTATCCGGCCGTATGTCGCGTTTTCCGGGGGCGGTGCCCCGCAGGGCGCCGAGGCCGGCGTCCCTTCGGACACCGGGGCGGAGGCGGACGCCACGGTTCCGGCGGGGGCATCCGCCCCGCCGAGAGCCGCGCTCCCGCCGGGAGTCACGGTCCCGCCGGGAGCTGCGGCTGCCGCGCCGAGTCCGGCGGACGTTCACCTGTTCCCGGCAGCCGGGGCCTCGGCCGACCCTCTGGCTGAAGGCCCGGCTGCAGAACCGCCGGGCGCCGCCCCCGGAGCGTACGAGCCGTCCGGCGAACGGGGCGGGTCCCCGATGCGTCGGCGTCTCGCGTTGGCCGGCGCGGTGGGGTCGGTGGTCGCCGTACTGGCCGTCGGTGCCATCGCCAGCGGCTTGTTCTCCTACGAGACGCCGGACCGGGGCAGCGCAGTCCCTGACGACACCCGCACCGGCGTGCCCGACCTGGTCGATCCGGCGCCGACGTCGCTGGGCGCGTCCGGGGCCGCCTCCGCGCCGGCGGGCCCGTCGCCGGGCCGGTCGGCGTCGCCGGGCTCCTCGCCCTCGTCCTCTCCGTCGAAGAGCGGGGGTACGTCGACCACGACGCCGTCGTCCGGGGCGGCGGCGGGCACGGGGGCGGCCGCGTCGCCCTCTGCGACCCCGGCGACCGGCGCGGTCAGCGCGACGCCTGAGGAGCAGGGCGGCGGTTCGCAGGTGTTGCGGCCCGGTGACCAGGGGCCGGAGGTCGTCGAGCTGCAGGAGCGGCTGCAGCAGTTGGGGCTGTACACGGGGGAGGCGGACGGGGTGTACGACCGGTCGGTCAAGGATGCGGTGAGCCGCTACCAGCGGGCTCGGGGGATCCACGAGAAAAACGGGACGTATGGGCCGCAGACGCGGCGGAGCCTGGAAAGCGAGACGACGGAGCCGTAGCCGGGCCCGACGGCGTCGGGCCCGGCTACGGCTGAGGTTCCCCCTGGCCTCCGGCTCGGGGCGCCATGCCGTCTCGGGCTCGCCTTTTCGCGCGACGATCCACCGGCTCGGGGCGCGCCCGCCCGTCTTGGGGGCGGGGCCGCGCCGGCATGTCCGTCCTCGGTCCGGCGCCTGAACGTTCGTCGTCAGGGAGCCGAAAGAAGCACCGGCCGCTGCGGGCGGACACACCGGCACGTCCCCTCAGACCGTAGGGCGACTGCGGGCCGGTGGGGGTACGCCGCCCCCACCGTTGTGGGCAATCGTTCCGCAGGGCGGAACGGGTGGGCACCACCCACGTCGTACGGCAACGTGCGGTGATACTTGCGCCCCCCCAAGAGGGGCACCTCGGGGAACCGGGGCAACGCCCGGCGTGGGCCCGCGCCGTCACCCCACGTGCACCCGGATCTCCCCGTCCGCCCCGGACTCGACCCGCACCCGGGACAGGTCCGGAACCTGAACCGTCGGCCCGTACTGGGCGGCTCGAGAGCCGACCCCCACAACCCGCATCCCCGCGGAGCGCCCCGCCAGGATCCCCGCCTCGGAGTCCTCGAAGACCAGGCAGTCGGCCGGGTCGATGCCCAGTTCGGCGGCGCCCTTCAGAAACCCTTCGGGATCCGGCTTGCTCGCGCCGACGGACTCGGCAGTGATCCGGACCGGGGGCAGGGGCAGCCCGGCGGCGGCCATACGCGCGGTGGACAGGGCCACATCCGCCGAGGTCACCAGCGCATGCGGCAGCCCGGCGAGGGCGGCGAGGAACGCGGCGGCGCCGGAAATCTCGACGATGCCTTCGACGTCCGCGGTCTCCTCGGCGAGGACGCGGGCGTTGTCCGCGTAGTTCTCCTCCATGGGGCGGTCCGGCAGCAGCAGCGCCATCGACGCGTACCCCTGGCGCCCGTGGACGACCTTGATGACCTCGTCGAAGTCCAGCCCGTGCTCGTCCGCCCAGCGTCGCCAGCAGCGCTCGACCACCGCGTCCGAGTTGACGAGGGTGCCGTCCATGTCGAGGAGGAGGGCACGGGCGGTCAGAACGGTGGCGGGGTCGTGTGCCGTCATCGGCATGCTCCAAAGCGCGGGACAGGGGTTCCGGACGAGGTGCTCCGGGAGGTCAAGCGGCCCCGCCCGCCGGTCAGGGAAAACGGGCGGGAGCCACTTTGTTCCTCCACGATACAAAACGAATCCGTCACCCCGCCACCGCCTCGTACAGACTCCACACACCGAGCGCCAGCATCAGCAGCGCCGCGATCTTGGTGATGAGCGCCAGCGGCACCCGCTTCATGAGCGCCTTGCCGCCGAGAATGCCGAGGCCGGCCACCGCCCAGAGCGCCAGGACGGCGCCCAGTCCGACGGAGAGCGGGTCGTCGTAGCGAGCGGCGAGGTTGGCCGTCATGATCTGCGTCAGATCGCCGAACTCCGCGACCAGGATGAGCATGAAGCCCGCGCCCGAGACCTTCCAGAAGCTCTGGTTCTCCGGCTTGCGGATCTCCTCGTCCTCATCGCCGCCCTTCTGCATCAGCAGCATGGCGGCGCCGCCCAGGAACAGCACGCCGGTGAGGGCGTGGAGGATCTGGTCCGGCAGCAGGGTCAGGACGCTGCCCGCCGCGACGGCGAGCACCACGTGGAGGGTGAAGGCGGCGGCGACGCCGGCGAAGACGTACGACGCCCGGTAGCGCGTACCGAGGACCAGCCCGGCCAGGGCTGTCTTGTCGGGCAGTTCCGCAAGGAAGACGACGCCGAAGACAAGCGCCATCACGCTGATGCTGATCAAGATTTCTCAATCGGTCGGGGCCACCCGCCGAGAGTTTGCGTAACTGCGACACCTCGGCATGGCAGCGCACATGAATGCACACGGACGTGTGCACGGGCACTGCTTGCCGAAGGTCTCGCCGGCCGGCCACAAGGCCTGCCTCCGGGCGCCGGCTCAGACGAGCTGAGCAGTATGTCGACGGTCCGGCATCGGGCTACTCCCCTTCTGCACCGTCCATGGTACGGGACCCCGGGGCATCGGGTGTACAGGCCATTGGTCCCGAGACGGCGAGAGCCGGGGCCGTCACACCCCTTGTTGTGTCATGTCCGCGTCATTAACTTCTAACCTGGCGCGCACCCGTTCGAAACCCGGTGCCGCCACCCTGAACGCGCCTGCACGGTCAACTACCCCCCACCACAAGGGAGTTCGCATGCCCAAGATCTACGCGCGTCGACGGCTCAGCATACTCGCCGGCCTCACCGGACTGATAGCCATGACCGGACTTTTCAACGGTCCGGCCGCCCAGGCCGCACTGCCCACCCCTGTGAGCGCCGCCACAGCCCGCACCTACCTCGCCTCGCTGACCGTCGCGACCGAGGACCGCACCGGCTACGACCGGGACCTGTTCCCGCACTGGATCACCATCAGCGGCAGCTGCAACACCCGTGAGACGGTCCTCAAGCGCGACGGCACGAACGTCGTCACCGACTCCTCCTGCGCCGCCACCAGCGGAAGCTGGTACTCCCCCTACGACGGCGCGACCTGGACCGCCGCGTCCGACCTCGACATCGACCACCTCGTCCCGCTCGCCGAGGCCTGGGACTCCGGCGCCTCCGAGTGGACCACTTCCGAGCGTCAGGCGTTCGCCAACGACCTGACCCGTCCTCAGCTCATCGCCGTCACGGACAACGTGAACCAGGAGAAGAGCGACCAGGACCCGGCCACCTGGCTGCCGTCCCGCACCGCGTACCGCTGCACCTACGTCCGCGCCTGGGTCCAGGTGAAGTACTACTACGACCTCTCGGTTGACTCCGCGGAGAAGAGCGCGCTGTCCAGCGTTCTGAGCGGCTGCTGAATCGATCGTTCTCGGCATCTGCTGAATCGATCATCCTGAGCGGCCGCCGATTGTGGGCAGCCGTTCACCGGAAGCTCCCCACCGGCCTCCGTCGTTCCGTACCGTACGGGGCGACGGAGGAGGGTGATCGCCATGGCACGGCTGCGCCTTGGACCGCTGCTCAGATATGTGGACGGCTCGTCGGCGACCGTCTGGGTCGAGGCGAGCCGTCCGTGCACGGCCGAGGTGCGCTGCGCCGACGGGTCCTCGGGCCGGGCGCGCACGTTCCAGATCGCCGGGCACCACTACGCGCTCATCCCGGTGACCGGCCTGACGCCAGGCACCGGCACGGCATACGAGGTGACACTGGACGGCGCGCGTGTATGGCCGCTGCCGGACTCGCCGTTCCCGCCGAGCACGATCCGTACGCCCGGCGTCCAGGGTTCGCCGGTCCGCGTCACCTTCGGCTCCTGCCGGTGGGCCGCCGCGCCTCCCGACGAGAAGGACCCGGTGGGTCCGGACGCGCTGGACACCCTGGCCGCCCGCCTCGCCGCGGACCCCGGCGCCGAACGGCCCGACGTGCTGCTGCTCCTGGGCGACCAGGTGTACGCGGACGAGACGTCGGGGGCCACCCGCCGCTGGCTCGCCGCCCGCCGCGACCTGCGAGAGCCACCGGGCGCCCAGGTCGCGGACTACGAGGAGTACACGCACCTCTATTACGAGTCGTGGCTCGACCCCGAGATGCGCTGGCTGCTCTCCACCGTCCCCAGCTGCATGATCTTCGACGACCACGATGTGATCGATGACTGGAACACCAGCGCGTCCTGGCTCGCCGCGATGCGGGCCACGCCCTGGTGGCGCGAGCGTCTGCTGAGCGGCCTCATGTCGTACTGGGTCCATCAGCACCTCGGCAATCTCCCGCCGGACGAGCTGGAGAGGGACGAGTTGTATACGGCGGTCCGGTCGACGCCCGACGGCACGGACACCCTGCGGTCCTTCGCCGCCCGCGCCGACTGCGAGCCCTCGTCGGTCCGCTGGAGCTACCGCCGCGACTTCGGCCGCGTACGCCTGCTGATGGTCGACACACGCGCGGCGCGCGTCCTGGACGAGGACAAGCGGGCGATGCTCGACGCCGACGAGGCGCACTGGCTGCGCGAACAGGCCCTGGATGCCCGGGAGTCCTTCGACCACCTGCTGATCGGCACGTCGCTGCCGTGGCTGCTGCCTCCGCTCGTCCATGACGCCGAGGCGTGGAACGCCGCGCTCTGCCGCGGCGAGCGGGGTGCGCGCTGGGCACGGATAGCAGAAGACGTGCGCAGACGCGCCGACTTGGAGCACTGGGCGGCCTTTCCCGCGTCGTTCGACGCGCTGACCGCGCTGGTCGCCGAGACGGGCACGGGCCCGGGAGCGCCGGCCACGGTCTGCGTACTGTCCGGGGACGTCCACCATGCGTACGTCGCGGAGCCGTCCTGGCCGGAGGGGCGCGCCCCCGACGCCCGGGTGCTCCAGCTGACCTGCTCGCCGGTGCACAACTCCATCCCGGCGTCGATCAGGATCGGTTTCCGGTTCGGCTGGAGCAGGCTGGGCCAGGCGCTGGGGCGACGCTTCGCCCGTCACGGACGCAACGGGAAGCCGACGATCAACTGGCGGAAAACGGGCGGGCCTTGGTTCGGCAACCAGCTGATGACGTTGACCATGCGCGGCCGTTCGGCGGCGCTGCGGCTGGAGCAGGCCCGTGCTGGACGGCAGGGCGGCGGCGGGCCGCGGCTGGAAGAGGTGGAGGAGTCCATACTCGCCCCTTGATGCCCGGTGAGCCGTAATGCCTGTGGTGCTTGTGATGCCTGCCTGCCTGCTGGTGCTTGTGATGCCTGTGGTGCGTATGTGATGTTGTGTGCAGCAGCCACCGCACCACAGCAGCCGCGACACAAGCCGCCGCACATGCTCCGGGAGCCACACTTTTGACTGCCGCGACCCCCCACCCCTCAGGACCGTCCGACGGCCCCGGTCCCCGAGGGACCCGCGCAGCCGTCGCCCTCGTAGGGGCGGGACCGCGCGGCACCAGCGTGCTGGAGCGGCTCTGCGCCTCCGCGCCCGAACTTCTCCCGCCGGGCGGACAGTTGACCGTCCACGTCATCGACCCGTCACCGCCCGGCGCCGGCCGCGTCTGGCGGACCGCACAGCCGCCCGAACTGCTGATGAACACGGTCGCCTCGCAGGTGACGCTCTTCACCGACGACAGCGTCCACTGCTCGGGGCCGACACGACCGGGCCCCAGCCTGTACGAGTGGGCCGCCGAACGCGACGCTCGCAGCACTGACGGCGACACGGACGGCAGTGGCCCCGCGTACGGCCTCGGACCCGACGACTACCCGACGCGCGCCTGCTACGGGGGCTATCTGGAGTGGGTCTTCGGCGAAGTGGTGCGCGGCGCGCCGCCCGCGGTGCGGGTCGAGGTGCACGCGGCGCGCGCGGTCGGGCTCGACGACGAACCGGACGACCGCCAGCACCCGGACGGCCGCCAGTACCTCGTACTCGACAACGGCGTGGAGCTGCACGGTCTCTCGGCCGTGGTGCTCGCGCAGGGGCACCTGCCTGTCGTCGGCTGGCCCGCACAGGAGCGGCTCTCCGAGCACGCGCGGCGCCACGCCCTGCACCACTTCCCGCCCGCCAACCCCGCCGACCTGGACCTGTCGGCCCTCGCCCCGGGCGAGCCGGTGCTGCTGCGCGGCCTGGGCCTCAACTTCTTCGACCACATGGCCCTGTTGACCGAGGGGCGCGGCGGCCGCTACGCACCCGGCGACGGCGGGCTGCAGTATCTGCCGTCCGGCCGTGAGCCCCGGCTGTACGCGGGATCGCGGCGCGGAGTCCCGTACCAGGCCCGCGGCGACAACGCCAAAGGCCCCTACGGGCGACACCAGCCGACCGTCCTGACACCCGAGGCGATAGCGGGCTTCCGCAAGCGCGCGGACTCCGGCGATCCGCCGGACTTCCTGACGGAGATATGGCCGCTGGTCGCCAAGGAGGTGGAGACGGTCTATTACGAGGCGCTGCTCGCCCCCAGGGGCTGCGGGGACCTCGGGGACTTCCGGGATCGTTTTCTGGGCACGGCGTACCGCAGCTCCCCAGAGGCGCTCCTCCTCGACGAGTTCGGGATCGCTTCCGCGGACCGCTGGTCGTGGGACCGGCTTTCCCGGCCGTACGGCGACCGCTCCTTCTCCGGCCCGGAGGACTTCCGCGACTGGCTGCTGGCGTATCTGCGCGAGGACGCGGTGCAGGCGGCGCTCGGCAATGTCGTCGGCCCGCGGAAGGCGGCCCTGGACGTGCTGCGCGATCTGCGCAACGAGCTGCGCCAGATCGTCGACCACGGGGGCCTGAGCGGTGCCTCACGCCGCGACCACCTCGACCGCTGGTACACGCCGCTCAACGCCTTCCTGTCGATCGGCCCGCCACGACGGCGTATCGAGCAGATGGCCGCGCTGATCGAGGCAGGCGTGCTGGAGGTACTGGGACCGCGCCTGGAGGTGCGCGCGGTGGAGGGCGCCTTCGCCGCCCACTCCCCCGATGTGCCCGGGTCCGCCGTCCGCGTCACGGCGCTCGTCGAGGCGCGGCTGCCGGAACCGGATCTGCGGCGGACGGCCGACGAACTGCTCACGCGCCTGCTGAAAACCGGCCAGTGCCGGCCGCATTCCGTCGGCGGTTACGAGACCGGGGGCCTGGACGTGACACCGCGCCCATACCGCCTGGTCGACCGCCGGGGCCGTGCGCATCCCCGGCGGTTCGCCTACGGGGTGCCCACGGAGGGGGTGCACTGGGTGACCGCCGCCGGGGCCAGACCGGGAGTGGACTCGGTCACCCTGTCGGACGCCGACGCCGTGGCACGTGAAGTGCTGCGTGCGGCCGTCGGCGGGCGCGACGGAGCGGCGGCGGGAGGACACGCCGGAACGGAAGGGGACGGAGAGGCGGGAGTGGCGCCTGAGGCGGAACGATGGCCGAATGTTGAACTAGCAACCATTGATTAGGGTCCCCTAATCTTTGGGGCTCGCTCGGTTCGTCCCCAACCGAAGGAACCCCCACCATGACTGGACATTTACGTCTCGACAGCGCCCAGCCCTACATCCTCGGCCTCTTCCGGTTCGTCGTCGGTCTGCTCTTCGCCTGCCACGGCGCCGCGTCGCTCTTCGGCGTCCTCGGCGGAGCGATGGGCGGCGGCACCGTCCCGACGGGCACCTGGCCCGGCTGGTACGCGGCCGTGATCGAACTCGTCGGCGGCGGCCTGGTGGCGATCGGCCTCGGCACCCGCGTGGCGGCGTTCATCTCGTCGGGTGCGATGGCCTACGCCTACTTCAAGGTCCACCAGCCCGAGGCGCTGTGGCCTCTGCAGAACAGCGGCGAGCTCGCCGCGCTGTACTGCTGGACGATGCTCCTGCTCGTCTTCACCGGCTCCGGTGCGCTCGGCCTGGACCGGCTCTTCTCGCCCCGCGGCGCAGGAACTCGGGAGACGGCAAAGGCCCCGGAGGAGCGCTCGCCGGTCACGGCGTGACGGAGCGGCCCCAGGTGGCAGTCGTCTCATGACGGCGCTCGTTCCCGCGCACGCCTTGGCGCGGGGCGGGCGCCGTCGCCGTGTTCGGCCGGGGCGCGGGACGCGGGAGGCGGCGCGCAGGAGGCGGCGCGCGGGACGCGGGACGGCCACCAGGCCCTGCCCCACCAGGCCCCACCAGGCCCCACCAGGCCCCGATGATTCCGGGACCGGCGGCCAGGCGTACGCTGTACAGCTGTTGTCAGGCCGCCCTTGCCGCTCCCCGCGACGCCGCGGCGCTGTTCCGTCGACCGGGGAGTTTCAGTGCTCGAGAGTGTGGGGTCGCTGGCCGGCAGCCCATGGATATACGCCGTGGTGGCCCTGTCCATCCTCTTCGACGTGTTCCTCCCCGTTCTGCCGAGCGGTGTCCTGGTGATCGCCGCCGCCACCGCGACGGCGGCCGGCTCCGGCGCCATGACAAAGCAGGTCCCCGACGTCCTGGCCCTCATCGTGTCCGCGGCGACCGCGTCCGTGCTCGGCGACCTGGTCGCGTACCGGCTGGCCTGGCGCGCCGGTGACCGCCTGGACCGTGCCATCGCCCGCTCCCGCCGCCTGAGCATCGCGCAGGAACGACTCGGCTCGGCACTCTCCCGGGGTGGCGGCGCCCTGGTCGTCCTCGCCCGCTTCGCCCCTGCGGGCCGCTCGGTCGTCTCCCTGGGCGCGGGCGCGGCCCACCGCAAGGTCCGCGAGTTCCTCCCCTGGTCGGCCCTGGCCGGCTTCGCCTGGGCCGCCTACAGCGTCGGCCTCGGCTACCTCGGCGCCCAGTGGCTGGGCACCACGTGGCTCGCCGCGGCCCTTTCGTTCGCCGCGCTGGTCGGAGCGGGAGTGGTGGCGGCCTATGTGATGCGGCGGCCGGCGGCAGAGGCGCGCTGAGGCTGCGGGGGGCGAGGCTGCGGCGACGCTTTCGCCGTTGGGGTGCGCCCGTCTCGCGACCGCCTCGCCGTCCCTGGTGTGCCCCGGCACGTCCCCTTCGGCGCCTACGCGACGACCGGCCGGTGGCCGATTCCGTCGGCGGGCGGGCGTCTCAGGCCGTCTCCGCCACGGACGCCGCTCGCTCGGCCGTCCCGTCGACCCGCCGCCCCTGTCCCCGTACCTCCAGACCGGCCAGCAGCTCTGCCGTCGCCTCCGCGATCACGTCGACGGCGCGCTCGAAAACCTCCCGGTTGTGGGCGGCGGGGGCGCGGAACCCGGAGATCTTCCGCACGTACTGAAGCGCGGCGGCCCGTATCTCCTCCTCGGTGGCCTCTTCGGGGAGTACGGGCGGACGGAGCGTCTTGATGCTGCGGCACATGCGTCCAGTGTCGCCCCCGCCACTGACAATCGGCCCGGCGCCCGGCGGGCGGACCGCCGACGGGCTCAGCCGGCGAGGACCTTGTCGAGGAAGGCGCCGAGGTTGGTGAGGGTCCGCTCGATCTTGTCCTCGAGCGGCAGCGTCTCCTCGTACGGCACCCTCAGCCCTGTCTGCTTCTTGCCCCGCAGGTAGAGCGAGCAGGCCAGGTCGGCGCACACGTACGTCCCGACGGTGTTCCCCTGCCGTCCTGCGGCCCCCGACCGCGGCGCGACCAGCAGGCACACTCCGGTGCCGGGATGCCCGGTCAGACACAGTGAGCAGACGGTCGTCTTGGTGAAGCCGCGCCGGATGCCCTGCGGCGCCCGGAGTGTCACCCCCACGAGCCGGCCGTCACGTGCCGCGACGAGGTATCCGCGGTCCGGCGCGCCCGGATCGCGCCAGCCGAGGAAATCAAGGTCCGTCCAGGGCAGTTCCGGCAGATCCCGAGGAAGGCTGATGCGTTTCGCCTCACCCTTCGAGCAATTGGCGAAGGATGCCCGTATGGCCTTCTCGTCGATCGGCTCCATGATCAAGTGACGCTAGCAGCGCATGACGGCACAAGTCTCCCGATTTTCCGCCAGGCAGGTCCGACGGCGGCGCCGTGGATGGGCACGACCGTCGGCGTTGGCCGTCGCCCGTACGCCGGCCCCCGTACGCCGACCGGTCCCCATACGTGCGTCTTACGCCCGGATGGACACGTTCGTATGAAGTCCCACTGGGAACTCGCATCCAAAAATCGAACAGGCGTAGCATTGCCGCGTGGCTGCGATCCATGACTTCCCGAGCGACCTCTTGGCCGGTCAGGAGGAGCTGCATCAGATCCGGGCAGAGCTCCTGACCCTGCTGAAGCGGCTGCCCTGGTCGGTCGAGCCCCTGGACGGCTTCAGTGATCACACCGGCTGGCGCAAGGTGGAGCGCCCGGCCTCCCCCGGCTGGACTGCGGACGAACAGGCCGAGGTGGAGAAGCTCCGCCAACGCGAGCGGGAACTCGCCGTGTTCGTGACGTGCCACCGCTTCTGGTCGGAAGTGCCGGCCCCGGAGACGGTGGAGGCCCGCATGAGGCTGAAGCACGCACACGAGGAGCCGCCGCCCGCCGAGGGTTGACGATCTTTCAGATTCCGGGCGGCGATGGACGCGAGCAGCTACGGAAGCGCCAACCAGCCCCAGCGGCACGGGTGCCGCCGGCACCTGGTCGCCCGCCGGACGACCGCCGTCGAGGCACTGCGGAATCCGCCCGGAATTTCGCCTGTTCGGCCGACACCGGTTGCCGCGCCACGGGGGCGGAGGTGTGCTGGTCAAGGCGCCTCGGAGCCGCAGGCGCACGGACGGGGTGGCCCGCCGTGACGAGCCGGGCCAGCCTTCACCGACCTACATCACACTGGGAGGCAACCATGCCGCACCGCCAGGGAGACCGGGTGGAATACCGGGACGATATGAACCAGAAGCAGACGGGCGTGATCCAGGACGTCCAGGGCAGCGGGCAGCAGGCGCGCTACACCGTGCAGAACCTCGAGACCCAGCGCCAGGAGCAGGTCCGAGAGCAGCAGATCGAGCGGGACCTGGACTAACACCCCTGCCCACACTGCACCGACCGGAGCGTTGCGGCCTGCCGCGTGATCAACGGCGCCGCCGCCACCGGCACTTGGTCCCTGGCCCCAGGTGACCCTGGCAACCGGAACCGCCGAAGGGCTACACCACCGATGCGGGCTCACGCTTACTGCGTGAGCCCGCATTGACGTGTGAGGCCGTACGCGGCGACTGCCGACGCCGACAACGCACCCGGCTGCGATCGACCTCAAGGCGCGCTGTACTTGCGCGGTCCGCAGCACCCGGCCGCAGCTCCGCCCGTTTTCACCAACGCCCGCGCTTCGTCAAGTCCCGAATTGTCGGCACGTGACACCTGTACGTCCTCGCAGGTCGACTGGACGTTGTCGCCGACCGTCCAGGCACGGCGATGCCGGTCGGAACCGAACCCGAACCGATCGACCGGCCCGCCCCCATCCCCGAGAGGCGGAGACGGGGCGGAAGAACCCAGCGCAGAACAATCAAGGACAAACCATGACCAGAAACATCCACACCGACACCAAGCCCAGGCGGCGGACCTCCCGCATCGCGATGATCGTCGCCGCGGCCGCCGCGGTCTCCGGGGGCGTCATCCTCCCGGCATCGGCAGCGACGCCGGCCCTGAGCCACTCCATGGCCGCGCCGACAGCCGTCACCGACGACGGTGGCGGCGGCGAGGGCGGCATGGGCGAATTCGGCTCCGACGGCGACGCCAACAGTTGCAGCTCCGGCTGCGGCCAGGACGGCGGCGGCGGCGGCGGCTACACCGATGACCTCGTCAACCAGAGCCCCGGCGACAGCCTTTACGGCGACGGTCACGTCGACCCCGGGGACGTCACCGGTGACACCGCCACAGACAACGGCGGCGACATCTTCGCCCCCGAGGAAAGCACGACCGGCGACTACGGCCCCTGAGACCCCCGGGTCCCCGAACACCCACACCGACGGCCCGGACGGCTCACCGCCATCCGGGCCGTAGGCCGCTGCGCACGCCCCCGCCGGGCGTCACATTCCCAGGGAAATGGCCAGCCGCGTGAGTTCGGCGGTGCTGTTGATATTGAGCTTGGCCCGGATACGGCGGAGATAGGCGTCGACCGTGTGCTTGGAGAGCCCCATGTGGCGGGCCGTCTGCAGGTACGTGCGCCCTGCGGCGATGTGCCGCAGCGTCTCCCGCTCACGCGGCGCCAGCTCAGGTGCGGTGGCTTCGGCGTACGGCGTGGTGAGGGCGAGGCTCATGGGTTTTCCTCCGACGGATCGGATCGGCTCTGCCATCACTGCTCACACCCTCGGAAACAGGAGGTATATGCCCGATTACTACGATTTGTCCCGTTTCAAAAAAGCCTGCCCGGGCGATTTCACGACAGCGTCCGCCGACTGTCACAGGCGTGTCACAGGACACGTCGACAGGCCCCGACACGGCATGCGTGACAAGACCCCCCAGCCCGATCGGCTGGGGGGTCTTCGCATCGCTGGGCTGCACGATGTGGCACGGCCATGGCACGCCCCTGACGGCAGTCAGTGTCCGCAAGCACATCCGGCGGCGGCCTTCGCTTCGGCCGGCGCCTGGGTCGGTTCGGTGGCCCGTTCCTCTGAGGTGCAGCAGGCGGCGGTGCCGCAGCAGGCGTCCGCGCCCTGGTCGGCGTCGTCCTGGTCGCCGCTCTGTTCGGCCGCCCCCTGCCTGCGGCGGACCACGTCGCCGTCCCCCATGGCGAGCCTGAGCTCGCCGCCTCCGGCCGCTGAGCCGTCCTCGACCAAGGAAGATCGCACGTGAGCACTCCCACGATCGGCGCGCTCCACGAGCCCCTGGATGCCGTCGAGTACGCAGGTGAGGCCGAAGGCGAGGGGGTCGTCATCGGTGGGGATGAAGGCTCCCTCGGCGACGGCCCGGGTGAGGGCTGGGAACCGGTCGGCGTGCACGGTGAGTTGGTGAGTGGTAAGGCGGTCCCACTCCTCGTCGCCCTCCTCGGTGCTGTCGAGCGCCTCCTGGGTGAGGTTGCGCACCAGGCTCAGGACAAGGATGGCGGCGTCGTGGCGGTGGCGGGCGGTGAGCCCGGTTGGTTCAAGGGCGGCCAGGGCCGTGTCGAGCCAGGCCACCTGGTGCGGGCCCATGGCGTGTCGTCGTAGGCCCGTCGCGGTCAGGATCCAGGGGTGGGCGCGATAGACGTCCCAGCAGGCGTGGGCCCAGGCTTCGAGGTGGGCGCGCCAGCCGCCCGGGACATGGCCGAGGTCGGGCGGATCGCTGAGCACCGTGTCGACCATCAGGTCGATGAGGTCGGGTTTGCCGGGGACGTAGCGGTAGAGGGCCATCGTGGTGACTCCGAGCATCTCGGCCACCCGCTGCATGGAGAGGGCCTCAAGACCTTCGGCGTCGGCGATCTCGACGCCACGGCGGGCCACTTGAGCGGGCGTGAACTTCGGTTTCGGTCCTCGCCGCGGACGACTGTCGGCGTCACCCCACAGCAGTGCGAGGCTGGCGCCCGGATCCCGGTTGCTCTCCTTGTTCGCCGGCACGGTACCGGCCTCCTTTCCGCGGACGGGTCGCCCAGGGATGCCAACGGATGCCAGGGGTGTTGCCATCCGCCCAATAACTGCGTATAACATACACAGCAATTAACCGTGTAGCACGTACACAGTTTCCGGATCCGCAGCTTCTGGAGGTTTCCATGCTCGGCACCGTCATCACCGCCGCCGCCGGCGCCACCGTCGCCGCCCCTGTGGCAGGTCTCCTCGCGCGCCGCGCGATCGTCCGCTCCGGCAACGCCCGCCGTCTCCGCATCACCGGCAGCCACGGCATCGACGAGCGGTACTTCGTTCGGATCGGCGGGCTCGACCAGTGGCTCTCCATCCGAGGTGAGGACCGCGCCAACCCGGTCGTGGTGGAACTGCACGGCGGTCCCGGCTCGTCCAACTCGATCCTGGCCAACGTCTCCCGCGACTGGGAGCGGCACGTCACCCTGGTGCGCTGGGACATGCGCGGCACCGGAAAGACCCTGCGCCGCTCTGGCGCAGACGGTCAGGGTGAGTTGACGTTCGAGCGGCTGGTGCAGGACGCCGTCGAAGTGGTGGAGCGCGTACGGGTGCACCTCGGCGTGCAGCGGGTCGTCCTGCTGGGATGCTCCTTCGGCAGCGCCATAGCGATGCGCGTCGCGCGCAGCCACCCCGAACTGGTCAGCGCGTATATCGGAACCGATCAGAAGATCTTCGACGGCGGCCGGGACACCTCCGACTACTACGCCGCGCTGGACCGACTGGAGCAGGCGGGCAAGAAGAAGGAACTGGCCACCGTACGGGATATGGGTCCCGACCAGCGGGCCTGGAGCGCCGAGCAGTTCAGCCACTTCAGCCGCTTCGCTTCCGCCACCGACCCCCATACCTTCGCCGCGATGAAGTCCGTGGTGATGAAGTCACTGTGGTACTCGCCGCTGCACTCCCTGCGCGAGATCATCACCTTCTTCAAAAGCTTCATGGTCTCCGCTGCCGTGCTGCCGAGCACCGCCTCTCTCGATGACTGGGTGGATGGCAACCGGTTCGACGTCCCGTTCTTCGTCGTCCAGGGCGCCTGCGACCTGGTGAACACACCTGCTCGCGCCCGCGCCTTCTTCGACGACGTCCAGGCTCCGGTCAAGGAGTTCACCCTGATCGAGGACGCCGGTCACTTCGCCGCCTACAAGCGGCCCGAGCTCTTCCTCGACTTCCTCCTGACCCGCATCCTGCCCACCCTCCCCAGCGCCCGATAAGGTGCGTGACACAGAGCTGCACCGTGGAGATCTTCGACGCCTTCGGCACCTCGAAGACGATCCAAGCCAGGCCCCTACTGCCGGGCTTGAGCTTCATGGCGGAGGACATGGACGGGCCAGCGGTGATGTCGGCGAAGGCGGACTGGAACTGCTGGCCGTCCTTTTCGGCGACCTGGGCGCCGTTGGCGGGGCTGTCATCTGGATCGATCGGCTGCGGTCGGACCGGTCGCCGGATGACCCCTCGGCACCGTTGTCGGTCGTCGTCAGTTGCTGCGGTCGCTGTACCGCACTGCCGTAAGTGACTGAACAGGGCAGCGTCCATATAGGCGGAGACTCGGCTGCCGTGATCGGTCGGCGCTCCTACGCTTCATGGCCGGGCTGTACTGCTCATGGCGCCCCAAACAGGTTTGGCCGGTTGCGGGGCACCTGGGGCACATACCTACCTGTGCCGTACCTCCGGGGCAGACAGCAGGGCGTCCAAGGCCGCCCGGACCTCGGCAATTCGGTGTCTCCACTCCTCGCTTCGCAAGGTGGCGATGTCCCACTCGGCCACCGGCTCGGCGCCGGTCACGCAGTAGCCATAGATTTCGTGGGCCACCTGGTCGGTGAGGAGTTCGTCGTAGTGGAACGACGCCTCGAACGCCGCCCAGGCGACAGCCCGGGTGTCTTCGCAGACCCGCCGGAGTGCTGCCTGCGTGTACTCCTGCAGGTCGAGCGAGGTGTCATCGAAGTCGAGGTCGTACGACACCAGACCGAGCCGCTCGATGGCCTCGGGTTGATCCATCAACGGAAACGGCAGCACAGCGTCGGGAACGAGCCCGGCGAGGTGGAAAGCCTCCTCCGGCAAAGGTGTGTTGCCTGCGCCGACAACGAACACGTTCACCGAGGCCGGACCGCGCCAGCAGAGGAACTCCTGTACCTCACCCGCCATCATCCTTCTCTCTCCGTACGCTCGTGACCGCCTCGGACGTGCACGCCGCGCGTCCTGCCACGCCCACCGCTGGCGGTATTGATCGTGTATTTGGCCGCGGCGGCATCATGCCAGCGCACCGAGGTCGGTGGAGCGACTTTGGCCGGGAGCTGCTTTGGGGCGAGTGATCACGGCCCCGTAAGGTCATGGCGAGTCGGGCGGTCGTCGCCACCGCAGGTCTCCTGCGGTGGCGGCGCCCCGCACCGTGGGCTGGTACAGGCTGGCCTTCGGGGTCACCTTCGCCACGCTACGGGTCCTCGTCTGGTCCAGGCCGGTGCGGGTCGGACGTATCCGCAGGATGCGCGGAGGGCGCGACTCGGGCGCGGGGCGGTTGGCCATCCGGGCCAGCGACAGCCGCCACCGAGAGGGCGGGACCGTCAGCCCGCAGGCGTCCATGGCCGAGGCGTAGTCTTACGGCTCGAGTTCCGCCCCGGTCAGGACGCCTTTGATGTCGCCGCCTCGTGCGACCGGCTGCGGCACTCGTTCGCAGTGTTCGGCGTCACCTCCCGCGAACTGCGCTCCGGCGTCATCGAGTTGCGCATGACCGGCTACGACGTACTCAAGCGGGTGCAGATGCCCGCCAAGACCGACAGCCGCCCGATGCGGGTCCCGGTCGCCCTGCGCGAGGACTGCTCGGTCCACTACCGCGATCACCGGGCGATACCGCACGGGCTGACGCTCGGTGCCACCCAGGCTCTGCCTCTGCCGGCCATTTGCATCGCCCCTCTCCGTTGGCAGCGAATACGCCAGGCCGCCATGCGGGGAGCGTGCCGGGGAGCACTGGACGGAGACGGACTACGTCTTCACGACCCGCACCGGTCGGCCGATCGAGCCGCGCAACGTGTACCGCTCGTTCACTCGCGTCGCCAGCAATGCCGGGCTTCGGGTCATCCGACTGCATGACGCCCTGCACGGCTGCGCCACGCTGCTGACCGCCGCCGGGGTCGCTCCCCGTGTCGTGATGGAGATCCTTGGCCACAGCCAGATCGCCGTGACCATGAACATCTATGCGCACGTGGTTCAGGACACACAGCGCGAGGCCATCAGCCACATGGACCGACCGCTCAGGAGGTGTCCCAGCCGTGAGTGATTGCGGCCGTTGATGTCAAACGTGTCAAAGACCCCCAGCCTTGATCGGCTGGGGGTCTTTGCGCTGGTGGGCGCGGACGGTTTCGAACCGCCGACATCTGCCTTGTAAGGGCAGCGCTCTACCGCTGAGCTACGCGCCCGGGACGAGTCGACAGCCTACCTTGCCTGCGCCCCTGCCCCGCAAACCCGTATCGAGGCACGAATCGTCTCCGCACACCACGAGGACGGCAAAGTCACCCTGCGCAGCGCGAACTAACCGACCCGTGTGTTCGTCCTTAACGGGTGGGAGAATGACACCGGGCAGGGCGGATGACAGCACGGGAGAGGGACGTGACGGCGACACCTTCGCAGCCGTACACACCAGAGCCTTATTCACCTTCATCATTTGTGCCGCGTGTGCAGGACATGCGTCCCCGCCGCCCCGCGCTCCGCCTCCGCCCCGGCCTCCGTCTCCGCCCAGGCTTCCCGCTCCGCCCCGGGGTCGCCACCCGGGACGTGGCCACCCTGCTCCTCCTCCCCCTTCCCCTGCTCGCCGCCGTGCTCCCCGCCGCGTTCGCCGGCGGTGGTACGCGGCGGTGGTTCGGCGGGCGCGGGGAGAGTCAGCGGGCCGAGGCGCAGGCCGCGAAGGATGCCGCCGCTGCCGCGTTCTACGAGCTGGACACGGCACAGCGCGATCTGCGGATCTCGATAGAGACGATCACCGCGGTCGACGACTCGCCCGCGGCCCGGCGGGCAGTGTCCGACTTCGAGGCGCTGGGCCGCCGTATCGACGAGGCCAGCCTGCAGTACATCACCGCGGTCGACGCCCATGACCTGGACCGCGACGATCTCGAGGCATCGGTGGCGGCGCGTGCCCGGACCGAGCTGACCAGGGCCATAGACGAGCTCGGCAAGGTCAAGAAGGACCTCGACCGCTTCGCCGAGGGGCTCGGGCCGCTGCTCGACAAGGCGGAGACGCAGCTGGCGCGGCTCGCCCCGGCCATCGAGCGGGCCCGGCAGTCGCTGCTCGCCGCCAGCAACGCCCTCGACGCGGTACGCGGCTCGGGGCTGAAGGCCGACGATCTCGCCGCCCGGCTGGCCGCCCTCGGACCGGAGCTGACCAAACTGAACCAGGGCGCCGGGCGGCACGGCGTACCGGAGACCCTGCAGCGGGCCGAGCGAGTGGCGCGCGACGCGGAGGCCGTGCGGAGCGAGGCCGAGCGGCTGCCGGAACGGGCCGCCGAGATCGACCGCCGTCTCGTCTCGCTGCGGACGCGCGCGCAGGCCCTGACGACCCGGGCCGGCCAGGTGGAACCGGTGCTGAGCGAGCTGCGGCGCCGATTCACGGCCGCCTGCTGGCAGGACCTGCAGCGGGTGCCGGAGCAGGCCGCGGAGAACGTCCGGCAGGCGGAGCTGAAGCTGAGGGATGCGCAGCAGGCGCGCGACGCGCAGCGCTGGCCGGACGCGACCTCACTTCTGTCCACGGTACGGGCGCTGCTGAACGCGACCGACGAGGCGGTGTCGGCCGCCGGGGACCGGCTGCAGCGGCTCAACGCGGTGGCCAAGGATCCGCAAGCGGAGATCGAGCGCACCCGGTTCGCCATCCGCGACGCCCAGCGGCTGGCGATGGCGGGCCGCCACACGCCCGATCCCCGGCATGCGCGACCGCTGGACGACTCCGTGATCCGTCTCGAACGCGCCATCGCCACATTGGAGGGGCGCCACCCCGACTACTGGCACTTCCTGACCGAGACGGAGGGTGTCCGGCGCGCGGTCGCGCGGGTGGTCGGCCAGATCCGGGAGGAGCGGGGCACGGCGGGGGCCTGAGGCCCATACGTTCCACCGCCACGGCCCATACGTCCACCACCACGACCCATACGTTCCGCCGCCACGGCCGTCCGCACGAGCATTGGCGATGTCCGGGACGCAGGCGGATCCTGGTGATACGTACGCGGCGCGGCGCCCCGCGATACACCCCCGGTACGCGGCCTCCGCGAGCGTCAAGGAGGGCGGACATGGCAACGCACATACTTCACCCGGAGACCAGGCGGCACTTCAGCCTCGACGAGCATCTGCCCGCCGACCACCGCCTCAGCAAGTTCTACCGCGTCGGCGCAGGTCTGATGGGGCTCGTACTGGTCGCCTTCGGGATCTTCGGGCTCATCGGCAGGGTCGGCTTCTTCGACACCCGCGGCGACACGGTCGCCGCCCTGAACACCAACGGCGCGCTGAGCGTGCTGTCGATCTGCATCGGGCTGCTGCTGTTCGTCGGGATGGTGATCGGCGGGAACTTCGCCTCGACGGTCAACATGATCGTCGGCGTCGCGTTCATCCTCAGCGGCTTCGTCAACCTCGCCCTGCTGGACACCAGCTTCAACTTCCTCGCCTTCCGCATCCAGAACGTGCTGTTCAGCTTCGTGGTCGGCGTGATGCTGATGTTCTTCGGCATGTACGGCCGGGTCGGATCGGCCCTGCCGCACGACAACCCGTACTGGCGGCAGCGCCATCCGGAACAGGCGGCCGAGGAGGAGCGGCAGCGGTCGCTGCCCCGGAGCGGCCACCTGAGGCTGGATCCCAACGCCGACAGCGCGAGCAGGAACACCGGCATCGGCGTCGCACCCGGGAGGCCACCGCAGCGGTGACACGGCGCAAAGACAGCGCGGTGACCGAGCGCGCTCCCTCACCCTCCGCGGTACTCCGTGCCGTCTGCGCACCCGCCCGTTAATCTGTGGGCATGCCTCGCTACGAGTACCGCTGCCGGACCTGCGGCGACACCTTTGAACTGAGCCGTCCGATGGCCGAGTCGTCCGACCCCACGGCCTGCCCCGCCGGGCACGACGACACCGTCAAGCTGCTCTCGACGGTGTCGGTCGGCGGTACCGCGCCGGCCGCCGCCTCCGGCCGCACCAGCCCCGGCGGCGCCGGTGGCGGTGGCGGTTGCTGCGGCGGAGGCTGCTGCGGCTGACCGCCGCGCCGTGGACATGTGAGCGACGCCGCCGGAAGCGGCGTCGCTCATTTCGGCGTTCACACCTTCCGGGCCAGCGTCAGCCCGTCCGCCACCGCGAGCATCACGCTCTCCACGCGCTCGTCGGCCTTCACCCGCTCGTTGAACTCCTTGATCGCCGCAGCCGGACCGGTGGCCTCGGGATCGGTCACGCTGCCGTGCAGGAAGACGTTGTCCACGACGAGCAGCCCGCCCTGGCGCATCCTCGGCACCAGGGCCTCCCAGTAACCGACGTAGTTCTCCTTGTCCGCGTCGATGAACGCCATGTCGACGGCGGGCTCCGCGGGCAGCGCGGCCAGGGTCTCCAGCGCGGGTGCGATCTTCAGGTCGATCTTGTCCTCGACACCGGCCTTCGCCCAGGCCTCGCGCGCATGCTCGGTCCACTCCTCGGAGATGTCGCAGGTCAAAAGGGTGCCGTCGGACGGCAGCGCCTGCGCCATGGACAGGGCGGACAGGCCCGTGAAGGTGCCGACCTCCACGACCCGCCGAGCCCCGGTCAGACGTACGAGGAACGCCAGCAGCGGCCCCTGCTCCTGTGCGACCTGCTTGACCGCCACCAGCGGGAGCTGGGTGTGGGTGACGTCTACGAGCATGCGCTGCACCGGGTCGAGCGGGGGGTTGTGCCCGAGCATGTACGCGTACAGTTCCTCGGTCATCGGAGTGCTCTTGCTCGTGGCCACGTGGATCTCCTCGCGCCGTCCTCGGAAGGGTTCCGATGGGTGGAGTACCGCCGGTTCACTGCGAGAGTAGCCCTCCCCGCAACGGTCGGAGAGCGCCTTCCTCAGACCTCGTCCCCGGCACTCCCGGCCGTACCCGCGGCCTCCGCGAACCGCCGCAGTATCTCCTCGCCCGCGGCCACGCCCCGCTCCGCGAGAGCGGTGATCCCGGGTGCCGTCCAGCCCGTGTCCGCCAGTTCGCCGTGGCCCGGCCGCCAGGCCCGGTCGGCGGCGAGCAGGAGGTCGGCGTCGAGCAGGGAGTCGCCGGCCGCGAGGGTGAGTTCCGCGCCGGTGCGGCGGGCGATCTCGCGCATGGCCGCGCTCTTGGTGAGCGGTTTCGGCACGGCGTAGATCTTGCGGCCCTGCAGGGATACGGTCCAGCCCTTGCCCTCGGCCCAGTCGGAGAGCTCCTTGACCCAGCCCTCGGGAAGCAGGTCGCGCTCCACGACGAGATAGGCGAAGAGGTCCTCGGCGACGCGCTCCTTGCGCACCCAGGACGGGTCGGCGGTGGCCAGCATGTGGTCGCGTACCTCGTCGAGCGAGGCGCACTCGTGGTCGAGCCGGACTGCGACCTGCCGCCGCCAGTCGCGGTCGGAGACGCCGTCGACGAGCAGATGGCCGCCGTTGGCGCAGATCGCGAACCGCGGCTGCGGGCCGGGGAGGCTGATGCGGTGGTACTGCTTGCGGGTGCGGGTGGTGGTCGGGACGAAGACGGCGCTGCGGCCCAGCTCGGCGAGGAGTCCGGCGGCCGTCTCCGTCATGTACGACAGGGGCTTGCTCTCGTGGACCTCGACGCAGAGCAGCCGCGGCGCCTCGGCGTCGGGCATGCCGAGGGCGAGCGCCGCCGTGGAGTAGATGAGCGTGCGGTCGAGGTCGCTGGCGACGAGCACCGTCATCAGTTGCTCACCGCCTTGCCGTCGGCGCCCGTGGCGCCCCGTGTGTACTTGGGGTGGATCAACCCCACGCAGCTGTAGGGGAGTTCGGCCACTTCCTCGACGGGTACGCCGCGCTGCTGCGCCAGCAGCCTCACGTGGTCCAGGTCGGAGCCTGCGCCGCGGTGGGCGAGGATCTTCCACGGGACGCGGCGCAGCAGCACGCGGGTCGTCTCGCCGACGCCCGGCTTGACGAGGTTCACGTCGTGGATGCCGTACTCCTCGCTGATCCGCTCGACGGCGGCCCAGCCCTCCCAGGTGGCGGTCCGGTCGGCGGAGAGGAGCTCCTTTACCTGGGTGTCCACGGCGTCGGCGACCTCGTCGAAGCGGGCCGCGACGGCGTCCAGGAAGGCGACCGAGACATCGGCGTCCGCGAGCTCGCGGTAGAACTTCGCGCCGTGGAAGTCGTCCGGGCCGACCAGGTCGGCGCGGAGCACGGTGCGCGATATCAGGCCGGAGACGGTGGAGTTGAGGCAGGCGGAGGGGATGAGGAAGTCCTCGCGGGTGCCGTAGGTGCGCACGCACGAGCCGGGGTCGGCGAGCACGGCGATCTCCGGGTCGAACCCGCTGACACCCTCCGCCTTCTCGAACTCGACCAGTGCCTGGGCGAGTTCGCGCGTGATGGCTCCCTTGCCGGTCCAGCCGTCCACGAAGACCACGTCGGCCGGGTCGTGATGGGCGGCCAGCCAGCGCAGGGCGTTGGCGTCGATGCCGCGGCCGCGCACGATCGACACGGCGTAGTGGTGCAGGTCGAGGCCGTGGCGGTGCTGGGCCCAGCGGCGCATCAGTACGCCGACGGGCGTGCCCGCGCGGGCGAGCGAGACCAGCACGGGCCGGGGCGACCGCTCGGCGAGCACGGTCTCCGTCACGACGCCGACCGCCTGTGCGATACGGGCGGCCGACGTCTCGAGCGCGGCGTGGAAGAGCTCCTGGTACTCGGGGCTCGGCTGGTACTCGACGGGGAGCGACTCGGCGTAGTGCGCGCCGCCGCTCTGGATCGCCTCCTCGCGCTCCTCCGTCGGCGCCTCCAGGCGTACGTCCGAAAGGTCCTGGAGCAGCCAGCCGACCTCCTCCGGCGCGTACGAGGAGAAGGCGGGGCCGCGGAGGGGCTCTGGCAGCATGTAGGGCCTTTCGGGGGCGCTCGACGGGTCGTACGCGGTCGCGTACGGCGGGACGTGGGACGGGACGACGGCCAGGACGACGTGCGGGGTGTGCGCGGCGAGCTGCGCCAGCAGGCCGTCGGGGGCGTGCAGTTCGGGGCTGTCCGCCACCGAGTCGACGACGGCGACGACGGCGTCGAAGCCCGCGCCGGCGACGTTGTAGGCATAGCGCTCGCCGGGGCCGTCGTCGGGGTCGTCGTGGGCGGGGAAGACGATGCGGCTGCGTATCGCATAGCCGGGGTCGTCGACCGCCAGGACCGGTGAACGCGTCGTGGTGGAGTACCGGACGTCGGCCTCCAGGGTGCGTTCCAGTTCCCCGGCCAGCCTGAGAGGCGCGTACATCAGTTCTTCGAAGCCGAGCACGAGGACGCGCCGGGCGGTGCCGGGCAGGGAGGTGGCAATACGTTCCGCCATGCCGGGCAGGGCACGCTCCAGGCGCTCCCGGTGCGCGGGCGTGAAGCCGTGGCGGCCACCGTCGGGAACGCCCTGCGGCCAGTGCAGACCAACGCGCGTGGCCGCCGCCCGCGCGGCCCGGCCGCCCGGCTGGTGTGCCGACTCGTGGGCGGCGACGAGCTCCTGCCCCTTCTGCAGGACGCCTTCCGGCAGTCGCACCGTCCCGCTCGCCGCCGTCACGAGGTCCACGCGCGCGTCGATCTCGCGGGCGAACTCCTCGAGGCGTCCCTGGTCGGCGGCCGAGCGCATGTCGACGAGGGCCACGATCACGTACCGCTCGCGCGGGTAGCGGCCGTGGAGGGCGCGGATGGTGTTGAGGACGGTGTTGCCGGTGGAGAACTCGTCGTCCACCAGCACCAGCGGACCGTCGCCCGCGAGCAGCCCCGGGTCCTCGGGCAGCAGCAGATGCGAGGTGGCGTGCGAGTGCGACTCCTCGAAGCCGCCGGCCTGCGCGACGCCCGGCACGGAGCGCCGCGTCGAGTGCAGATACGGGGCGAGACCCACGCCGTCGGCGACCGAGTGGCCGAGCCCGGTGGCCGTCTCGGCATACCCGAGGACGACAGCGCGGCGCGCCTCGTCATCGCCCAGCAGCGCACGCACCCGCTCGCCGAGCTCGACCCCGTGGCCGTACACCACGGCCGGAGACTGCGGCACATGCTTGCCCAGGACGTTCGACACGAGCAGATGCGCCCGCTTGGGGTTGCGCCGCAGCGCGAGACCCAGCAGGTCGTGCAGCTTCTCGTCGCCCTCGAGCTCGACACCGAGCCGCTGGGCGACCCACGTTCCGGACCACACCACGTCGTTCACAGTTCCTTGCATTCCTCAGTCGCCCAGACCTGCGGTGAGCAGATCGACGAAGCCGACGTCCTCCCTGGCGACGCCGAAGACCTCGGCACGCTGCAAGGTGCGCTCGGCCCAGGCACGGTGCGGCTTCACCTCGTTCATCTTGTTCGTGTACGCGGACCGCAAGACGCCTCCGCCGCACCGCTCGGGCCGGAGGATGTCCTGGGCGTCGCTGTACTCCTCGTGGCTCACGACCGACAGCGCGTGCACCGGCACCACGTGCGACGGGTGGATGCAGGTCTTGCCGAGCAGGCCGTTGGCGTGGTCGAGGGCGATCTCGCGGAGCAGCCCGTCCATGTCGTGCTCGATGAGCGACTCGCGCAGGTCCTCGGCGCGGCCCTCGAGGAAGGGGCTGCGGCGCAGCTGGGGCTTGAACATGCGTTCCTGGAGCGGGAAGTACTCCCACACCGGTCCGGTCACGGTGAATCCCGTGCCGTCGGCCCGGCCCAGCAGATTGACCACGTCGGCGATCACGGAGGCGACGATCCGCACGTCGTACGCGGTCATGTCAGGAGACCTGCGCAGTCCGTACGCCGAGCAGAAGTCGGTGACGCCGAGCCGCAGCGCGAGCACGCGGTCCCGGTACTTGTCGACGGTGCGGAAGATCCCCGTGAGGGTCTCTACGCGCGTTTCCAGGTGGAGAAGCTCGGGCGACTCCAGCACCGGCATCACGAAGAGCCGGAGACCGCTCGCGGACTCGGTCGAGGTGAGCGCCTCGAGGAAGGGCACACCGCGTTCTTCGGTGAACTTGGGCAGGACGAAGCCGGACAGCAGCCGGGCGGCGGCACCGAGCCGCCGGACGAGGTCCGGGATCTGCTCGGGGGCACGGACCCGGATGAACAGGAGCGGCAGCTCCAGCCCCGCGTCCGGGCCGGACGCCCGCTCCGCAAGCTCCGTGATCTGACGTACGAGGTTCTCCTCGGCGTCCCGGACATCCGCGTCGCCGATCGAGTCTTCGAGACACACCACCATGGAGACCACACCCCGGCCTGCCTGTTTGACGATGTCGTCCGCCAGCCGCGGCCTGGTCGCCGGGCTGTACAGAGTCGCGCCGAGGGCCACGGAGAGGATCCGTGCCGGAGAGCCGGCGGTGAACGCGCACGGCTCCTGGTGAAAGAGGCGCTGACGCACCTCAGGGGCGATGTGCCCGAAATGACGCATGTGACTCCCCGTATCGCCAAGGTGGCTCTGAATGGTGGCCGGTAATAGTACGTAGAGACCCGTGTCGGTCGTTCCCGCAGGCCATGAAATTCAGGTAACCCGCCTATGTCGGAAGTGCGCAAGACGGCCGACGTACCCGGAACCCCCACGTTGTCCCCACCCGCCCCGGGAGGGCAGGATGACCGCATGACGCACGCGATGTTGAAGGGGTCCAACGTCCCGATCAAGGCCACGGCGGTGCGCGCCGTGCTGCGCTGGGCTCCGGGCCAGGGTGTCCCGGACGTGGATGCCTCGGCACTGCTGCTGGGCCCCGACGGGCGCGTGCGGTCCGACGAGGACTTCGTCTTCTACAACCAGCCCCGCCACCCCTCGGGCAAGGTCTGGCGCCTCGGCAAGAAGCGCGTGACGGACGGTCTGACCGACACGGTCCAGGCGGACCTGGCGGGGATGGGCGCCGAAGTGAGCCGGGTACTGCTCGTGGCATCGGCGGACGACGTGCCCTTCGACCGCGTGCAGGCGCTGCGCATACTGCTGCACGACGCCACCGACGCGGACGGTCAGCCGCTCGCGTACTTCGACGTCAAGCCGGAGACGGGCGCGGAGACCGCACTGATCTGCGGGGAGCTCTACCGGCGCGGGGACGGCTGGAAGTTCCGTGCGCTGGGCGAGGGCTATTCGAACGGGCTGGTGGGGCTGGCCACGGACTTCGGCATCTCCGTGGACGAGTCGGAGAGCGGCGGGGAGGCGGGGACCTCGTTGCCGCTGCCGCCGGAGCAGCCGGCGGGCCGGCAGACGACCGTCCCGCCCGCGCCGGCGCCGCAGCCCGCGTACGGCTATCCGCAGCAGCCGGTCGCTCCTGCGCCGCAGCCCGCGTACGGCTACCCCGGCCCTGTGGCCGCGCAGCCGGTCGCGGCGCAGACGGGGCCCGCGTACGGCTATCCGCATCCGGTCGCCCCGGCTCCGGACCCGAACTTCCGGCTGCCGCCGCAGGGGCCGCAGTTCCTCGGCCGCTGAGCGGCCTGCGGCCGTCGCTTCGGCCGTCTGTCAGGGCACCCGCCGTCGTGGTGTTGTGCCCACCCTCCCTCATTGCCTTAAGGGCATGGGAGGTACCCCCATCGCCTGGGGGCACCTCCCAGCGGTAGCTGGGGGAGGAACGATTGCCGGGTACCTCCCAGGCCCTTAAGGCACTGGGGGAGGCTGGCGCACAGTGTGGGTTTATCCGACGACGTAGGGCTCGGCGCCAGACCGAGGACGTACATCCCGGCGCGGCCCCGACCCACCCACCGCCAGATGGCGAATCACACACCGGCCGAAAGCCGCAAGCGCCCAACCCCCACCGGCGGCAAGCGCCCAACCCCCACCGGCCGTGGGCGACCCGCCCACGGCCGTCAGCGCCCGCCGGCCTTCGACTTGTACCCCCGCCCCCACTGCAGCCCCCACCCATAGAGCCGGTCCAGCTCCGCCTGGAAGCCGTACACGAACTTCACCTCGCGGCGGACGACGAGTTCGTCCTTGACGTTCTCGATGGAGACCACGGCGCAGGAGCGCGCCTGGGGCGCTCGCTCGTCCAGGTTGATCTCGATCCGGGGCCCGTTGCTCGGGTAGAGCGTCACCTTGGCGTGCGTACGGTCGAAGGCCGGGGTCTGGTCGTAGATGTAGACGAACACGAGCAGACGCTTGATGGACTCGCGGTGGTCGAGATTGACGTAGATCGTCTCGCCCGACGGCGAGCCGAACCGGTCGTCGCCGCTGAGCTTCACGAACGGCGGCGAGTTGAGGGAGCCGAAGAGGCTGCCCAACGGCTGCACGACACCCTTCTCCCCGTCCACCAGCTCGTACAGACAGCCGATGTCGAGATCCACGTTGACCACACCCTGGGTGTGTGCCTGCACCACATCGGGCTGGAACAGCTTGAACGGATGCCGCAGCAGGCTCCCGCTCCCCCGCTGTTTGCCGACGATGTCGGACGTACGCATCTGCCAGGACAGATTGATGCGCAGATTGCCGGTGGCCGCGCCCTGTTTGGTGAGCGAGACAGTCGGATGCCGTTTGGTGAGTTCGATCGAGTTGGTCGCCGCACTGCCCGACTCGAACTCCGTCGAGCGCCCGCGCCAAAAATCGTCCCAGAAGGACATACCGCCCCCCACGTCCTGTGCGCCCCATGCACCCATGCGCTTCCCACGCATGTGCACGGTGCGCTGTGTGCCTCATACACATGACCGCGGGGCGGCCCCGAGGACTCGTCCTCGAATGGCCGCCCCGCAACTGAGCGTTCCTCGCTCCGGCCCGGGTCACACCCCGGAACCGGACACGTACCGGCCGGATCAGACCCCGGACGAGACCTCAGTCTTCTCGTCCGAGCCCTCGGCTTTTCCCTCGGCCGCCGCCAGCGCACGGTTGCGCCGCACCGATGACCAGAAGGACCAGGCGATCAGCACGACGCCGACGAGGCCGGTGATGACCTCGTTGATCTCGTACTGGATGGTCACGAGGAGGATCACGGAGAGGGCGCCGATCGCGTAGTGCGCGCCGTGCTCCAGGTAGACGTAGTCGTCGAGGGTGCCCTGGCGGACCAGGTAGACGGTGAGCGACCGGACGTACATGGCGCCGATGCCGAGGCCGAGCGCCATCAGCACGATGTCGTTGGTGATCGCGAAGGCGCCGATGACGCCGTCGAAGGAGAAGGACGCGTCGAGGACCTCGAGGTAGAGGAACATGAAGAACGCGGCCTGGCCGGCGAGCTTGACGGCCGAGACCTGCTTGCCGCTGCGCTTGGCCTCTTCCTCCTCCTCGTGCTCGCGCTCCTCCTCTTCCTCGAGCTTGTCCTCGAAGTACCCGGAGAGACCGCCGACGACGAGGTAGGTGATCAGACCCGCGATACCGGAGATCAGCACGGTCTGCGCCTTGTCGACGTGCGCGCCGCCGTGCTGGTGGGCGTGCGTCGCGAAGGTCATGGAGGAGATCAGCAGGACGATCAGGGCGATGCAGACCGACAGCATGTCGACCTTGCCGAGCTTGGCCAGAGGCCGCTCGATCCAGCGCAGCCACTGGATGTCCCGGTCCTCGAAGATGAAGTCCAGGAAGATCATCAGCAGGAACATGCCGCCGAAGGCCGCGATCGCCGGATGGGCGTCGGTGACGAGCTGCTGGTACTGGTCCTTGTCGGTCAGTGCGAGATTGACGGCGTCAATCGGACCGATCTTGGCGCTGATGGCAACGATCACGACGGGGAAGACCAGCCGCATACCGAAGACGGCGATCAGCACGCCGACCGTGAGGAAGATCTTCTGCCAGAAGGCATTCATCTTCTTCAGGATTCCGGCGTTGACCACTGCGTTGTCGAACGACAGCGAGATCTCGAGGACGGACAGGATCGCCACGATCCCGAGCGCGGTCCATCCCCCGTAGAACACCGCTGCGACCAAGCCGAGCGCGGTGACCGCAAACGACCAGCCGAAGGTTTTCAGAACCACTGGCTACCCAATCGTGTGTTGGAGGGCTAGCGCCGGATGAAATCCGGAGAGCGATTCCCCCCCGCCGTACCCGGCTTTACGAAACGTTGACCCCAAAGTCTAGAGCGATGCCGCGAAGTCCCGATGCGTACCCCTGCCCCACCGCCCGGAACTTCCATTCGCCGCCGTACCTGTAGACCTCGCCGAAGATCATTGCGGTTTCACTCGAGGCGTCTTCACTGAGGTCGTATCGCGCGAGCTCCTGACCGTCCGCCTGGTTCACGACGCGGATGAAGGCGTTGCTGACCTGGCCGAACGTCTGCCCGCGGTTGTCGGCCTCATGGATCGAGACCGGGAAGATGATCTTGTCGCAGGTGGGCGGCACCTTGGAGAGGTCCACCAGGATCGACTCGTCGTCGCCGTCGCCCTCGCCGGTCAGGTTGTCGCCGGTGTGCTGGACGGAGCCGTCGGGGCTCGTGAGCTGGTTGTAGAAGATGAACCACTCGTCGCCCAGCACGCGGCCGCTGCTGCACAGCAGGGCGCTGGCGTCGAGGTCGAAGGGGGCTCCGGTGGTGGAGCGTGCGTCCCAGCCCAGACCGATCATCACCTGTGTGAGGTTCGGTGCGGCCTTGGAGAGGGAGACATTGCCCCCCTTGGCTAGCGTGACGCCCATGTTCTGGTCCTCCCCGAGCTGCTGCGTCTATCGGGGGCGTGGCATCGGCGGCCGTCCGCCGCAGGCCCCCGGACCCCCTTCCGGGGGCGTTTGCTGATCGCTTGAGTTGCCGAAGCCGTCCGGCGCCGCACTCGGTGTGCGGCGCCGGACGGCAGAGCAGACATGCCCCGGCTCAGACGTTCACGCCGAAGTCCTGCGCGATACCGCGCAGGCCCGACGCATAGCCCTGGCCGATGGCCCGGAACTTCCACTCCGCGCCGTGGCGGTAGAGCTCGCCGAAGACCATCGCAGTCTCCGTCGACGCGTCCTCGGAGAGGTCGTACCGCGCGATCTCCGTGCCGCCCGCCTGGTTGACCACGCGGATGAACGCGTTGCGCACCTGGCCGAACGACTGCTGGCGGCTCTCGGCGTCATAGATCGACACCGGGAAAACGATCTTGGTGACGTCGGCCGGCACGCCGGCGAGGTTCACCTTGATCTGCTCGTCGTCGCCCTCGCCCTCACCCGTGAGGTTGTCGCCGGTGTGCTCCACGGAGCCGTCGGCGCTCTTGAGGTTGTTGAAGAAGACGAAGTCCTGATCGTTGCGGACCTTGCCGTCCTCCTTCGTCAGGATGGCGCTGGCGTCAAGGTCGAAGTCCGTACCGGTGGTGGTGCGGACGTCCCAGCCCAGGCCGACGGTGACCGCCGTCAGGCCCGGCGCCTCCTTGGTCAGCGATACGTTGCCGCCCTTGCTGAGGCTGACTCCCACGAGTCCTCCCAATGGTTTTCAGGGGCGGGGAGCCCCCGTCGTGCGTTGGCATCGGATCAACGACTGGATCCTAGTGACGGGTTCCCGGCCCCCGCATGCCCTGGACCCGAACAGTGACAGGGTGTCGGGCGGGAAACCAGGGGCCGGGACCGTTCCGGGCCCGGGAGGCGTCAGAGGGTCTCGAGGGCCTTGGCGTACTCGTTCAGGTCGCGGGCGTCCGGCAGTCCGTTGACGACGGTCCAGCGGACCACGCCCTCCTTGTCGATGATGAAGGTGCCGCGCACCGCGCAGCCCTTCTCCTCGTCGAATACGCCGTACGCGCGAGAGACCTCGCCGTGCGGCCAGAAGTCGGACAGCAGCGGGTACTCCAGGCCCTCCTTCTCGCCGAAGACGCGCAGCGTGAACGGCGAGTCGTTGGAGACGGCGAGCAGCTGGACGTCGTCGTTGACGAACTTCGGCAGCTCGTCGCGCAGGGCGCACAGCTCGCCGGTGCACACGCCCGTGAAAGCGAACGGGTAGAAGAGCAGCACCACGTTCTTCTCGCCACGGAAGTCGGAGAGCTTCACGGTCTGGCCGTGGTTGTCCTTGAGCTCGAAGTCCGGGGCCTTGGTGCCGACCTCGATCGCCATAGTCACGCATCCCTTCCATGGGGCTGTTCAGATGACGCCCACCCTACGCAGTGGCCCATGGCCCGCGATGCGCGAGGCCCCCACGGACGTGCGTCCGTGGGGGCCTCGCGGCGGCCGTGCCCGGCCCTGCAGGGCCGACTGCCCCCGGGCCGGGACCGGGTCAGCGCTTCTTGGCCGCCGCCTTGGGCGTGACCAGACGGCTGCCGATCCAGTCCTTGCCGACGCTGATGCTCTTGGTCTGGGACAGACCGGCCGTCTGGGCGGCTTCGTTGATGTCGCTCGCCTCGACATAGCCCTCACGGCCGGTCTTGGGCGTCATCAGCCAGACCGGAGAACCCTCGTCGATCAGCGTGGTGGCGTCGACCAGCGCGTCCGTCAGGTCGCCGTCGTCCTCGCGGAACCACAGCAGCACGGCATCCGCGACGTCGTCGTAGTCCTCGTCCACGATCTCGCCGCCGATGACTTCCTCAATGGCCTCGCGGAGCTCCTGGTCGACGTCGTCGTCGTAGCCGATCTCCTGGACCACCTGCTCGGGCTGGAACCCCAGCCTCGCGGCAGGGTTCGTCCGCTCCTCCGCGTGGTCCGCGGTCGCGCTCACGGGTTGCCTCCTGATCATGTTTCGTATGGGGGGTTTCCCCCGGCTCGTGGTGAGCCTGAGGGAAGTCTTCCAGCCACGCGCGTACGCGAAGCATTGGCCGTAGTCCACACGGGCCGGACGGATCGCGCAAGTACCCGGCCGTGGAGACCGCCGAAACGGTGACGTTCCGGGCCGTCTCGCCGCAACTCAAGGCAGGAAATCGCGCCATCCAGCGGCCCATGGCTCACTGTTCTGTCCGAGTTTGCCAACTTCGCCCCCACGAGTGCCAGCGAGGGTCGGACTCCCTTGCGGAACGGCGGCGCGGACGGGCGTATCGTTGCGATTTGGATGACCCTGCCCAGGGCTGCCGGACGAGCGGCTCGTTACCTCTCGGTAGAGATGACGTTTCCGTCCCCCAGGTACACGATGGGGGTCGGCGCAACCAGCAGGACCATGCCCCGGCAGTGACTCCAGACAGTGGCCCCCGGACAGTGAAGGAACAGCGTGGCTTCCGGATCCGATCGCAACCCGATCATCATTGGCGGCCTTCCCAGCCAGGTCCCGGATTTTGACCCCGAAGAGACCCAGGAATGGCTCGACTCCCTTGACGCCGCCGTCGACGAGCGGGGCCGTGAGCGCGCCCGCTACCTGATGCTGCGGCTGATCGAGCGGGCACGCGAGCGGCGCGTGGCCGTGCCCGAGATGCGCAGCACGGACTACGTCAACACGATCGCCACCAAGGACGAGCCGTTCTTCCCCGGCAACGAGGAGATCGAGCGCAGGATCCTGAACGCGACCCGCTGGAACGCGGCCGTGATGGTCTCGCGCGCCCAGCGCCCCGGCATCGGCGTCGGCGGCCACATCGCCACGTTCGCCTCCTCGGCGTCGCTGTACGACGTGGGCTTCAACCACTTCTTCCGCGGCAAGGACGAGGGCGACGGCGGCGACCAGGTGTTCTTCCAGGGACACGCGTCGCCGGGCATCTACGCGCGCGCGTACCTGCTCGACCGCCTCTCCGAGCAGCGGCTCGACGCCTTCCGCCAGGAGAAGTCGAAGGCCCCGTACGGCCTGTCGTCCTACCCCCATCCGCGGCTGATGCCGGACTTCTGGGAGTTCCCGACGGTCTCCATGGGCCTCGGCCCGATCAGCGCGATCTACCAGGCGCGGATGAACCGCTACATGGAGGCACGCGGCATCGCCGACACCTCCAAGTCGCATGTGTGGGCGTTCCTCGGTGACGGCGAGATGGACGAGCCCGAGTCGCTCGGTCAGCTGTCCATCGCCGCGCGGGAGGGCCTGGACAACCTGACGTTCGTCGTCAACTGCAACCTGCAGCGCCTCGACGGCCCGGTGCGCGGCAACGGCAAGATCATCCAGGAGCTGGAGTCGATCTTCCGGGGTGCCGGCTGGAACGTCATCAAGCTGATCTGGGACCGCTCCTGGGACCCGCTGCTCGCGCAGGACCGCGACGGCGTGCTGGTCAACAAGATGAACACCACGCCGGACGGCCAGTTCCAGACGTACGCGACCGAGACCGGCGCGTACATCCGGCAGCACTTCTTCGGTGACGACCACCGGCTGCGCGCGATGGTCCAGAACATGACCGACGACCAGATCCTGCACCTGGGCCGCGGCGGTCACGACCACCGGAAGATCTTCGCGGCGTACTCGGCGGCCCGCGCCCACAAGGGCCAGCCGACGGTGATCCTGGCCAAGACCATCAAGGGCTGGACGCTCGGCCCGAACTTCGAGGGCCGCAACGCGACCCACCAGATGAAGAAGCTGACGGTCGACGACCTGAAGCGCTTCCGCGACCGGCTGCACCTGCCGATCTCCGACCAGCAGCTCGAAAGCGGCCTGCCGCCGTACTACCACCCGGGCCGCGACTCGGAGGAGATCCAGTACATGCACGACCGCCGCCAGGGTCTCGGCGGGTACGTGCCGACGCGTGTGGTGCGGTCGAAGCCGCTGAACCTGCCCGACGACAAGGCGTACGCGGGCGTGAAGAAGGGCACCGGTCAGCAGTCGATCGCCACCACCATGGCGTTCGTCCGGCTGCTGAAGGACCTCATGCGGGACAAGGAGATCGGCAAGCGTTTCGTGCTGATCGCGCCCGACGAGTACCGCACCTTCGGCATGGACTCGTTCTTCCCGAGCGCGAAGATCTACAACCCGCTCGGCCAGCAGTACGAGGCCGTGGACCGTGATCTGCTCCTCGCGTACAAGGAGTCGCCGACCGGCCAGATGCTGCACGACGGCATCTCGGAGGCGGGCTGCACGGCGTCGCTGATCGCCGCGGGCTCGGCCTACGCGACGCACAGCGAGCCGCTCATCCCGGTCTACGTCTTCTACTCGATGTTCGGTTTCCAGCGGACCGGCGACCAGTTCTGGCAGATGGCGGACCAGCTGGCGCGCGGTTTCGTCCTGGGTGCGACCGCCGGACGTACGACGCTGACCGGTGAGGGCCTGCAGCACGCCGACGGCCACTCGCAGCTGCTCGCGTCGACGAACCCGGGCTGTGTCGCGTACGACCCGGCCTTCGGCTTCGAGATCGCGCACATCGTCAAGGACGGCCTGCGCCGGATGTACGGGTCGTCCGAGGAGTACCCGCACGGCGAGGACGTCTTCTATTACCTCACCGTCTACAACGAGCCGATCCAGCACCCGGCCGAGCCCGCCGGTGTGGACGCCGAGGGCATCGTGAAGGGCATCTACCGCTACAAGGCGGGCGAGCAGGGCGAGCTGCCCGCGCAGATCCTCGCCTCGGGCGTGGCGGTGCCGTGGGCCCTCGAGGCGCAGCGGATCCTGGCCTCGGAGTGGAACGTCAGGGCGGACGTCTGGTCTGCGACCTCCTGGAACGAGCTGCGCCGCGAGGCCGTCGACGCGGAGCGGCACAACCTGCTGCACCCGGAGGAGGAGCAGCGCGTCCCGTACGTGACGCAGAAGCTCTCCGGCTCCGAGGGGCCGTTCGTGGCCGTCTCCGACTGGATGCGGTCGGTTCCGGACCAGATCTCGCGCTGGATCCCGGGCACGTACCAGTCGCTGGGCGCCGACGGCTTCGGTTTCGCCGACACGCGCGGCGCGGCCCGCCGGTTCTTCCACATCGACGCGGAGTCGATCGTGGTCGCGGTGCTGACCGAGCTCGCCAACGCGGGCAAGATCGACCGCTCGGCGCTCAAGCAGGCGATCGACCGCTACCAGCTGCTCGATGTGGCGGCGGCCGACCCGGGTGCGGCGGGCGGCGACGCGTAGGGCTCCGCCCCGACCCCCGTTATCGGCGGCTTCGCCGCCTCGTCCTCAATCGCCGGACGGGCTGAAAAATCAGCCCGTCCAGGGCGATCGAGGGCCCGGGCGCTGCTCCCCTCCAGCAGCGCGCGGCGCTCGACCCTGCATGCCCGAGGGGCCTCAACCCCCGTGTCGTGCAGATCACTTGACCGCACTCTGACCTGCGATGCGCGGCCCGCGGAAGGGCCCCTCGACGCGCATCACCCGGATGAGCGAAGGCCCCGCCGGCGGTGCACCGGCGGGGCCTTCGGCCACAGCGCTGGACGGGCTCCTGGCTGTGGACTCCTAGATGTGGACTCCGCCGGCGCCCGCCTCCGCGTTGGCGCCGCGCTTCGTGCCCAGGGCGACCACGGCCGCGATGACCGAGACGATGCCGGCGACCGTGAAGGCCAGGCCCATGCCGGACATGAACGTGTCGTGGATGACTCCCGTGATCCTGCCGAGGACCTCGGGCGTCATGCCCTGCGCCTTGGCGATCTGCTCCGGCACGTAGCCGATGGTCGCGGCACTCTCGAGGCCGGCGGGCGGCGTGTCCGGCAGGCCGGCGCTCTTCCAGTTGTCCGCCAGGTCGGATGCGACCTTGTTCGACATGACGGCGCCCAGCACCGCCGTACCGAGGCTGCCGCCCACCTGCATCGCCGCCTGCTGCAGACCACCGGCGACACCGGAGAGCTCCAGCGGGGCGTTGCCGACGATGACCTCGGTGGCGCCCACCATGACCGGGGCGAGGCCGAGGCCCAGGAGCGCGAACCAGATGGACATCGGCAGCGTGCCGGTCTCGATGGTCATCGTGGTCATGCCGAACATCGCGACGGTCGTCAGGACCATGCCGCCGACCAGCGGCACGCGCGGGCCGAACTTGGTGATCAGGGCGCCCGCGACCGGCGACGAGACGATCATCATGGCCGTCAGCGGCAGCAGGTGCAGACCGCTGTCGACCGGGGTCATCCCGTGCACGTTCTGCAGATAGAAGGTGACGAAGAACAGCCCGCCCATGAAGGCGAAGGCCATCAGCACCATCAGCACCGTGCCGGCGGAGAGCGCGAGGGAACGGAACATGCCCAGCGGAATGAGCGGTTCCTTGACCTTGGTCTCCCAGAAGGCGAAGACCACGAAGCAGACGACCGAGGCGGCGAGGAACCCCAGGGTCTTGCCGCTGCCCCAGCCCCAGGAGTCACCGGCCTTGATGAGCGCCCAGATGAGGGCGAACATGGCGGCCGACAGCAGGAGGATGCCGGGGATGTCGAAGGAGCGCGGCGCGTTCTCCGCGCGGTGGTCCTTGAGGATCCACAGGCCGAGGGCGAGCGCGATGACGCCCACCGGCACGTTGATGAAGAACACCGACTGCCAGCTGACGTGCTCGACGAGCACACCGCCGAGGATCGGGCCGCCTGCCGTGGAGGCGCCGATGACCATGCCCCAGATGCCGATCGCCATGTTGAGCTTCTCGGCCGGGAAGGTGGCGCGCAGCAGGCCGAGCGCGGCCGGCATGAGCAGCGCGCCGAACAGGCCCTGGAGCACACGGAACGCGATGACGAGCGCGACGCTGCTGGAGAGGCCGATGGCTCCGGAGGCGAGGGCGAAGCCCGCGACACCGATGAGGAACGTCTGCCGGTGACCGAAGCGGTCGCCGAGCTTGCCCGCCGTGATGAGCGCGACGGCGAGCGCGAGGAGGTAGCCGTTGGTGATCCACTGCACGTCGGCGAGCGAGGCGCCGAGGTCCTTCTGGATGGCCGGGTTGGCGATGGCCACGATGGTGCCGTCCAGGGCGACCATCATCACGCCGATCGCGACGGAGATGAGCGTCAGCCATGGGTGGCCGCGCAGCCCATTGGCCGGAGCCGGTACGGGCGGGGCCGCGGGGGCCTCGTCCGCCGGACCGGTCTTGTCGACGGTGGTCTGACTAGTCATACCGCGACATTATGACAGTCACTGACAATTGACAAACCATTTCACAAGTCGGTAACTGTCACGTTGCCCACAGGTATTCTGCGCTGCATAAACAGGCGAAAAGAGGCCTTTGGAGTGAAGACGCGGCAACAGGCGGCGGACCTCGCGGAACGAGTGCACCGAGTGGCACCAGCTGACGCGGCGGCGCGGCCCGGACTACGTGAACGCAAGAAGCAGCGCACACGCGACGCCCTGCTCCGTGCGGCGCTCGAACTCTTCACGGCCAACGGGTACGAGCAGACGACCGTGGACGAGATCGCGGACGCCGTCGACGTCTCGCAGCGCACGTTCTTCCGGTACTTCGCCAACAAGGAGGAGGCCGCGTTCGCCGTCCAGGACATGGTCGAGTCCCGCTTCGTCGCCGCCGTACACGAAAGGCCGCCGCACGAGGCCCCCTTGGACGCGCTGCGCCGCGCCGTCCTCGACAGCTGGGACACGCTCGGCGAGGTCATCGAGGCGGTCGTACCGCTCGAACTGCACATGCACACCTTCCGGTTGATCGAGTCGACACCCACCCTGCTCGCCGCCCATCTGCGCCGCTCCGCGGAGTTGGAGGAGGAGGTCACGCGCGTGATCGCCGAGCGCGAGGGCCTGGACGCGGACACCGACCCGCGGCCCCGTGTCGTGGTGGCCGCCTTCAGCGGTGTGATGCGGCTGACCGGGCGGTTGTGGGGCGCGGGCGACGAGGTCAGCGTCGACTCGATCCGGGTGCTCACCGAGTCGTATCTCGGGCAGATAGGACCGGCGTTGGCGGAGGACTGGGGCCGCGCCGGCCGGGGACCGGCAGCCGCGGGTGGCGGAGCGGCCGCGCAGTGACGCCGGCAGGCGATCGCGCGGCTTCGATGTCCGGGCTGCTGGGTAAGCCAAGAGACTGTTGTTACCTATGAGGCGGAAGTTACATACACGCTGCGTGATGACCCCGTGCAAGGTGCGCCCGTTTTAACCCAATTACCCCTCGTGAAACGTGATCTGCCTCACCCGTTGCATGGGTTGGCGCGCGGTTCTCCTAGGGTGTCCCGCAGTGACTTCTTTGGACTCGCCCCAGCAACTCAACGTTTGGCGCGCACTGCTTGCGCTCGCCGTCGTTTTCGTCATGCTGGCCACGACCGGCTGGACGGCCGTTCGCCACCACCGGGACACCTCCTCGCCGCTCGAGACCGCCCGGTCGGCCTGGGCCCACGGCCATCTGGACGGGCACCGGCTGCCCGGCCTCGACTCCTCGCCCCAGCGGATCGCCCGCTTCTTCGCCTCGCTCAGCGCGCACCAGCGCACCGCTCTCGCCCACCGCTACCCGCTCGCGGTGGGCAACATGAACGGCGCCCCGGTGAAGCTGCGCTATCGCGCGAACCGTATCGCCCTCGACCAGGCACGCAAGGTCGAGCGCAAGCGCACGCACGACAGGAGGCTCTCCGCCGCCGGTCATCACGACGCGGGCCTGCGGATGCACCGGCTGGAGCTGCTGATGCGGCCGGGGCGCAAGATCCTCGCCTTCGACCCCCTGGGTGGCGGACGCGTCGCCGAGGTCATCGGGAATCTCGACAAGGCCGAGCGCGTGTCGGTGGTCGTGCCCGGTGTGGACACCAATCTGCTGACCTTCCAGCGGAGCGGCGACCGCACGTACTCGGCCCCTGTGGGCATGGCACGGGCCCTCTACCGCGCGGAGCGCTCGGCGCGCCACGGAAGCCCTACGGCCGTGATCGCCTGGGCCGACTACACCGCGCCCGCCGGGCTCGGCATGGAGGCGGCCACGGCCATGCGGGCGGAGAACGGGGCGGTGCGCCTGAACGCGCTGGTGCGGGCCCTGCCCGGCCGCTCCACCGTCGCCCTGTACTGCCACAGCTACGGCTCCGTGGTGTGCGGCGTCGCGGCCCGCGACCTGCCGGACCGGGTCACCGACATAGCCGTCGCGGGCAGTCCTGGCATGCGTGCGGACAATGCCTCCAAGCTCGGCACGCATGCCCGGGTGTGGGCCATGCGGGACGGCGACGACTGGATCCAGGACGTGCCGTACATGGAGGTCGGCGGGCTCGGCCATGGCGCCGATCCGGTCTCCGCGGCCTTCGGCGCACGAGTCCTGTCGGCGCGGGGCGCGACGGGCCACGCGGGGTACTTCGAGCCGGGCACGCAGAGCCTCGCCAACTTCGCCGACATCGGCATCGGTGCGTACGGAGCGGTGCGGTGCGCAAGCAAGGATGACGCGTGCCGGAGCGGTCTGTCCGCGAGGACGACGACCTGACGCGCGTAGAAATCGAAGAAACAACGGCACGTCGCGGGAGGGACGGAGGCGGGCGTGCCGCATACGATGAGCCGCATGGGTGACGTACTGGCCGGATTTCATGCCGCCTGGGAGTTCGACTCGGACTCCGTGCTCATCCGCTTCGAACGGGGGATCAGGGCGCCCAAGCTCTTCCAGGCGCTCGGTGAGCGCCGCATCCCCCACGAGGCGATCGCGGCGGTGACACTGACTCCCGGGAAGCGCGGGACCGTCGTACTGCACGCCGTGCCCAGACCCGGCGCCGACCCGCTCATGGACGCGGCCGCGGGCCAGCTCAAGGAGAGCAGCGACCCGTACCGGCTGGTGCTGCCGGCCGAGCGCGAGACGCTCGCCGAGTACTACGCGGACGAGCTGCGGGCCGTGCTCGCACCCGACGACTCCCGCGACGACGCGGCACCCCCGGGGCGCCCTCTCGTGGCCCCGCCCGAGCCGCCGCTGCACTTCAAGGCGTACGACGGGAAGGCGTCCTTCGACGGCGATTCGGTGGCCTTCCGGTGGTTCTGGACGGGCGCTTCGTCGGCGAAGTGGAAGGCCGGCGACCAGAGTTTCCGGGTGACGGATCTCAGCGGGGTCGAGTGGCGCTCCCCCGAGGTCTTCGAGGGGCATCTTCGGCTGCTGCACCGCGAGGTGTCCGTCACACGGCCGGCGCAGGCGGACCAGGATCCGGCGTCGGTCGTCTTCGGGCTCGGCTACGGCCCTGTGCACGAGTCGCTGCCCTTCGCCGCGTCGGTACTGGCGGCGGTGCGGGCCTCCGGGCCGGCGGCGGTCACGGGGGCAGGGGCCGCGGCCGCCGCTGCGGCCGGGTCCCTGCCGGGTGCCGGGGCACGAGCTGCGCGCCCCGACCCGGCCGACATCGCGGACCGCATCCGCCACCTCGGCGAACTGCACAAGGCGGGCCTGGTGACGGACACGGAGTTCACCGCGAAGAAGGCCGAGCTGCTCGCGGAGTTGTGACCCGGCCCCGCCGCTCGGGGCGCGCGTTCGCCGCTCTGCAGCCCGGCGCTACTCCCGTCCCGCCGAGGTGAACGACATGTCGGGGTAGCGGTCGCCCGCGACCTTGCCCGCGATGGGCTCCAGAAGGGCGAGGTCGTCGTCCGTGAGGGTGATGCGCGTGGCGGCGACGTTCTCCTCGATGCGGGTGCGCTTGCGGGTGCCGGGGATCGGGACGACGGACAGCCCGTGGATCCCGGCCCGCTGCTGCACCCACGCCAGCGCGACCTGGCCGAGAGAGGCACCGTGCGCGTCGGCGACGGCCCGCACCGGCTCCAGCAGAGCCGCGTTCGCCGCCGCGTTGTCACCGGTGAACCGCGGCTGCTGGCGGCGGAAGTCGTCGGCGCTGAGGTCCTTCTCGGCGCTGACGAACGAGCCGGTGAGGAAGCCGCGGCCGAGCGGCGAGTACGGCACGAGGGCCACGCCGAGGTCGGCGACGGCCGGAACGACGCCGTCCTCGATGTCCCGGCTGAACAGCGACCACTCCGACTGGACGGCAGCGATCGGGTGCACGGCCTGGGCCGCGCGCAGCTCAGAGGCGGTGACCTCGCTGAGGCCGAGGTGCTTCACCTTGCCGGCGGCGACGAGTTCGGCCATCACGCCGACCGTCTCCTCGATCGGCACCTCCGGGTCGCGGCGGTGCATGTAGTAGAGGTCGATGACGTCGATGTCCAGGCGCCGGAGGCTGGCGTCGACGGCCTCGCGAATGTAGGCCGGGTCGTTGCGGATGATCCGCCTCGTCGGGTCGTCCGGCGGGATGGACAGGGCGAACTTCGTCGCGATGACGATCTCGTCGCGGTGCGCTTTGACGAAGGGAGAGAGGAACTTCTCGTTCTCGCCGTTGCCGTAGGCGTCGGCGGTGTCGTACAGCGTGACCCCGAGCTCGAGCGCGCGCTCGAGGGTGGCCCGGGCCTCGCCCGCGTCCGTCGGGCCGTAGGCGAAGCTCATCCCCATGCAACCGAGGCCCTGCACACCCACCTCGGGTCCACCGGTTCCGAGCTGCGTCGTCGGCATACCACTCATCAGGCTCAAGCCCTCTCCGGCGCCGGCCGGGCGCCCCCGTAGAACTGGATCTTGTGGTCGAGCACGGCCAGGGTGTCCTGAAGCTCGGCGATGCGCGCCAGAACGTCCCGGCGCGTCGACTCAAGGAGCTCCTGCCGCTCGTGGAAGGTGTGGTCGCCCTCGCGCACCAGCTCGGCGTAGCGCACCATGTCCGCGACCGGCATCCCGGTCAGCCGGAGCTTGCCGACGAAGGCGAGCCAGTCCAGGTCGCGGTTGCTGTAGCGGCGCTGTCCGGTGTGCGAGCGGTCGATATGGGGCATCAGCCCGATCCGCTCGTACCAGCGCAGGGTGTGCGCGGTCAGGCCGGTGAAGGCGACGACCTCGCTGATCGTGTAGCGGTCCTGGCCGTCCGGGCGCGGATGCGCTCGGGGTGCCGAGACGCAGACGTCGGTCTTGGTCCCGGCCCCGGCTGGTGCTGGGGTTGCCGTCCTGGTTCTGGTCGTGGTCCGTACGGGTGTGGCTGTGGTTTCCATCACCGTCATGCCCTCAACGCTATGGCCTTGGAGTGGACTCCAAGCAAGCGGGAACCGGTCAAGCCGCGGGAAAAATCGGAGACGGCCCGGTGACTCGATGGCTACGGTGCCGATCATGACTCTTGTACGCCGTGCGAGGCCCGACGACGCAGAGGAAATCCTGAGGCTGCGCCAGATCATGATCGACTCGGCCTTCGCCCAGGGCGAGCCGACCGACTGGCACGCGGCATCGATCACCACGGTACGCGGTCGGCTGGCAGACGCGGACGGGGACTTCGCGGCCTTCGTCGTCGACCATCCGGACCGGCCGGGGGCGCTGGCGGCGATGGTGGCCGGGACGATGGAGTACCGGATCGGCCGCGCGGGCAACCCGCACGGCGCGGTGGGCTACGTCTTCAGCGTCGCGACGGACCCGGACCAGCGGCGCCGCGGCCACTCCCGCGCCTGCATGGAGGCGCTGCTCGACTGGTTCCGCGAGCGCGGCGCGGCCAGCGTGGACCTCAACGCCTCCGCGGAGGCCGAGCCGCTGTACGCCTCGCTCGGTTTCGTACGCAAGCCCGACCCCTCCATGCGGCTGACCTTGTAAGGCGCTTACGCTCGTACGCATGCAGAGCCTGGCGTCGATCGAGAACTGGCCGGTCCCGACCGCGGCCGCAGCCGTCGTCCGCGCGGACGGAGCGCTCCTGGGGGCGCACGGCCCCACGGCCCACCGCTTCCCGCTCGCCTCGGTCACCAAGCCGCTCGCGGCGTACGCGGCGCTGGTCGCGTACGAGGAGGGGGCGATCGAGCTCGACGAGCCGGCGGGGCCCGAGGGCTCGACGGTCCGGCATCTGCTGGCCCACACGTCCGGTCTCGCCTTCGACGAGCACCGGGTGACGGCCGCGCCGGGGACGCGCCGTCTGTACTCGAACGCGGGTTTCGAGGCGCTCGGCGACCACGTCGCGAAGGCGACGGACATTCCCTTCGCGGACTACGCCCGGCAGGCGGTCCTGGAGCCCCTCGGCATGACCTCCACGACGCTCGACGGCTCCCCAGCCAAGGACGGCGTCTCGACGGTCGACGACCTGGTCCGCTTCGCGGCGGAGGTGCAGGCGCCGCGGCTGCTGGACCCGCGGACGGTCGCGGAAGCGATGACGGTGCAGTACCCCGGGACGAAGGGCGTACTGCCCGGCTACGGGCACCAGAACCCGAACGACTGGGGGCTCGGGTTCGAGATCCGGGACTCCAAGTCGCCGCACTGGACGGGAAGTTCGTCCTCGCCGCGGACGTTCGGGCACTTCGGGCAGTCGGGGACGTTTCTGTGGGTGGACCCGGTTGCGGGGGTCGCTTGCGTGGCGCTTACGGACCGGGCGTTCGGGCCGTGGGCCGTTGAGGTTTGGCCCGCTTTCACGGATGCGGTGCTGGCCGAGCTCTGAGCCTCGGCGATCAGACTCTTCCGCCCCTGTAGGCATGGTCACCCCCGCTCCCGGCGAAGGACCCGTGCGGCCGGTATCCGTCTCGCTCCACGAAGGCACCATCGCAGCCCTGAAGGCGCGCACCGGCAAGCGAGGTATGTCCGCCTACGTCGAAACCCTCATCCAACGCCAACTGGAGCGGGAGCGGCTGCGTGAGCTGATCGAAGACGCGGAAGCCGAGCACGGCCCGGTCGACGAGGCCGCTGTCGAGGCCAAGAGAGCGATCCTGCGCGGCGAGAGGGCGAATCCGGCGGACGCCTCGTGAGCGGCACGCTCGTCCTGGACTGCGAGGGGTTGTCCAAGCTCGTACGCCGCTCGCCCGAGCTCACCGAGTGGCTGGCCGCAGCCGAGGCCGAAGACATTCGGGTGGTCACCAGCTCCGTCACGCTCGTCGAAGCACGCGACCCCAGAATCAACCAGGCCCGTTTCGACTACGCCGTGTCGCGCGTGAACATCATCCCGCCCACCGAGGCCATCGCCCGCCACGCGAGCAAGCTCCTTGCCTCGGCCGGGCTGCACGGCCACACATACGCGCTTGACGCCATCGTGACCGCCACCGCATGTGCGTCACCCGCTCCGGTGACCGTCCTGACCTCGGACCCTGAAGACCTCCTGATCCTTTGCGGCTCCGGTGTCCGCGTGATCAAGATCTGACCGGTGCCGGCCGAACTGCGCCGCTGACCGCTGCCCCGCAACGGCCTCGCAGCGCCCCCTTCACCGCACCCGGCAGGCCGGAGCAGCCCCCGGCCCATCATCGCCGAGGACGAGGACAATTCCGCGCTGAGAGTTCCTGGAGACCTACTTCCCCTTCCCCAGTCGCTACGAGCGTTCCGTCACAAGGGACGGGGCTGCCGCCTGATCCCGCACCGCGCACGGCTCCGGGTCAGGGCGGCCATCAGACTCCGTCGAGCAGGGACGCGAGGCCCTGGTCGAGGGCCGAGCCCAGGTTCTCGGCGCCGGGCTCGACGACGGCGTACGAGCGCAGCAGGAAGCGGTGGAGGGCGCGTGTGCTGAACCGCATCACGGCCAGGCCCTGCGGCACGCGGAACTCCACGACCGTGCGAAACCGTCCGCACGGCCAGATGTGCACGTCACCAACACCCGCGGGGGCGCCCAGCCCCTCCTCCAGGAGCGCACGAGCGAAGGTCCAGGTCACCCTCCGGCCGTCGAGCGAGACATCTGTCGGGAACTCGATCTGCACGGCGAGGGGGTCGGCGGAGTTGTAGCGCAGGGTCACAGATACCGGGACCACCTGGTCGTCAGGGGTGATCAGACCGGCGCGGGCTGGCTGCTCCAGGGTGTTGTGCATGATCGGTCTCCGAATCGAGTGCGGGGTCGGCCAGTTGTGCCGATGTGCTTCCTCGACTTCGCGGAGAGCCTGCGCATTACGCCACCACCACAGCCATTAACTGTGATCTGTATCACCTTCGGTGATTGTCCAGAAATTTGCCATCTAGGCTTCCAAATCCTCGCCCATCAGCAGGGAACTGGAGCGTTCCTGGCATGCCCGACGGTCCCGCCACCGTGCCCACGCCGGCGTCCGCGTCCGCGTCCGCCACCGCCGCGTACACCCGCGTCTACGAGGAGGAGCAGCCACGCCTCGTCGCGTACGCGCGCTCCCTCACCGGTAGCCCCTGGGCCGCCGAAGACCTCGTCGCCGAGGCGCACTTCCGCGTATGGCGGCGGCTGTCCGGCGGCCACGAGATCGACAACGTGCCGGCGTATCTGATGACGACGGTGCGGCATCTCGCGACCACCGCGGGCAGTGCCGCACGCGAGACTCCGCAGGATCCGTGGGCCGCCGAGCGGGTCGAGGCGGTCGTCCACGGGGACGACCCCGCCGAACAGGTGTCCTCCGTCGATCTGCTGGTGCGCGTACTGGGACAGCTGCCGGAGCGCTGGGTGAAGGCGCTGTGGCTGGCCGAGGCGGAGGACCAGCCGCTGGAGGCGATCGGGCCGCGCATCGGCACCAAGCAGGGCGCGACGGCGGTCCTGCTGCACCGGGCCCGTGAGGGCATGCGCCAGGCCTTTCTGCGTTCGCATCCCGGCGCTCCGAACGACCCGTCCTGCGAGGCCTATTGGGTGCGCATGCCCGCGTATGTGCGCGGTGCCGCGACGCCACGGCAGTCCGGGCAACTGCTCGGTCACACGGACGGGTGCGACGACTGCCGTCATCGGCTCGCCGAGCTGATGCGCGCCAATGACCGGCTGCCTGCGCTCGTCGGTCCGGCGCTGCTCGTCTTCGTCCTGGGTGGCGCCGGCAAGTTCCTGCTGCCGCTCGCCACGGGGTCCGTGGGCGCAGTGGTCCCGTCGGGCGGGCACGGTGGTGGGCTGCTGAGCTCGGGACGTCATGCCGTCGGCAGCGGTGCGAAGGTGAAGGCAGCGGTCGCGGTCGGCGTGGCCGTGGCGGGCGCAGCCGTCGTGGCCGGTATCGCGCTCGGCTCCGTCGACTCCTCCCCGGTTCCGCTGGAGAGGGTGCCGCTGGCAGAGGCGCCGGTGGTGCAGCCGTCGCAGGACGCCTCCGCGGAGCAGCACGAGGAACGTGGCGCGCCCGTCGGGGCGGCTGAGACCCCGGAGAGCGAGCAGGTATGGACGGACGATGGGACCGTGCCTGCGGCGGGCGTCGTCCGCGGGACCGACACCACCGTGGTCCAGGCGAAGGACGCGGATGAGCCCACGTCGGCCCCGGGCGAGTCGGCGACGAAGGGTCCGGGGGACGATTCGCCGTCGCCGGGCGAGGCCGCGCCGGGGAGCACAGGCTCGGCCTCTGCCCCGGCCGAACCGGTAGAAGAGGAGCCGGAGCCGGGAGCACCCTCGCACGAGCCCGAGCCCCCTGCATCCGAGGCTCCGGGAACGGATGCCCCGGGGACGGCGGCCCCGGAAGACGACGCCCCCGAAACCGAGACCCCGGACACTGAGGCCCCGGAGACCGAAGCCCCAAAAACGGGCTCCCCTGAAGCCGAGACCCCAGACACCGAAGCGCCCAAAACCGAGACCCCGGGAGCAGAGGCCCCAGGGACGCAGGCCCCGGAAGACAGACCCCCCGCCACTCAGACACCACACACAGAGGCCCCCGAGACCCCGAACCCCGGCGAGGGCTGCGGCGGCTGACCCGCGCTTCGTGCGAGGTGAGGGCCACAAACGCGCCGTGCCGGTCGCGCCCGCCGACCGTCGGCGAGTAGACCGGCCGTCTCGGCGGAACGTCATGCCGCCCGTCCGGCATGCGAGCGGCGAGCTCCCCGCGCCGTCTCCCTACCCCCGGCTCACCGCGCCATCTCCCACACCAGCACCTCCGCCGGACCCCCCGCCCCCGCTTCCAGCTCCAGCCCCTTCGCCTCCGCGACCCGCACCGAGTCCCCCGCCCCCAACTCCACCCCGTCCAGCCGCACTTCCCCCCGCACCACATGCGCGTAGGCGAAGGGCGCGTCCGGCACCGCCGTCCGCTCCCCTGCCGCCAGCCGCCGCACGTGCAGCATCGCCCCCGCCTCCGGCACCGCGTACGGCGTCGCGTCAGCGATTCCGTGGACGACCTCGTATGCGGGGTCGCCGCCCGGTTCCGCGGGGGACAGCCACATCTGGATGAAGACCAGCGGGGCGGCGCCGTCGTTGCGCTCGACGTGGCGTACGCCACCGCCCGCGCTGAGGCGCTGGACGTCGCCCGGCCGTACGACGGACTCGTGGCCCTGCGAGTCGCGGTGGGTGAGCTCGCCCTCGACGACCCAGGTCACGATCTCGGTGTGGCTGTGCGGGTGCTCGGTGAAGCCCGCGCCGGGCGCGAGGCGCTCCTCGTTGCAGGCTATGACGGCGCCGAAGCGCAGATTGCCGGGGTCGTAGTGGGGCCCGAAGGAGAAGGCGTGCAGGGACTCGATCCCGGTGGCCGGGTCCCCTCCTCGGTAGCGCTCGCCCGCGCGCCGTACGTCCATCACGGATCCCACGGTAGACCCGCCTGGCCGCCCGTCCGTCCGGATGAGGCAGTCTTGTCCATGTGCCCGAACCAGAAACCGCGCTGCCAGCGCACTCCGCATCCGTCCCGCATCCGCATGCCGCGACCCTGAAGCGACTGGAGAAGTCCTCCGGCAGCCTCGCGGCGCAGGCCATCGCGAGGATGGACGAGACGCTGCCGTGGTACCGGGCGATGCCCCCGGAGAACCGGTCCTGGATCGGACTGGTGGCGCAGGCCGGTATCGCCGCGTTCACCGAGTGGTTCCGGCATCCGGACACTCCGCAGGCCATCTCCACGGATGTGTTCGGGACCGCGCCGCGCGAGCTGACCCGGGCGATCACCCTGCGGCAGACCGTCGAGATGGTGCGTACGACCATCGAGGTGATGGAGACCGCGATCGAGGAGGTCGCGGCGCCCGGCGACGAGTCCGTCCTCAGGGAGGCGCTGCTCGTCTACGCGCGGGAGATCGCCTTCGCCACCGCGCAGGTGTACGCGCAGGCGGCCGAGGCCCGCGGCGCCTGGGACGCCCGCCTGGAGTCGCTGGTGGTGAACGCGGTCCTCTCCGGCGAGGCCGACGAGGGTGCCGTCTCGCGGGCCGCCGCCCTCGGCTGGAACTCCCCCGAGCATGTGTGCGTCGTGCTGGGCACGGCGCCGGACGGTGACAGCGAGCTGACGGTCGAGGCGATCCGCCGGGCCGCCCGGCACGCGAAGCTGCAGGTCCTGACCGGGGTACTGGGCGACCGGCTGGTCGTCATCGCGGGCGGCGACGACAATCCGCTGCGCGTCGCGAAGGCGCTGATCGGGCCGTATGCCCCCGGGCCCGTGGTGGCCGGGCCCGTCGTGCCCGACCTGCTGGCGGCCACGAGGTCGGCGCAGGCCGCGGCGGCCGGGCTCAAGGCGTGCTCCGCCTGGCAGGACGCTCCGCGGCCGGTTCTCGCGGACGATCTGCTTCCGGAGCGTGCGATCGCGATGGACCCTTCCGCCCGCGAGCAGCTGGTGGAGGAGATCTACAGACCGTTGGAGGAAGCCGGTTCGGCGCTGCTGGAGACCCTGAGCGTCTACCTGGAGCAGGCGAGCTCCCTCGAAGGGGCGGCCCGGATGCTTTTCGTTCACCCGAACACCGTCCGCTACCGGCTCCGACGTGTGACTGACGTCACCGGCTGGTCACCCTCGGATGTACGCTCCGCGTTCACACTGCGCATCGCCCTGATTCTCGGGCGGCTGACCAACGGCGATCCTCAGCTGTAGCCATTTGTCGGGGGCCTACAATTCCCTCTGCGGTTCTTCGTCCCTGTCCCCACGGGCGGCTGCGGCCGTCCACAAGAGAGAGTGTGAGAGTGCTCGTACTCGTCGCTCCCGGCCAAGGCGCCCAGACGCCCGGCTTCCTGACCCCCTGGCTCGAACTTCCCGGCGCCGCCGACCGCATCGCCGCATGGTCGGACGCCATCGGGCTCGACCTCACCCACTACGGCACGCAGGCCGACGCGGACGCGATCCGCGACACGGCTGTGGCGCAGCCGCTGCTGGTCGCCGCCGGTCTGCTGTCGGCCGCCGCCCTGGGGGTCACGCCGGGCGCGGTCGCGGGTCACAGCGTCGGTGAGATCACGGCCGCCGCCTTCGCGGGCGTCCTGGACGACACCGCGGCTCTCCAGCTCGTACGCAAGCGGGGCCTGGCCATGGCCGAGGCCGCCGCCATCACGCAGACCGGTATGTCCGCCATGCTGGGCGGCGACCCCGAGACGGTGGTCCCGCACCTGGAGAAGCTGGGCCTCACCCCGGCGAACGTGAACGGCGCGGGCCAGATCGTGGCCGCCGGCACCCTCGAGCAACTCGCCGCGCTGGCCGAGGACAAGCCCGAGGGCGTGCGCCGCGTGGTGCCGCTGCAGGTCGCCGGTGCCTTCCACACGCGGCACATGGCGCCCGCGGTCGAGAAGCTCGCCGAGGCGGCGGAGGCCCTGCCGCCCGCCGACCCGGCTGTCACGTATGTCTCGAACAAGGACGGCCAGACGGTCGAGACCGGTGCCGAGGTCGTCTCACGCCTGGTCGGCCAGGTCGCCAATCCGGTCCGCTGGGACCTGTGCATGGAGACGTTCCAGAAGCTGGGTGTCACCGCGCTCCTCGAGGTGTGCCCGGGCGGGACGCTGACCGGCCTCGCCAAGCGCGCGCTGCCCGGCGTTCAGACGCTGGCGCTGAAGACCCCCGACGACCTGGACGCTGCCCGCGAGCTCATCGCCGAGCACGGCGCGCAGACGGCCTGAGAAGGAGCCCCGGAGCATGTCGAAGATCAAGCCCAGCAAGGGTGCCCCGTATGCGCGCATCCTCGGTGTCGGCGGTTACCGTCCGACCCGGGTGGTGCCCAACGAGGTGATCCTCGAGACGATCGACTCGTCCGACGAGTGGATCCGCTCGCGCTCGGGCATCACGACCCGCCACTGGGCCTCCCCCGAGGAGACCGTCGCGGCCATGTCGATCGAGGCCTCCGGCAAGGCGATCGCCGACGCCGGGATCACGGCCGAGCAGATCGGCGCCGTGGTCGTCTCCACCGTCTCGCACTTCGCCCAGACCCCGGCCGTCGCCACCGAGATCGCCGACAGGATCGGCACGAACAAGGCGGCCGCGTTCGACATCTCGGCCGGCTGCGCGGGCTTCGGTTACGGCCTGACGCTCGCCAAGGGTCTGGTCGTCGAGGGCTCGGCAGAGTACGTACTTGTCATCGGCGTCGAGCGGCTCAGCGACCTGACCGACCTGGAGGACCGCGCGACGGCCTTCCTGTTCGGCGACGGCGCGGGCGCGGTCGTCGTGGGACCCTCCCAGGAGCCCAACATCGGCCCCACGGTGTGGGGTTCGGAGGGCGACAAGTCCGAGACGATCAAGCAGACCATCCCGTGGGACCGTTTCCGCGTCGGCGATGTGGCGAACCTGCCGCTCGACGACAAGGGCGAGATCAAGTTCCCGGCGATCACACAGCAGGGCCAGGCGGTGTTCCGCTGGGCCGTGTTCGAGATGGCGAAGGTCGCCCAGCAGGCGCTGGACGCGGCCGGAATCACCCCGGACGACCTGGACGTCTTCATTCCGCACCAGGCCAACATGCGGATCATCGACTCGATGGTGAAGACTCTCAAGCTGCCGGAGCACGTCGCGGTCGCCCGTGACGTGGCGACCACCGGCAACACCTCGGCCGCCTCGATTCCGCTCGCGATGGAGCGGATGCTGGCGACCGGCGAGGCGAAGAGCGGCGACACCGCGCTCGTCATCGGCTTCGGGGCGGGTCTCGCATACGCCGCCACGGTCGTTACCCTCCCCTAGGCACCGTCCGCATTTTCCGGGCGGAAACCGCCACACCCTCTGAATACAGCGAAGGAGCGCCACCATGGCCGCCACTCAGGAAGAGATCGTCGCCGGTCTCGCCGAGATCGTGAACGAGATCGCCGGGATCCCCACCGAGGACGTCCAGCTGGACAAGTCCTTCACCGATGACCTGGACGTCGACTCGCTGTCGATGGTCGAGGTCGTCGTCGCCGCCGAAGAGCGCTTCGACGTCAAGATCCCGGACGACGACGTCAAGAACCTCAAGACCGTCGGCGACGCCGTCGACTACATCCTCAAGCACCAGGCCTGATCGTCCGATCAAGGGCCTGAGCCCACCAAGGGCATCGTGCCCGCCGCTCCGCCACCCGGCGGTGGCGCCGCTTAACCTTCGTATCCGTTGGAGAAAGAATTCCTGTGAGCTCGACCAATCGCACCGTGGTCGTCACCGGTATCGGCGCAACCACACCGCTGGGTGGCGACGCAGCGTCCACCTGGGAGGCACTGGTCGCCGGCCGTTCCGGCGTCAGCCTCCTCGAGCAGGAGTGGGCCGCCGACCTGCCGGTCCGTATCGCCGCGCAGATCGCCGTCGACCCGGGTGAGATCATCCCGCGGCCGCAGGCCCGCAAGCTGGACCGCTCGGCGCAGTTCGCGCTGATCGCGGCTCAGGAGGCATGGAAGGACGCGGGCTTCACCGGCAAGGCCGGCGAGGACTCGTCCGTCAACCCCGACCGTCTGGGTGCGGTCATCGCCTCCGGCATCGGTGGCGTGACGACCCTCCTCGACCAGTACGACGTGCTGCGGGAGAAGGGTGTGCGCCGTGTCTCGCCGCACACCGTCCCCATGCTGATGCCCAACTCCCCGGCCGCCAACGTCGGCCTGGAGGTGGGTGCCCGCGCCGGTGTCCACACACCGGTGAGCGCCTGTGCGTCCGGCGCGGAGGCCATCGGCTACGCGATCGAGATGATCCGCACCGGCCGTGCGGACGTCGTCGTCGCGGGCGGCACGGAGGCGGCGATCCACCCGCTGCCGATCGTCGCGTTCGGCAACATGATGGCGATGTCCAAGAACAACGACGACCCGCAGGGTGCCTCGCGCCCCTACGACGCGGGCCGTGACGGCTTCGTCCTCGGCGAGGGCGCCGGCGTGGTCATCCTCGAGTCGGAGGAGCACGCCAAGGCCCGTGGCGCGAAGATCTACGCCGAGGCGATCGGCCAGGGCATCTCGGCCGACGGCCACCACATCACGCAGCCCGAGCCCTCCGGCAACGGCATCGCGCACGCGCTGCAGAACCTGCTCGACGGATCCGACCTCAAGCCCGCCGAGATCGTGCACATCAACGCGCACGCCACGTCGACGCCGCAGGGCGATGTCGCCGAGATCAAGGCGCTGCGCAAGGTGTTCGGCGACGACGTCGACCACATGGCGATCTCCGGTACGAAGTCGATGACCGGTCACCTGCTGGGCGGCGCCGGCGGCGTGGAGACCGTGGCCACGGTCCTCGCGCTCCAGCACCGCATCGCCCCGCCGACCATCAACGTCGACAACCTCGACCCCGAGGTCAACGCCGACGTGGTCCGCGGCGAGGCCCGCGCCCTGCCCGAGGGCCGGATCGCGGCCCTGAACGACTCGTTCGGCTTCGGCGGCCACAACGTGGTGCTGGCCTTCCGCACGGTCTGAGTACCGCAGACGTACAGGAGACGGCTCCTCCCCCAGGGGCCTCTCCATTGCCTCCGCCCCCGTGGGATCCGGTGATCCAACGGGGGCGGAGGGCTGTGGGGGGATGCCGCATGACGGCATCCCGTACCGTCCGTGGCGTCAGCAGTGCTGAGAAGGCAGCACCGCTTCCGCGTCCCGGGACGGTCTGCTGTACGGGACCAGAAGCGCAGCCAGGGCCGTGACCGCCCTGTCGATCTCGTGCCCGCACCTCTCCAGCACCTCGTACGGGGTCCCCCAGGGGTCGGCGATCTCGTCCGTGGCCCGCGGCACCGGGCGCAGGCTGCCCCGGGAGGCGGCGGCCAGGGCGATCAGCTCCGTGGCCGTCGTGGCGTCCTTCCTGGCTTCTTGGGCCAGCCGCACGAACTCCCTGAGCGTGAAGGAGCGCCGCAGGGCCAGCGGGTCCAGCCGGACCGCCATGTCCCGGTGCTGCCGCTCGAGCCCCAGCACCAGATCGGCCTCCGCGACGAGTTGTGCGGTCAGCGGCACGGACGAGAATCCCGCGCAGTCGCCGTTCAGCCTCTCCAGTACGGAGCGGGTTGCCGGATCCATGCCCTCGAAGTGCTGGGCCCGGGTCCCGGCGCTGCGCACCCGGGCTCCCGGCAGCCTCGACTTCAGCAGCCGCTCGGCCATCGGCGAGCGGTGCATGTTGCCGGTGCAGACGAACAGAACGCTCAGGGCGGCAGGCCCGCCTCCGTGGTCGGTGTGCGTCGTCACAGGCCGCCTCCTGCCGGCGCGTGTCCGGTGATGCGGTCCCACGACGCGGGCGCCTCCTCCGGCCGGGGCACCGCGAGACGTGGGCGCGGGGGCTTGTGGGCAGGTCGGGTGGCCGACGAGAGGTCGCCGTAGCCGTATCCGTAGCCGTATCCGGTGCGCTTCGAGACCGGCGTCATGCTGAGGACGGCGCCCAGGGGACGCGCACCGACCGAGTGCAGTGCCTGCACCGCCGCGGCGACGCGGTCGCGGGAGGTCTTTCCGGCCTGTACGACGAGGACCGCGCCGTGGGTGAGCGGTGCGAGGCCCACGCTGTCCGCGACCGGAAGCAGTGGTGCACTGTCGACGATCACGGCCTCGTACCGGTCGGCGAGTTCGCGCAGGACTTCCGCCATCTGGTCGGAGGCGAGGAGTTCGGTCGGGTTGGGCGGGATGGGACCGCTGGCGAGGACGGAAAGACCCGCGGCCTGCTGCATCACGTTGTCGATCCCGGCCCGGTTGATGAGCACACTGGTCAGGCCCGCCTCCTGGATCAGGCCGAACGAGCGGGCGACGCGGGGGCGGCGCAGATCGGCGTCGACCAGGCAGGTGGCGATGCCCGAGTCGGCCAGCGAGAGGGCGAGGTTGACGGCGGTACTGGTCTTGCCTTCGCCCGGGAGGGAGCTGGTGACGACGACCACCCGGGACCGCTCGCCGATCTGGGCGAACTGCAGGTTCGTGCGCAGATGCCGGAAGGCTTCGGCTCGCGCGGAATGCCCGAGGGCGTCGGCGCCGGCCGGCCGGCCGATCGCCTCCTTGTCGAACGGGATGGCACCGAGCACCGGGAGCGCGGAGTGCTCGGCGAGGGCCTCGGGCGTCTTCAGGGTGGTGTCGAGATTGTCGCGCAGTACGGCGATGCCGATACCCACCAGCAGTCCGGCCAGCAGCCCGGCGGCGATGTTGAGCACGGGACGCGGGCTGATCGGATCCGCCGGCACGGCGGCTGTCTGTGTGACGCCGAGCTTCACCGGGGACCTGGGCTTCGGCCCGGAGCCCACGCGGTCGGGAGTCTCCAGCCGCTTCACGATCCCGCTGAAGCGGCCGGCCACGGCATCTGCGGTCTTCGCCGCGCGCAGCGGATCGGTGTCGCTCACCGCGATGTTGACCAGCACTGTGCCCAAGGGCGCCTCGGCGGTGATGCGGCTGGCCAGCTCTTCGGGTGTGGTGTGCAGGCCGAGTGAGTCGACGACGTGCTGAGTGACCTGACGGCTTTTCACAATGGAGGCGTACGACTGGACTCTGGCCTGGGAGAAGGCACTGTCCTGCTGGAGTTCGGGGGTGTCACCACCCGCGCGGGCGGAGACGAAGAGCTGGGTCTGGGCCTCGTAGACGGGTGTGGCCAGGGTGGTGGCGACCCAGCCGACGCTGACGCCGAGCAGAGCGCAGAGGGCGACAGCGGGCCAGCTCCGGGCCAGCGCTCCCAGGAGACTGCGTAGTTCCACTAGCGGTACTCCTCATCCATTCATCCGGATCAACGCATAGTCTGACTAATAAGACATATGGAGTTTTACCGGCACTGAACAGGCGACAGAGGCTGGAAGGGCCGCACCGCACAAGAGTCCGCCCCGTTGGATCACTCGGATCCCACGGGGCGGACTCGGAATTCGCCAGAAGGCCGCAATCGGGGCGCCCTTCGAGGCCCTCTCACACGACCTGGTGCAGCCAGCGCACCGGCGCACCCTCGCCCGCGTACCGGAAGGGCTCCAGTTCGTCGTCCCAGGGCTTGCCGAGGAGCTTGGCGATCTCGGCTTCGAGGTCGGTCTCGTCGCGCTGCGCGCGGGCGAGCGCGGCGCGCAGCCGGTCCTCGGGGATCAGGATGTCGCCGTGGATGCCGGTGACAGCGTGGAAGATGCCCAGCTCGGGCGTGGCACTGTAGCGCTCGCCCTCGGCCGTGGCGCAGGGCTCGGCCGTGACCTCGAAGCGCAGCAGGTGCCAGCCGCGCAGCGCGGAGGCGAGCTTGGAGGCGGTGCCCACCTGGCCCTGCCAGGAGAACTCGGACCTCCAGGTGCCCGGCGACGCGGGCTGCCTGATCCAGTCGAGGTTGACGCGCGTGCCGAGCACGCCCGCGACTGCCCATTCGATGTGCGGGCACAGCGCGCGCGGCGCGGAGTGCACGTACAGAACTCCACGTGTCGTCACCGGGACCTCCAGGGTGGGACGAGGTGCGCCGTCTGCCGGCGGTCTCGCGCCCGTGCCAAGCGATATTCCTCAAAAAGGGACAGAGCAGACTTGTTGTAATTTAGCGGAACCGGTACAGCGGGTGCCCACGGGGTGGACCGGCCGCCCTGTCGCTGCCGAGCCGGCAGCGGCCGGGCGCCTCGGGGCCGAGGCTACCGTGCAGCGGGCCAAGGAGTGTGACGTACCGTCGGTCCCGCTGCCGGGAAACTCCCGGCATTCACTCGGCTGACCCCCGAGTGCCGCCGCCCGGGTGCCGGTGCGATCGCGTCCGGTCCGGGATCCGGTCGCGTACGGTCCGGGAACGGCTGTCCCAGGTGCGACGTTGCCAGGGGGTGGCCCGAACGACAGAGGGGAGCAGGGATGCGGAAGCGCAGCCACCGCGTGCGTGCCGCCTTCGCCGGAGTGACGGCGGTCGTCCTGGGCACCGCGGGACTGGCCGCCTGCGACGCCACCGGTGGCAACTCTTCCGGTACGCACGCCCGCTCGAAGCGTTCGGCGGCGTCCGCCGAGGCCGGGCCGGCGTGGGACCGCAGCCCTTCCTCGGTGGCCGCCGTGGGGGACTCCATCACTCGCGGGTTCGACGCGTGTTCGGTGCTCTCCGACTGTCCCGAGGTGTCCTGGGCGACGGGCAGTGACAAGACGGTGCGCAGCCTGGCGGTGCGGCTGCTCGGGAAGCAGCGCGCCGCCACCCACAGTTGGAACTACGCCGTGACCGGCGCCCGGATGGCGGACGTGGCCGCGCAGATCGAGGAGGCGGCGACGCGCCGTCCCGCACTGGTGGCGGTGATGGCCGGTGCCAACGACGCCTGCCGCTCGTCGACGTCCGCGATGACCTCGGTGGGCGACTTCCGCGATCAGTTCGAGGACGCGATGCGGACGCTGCGCCGCGAGCTGCCCAAGGCCCAGGTGTACGTGTCGAGCGTGCCGGATCTGAAGCGGCTCTGGTCGCAGGGGCGCACCAGTCCGATGGGCAAGCAGGTCTGGAAGCTGGGCATCTGCCCGTCCATGCTGGCGGACGCCGACGTGGTCGACGCGGCCGCGATGGAGCGGCGGGACACCGTGCAGAAGCGCGTGATCGCCTACAACAAGGTGCTCAGGGACGTCTGCGCCGAGGACGACCGCTGCCGGTTCGACGGCGGGGCCGTCTTCGACTACCGCTTCGGCACCCAGCAGTTGAGTCACTGGGACTGGTTCCATCCCAGCAAGGACGGGCAGGCGCAGCTGGCCGCCATCGCCTACCGCACGGTGACGGCGAAGAACCCGCCCGAGGAGTAAGGGCCGTGGCCGTATCCGGGTGCCCTGATCACGCGCCGCCACCGGCCCGGGCGTAGGGTCCTGATCATGCACAGCGAACTCTTCGGCACGCTTCCCGACGGCACTGCCGTCCACCGCTGGACCCTGGAAAGGGGCGGCGTGCGCGTGCGCGTCCTGACGTACGGCGGGATCGTGCAGTCGGCCGAGGTCCCGGACCGGGACGGGCGCAGTGCCCAGGTGGCGCTGGCGCTGCCCGACCTCCAGGGGTATCTGGAGCGCCCCGGGCCGTACTTCGGCGCCCTGGTCGGACGCTATGCGAACCGGATCGCGCACGGCCGTTTCCCGCTGAACGGCGGCACCTACCACCTGGCTCAGAACAACGCGCCGAACAGCCTGCACGGCGGCGAGCAGGGCTTCGACAAGCACGTGTGGGACGCGGAACCGGTGGAGCACGGCGTGCGGCTGTCGCGGGTGAGCCCGCACGGCGAGGAGGGCTTCCCGGGCCGCCTGAAGGTCTCGGCGACGTACTCGCTGGACGAGTCGGGCGCGCTGCGGATCGCGTACGAGGCGGTCACCGACGCACCGACCGTCGTGAATCTGACGAACCACAGCTACTGGAACCTGACCGGCGCCGACGCCGGTTCCGCGGCCGGCCACGAACTGCGGATCGCCGCGTCCCGGTACACGCCGGTGGACGCGGACCTGATCCCGACCGGGGAGCTGGCGGACGTCGAGGGGACCCGGTTCGACTTCCGGCAGCCGCGCGCGGCGGGCAGCGGATACGACCACAACTTCGTGCTCGACAAGGGCGTCACGAGCGCCTCCGAGCCGGTCGCCGAGCTGTACGACCCGGCGTCCGGACGGGTGCTGACCATCGCCACGACCGAGCCGGGCCTCCAGCTGTACACCGCCGACCACCTCGACGGCGATCCGTACGCCCCGGGCGCCGGTGTCGCGCTGGAGACCCAGCACTTCCCCGACTCCCCCAACCGGCCGGAGTTCCCGAGCACGGCGCTGCGGCCGGGCGAGGTGTACCGGTCGGAGACGGTGTTCGGGTTCGGGGTGCGGGACTGACGTTTGCGAGGTCCGGGCCTCCGGGAGTGACGTGTGCGGGGTCCGGGACCGCCGTACCCCGCACGTCGTGCTCAGACCTCGATCGTCACGCCCAGGCGGCGGTCGGCGACCGACCGGCCCGCCTGGATCTCGTAGGCACCCTTCACCAGCGTCCAGGCGCCGGACTGCTCGTCCCAGATCTCGAAGGCGCGACGCGGAAGTTCGACGGTGACCTCGGCGGTCTCGCCCGGTGCCGCCTCGACGCCCGCGAATCCGGCCAGCCCGCGCACCTGCCTGTCCGCGCCGACCTCGACCGGCGCGACGTAGACCTGGACGACCTCGCGGCCCGCCCGCTCGCCGGAGTTCCGGACGCGGACCGTCACGGCCGTGCCGTCCGTCTCGATCGATTCGTACGTCCAGTCGGTGTAGCCGAGGCCGTGGCCGAACGGGTACGCGGGGGTCGTGCCCGTCTTGTCCCAGGCGCGGTAGCCGATGAACACGTCCTCGGCGTAGCGGAGTTCACCGTCGGCCGGGGTGACCCGGGTGACCGGGGCGTCCTCGAGCGTCGCGGGCCAGGTGGTGGGCAGCCTGCCGCCCGGTTCGTACGCGCCGAGCAGGACGTCGGCCAGCGCGGCGCCGCCCTCCTGGCCGGGGAACCAGCTGAGCAGGACGGCCGCGACGTCCTCGCGCCACGGCAGCTCCACCGGTGAGCCGGAGTTGACGACCACGACCGTGTTCGGGTTGACGGCGGCCACGGCTCGTACGAGATCGTCCTGGCGGCCCGGAAGCCTCAGGTCCGTGCGGTCGAAGCCCTCGGACTCCACGCGGTCGGTGGTGGCGACGACCACGATGGCCGCGTCGGCGCCGCGCGCGGCCTCGACGGCCTCGGCGATCAGGTCGTCGGCGTCGCGCTGCGGCTCGCGGTGGACGAGGGCGAAGCCGACCGCCTGGATGGGGGCGTCCTCGATCTTGGCGACGATGTGATGGAGGGAGATCTCGACCGGCTCTCCGGCCGTCAGCTCGGACCGGCCGCGCTCGATGGGCGCGCCGAAGAACGCCTCGAACGGATCCGACTCGGGACCGAGCCCCTGCTCGCCCTCGAAGAGCACCTCGCCCGCGACGGTGAGCCGGAAGCCGCCGAGACCGCGGGTGCCGAAGGAGTGGGCGCCGCTCTCGCGCGGAGTGAAGGTGCCGGTGAGTTCGACGCTGTGCAGGGCGTCGTAGGTGACGCCTTCGGGCAGGTCGCTGCCCAGCCACTGGATGAGGCCGCCCGGCACGGACGTCGTTCCGATGATCTGGCCCGCGGCGTCGCGGCAGACGGCCCGCAGCTCGAACCCGTTGCCCGCGGCGGCGAGTTCCCCGGTCGGGTCGGCGCCGAGCGCGTACGTGACGGCGCCCTCGGGCAGCGCCGCCGTGAGGCCGTCGAGCGGGGAGACGATGCGCCGGGGGAAGACGCTCGCCGATCCGCCGCCGAGGACGCGCGCGTGGCGGGCGGCAGCACCGAGGAGCGCGACCTTGCGTACGCGGGACGGGTCGACGGGCAGGACGGGGCCGCCGCCCTGGACGGCTTCGTTGCGTACGAGGACGAACGCGCGGCGGGCGATCTCGCGGGCCAGGGCCTCCCCGTCGATCTCGGCGGGCGGCTCAGCCACCACCGGGTCGGCGCCCTGGAGGGCACCGACGCGGGCGGCGAGCCGCAGGACGTTGCGTACGGCCTCGTCGACCTTCGCCTCCTCGACCTCGCCCGCACGGACGGCGGCCGCCAGCGCCTCGCCGTACACGGTCACCGGACCGGGCATGGCGACGTCGAGGCCGCCGGCGATGGCACCGGCCGTCGAGCGGGCGGCCATCCAGTCGGAGACGTTGCAGCCGTCGAAGCCCCATTCGCCGCGGAGGACCTCGTTCACGAGGTGGTGGTGCTCGGTCATCGTCGTGCCGTTGACCGCGTTGTAGGCGGTCATGATGCCCCAGGGGCGGGCGTCTTCGACGATGGCCTCGAAGGGCGCGAGGTACAGCTCGCGCAGGGCGCGCGCGGAGACGACGTTGTTCACGGTGAAGCGGTCGGTCTCGGCGTCGTTCGCCACGAAGTGCTTGACGGTGGTGCCGACGCCGCCGGACTGCACGCCCCGCACATAGCCCGTGCCGATGCGCCCCGTCAGATACGGGTCCTCGCTGTACGCCTCGAAGTGGCGGCCGCCGAGCGGGGAACGCTGCAGATTGACGGTCGGCGCGAGGAGGACGTGGACGCCCTTGCGCCGGGCCTCCTGCGCGAGCAGGGTGCCGGCACGACGGGCGAGATCCGGGTCCCAGGTGGCGGCGAGCGCGGTCGGGGACGGCAGCGCGATGGACGGGTCGTCGGCGGCCCAGCGGACACCCCGGACGCCGATGGGGCCGTCGGACATCACGAGCGACGCGAGCCCGATCTCCGGCAGCGCGGGCAACGACCACATGTCCTGTCCGGCGAGCAGCCGCGCCTTCGCGTCGAGGCCGAGCTTGCCGAGCGCGGCCTGCACCGCCGCCTCGCGGGCCTGGTCTGCGTGGGTCTCCGCCACTGTGGCACCTCCTCGTTGAAGCCCCATGAGCGTCCTTCATCCTGCACCTGGCGGCCTGTAGAGCGGTAAGATTCGTTATCTTCTCGTTACTTACAGGACTTCCGGGTCGAGGACCGGCCCGACAGGGCTCCCGTTGACATGCAGCCATTCGGCTGCCTATGTTTCATGCAGCCGAACGGCTGCATGAATGGGGTGGCGAGAGACGATGGACGAGGTGTTCAGGGCACTGGCCGATCCCAGCCGCCGCCGGCTGCTGGACAGCCTGAACGCCCGCAACGGGCAGAGTCTGCGCGAACTGTGCGCCGGGCTCGCCATGGCGCGCCAGTCCGTCAGCAAGCACCTCGCGGTACTGGAGGCGGCGAACCTGGTGACCGCGGTGCGGCGCGGCCGCGAGAAGCTGCACTACCTCAACGCGGAACCGATCAACGCCATCGCGGAGCGCTGGATCGACCAGTACGACCGCCAGCGGGTGCGCGCGCTCGCCGACCTCAAGCGAGCATTGGAGCAGGAGCCCATGACCGGCAACGAGTTCGTCTACACGACCTACATCGACACCACACCGGAACGGCTCTGGCAGGCCCTGACCGACCCGGCGTTCACCCGGCGCTACTGGGGCGTCGAGTTCGAGACGGACTGGACCGCCGGTTCGGCGATGGTCTGGGAGCAGGGCGGCGAGAAGACCGCAGACCCGGCCCAGGTCGTCCTCGAGTCGGAACCCGGCCGCCGGCTGTCCTACACCTGGCACACTTTCACACCGGAGTGGGCGAAGGCCGTCGGGGTGAGCGACGAGGTGCTCGCCAGGATCTCCGCCGAGCGCCGCTCGAAGGTGACCTTCGAGATCGAACCGCTCGGGCAGACGGTCAGACTGACGGTCGTGCACGACGGCTTCGACCCCGGCAGCACCGTCCTGGACATGATCCGCGGCGGCTGGCCGGCCCTGCTGTCCAGCCTCAAGACACTGCTGGAGACGGGCGAGGCGCTGCCGCAGCCCGCATCCGAGTAGCCGCAGTCGCCGTACCGGCCCGGCTGGGCCGCCGCCGACAGACGAGACGGCCGCAGAGGAACGGAAGGAAACCCACGCCATGGCCGCCAGGGCACGGAGTGCGGAGCGCCGCGCGGAGATTCTGCGCGCCGCCCTGGAGGTGATCGCCGAACGCGGTTACCGGGGCGCCAGCCTGGCCGCGGTCGCCGAGCGGGTCGGGCTCACACAGCAGGGCCTGCTGCACTACTTCCCCACCAAGGAGGCGCTGCTCGTCGCCGTGCTTCAGGAGCGCGACCAGTGGGACTCTGTGCCGGACTCCCAGTGGCGGCTCGACCTGCTGGGTTCGCTCGTCGAGTACAACGCGATGCGGCCGGGCATCGTGCAGACCTTCTCGGCCCTGCTGGGCGAGAGCGTCTCGGAGGGGCATCCGGCGCGGGAGTTCTTCACCCAGCGGTACGCCGAGGTGCGCGGCAGCATGGCGCAGGTGCTGCGCGCCGAGTACGGCGACCGGCTGCCCGGCGGGCTGACCCCCGAGCAGGCGGCTCCGCTGATGGTGGCGGTGATGGACGGGCTGCAGTTCCAGTGGCTCCTCGACCCGGACGCGGTGGACATGCCGGAGGTGTTCCGGGACTTCCTCCGGCTGCTGGGCGGCGCCTGACCCGTGAACCAGCGTGCGCGTATCAGTGGGAGGGTGCGAAAGCCAGGCTGACGCCGAGGCCCGCAAGGACCGAGCCGATCGCCTTGTTGAGCACCTTCTGCCCCCTGAGCATCGCCGTACGCAGCCGGTCCTGCGAGAAGAGGACCGCGACGAGCGAGAACCATGCCAGGTGCGCGAAGGACATGAACAACCCGTACGCGGCCTGCTGGACGGCCGGGGTGTCGGGCCGCACCACCTGGGTGAAGGTGGAGACCACGAAGAGCGTGGTTTTTGGATTCAGAACATTCGTAAAGAAACCGGTCCGCAGCGCGGCGAGGGGCGTGAGCGCGGACTTGTTCTCCAGGTCCACCTCCACGTCGCCGCGCGCCCGGAAGGTGCGGATGCCGATGTACACGAGATACGCGGCACCGACCAGCTTGATCACGGTGAACAGGGCCGTGGAGTGCGCGATCAGCAGCCCGACGCCGAGCATGGTGTACGTGACATGGATGAGGACGCCGGCGGCGACCCCGACGGCGGCCAGCACGCCTGTCGCGCGCCCGTAGAGGTAGCTGTTGCGGACGACCATGGCGAAGTCCGCGCCGGGGCTGATCACGGCGAGGACCGTGATGACGGCGACGGCGATCAGTTCGGCCATGAGACGGCTGACTCCCCTGTCGCTGTCTCGGCGTCTGCGTGTTCGTCCTGTTCCTCGTCGGTGCCGCCGTCCCGGGTGGTCTCGCCGAGCAGATCACGCGCCATCAGCGTCGCGCCCGCGACGGCGCCCGGCATCAGGAACACCGCGACGAACGGGACCAGGAAGGCCACGGCCAGAGGCGTGCCGAAGCCCCAGGCCAGGGGCTTGCGGGCGCGCAACAGGGCGAGTTGGCCGCGAAGTTCGACGTCGCGGCGCTGCATCGCGACCGAGGTGAGCTCCTGGCTGAGGAAGTAGCCGGTCACGAAGAAGCCGAGCACCGGGATCACCGTCTGGCCGATGACCGGGATGAACCCGAGAGCGAAGAGCAGTACGCCCCAGAGTCCGGCCCGCACCAGGATGCGGAGGCTGTCCCGCGCGGAGATCCACAGCTCTCGCCAGAGCGGCAGCCCCGACTCGGGCGCGGTGCCGTCGGGCGACACGGAGCGGTCGACCCTCTCGGACAGCGCCTCGTAGAAGGGCTGTCCGACGAGCAGGGTCACCGCCGTGAAGGTGAGGACGGCGAGCAGCAGCCCCAGCGCGAACAGGACGGCGGTCAGGAAGCCGCGGAAGAGGCCGAGCCAGGGTGAGGACCAGTCGTCGGCGAACGGTGTCGCCCAGGCGACGAAGTCCTCGCCCCAGAGGGCGAGTGCGGTCAGTGCGGCGGCGTACAGCAGGAGGGTGATCAGGCCGGGCAGCAGCCCGAATCCGTACTGGCGCCCGTTCCGGGCGACCCAGCGCTGCCCCTTGAACAAGTATGCGAATCCCGCCCCAAGATCATGCATGGCCCGAACCTTACCGGGCGGGGGCCATGGGCGGTTCCCGGTCGCCCAGGCACCCCTGCGGAACCAGGGGTCCGACGGGCCCCGTCAGACGGCGGCGTCCGCGACGGCGCCGTCGCCACCGCCCGCGTCCACCATCCTGCGCAGCATGTCCCGCAGGGACACCCGCTCGTCCCGGGAGAGGCCCGCCAGGGGCTCGCGGGCGAAGTCCAGCGAGTCCCTGAGGCTCCGTGCCGTGCGCAGGCCGTCCTCCGTGGGTGCGGCCAGCTTCACGCGGCGGTCGGCAGGGTCGGGGCGGCGCTCCACGAGGCCGCGGACCTCCAGGCGGTCGATGATCCCGGTGACGTTCGACGGCTCGCACTTCAGCTTCTGTGCGAGCCGGCGCATGGGCAGCGGCTCCAGGGACAGCAGGCCCAGTACGCGGGCCTGCGCGCCCGTCAGCTCGTGCCGGCCCGCCGCCCGCTCGTACTCCTCGTGATAGCGGGCCACGACGGCGCCGATGAGTTCGACGACCTCGAGGGTCAGGGAGTCTGTACGGGTGTTCCGGGCGGCCATGCCCACCAGGCTACCGCGTTGCTTGACATCATGAAATATTCGGGAGCATGGTTGTTTCAGAACATGAAACATCCAGGAAAGGTGCCCCCCATGTCCGTGAGCCCCGAGCAGCTGCCCGCGACCAGCCGCGAATGGCACCTGCTCAGCTACCCGCACGGCTGGCCCAAGCCCGAGGACTTCGCCCTGCGCGAGGTGGAGCTGCCGCAGCCCGGCCCGGGCCAGGTGCTCGTGCGCAACCTCTTCCTGTCCGTGGACCCGTACATGCGGGGCCGGATGAGCACGGCCAAGTCGTATGTCGCGCCGTTCGAGCTGAACGAGCCGATGCAGGGCGGCGCCGTCGGCCGTATCGTCGCGTCGGACGTCGAGGGCCTGGCGGTCGGCGACCACGTCCTGCACTTCCAGGGCTGGCGCGAGTACGCGACGGTCGACGCCAAGCAGGCTGTGAAGGTCGACGCCGAGGCGGCGCCGCTGAGCACCTACCTCGGCGTGCTGGGCATGACGGGCCTGACAGCGTACGCGGGACTGCTGCGCGTCGCCGAGTTCAAGGAGGGCGAGACCGTCTTCGTGTCCGGCGCGGCCGGTGCTGTCGGCAGCCAGGTCGGCCAGATCGCGGGGCTCAAGGGCGCCGCGCGCGTCATCGGCTCGGCAGGCTCGGACGACAAGGTCAAGCTGCTCGTCGAGGAGTACGGCTTCGACGCGGCCTTCAACTACAAGAACGGCCCGGTCTCCCAGCAGCTGCGTGAGGCCGCACCGGACGGCATCGACGTCTACTTCGACAACGTCGGCGGCGACCACCTCGAGGCCGCGATCGGCTCCCTCAACCGGGGCGGCCGGATCGCCGTCTGCGGCATGATCTCCGTCTACAACGCGACCGAGCCCGCGGCAGGGCCGCGCAACCTCGCCCGCCTGATCCAGACCCGCGGCCGCATCCAGGGTTTCCTCGTCGGCGACCACTACGACCTGCAGCCGCAGTTCGTCCAGGAGGTCGGCGCCTGGGTCCGCTCCGGCGAGCTGAAGTACCGCGAGACCGTCGTCGAGGGCATCGAGAACAACCTGGAGGCGTTCCTCGGGGTGCTGCGCGGTGACAACACCGGAAAGATGATCGTCTCCCTCGAGGGCTGACCGTCCAGCCGTGGGGCCGCCGACCGATCCGGCCGGCGGCCCCACGCGCTCACCTCAGGCGCCCACGCGCTCGACTCGGGCGCCCGAGCACTCGCCTCAGGTGCACCACCACAGGAAGCGGGTGCACGTCTGCGACGGCTCCGGGTCCGGTGCCGGCGCGGACGCGGTCGGCCGGGGTGCCGACGTTGTGGGGGTGATCACAGTCGAGCCCGTGGCCGAGGGTGTCGGTGCCGCACCCGACGAGCCGGCCCCCGGGCTTGACTGCCCATCACCCGACTTATCCTCTTCGCCCTTTTTCTTCTTTTTGCCCTTCTCGGACTCCGACGCCGACGGCGATGCACCGGCGGACCCCCGGTCCGCCGCGGAAGGGCTCACCTCACCGCCGATCGGCCGCGCACTGCTCGCGCCGGTCGGCGAGCCGTCCACGGAGTCGTCCGCCACGGCGTCGGGTGCGCTGGCCGCCTGATCGTCACCGGGCGCTTCGAGTCCCAGTTCGGTCAGACTCAGGCCGCCGACCGCCAGCACAAGCCCCGCACCGATCAGCAGAGTTCGGCGGCGCCTGCGCCGGCGCGCCCGCAGGGAGGCGCGGCCCCGGTGGCCCCGGCGCCCGCGGCGTCCCCCGCCGTCGAACTCCGCCTCTTCCTCGTACGCGTCATCCGCCCCGTCCGCCACCTCCTGCGCGGCGAGGGCCTCCGCGTACTCGCGGCAGGCTTCGGCGGGCGTTCCACACCCCGGGCAGGCAAGGGCGCCGTTGAGGTGCCTTCGGCACGGGTGGCAGTAGTCCATGACGCACGCAGGCTAGGCGCAGCGCCGGTGACAGAAAAAGCGACTGGTGTGAAAGTTGTGTGGGGAATAGCCCGTTCCGGCGCGTCATGCCAGGTCTCTGCGGCATGTGGTCACAACACATATGTGCCCGAACCATTGACACTCGACCTGCGCCGTCCTTACTGTCTCGCCAGCATTTCGAACGTGAGCCGAAATTTCGAACAAGCACTGGGGGCAACTGCCGTGCGCATCACCGGAATCAGCACATACGTCGTCGGGACTCCGTGGCGGAACCTGACGTACGTCCAGGTGCACACCGACGAGGGCATCACGGGTGTCGGCGAGACCCGGATGCTCGGCCACACCGATGCGCTGCTCGGCTACCTGCGCGAGGCCGAGGCCAACCACATCATCGGTTCCGATCCGTTCGCTGTCGAGGACCTGGTCCGCCGCATGAAGTACGGCGACTACGGCCGGGCGGGCGAGATCGTGATGTCGGGCATCGCCGTGATCGAGATGGCCTGCTGGGACATCAAGGGCAAGGCGCTCGGGGTGCCGGTGTGGCAGCTCCTGGGCGGCAAGGTCACCGACAAGGTCAAGGCGTACGCCAACGGCTGGTACACCACCGAGCGCACCCCTGAGGCGTACCACAAGGCCGCGCAGGAGGTCATGGCGCGCGGGTACAAGGCGCTGAAGATCGACCCGTTCGGGACGGGGCACTTCGAACTCGACCACGAGCAGAGCCTGTATGCGGTCTCGCTGATCGAGGCCGTGCGCGACGCGATCGGCCCGGACTCCGAGCTGATGCTGGAGATGCACGGCCGCTTCTCGCCCGCGACGGCCGTCCGGCTCGCGCGCGAGCTCGCGCCCTTCAAGCCCGCGTGGCTGGAGGAGCCGGTGCCGCCGGAGAACCTCAAGGCGCTGGAGAAGGTCGCAGCGAAGGTCGACATGCCGGTCGCGACCGGTGAGCGCATCCACGACCGGATCGAGTTCCGCGAGCTCTTCGAGAGCCAGGCCGTGGACATCATCCAGCCCGACGTCGGCCACATCGGCGGCATCTGGGAGACCCGCAAGCTCGCCGCGACCGCGGAGACGCACTACATGCTGGTCGCCCCGCACAACGTCGGCGGCTCGGTGCTGACGGCGGCGAGCCTCCAGGTGGGCTTCACCGCGCCCAACTTCAAGATCCTGGAGCACTTCAACGACTTCGCCGACGCGGAGATCAAGAAGGTCGTCAAGGGCGCCCCGCAGGTCGTCGACGGCTACTTCCACGTCTCCGACGCGCCCGGTCTCGGCGTCGAGCTGGACACCGACGCAGCGGCAGAATTCCCCCAGCAGCAGGCTCGGTTCGATCTGTGGGCCGAGGGCTGGGAGAAAAGGGACCCGAAGAACAAGGGGAAGCAGTGAGCACTGCCGTCGTAATCGACGCGCCCGGCGCCTTCCGGATGGTCGCGCACACGCCACGCGAGCCCGCGCCCGGCGAGGCACTCGTCCGTGTGCACGCGAGCGGGATCTGCGGCAGCGACCGCGAGATCTACCAGGGCAACCGGCCTGAAGGGTACGTGTGCTTCCCTCTCACGCCCGGCCATGAGTGGTCCGGGACCGTCGAGGCGGTCGGCGACGGCGTGCCCGAGGGGCTCGTCGGCCGGAAGGTCGTCGGCGAGGGCTTCCGCAACTGCCAGGTGTGCGACCGGTGCCACGCGGGCGAGACGACGCTGTGCACCGCGGGCTACGAGGAGACCGGGTTCACGCAGCCCGGCGCCATGGCCGCCACGCTGACGCTGCCGGCCCGGCTGCTCCATGTCCTGCCCGACGACGCCGACCTGACGGCCGCCGCTCTCCTCGAGCCCGCCGCCTGCATCGCCGCGGCCGCGCTCAAGGCGAACGCCCGGCCGGGCGAGCGGGTCGCCGTGGTGGGCACCGGAACGCTCGGGATGTTCGCCGTGCAGTTCCTCGCCGCGGGCTCGCCCGCCGAGCTGCTGGTGGTCGGCACCCGGCCGGACCGGCGCGAGATGTCGCTGTCCTTCGGGGCGACCGACTTCCGCACCCGCGACCAGGAGCTTCCCGACGACTTCGACGTGGTGATCGAGACCGCCGGATCGGCTTCGGCAGCACGGACGTCCGCCGCTCTCCTGCGCCGTGGCGGGCGGCTCGTTCTCACGGGCATCCCCGCCCCGGGCGCCGAGGGGCTCGACCCGACGGATCTCGTGGTGCGCCAGCTCGAGGTGCAGACCGTCTTCGGTGCCCCGCCCGCCGCCTGGGCGCACACCGTGCGGGCCTTCGGCGCCGGGCTGCTGAACCCGCTGCCGCTGATCACCCACGAGCTGCCGCTCACGGGCTTCGCCGAGGCGCTCGAGCTGGTGGGCTCCGGCGACCCCAAGGTCGGCAAGGTACTGCTCAAGCCGGCCGCCTAGACCGTACGCCGGTACGGGGGCTCCTGACACCCCCGTACCGGCGTACACCCACACCTGCGAACCGCGTACGAAATATCAAACGCGTAACAGCAGCCCCGAAACCGCTGCTGATCGACTATCAACGCTGCTGAACAACCACCGAGGAGAACCGTGCCCGAGCCCACCGCCCCCCGCCGTCCCGGCGAAAGCGCCCTCGGCCCGCTCGGCTTCGGCGCACCCGCACCGGAACCGGCCGACGCCTCACCGCATTCCTTCCCGGACGGCGGTACCTGGCGCACCGAAGTCCCGTCCGTGGAAGGACCCGAGGCGCTCGCCGTGGTCCTCAAGGAGTCCTCCCGGCTCGATGTGCCGGTCCACCGCATCAGCCAGGGCAGCGGCATCTGGATGCTCACCGACGCCGAGATCACCGAGATGGTCGAGGCCTGCGCCGAACGGGACATCGAGCTGTGCCTGTTCACCGGGCCGCGCGGCACCTGGGACATCGGCGCCGCGACGCGTACCGACTCCGGTGGTGCCGGTCTGCGGGCGCGCGGCCACGACTCGTTGGCGGGCTGCGTCGAAGACGCGCTGCGCGCCACCGAGTTGGGCGTCAAGTGCCTGCTCGTCGCGGACGAGGGCGTGCTGTGGCTGCTGCACCAGCTGCGTGAGCAGGGTGTGCTGCCCGCCGACACCACCTTCAAGGTGTCGGCGCTGGTCGGGCCCGTGAACCCGGCGTCGTTCTCCGTGTGGGAGCAGTTGGGCGGCGACTCGATCAACATCCCTTCGGATCTCACCTTCCAGCACTTCACCGAGATCCGGCGGGTGAGCCGGGCACCGATGGACCTCTATGTCGAGGCTCCGGACGACCTGGGCGGCTATGTACGGATGTACGACGCAGCGGAGTTGATCCGGCGCGGCGCCCCGCTGTACCTGAAGTTCGGGCTCTCCAAGGCGCCCGGCATCTACCCGTATGGCGCCCATATGCGGGACACCGTGCTCGCGACCGCGCGTGAGCGGGTGCGACGCGGCCGCCTCGTTCTGGATCTTCTTGCCCGACACGGCGCCGACGGTGGCATGTCCCCGCTAGGCTCCCGACTGCCTGGGCAGCTCAAGCGATTCGCGATTCCCACATAACGTTCCGGCCAAACCCTCTTCACAGAAGAAGACATGGCCGCGCAGAATCCGACACGACCTGCACAGGACCTTCGCATCTCGCTCGTCGCAGGCACTCTCGCCAGACCGGGAACCACCCCACATCAAGGATGTTGATCATGCGCAATCGCAGAGCCGTCACCCTCGCCACCGCGGTCACCGCAGCCATGGCGCTCACCCTCACCGCCTGCGGTCAGAACAGCGCGGGCGGCAGCAAGGATGACAAGGGCAGCACCAAGGGCGCCACGATCGGCATCGCGATGCCGACCAAGTCCTCGGAGCGCTGGATCGCCGACGGCAACAACGTCGTCAAGAACCTCGAGGCCAAGGGGTACAAGACCAAGCTGGTCTACGGCGAGGACGACCCGGACACCCAGGTGTCGCAGATCGAGAACATGATCACCCAGGGCGTCAAGGGCCTGATCGTCGCGGCGATCGACAACAAGTCCCTGAACAACGTGCTGCAGGAGGCCGCCGACGCGAAGATCCCGGTCATCGCGTACGACCGCCTGATCCTCGGCACCAAGAACGTCGACTACTACGCCTCCTTCGACAACACGAAGGTCGGCGAGCTGCAGGCCGGCTACATCGTCGACAAGCTCGGCCTGAAGGACGGCAAGGGCCCGTTCAACATAGAGCTGTTCGCCGGTTCCAACGACGACAACAACACCAAGTACTTCTTCAACGGCGCGATGAGCGTGCTGAAGCCGTACATCGACAAGAAGAAGCTCGTCGTCCGCTCCGGCCAGACCGCGCTCACCCAGGTCACCACCCTGCGCTGGGACGGTGCCACCGCGCAGAAGCGTATGGAGGACGTCCTCACCTCCACGTACAAGAGCCAGCAGGTCGACGCGGTCCTGTCGCCGTACGACGGCATCTCCATCGGCATCCTCGCCGCGCTGAAGTCGGACGGCTACGGCTCCAAGAGCAAGCCGCTGCCGGTCATCACCGGTCAGGACGCCGAGCTCGCCTCCGTGAAGTCCATCATCGCGGGTGAGCAGACGCAGACCGTCTACAAGGACACCCGCAAGCTCGCCGATGTCGCCGCGACGATGGTCGACGACGTGCTCAAGGGCAAGAAGCCCGAGGTCAACGACACCAAGACGTACGACAACGGCTCCAAGGTCATCCCCGCCTACCTGCTGCAGCCGGTGAGCGTCGACAAGAGCAACTACAAGTCGGTGCTGGTCGACGGCGGCTACTACACGGAGAAGGAACTCCAGTAATCCGCCGGACTCCCTGACCCCACACTGATTGGAAGGCACGACCATGGCGGGACCCGTCCTGGAAATGCGCTCGATCGTCAAGACCTTTCCCGGCGTCAAGGCGCTGTCGGACGTCACGCTGACCGTCCGCCAGGGCGAGGTCCACGCCATTTGCGGTGAGAACGGCGCCGGCAAGTCGACTTTGATGAAGGTGCTCTCCGGCGTCCATTCGCACGGCACGTACGAGGGCGACATCCTCTTCGAGGGTGAGGTCTGCGAATTCAAGGACATCCGCGCGAGCGAGGAGCGCGGCATCGTCATCATCCACCAGGAACTGGCGCTGTCGCCGTACCTCTCGCTGGCGGAGAACATCTTCCTCGGCAACGAGCACGCCAAGGGCGGGTTCATCGACTGGAGGGAGACCCTGCGGCACGCCACTCAGCTGCTGCGCCGGGTCGGTCTCGACGACCACCCGGAGACCCGAGTCGCCGACATCGGCGTGGGCAAGCAGCAGCTGGTGGAGATCGCCAAGGCTCTGTCGAAGAAGGTGAAGCTCCTCATCCTCGACGAGCCGACGGCGGCGCTGAACGACGAGGACAGCGCCAAACTCCTCGATCTGATCCTGGAGTTGAAGAAGCAGGGCATCACCTCGATCATCATCTCCCACAAACTGAACGAGATCCGCAAGGTCGCCGACTCGGTGACGATCATTCGCGACGGGAAGTCCATCGAGACCCTCGACGTGAAGGCGCCGGAGACCACCGAGGACCGGATCATCTCCGGCATGGTCGGCCGCGACCTCGACCACCGCTTCCCCGAGCGCACCCCGCACGAGGCGGAGGAAGGCGCGGCCCCGGCCCTCGAGATCCGCAACTGGACCGTGCACCACCCGATCGACCAGCAGCGCAAGGTCGTCGACGACGTGTCGATCAACGTGCGCCGCGGGGAGATCGTCGGCATCGCGGGGCTCATGGGCGCCGGCCGCACGGAACTCGCGATGAGCGTCTTCGGCCGTACCTACGGGCGCTACGCGGGCGGCACGGTCCTCAAGGACGGCAAGGAGATCCGTACGAAGACCGTCACGGAGGCGGTCGAGCACGGCATCGCGTACGTCACCGAGGACCGCAAGCACTACGGCCTCAACCTCATCGACACCATCAACCGGAACATCTCGCTGACCGCCCTGAACAAGGTCGCGAAGCGGGGTGTGGTCGACGAACACGAGGAGCGGCAGGTCTCCGAGCGCTTCCGCAAGTCCATGAACATCAAGGCTCCGACCGTGTTCGAGCCGGTGGGCAAGCTCTCGGGCGGCAACCAGCAGAAGGTCGTACTCAGCAAGTGGATCTTCGCCGGTCCGGACGTGCTGATCCTGGACGAGCCCACGCGCGGCATCGACGTGGGCGCCAAGTACGAGATCTACACGGTCATCGACCAGCTGGCCGCCGAGGGCAAGGCGGTCGTCTTCATCTCCTCCGAGCTGCCGGAGCTGCTCGGCATGTGCGACCGCATCTACACGATGTCCGCCGGACAGCTGACCGGTGAGGTCCCGCGGGCCGAGGCCACGCAGGAAGTGCTGATGCGTCAGATGACGAAGGACAAAGAGGTAACGCGATGAGCACGGATGTAACCGCCAAGACCCCGGCCCCGGCGCCGCCGGGCGGCAGCGGCTCGGCCGCGGCCGTGAGTCCGTTCCAGCGGCTGCTGGACGGCCTGCGGAGCAACATGCGGCAGTACGGCGTGCTGATCGCGCTCGGCCTGATCGTCGTCCTCTTCGCGATCTGGACCAACGGCGACCTGCTGCTGCCGCGGAACGTCTCCAACCTGGTACTGCAGAACAGCTACATCCTGATCCTCGCGATCGGCATGATGCTGGTGATCATCGCCGGCCACATCGACCTGTCGGTCGGCTCGCTGACGGCGTTCGTGGGCGCGTTCGCGGCGGTGCTGACGGTGCAGCACGGTGTGGCGTGGCCCGTCGCCCTGGTGCTGTGCCTGGTGGTCGGCGCGGTGGCGGGATCCATACAAGGGTTCTTGATCGCATATCTCGGCATACCGTCGTTCATCGTCACCCTCGCCGGAATGCTGCTCTTCCGCGGACTGACGGAGATCCTGCTCAAGGGGCAGACCCTCGGCCCGTTCCCGAACGGACTGCAGGACATCGGCAACGGCTTCCTGCCCGAGGTCGGCCCGAACACCAACTACCACAACCTCACGCTGCTCCTCGGCTTCGTCCTGATCGCCTCCGTGGTGTGGCAGGAGGTGCGCGACCGGCGCCGGCAGCAGGAGTTCGCCCTCGACGTGCTGCCCGGGCGGCTGTTCGTGCTGAAGCTGGTCGCCCTGGTCGCCGCGATCCTCGTCGTGACGATGCTGCTCGCCAGCTACAAGGGCGCGCCGATCGTGCTCATCATCCTCGGTGTGCTGGTGGTCGGTTACGGCTACGTCATGCGCAACGCCGTCTTCGGCCGTCACATCTACGCGATCGGCGGCAACCTGCCCGCGGCGAAGCTGTCGGGCGTCAAGGACAAGAAGGTCACCTTCTACGTCTTCCTGAACATGGGTGTGCTCGCGGCCCTGGCGGGTCTGGTGGTCGCCGCCCGTCTGAACGCGGCGTCGCCGAAGGCCGGCCTGAACTTCGAACTCGAGGCGATCGCCTCGTCGTTCATCGGTGGCGCGTCCATGAGCGGCGGTGTCGGCACCGTCCTCGGTGCGATCGTCGGTGGTCTCGTGCTCGGCGTGCTGAACAACGGCATGAACCTCCTCAGCGTCGGAACCGACTGGCAGCAGGTCATCAAGGGCCTGGCCCTGCTCGCGGCGGTCGGCTTCGACGTGTGGAACAAGCGCAAGGGCGGTTCCTGAGTCCCAGGGCCGGTTCACACATCACTGATCGTCGCGGCGGCGGCAGCGTGATTCGCTGCCGCCGCCGCGGCGCGTACGGAACACGCAACGATGACAGGAGGCAACCGGTGAGCCCGGTGATCCCGGTGAAGGAACTCTTCGGCACACTCGCGGACGGCACCGAGGTCCACCGCTGGTCGCTCGGAAACGGCGGCACACGGATGAAGGTCCTGTCGTACGGCGGGGTCGTCCAGTCGCTGGAACTCCCCGACCGGCACGGCCGGTACGCGAACGTGTCGCTGGGCTTCGGGGGGCTCGAGGAGTACGTGGCGTCCAGCCCGTACTTCGGGGCGCTCATCGGACGCTTCGGCAACCGCATCGCCAAGGGCCGGTTCACACTGGACGGCGAGACCCACGAACTGCCCGTCAACGACGGCGAGAACTCCCTGCATGGCGGCGGGGACTTCGACAAGCAGGTGTGGCACGTCGAGCCGTTCACCTCGGGCTCCGATGCCGGGCTCGTCCTGACCCACACGAGCGCCGACGGCGAGATGGGCTTTCCCGGCACCCTCGCCTCGAAGATCACGTACACGCTCACCGCGGACGGCGACTGGCGCATCGACTACGAGGCGACCACGGACCGGACGACGGTCGTCAACCTCACCAGCCACGTCTACTGGAACCTGGCGGGCGAGGGCAGCGGCTCCGTCCACGACCACGAGCTGCAGATCGCCGCGTCCCGCTACACCCCGGTCGGCTCCGGCCTCATCCCGACCGGTGAGCTCGCGGAGGTGGCGGGCTCCCCGTTCGACTTCCGCAGCGCCAAGACGGTAGGTGTGGACCTCCGGGCGGCGCACCAGCAGCTGCTGTACGCGCAGGGCTTCGACCACAACCTCGTGCTGGACAAGGGCGTCACGGCCGAGCCCGAGCACTTCGCGACCCTGACGGACCCGTCCTCCGGCCGCACCCTGAAGATCGCCACGACCGAGCCGGGGGTGCAGTTCTACTCCGGCAACTTCCTGGACGGCACGCTCGTCGGCACGGGCGGCTCCGTCTACCGGCAGGGCGACGCCCTGTGCCTGGAGACCCAGCACTTCCCGGACTCCCCCAACCAGCCGTCGTTCCCGTCGACGGTGCTGCGGCCGGGCGAGACGTACCGGTCGACGACGGTGCACTCGTTCAGCGCGTAACCGTTGTGACGCCGTGAACGCAACTCGGCCGGGCGGCGCCCTCAGGACGCCGCCCGCCCGCTCAGCTCAGCTCACGCCAGCCGGATCACGTTCCACGACAGCGGCTCGAGGGTCGCCGTCAGGGTGCCGTCCTGAAGGGCCGTGCCCTCGACCGCGTGCGGGGTGACCCGCTCCGGGTCGTCGAGCGTGTTCTTCGCCTCCGGGTCGGCGTCGGCCACCGCGGTGTGCTCCACCACGGACGTCAGCTCGAGCCCGTTCAGGGCCACTTCGAGCGGCAGCGCGTCGGTCTGGCTGCGGTTGACGGCGAAGACCGTCACCGCGCCCGTCTCCGGGTCCCGGACGGCCGTCGCGTGCAGCAGCGACACCTCGCCGAACCTCTTCGTCTCGTACGTCGGCGAGTCCACGCGTACGTCGAGGACCTGCCCGCGCCCGTACCGGGACGCCTGCGAGAAGGGGAAGAACGTCGTCTGCTTCCAGGCCGGGCCGCCCGGCTCGGTCAGGATCGGCGCGATGACGTTGACGAGCTGGGCGAGGCAGGCGACCGTCACCCGGTCCGCGTGCCGCAGCAGCGCGATGAGCAGGGAGCCGAAGACGACGGCGTCCGTGACGGTGTAGTTGTCCTCCAGCAGGCGGGGGGCCTCCTGCCAGTCCTCCACCTGGTGCGGGTTCGGCCGGCTCTGGTACCAGACGTTCCACTCGTCGAAGGAGAGGTTGATCTTCTTCTTCGACTTCAGGCGGGCGCCGATGTGGTCGCAGGTGGCGACCACGTTCTCGATGAAGGACTCCATGTCGACGGCGGAGGCGAGGAACGAGTCCCGGTCGCCGCCGGTCTCCTCGTAGTAGGCGTGCAGCGAGATGTAGTCGACGAGGTCGTACGTCTCGGCGAGGACCGTCGCCTCCCACTCGGCGAAGGTCGGCATACCCTGGGCGGACGAACCGCACGCGACGAGCTCAAGCCCGGAGTCGATCTGGCGCATGGCGCGGGCGGTCTCGGCGGCGAGGCGGCCGTACTCCTCGGCCGTCTTGTGGCCCGTCTGCCAGGGGCCGTCCATCTCGTTGCCGAGGCACCACAGGCGGATGCCGAACGGGTCCTTGTCGCCGTGGGCGACGCGGAGGTCCGAAAGGGCCGTTCCGGCCGGATGGTTGGCGTACTCCTGCAGCTCCAGGGCCTCCGCCACGCCGCGCGTACCGAGGTTGATGGCCATCATCGGCTCGGCCTGCGGGCCGATCTTCTTCAGGAAGGCGATGTACTCGGAGAGGCCGAAGCGGTTCGTCTCCGTCGACTTCCACGCCAGGTCGAGGCGGCGCGGCCGCTCGTCGGCCGGGCCGACGGAGTCCTCCCACTTGTAGCCGGAGACGAAGTTGCCACCGGGGTAGCGGACGGCGGTGACGCCGAGTTCGCGGATCAGCTCCAGCACGTCCGTCCTGAGGCCCGCCTCGTCCGCCGAGGGGTGGCCCGGCTCGTAGATGCCGGTGTAGACGCAGCGGCCCAGGTGCTCGACGAACGAGCCGAAGAGCCGCGGGTTGACGTCGCCGATGGCGAAGGCGGGGTCCAGTGTGAAGCGGGCGGGTGTGGTCATTTCTCCCTCAATTAAGTTCGATATCACGTACATTGGCCGAGACATCGGACAGACGCTAAGGCGGGCGCGACCGCAGGTCAATGGGTCGCGCCCGCCTGGTGCGTCGGAATCGGCCCGGGGCTCAGTCCCAGGCCGCGACGGCCGGCCAGCCGTCCTTGCCCCAGCTCAGCGGGTTCAGGCCGAGCTTGGGTGTGCCGTTGTCATCCGCGTCGTAGTAGTGGTACGCGAGGATGTCGCGGCCCTTGTCGCGGAAGACGGACTCGCCTCCGGTGCCGATGAACCGGCCGTGCCCGGCGAGCAGCAGGTCGCCCCCGCCCTGAAGGAGCGGCGTGCCGTCGCTGTCCACGTACGGCCCGGTGACGGACTCCGACCGGCCCACCCGGATCTTGTAGGTGGAGTTCACGCCCGAGCAGCACGCGTCGTACGAGGCGAAGAGGTAGTAGTAGCGGCCGTGCTTGACGATGTACGGGCCCTCCACGGCGTACGGCGCGTCGGGGCGGGTCGCCAGGTGCTGGACGGTCGCGCCCGACACCGCCTTACCCGTCTCGGGGTCGAGCTCGACCATGCGGATGCCGGTCCAGTACGAGCCGAAGGTCATCCACAGCCTGTCGTCGGCCCTGATCACCGCCGGGTCGATGGCGTTCCAGCTGTCGGTCCGCTCGGAGCTGAAGGCCTTGCCGTGGTCGGTCCAGGTCCCGGGGAGGCCGCTCGGCGAGGTGGCGACGCCGATCGCGGAGTGGTTGGAGCCCCAGGACGAGACGGCGTAGTACAGCCAGTACTGCCCGTCGCGGTACGAGATGTCGGGCGCCCACGGGTCACCGGTGTCGTTGTACTCGTACCACCAGCTCGGGGGCTCGGCGAAGGCGTTGCCCGCGTCGTCCCAGTGCTTCATGTCCTTCGACAGGCGGGCGCCGATGATCCCGCCCGTCGAGTAGGCGGCGTACTGGCCGTTCTTGAGGTGGATGACGGTCGGGTCGTGGATGATCTCCTGGCCGGTGATCGGCAGGGGGTCGGGGTAGTCGGCCGCCTGAGCGGTGGAGGGCAGGAAGGCGAGGAAGGCCGCGGCGAGCACCGCCGCGAGTCTGAGACGCTTCAAGTGCGTAGCTCCTTACCGGGGTTACCGGTAGTTACTGGCCTGCGAGGCCGGTGTGTGCCACACCCGCCACGATCTGGCGCTGGAAGAAGACGAAGACGATGATCAGCGGAAGTCCGGCCATCAGGCCGCCGGCCATGAGCTGGGCCCACTGGATGCCGTAGGAGTTCATGACGGTCGCGATGCCGTTCGGCATGGTCATCAGGTCGGGGTTGTTGGTCACCATGTACGGCCACAGGAAGTTGTTCCAGGACGCGATGAAGGTGAAGATGCCGACCGCGGCGAGCGAGGGCCGGGCGAGCGGGACCACGATGGTGAAGAAGACCCGCCAGCGGCCGGCGCCGTCGATGAAGGCGGCCTCCTCCAGTTCGCGGGGGACGCCCTGGAAGAACTTGTAGAGGATGTAGACCATCGCGGCGGGCGCGCACTGCGGCAGGATCATGCCCCAGTAGGTGTCGACCATCCCCATCTGCTGGACCGTGGTGAACAGGGGGACGCCGAGGACGGCCGGGGAGATCATCAGGCCGCTCATCACGACGCCCATCAGGACGGCCTTGCCGCGGAACTCGGTACGGGCGAAGCCGTATCCGGCGAGCGCGCTCACGAACAGGACGATGGACGTCACACACACGGAGACGACCAGGGAGTTGACGAACCAGTTGGTGATGTTGCCGGTCTCGAAGAGGGCCTTCCACGCCTGGCCCGTCCAGACCTTCGGCAGCCAATGCGGCGGGATCTCGGCCGCCTCGGCCTCGGACTTGAGCGAGGTGAACAGGGCCGCGGCGATCGGCGCCACGAAGACGGCGGAGACGGCGACACCGATGAGCGTGAGGACGATCTGGCTGGGCGTCCAGGGCTTGCGGGACTTGGTGCGTACGGTCGTCACGGCGGTGGTCATCGGCCGCCCTCCTCACGGTTGCGCAGCAGCCACATCCGCGCCAGGGCGACGACTGCGATGATCACGAAGAAGATGATGGACATCGCGGAGGCGTAGCCCACGCGGTAGCTGGTGAAGCCCTGTTCGAGGGTGTACTGCACGAACGACCTGGTGCTGAGCTCCGGCCCCGGCCCGAAGTCCATCATCACGACGGCCTGGTCGAAGAGCTGCAGCGAGGCGAGGATCTGGAGCGCGATCACCAGCCCGGTGATGTTGCGCAGCATCGGCAGCGTGATGTGGACCATGCGGTGCCAGGCGTTCGCACCGTCCAGCTTGGCGGCCTCGTACAGATGGTCGGGAATGCCCTGGAGCGCGGCGAGGTAGAGCAGGAAGGAGAAGCCGACCGTCCACCACAGGGTCTCGATGACGATGGCGAGCATCGCGTACGACTTGTCGGTCAGCCAGGGCGTGTCGATCCCGAGGACATGGTTGAACAGGCCGATGCCCTGGGTGAACAGCCACTGGAACAGGTTGCCCGCGACGGTCGACGGCAGCAGGAACGGTACGAAGAAGCACAGCCGCCACAGCCACTTACCGCGCTCGATGTTGTGCGCGAGCATCGCGAGCAGGAAGGCCAGCACGGTGATGCACGGCACGACGAGCAGCGTGAAGTACGCGCTGTGGCCGAGCGCGTCCCACATCATCGAGTCGTGCAGGGCCTCGCGGTAGTTGTCGAGGCCGACGAAGCTCGCGCCGGCGCCGGAGATGTTGGCATCGGTGAAGCTGAGGTAGATGCCGCGCACCAGCGGCCAGATCACGAACAGCACGAAGAGCACCAGGAACGGGGCGACGAACCAGCCCCCGTGCTGGAAGCCCTGGTTGCGGCGGACGGTCGTAGTCGCGGTCGCGGTCTTGGCGCGCGCCGGTGCGACGACGGTCTGAGCACTGGTCGTCATGCGACCGCACCTCCCTGCGCGGCGGTCCTGCCGTCCATCGGGTTCTTCGAGGCGAGGAGCTTGGTGAGATGGTTCTTCATCGTCTGCGCGACCGCGGCCGGCTTGGCGGAGCCCATCGTCGAGGAGACGACGACCGGGCCGAGGTCCTGGGCGAGGACGCCGGTGGAGCCCGCGAACCACACCTTCGGCTCGTTGGCCTGGTGGTCCATGGCGCTCACGTACTCGTTCTGCGGTTCGAGCTTCTGGTACGCGGGGGTGGACAGGGTCGGCGTGTACGCGGGGATGTGACCGCCGGCCGCCCACTGCAGGGCGTGCTTGACGACGTAGGCGGCGAGCTTGTGCGCGCCCTCGTTGGTGGCGCCGCCGCGGCCCGCCTGGTGCGGCAGGACGAAGGCGTGCGACTCGGCGTGGGTGGCCTGCTTGCCGAAGACGGGCGGCAGCGGGGTCGCGCCGTAGTCGAGCTTGGCGCCGGAGAAGACCGGCACGGACCAGTTGCCCTCCCAGGTGAAGGGGGCGCCGTTGATGAACTGCTCGCCGGTGGGAGCACCGGGGATGACGTAGCCGTCGGTGACGTGCTGCCGGAAGAACTCCAGGACCTGGGTGGCCTTGTCGACGTCGAAGAGGACCTCGGTGCGGGCGTCGTTGAACCACTCGCCGCCGAGCTGGGTGTAGAAGGCGACGAAGAACCACCACTGGAAGTTCTGGTCGTTGGTCCACAGGCCGATGGTCTGCAGACCCTTCTTCGTGACCTTCTTGGCCTTCTTCAGGACGTCGAACCACTCCCCGGTGGACGTGACCGGCAGGATCCTGCCGTCGTCGCCGAGCAGATCCGCCTTCTTCAGCACATCCTTGCGGTAGAAGCAGAGCTGGACGTGGATGTCGAGCGGCAGGGCATAGAGCTTGCCGTCGATGACGCCACGGTTCCACAGCGCGGGGTTGAAGTCCTCCTGCCGCACGCCGTACTTGGCGAGCAGCCCGACGTCCCAGGGGTCCAGCAGGCGGCCGGGCGAGAACCCGGTGACCCGGCCCATGTGCATGACGCCGAGCTCGGGGGCGCGGTTGCCCGCGGCCGCCATGGCGAGCTTGGTGTAGAAGGGGTTGCCCCACTGAAGGGTGGAGTCCTTCACGTCGATGGCGGGGTTCGCCTTACGGAAGGCGTCCAGCATCGCAATCATGTTGTAGCCGTCGCCGCCGCTGAAGAGGTTCCAGTAGCGGACCCGGGTGCTCGCACTCGATGCGAGCGCGTCCGCGCCGGTGCCGCCCGCAGCGAAGGCGAAACTCCCAGCCACGCCCAACCCGCCGAGGCTGGCCAGGAGTTGCCTACGGCTCAGGGAAGGTCGTCCCATACCCCACCCTTACTGTTCGATATTCCGAATAACGCCCGTAACTTCGAACCCGGACCGTAGAGTCGAACAGATTTCGCGTCAATGGGTTGTGCACGAATTCCCGGCAACTTCGAACGCCGCCGGGATCAGAGTGGTTTGAGACATCGTCAGGTGACTGAAAAGAGAGGCCCTCACCGGCATGTCGCCGGCGAGGGCCTTGCTGTGGAGGAACCGATCGTCAGCCCGCGAAGGCAGGCTGGGCCAGCCCCTGCCCCGCCCCCGGCACCACCAGCAGCGACCCGGACAGCGGATGCGGCGCCTCAAGCCCCACACGGGCGGTGCTGATGTACAGGTCGGCCAGGTCGGCGCCGCCGAACGCACACGCCGTGGGGCGGCGCACGGGCAGTTCGACGACGCGGTCCAGCTCGCCGCCGGGGGTGTAGCGGCGGATCGCCCCGCCGTCCCACAGCGCGACCCAGACGCATCCCTCCGCGTCGACGGTCAGCCCGTCCGGGAACCCGGCGCCGTCCTCGATGACGGCCAACGGGCGCCGGTTCACTACGCGTTCGGCGTCCTCGACGTCGAAGACGTCGATCCGCCGCGTCGGCGAGTCGACGTAGTACATCAGCCGCCCGTCGGGGCTCCATCCCGTGCCGTTGCTGACGGCGACGTCGTCGAGGACGACCTGCGTGGAGCCGTCGCCGGTGAGTCGCGTCAGCGTGCCGCCGCCCGGCGCCTCGTCGTAGCGCATGGTCCCGGCCCAGAGGGAGCCGTCGGATGCGACGGCCGCGTCGTTGGCGCGGCGGCCGGGGACGGGGTCGTGGTGCAGCCAGCGGAAGTCGCCGCCGTCCGGGCCGTAGAGCCCGACACCGTCCCGCAGGTTCACGACGAGGCCGCCGCCCGCGCGGGGCTTCGCGGCACCCACGTGCTGCTCGGTGACCATGACCGTCCGGCGGCCGTCGGCCGGGTCGTACGTGTGCACACGCGACTGCAGGATGTCTATCCAGATCAGCCGCCCGGCGTCGGCGTCCCACGTGGGACCCTCGCCCAGCTCGGCATACTCGCGCACCGCGAGTTCGACGCTCATCACACCCCCCGGTAACCGAGACGCTCGGACAGGTCTGCCGCACCCTTGGCGGCGAGCTGCTCCAGCTCGCCCTGGCGGTCGTCGCTCCAGCGGATCATCGGTACGGAGATCGAGAGCGCGGCCACGACACGCCCCGTCCGGTCGCGCACCGGTGCCGCGACACAGCTCACGTCCGGGTTCGACTCGCGGCTCTCGACGGCCACCCCGCGCCCGCGGATCACGGCCAGGGCCTCGCGCAGCGCGGCCGGGTCGGTGATGCTGTTGGGGGTCATCGCGACGAGATCCGCGTCTTCCGGCACCCGGGAGTCGAGCTCGCCGTCCGGGAGGGAGGCCAGCAGCATCTTGCCGACGGACGTGCAGTGCGCGGGCAGCCGACGGCCCGCGGCGGACACCATGCGCACGGCGTGCGTGGAGTCCACCTTGGCGATGTAGATGACGTCGGTGCCCTCGAGGATCGCGACGTGCACCGTCTCGTCGCAGGTCTCGGCGACGGTACGGGCGACCTGCTGGCCCTCGGCCGCGAGGTCGAGCTGCTCGGCGTACCGGCTGCCGAGCTGGTACGGGCGCACACCGAGCCGGTAGCGGCCGGGCTGGCCCTGCACCGGGACGATGTACGAACGGGCGGCGAGCGTGGTGACCAGCTCGTGCACCGTCGTGCGGGGCAGCTGTAGCTTACGGACGATGTCCGGCGCGGACAGGGTGCCGTCACCGTCCAGGAAGAGCTCGAGTATGTCGAGCGCCCGGGTCACGGCGGGTACAAGTCGGCCCACGGACCCCTCCCTCTATGTTCGAAATTTCAACGGTTGACCGGAATAACGAACACAGGTTATGCGGAGCGCTCTTGGCAGGGCAATGGGCGCGCGGCAGGGTGTCGCTCCCCCGCGCCGGGCCCAAGGAGCCTTCCCGTGCGCAACGATAGGCGGCATGCCGCCGTTCACGCCCCGGGACTTCCAGCTGGTGCTGCTGCGCCGCATGGCGGACCACAATCCGGATCTCGTGGAGGACGCCCGGCGTGAGCTGGGCGTCTCGCTCGCCGACATGCGCGAGGCCAACCGCCGCTGGCAGGCGATGGCCCGCTCCCCACGCGCGCGTGGCGCGGCATCCCGGTACCGCTCGGTCCTCGGCACCCCCGAGTCGACCGCCGTCCGGAAGATCGGCGACCTCGAATGCGAGGCCCTGCTGTGGCCGGTCCCCCTCTGGCCCGGCCTCCGCTTCGAGGTGCTGCTCGCCCCGAACGGCGCGGTGTGGAACGAGTGGCTGATCCGGGCACCCGGCGCCCCCGGCCCCGCCCTGCGTACGATCGCGGACCTCCGCCCGTGGTCCTGCACGGTCGACGAGGCGGCCCGGGCCTTCGCACCCGCCCGGCCGCTGGAGGGCACGGCCCCCACCCGCTGGCGCCTCGCGTTCACGGCGCCGGACAGCGACGGCGCGCGGCGCCAGGTCGTCGCGGAGTTCACCTGGGGGCTGCTGCAGCGGCTGACGTCGGTGGAGTGAGGCGGATGGGCGGGGAGCCGCCCGGTGAGCGTTCCCGACTACCTCATCGACGCCTCAGCCCTCGCTCGGGTCATACTGCGTCAGGCGACCGAGGGTGGGGAAGGGCGCATCGGCGCGGGGCTGGTCGCTCTGTGCGACATCACGGAACTCGAGGTGCTGTACTCCGCCCGCTCCATCGAAGACCGCTCACTGCCAAGGGCGAGCACCGCAGCGCGGGAGCCGTTGACCTCCTGGTCGCGGCGGTCGCCGAAGAGGCCGACCTCACCCTTCTCCACGACGACCACGACTTCGAGACGATCGCCCGCACCACGGGCCAGCGGGTCCGCATGATCGACCTCAAGGGATAGGACGCGGGAGAGGCCCCAGGACCAGTTCCGCAGCACCAGGCGTGCACGGGTACGCCACCGTCAGTCGACCGGCTCGCGTTCGTCGTCGGGGTTCCAGTCCAGCAGCCGCACCTTCGCGACCGTGCGCACATGGCGGCGCATCGCCGCGGCCGCCCGCTTGGGCTCCTGGGCCTCGATCGCGCTGAGGATCGCACGGTGCTGGGTCAGGGACCGGGTGGGGCGGCCCGGCTGGCGGAGCGACTCATTGCGGCTCTCCGTGATCTGGTCGGCGATGGAGCGCATGAACTCCGCGAGCAGGCTGCTGTGCGCCGCGGCCGTCACGGCCGCGTGGAACAGGCGGTCGCCCTCCACTCCGGGTGCGCCCTCGGCGATCTCGTCGGCCATATGGGAGAGCGCGAGGCGCAGGGCGGCGAGATCCTCGTCCGTACGGCGCTCCGCGGCGAGTTCGGCGAGCTTGGTCTCGAGCGCCTCACGTGCTTCGAGTACGTCGGGGAGGCGCCGGCGCCGTTCGACCAGGTGCTCCACGGGCTCCGCGTCGAGGCTGTCCCGCACCAGGTACGTACCACCGCCGTGGCGGACCTCCACCAGTCCCTGGACCTCGAGGACCACGATCGCCTGCTTCACGGAGGCACGGCTGACCCCCAGGCGCTGGGCAAGATCGCGTTCGGGCGGCAGGCGGTCGCCGGCCTGCAGGCCGGCTTCGGCCGCGTAACGGCGCAGCCGCTCGAGAACCTGCTCGTACAGGCGCGGTTTGGCCATCGGGCGCAGTGCGTCGGTCATGTGTTCCCCCTCGCGTGGTCCCGCCCGTCGGGAGCGTAACACCGGGTTACGGGCGAGCGGCCCGGTGGCCGAGTGGTTCGGTGGCCAAGTGGCTCAGCCAATTCTGTCCTAACCCTTGACGCTGCCTCCGGCCACCACCCAATGTGGTCCGGCCGCTTCGCTGAATGGCCCAGTGGCTCAGCCACTTGGCCGCCAACAAGGGACCCAGGGACGGGAGCCCGCATGTCCGCCGAACTGATATCGATCCTCGTGCTCGTCGTGGTGTTCGTCATCGCCACCACCCGCTCCATCAATATGGGGGCGCTCGCCTTCGCCGCCGCGTTCGCGGTCGGTGAGCTGGTCGCCGGCCTCGACGCCGACGGCATCTTCGCCGGCTTCCCCGGAGACCTCTTCGTCGTCCTCGTCGGCGTCACGTATCTCTTCGCGATCGCCCGCGCCAACGGCACCACCGACTGGCTGGTGCACGCAGCGATCCGGCTGGTGCGCGGCCGCGTGGCGCTGATCCCCTGGGTGATGTTCACCCTCACCGGTGCGCTGACGGCGATCGGCGCGGTCAGTCCGGCCGCCGTCGCCATCGTCGCGCCGATCGCCCTGAGCTTCGCCGCCCGCTACTCGATCAGCCCGCTGCTGATGGGTGCGATGGTGGTGCACGGCGCACAGGCCGGCGGTTTCTCCCCGATCAGCATCTACGGTTCGATCGTCAACGGCATCGTCGAGCGCGAGAAGCTTCCGGGCAGCGAGATCACGCTCTTTCTGGCCTCCCTCGTGGTCAATCTCGTCATCGCGGCCGTCGTGTTCGTCCTCTTCGGCGGGCTCAAGCTCTGGGCGAAGGGTGATGTGACGGCCGCCGGAGCCGCCACGGCCACCGGGACCGGCACCAGCACCAGCACCAGCACCAGCAGCGGTGCGGACGAGGACGAGGGGACCGACACGCGGCTGACCCCCGCCCGCGGTGCGACCCTGGCCGCCCTGGTCGCGCTCGTCGTCGCGGTCCTCGCCTTCGACCTCGACGCCGGTCTGACGGCGATCACCCTCGCCGTACTGCTCAGCGCCTGCTGGCCGGCGGACAGCAGGACCGCCGTGGGGCAGATCGCCTGGCCGACGGTGCTGCTGATCTGCGGTGTCCTCACCTATGTGGGCGTCCTGGACAAGATGGGCACCATCACCTGGGCCGGCGAGGGCGTCAGCGACATCGGCGTCCCGCTGCTGGCGGCGGTCCTGCTCTGCTACATCGGCGCGATCGTCTCGGCGTTCGCCTCGTCCGTCGGGATCATGGGCGCGCTGATCCCGCTCGCTGTGCCGTTCCTCGCGCAGGGCGAGATCGGCGCGGTCGGCATGGTGGCGGCGCTCGCGGTGTCGGCGACAGTGGTGGACGTGAGCCCGTTCTCGACGAACGGTGCGCTGGTCCTGGCAGCCGCGCCGGACGTCGACCGCGAGCGTTTCTTCCGGCAGTTGATGATCTATGGGGGAATCGTGGTGACCGTGGTACCCGCCGTGGTGTGGCTGACGATGGTCGTGCCAGGGCTCGGGTGACCTACGGCACGGCGCAAGCCCGCCGCGACGCGGAACATGACGGGTACCGACAGCAACATCAACAACGACACCGACCAACGAGGAGTACGACGCGTGTCCTCTCTCTTTCCGGCCATGACCGCAGGTCCGGGCGGCCGCGCGGACCGGCCCGCCCTGCGCTTCGGCGACCGCGCCCTGACGTACGGCGAACTCGCCGCCGTGACCGGATCGCTCGCCGAGCGCGTCCGCGGAGCGGGCCGGGTCGCGGTCTGGGCCACGCCCGCCCTCGAGACGGCGGTCGGTGTGGTGGCCGCGCTGGAGGCCGGAGTGGCGGCCGTGCCGCTCAACCCGAAGTCGGGTGAGAAGGAGCTCGCGCACATCGTGGCGGACAGTGCGCCGTCGCTGGTGCTCGCGGCGCCCGGCGAAGAGCTCCCTCCGGCGCTCGCAGCGCTGACCCGTATCGATGTGGACGTCGACGTACCAGCGGCGGGGGCAGCGACGCCTCGCTCCTCGGACGACACCGACGACGCGGCCCCCGCCTTCGTCGTCTACACCTCCGGCACGACCGGCCCGCCCAAGGGCGCCGTGCTCCCCCGCCGCGCGGTCGCCGCGACGCTGGACGCGCTGGAGGACGCCTGGCAGTGGACCGGCGAGGACGTGCTGGTGCACGGGCTGCCGCTGTTCCATGTGCACGGGCTGATCCTCGGCATCCTCGGCCCGCTGCGGCGGGGCGGCTCGGTGCGGCATCTCGGCCGGTTCAGCACGGAGGGCGTGGCGCGGGAGCTGAACTCCGGCGCCACGATGCTCTTCGGCGTACCGACCATGTACCACCGCATCGCCGAGGCGCTGCCCGACGAGCCCGAACTGGCCAAGGGGCTCGCCCAGGCCCGGCTGCTCGTGTCGGGCTCGGCCGCGCTCCCGGTGCACGACCACGAGCGGATCGCGGCCGCGACGGGCCGCCGCGTCATCGAGCGGTACGGCATGACGGAGACCCTGATGAACACGAGCGTCCGCGCGGACGGCGAGCCGCGCGCGGGCGCGGTCGGCGTGCCCCTGCCGGGCGTCGAGCTGCGGCTCGTCGACGAGGCCGGGGCGGCCGTCGAGGAGTACGACGGGGAGACGGTCGGCGAGATCCAGGTGCGCGGGCCGAACCTGTTCACGGAGTATCTGAACCGGCCGGACGCGACGGCGGCCGCCTTCGCGGAGGGCGGCTGGTTCCGCACCGGGGACATGGCGGTGCGGGACCCCGACGGATACGTACGCATCGTCGGCCGCAAGGCCACCGACCTCATCAAGAGCGGCGGCTACAAGATCGGTGCGGGCGAGATCGAGAACGCACTGCTCGAGCACCCCGGAGTGCGGGAGGCCGCGGTGACCGGAGAACCGGACGACGACCTGGGCGAGCGGATCGTGGCGTGGATCGTCCCCGCCACGCCCGAAGCGCCGCCGTCCGCCGACGAGTTGGCCGACCATGTCGCCCGCCGCCTCGCCCCGCACAAGCGGCCGCGCACCGTGCGCTACCTGGACGCACTCCCGCGCAACGACATGGGCAAGATCATGAAACGGGCACTCCATGACTGACGACGACAGCACCAGGCCCGAGGGCGGAAGGTCCGAAACCGGCCCCACCCGCCTCACCGCCCGCGAGGCCATAGCGCTCCTCACGGACGACTTCAGCGAACTGCCCTCCCCCTCGGCCGAGTACGCCCCCGACGGCCCCCTCGCCTGGCCGGGCTACGACGACTCGCGCGCCCGTGCCGCGGCCCGTACCGGCGAGCAGGAGTCGGTGGTCTGCGGCACGGCCACCGTGGGCGGCACGGGCGGCACCCGCGCCGTCCTGGTCTCGTTCGAGTTCGGCTACCTCGGCGGTTCGCTCGGCGAGCGGACCGGCGACCGCCTCGAAGCGGCGTACACGTGCGCGCGTGAACAGCGCCTCCCCGTCGTCTCCCTCGTCGCGACGGGCGGCAGCCGTATGCAGGAGGGCATGCGCGCCCTGGCCCAGCTCCAGCGGGTCGCCCGGCAGTCGGTCCTCACCCGCGATGCGGGCCTGCCGCAGATCGCCGTCGTCCGCGACCCGACGACGGGCGGCGGCTGGGCCACGCTCGGGGCGGGCGCCGACGTGACCCTGGCGCTCCCGGGCGCCCAGGTGGGCTTCGCCGGCTCACGCGTTCGCCCGCCGGACGCGGCCCCGTACGCGTACACGGCCGAGGCGCAACGGGAGGCGGGCGCGATCGACGCGGTCGTGGCCCCGGACCGGCTCCGTGCCGAGGTCTCCCTCTGGCTGGAGCTGCTGACGAGGGTGGCCCCGGCGACCAGACGGATGGCCCCTCCCCCACCGCACGCCCTCGCCGCGACGCCGCTCCCCCGCACGGGCTGGGACGCCGTCCTGCAGGCCCGGGCCCTTGAGCGTCCACGCGCCGAGGCGTACCTCGACGCGTACTTCACCCGCCGGGCCGCCATCAGCGGCGACCGCTGCGGCGGCGTCGACCCCGGCATGCTCTGCGGCTTCGGGGAGCACCGCGGGCGGACCGTCGCGTACGCCGCTCAGTGCGGCACGGCGACCCGGCCCGCCGGGTACCGGACGGCGGCCCGGCTGGTCCGGCTGGCCGGGCGGCTGGGGATCCCGGTGCTGACACTGGTGGACACGCCGGGCGCCGCCAACGACGCGGCGGCCGAGCGGGCCGCGGCCGGAGCCGCCATAGCGGACGTGTTCGCGGCCGTCGCCGCGTCCCCCGTGCCGATCACCAGCCTCGTCATCGGCGAGGGAGGCTCGGGCGGCGCGCTGGCCCTGGCGGCGCCGGGCAACACCTGGGCCACTCCGGACAGTTACTTCTCTGTCATCGCCCCCGAGCTCGCGGCCGCCATACTCAAGCGCCCGCAGGACGAGGTCCGCTCCACGGCCGACGGGCTCCGCCTGCGCCCCCAGGACCTGGTGGAACTAGGCGTCGTACGCGGCATCGTGCAGCCGGACCCGGAAGAGGAAACCTAGGCGCGGTGCCGCCCTCCTCCGCGTCCCGCAAAGGGAGGCGGAGGGAAGACGGCACCGCACTCACGCACCGGGTGTACCGGGGACTACCTCACCCCCACCGCCCGGATGATCTCCTGCGCGACGGACCCGCCCCGGTCGTCGCTCGCCGAAGCGCGCAGCGACACGGACTCCGCGCCGGCCGGCACCTTCAGTACGCCGCGCCACGCGGCCTTACCGCCGTCGCGGTCCAGTTCGACGGCGGTCCAGGTCGCGCCCTCGTCGTACGACACCTCGAGCGAGCCGCCCCCGATGGTGCCGGTGCCCTCGGCGGCCTCCACGTACTCGGAGTAGATGCCGACGGGGAGGCGCTGGCCGCCCCGCACGTTCCCGGCGAGGTCGGTGTCGATGTCGAAGCCGAGATTGAGCAGCGGCAGGTACGTCCACCGGTCGTCCGGGGTCTCGGCGGACCGGAAGGTCCACTCGGAGTGGCCCTTCGTGGCCAGCTTCCAGCGCTCGGCGTCCAGGCCGGTGTCGGTGACGACCTTGTACGTGCGTTCGTCCGGCGAGGCGCCCCAGACGTATGCGCCCGAACCGGTGCGCCGGTCGACCCGCACCCCATCGGCGTACACCTCGGTGACCTGCTTCATGCTGTCCTCGCTCCACACGTCGCCGAAGCCGGTGTGGTCGGGCCCGGAGTCGCCCCAGCCGGGGGTGTTGAACATCAGGGTGTTGCCGGCGCGCTGCTGTCCCCAGCCGAGGCCGGTGCCCAGCCAGGGGTGCCAGACCGGCTTGAACCAGTCGAGTTCCGGGTGCGTGCCACCGCGGTACGACACGAGACCGCCGCGCTCCTCCAGGGCGCCGGGGCCGGTGGACACGGACTCGTGCCACAGCTGACCGGGGCCCGTCGAGACGTAGTCGGTGCGCTCGGCGGGGTAGTCGATCTTCTCCTGGAAGCCGAGGCCGATGGAGAAGGTGCCGGTGAGGGAGTACCGGTACTCGCTGCCTGCCGCCGCCGTGACCGCGTGGAACTTCGTGTCGACGGCGGCCAGGTCGCGCGCGCCCGGCCGGTACGCCAGGTCGCGGGGGATCGCGCCCTGGTGGCCCTCGGACAGGTCGTAGACGTACGGAGTGTTGAGCGTGCCGGTCGTCTCGATGCGTGTGCCCTTTGCGGCGGCCGCGACGAGCCGGGCGGCGTCGGCCGCGTCGACGGTGGCGATCTGCAGCGGCCGGTCCGCGTTGTCGTCGGTGCCGAACCAGGCCATGAGGCGGCCCGGCGCGTCGTCGGTGACGAACAGCGCCTTCGCGCCCGCGTCCTGAGCGGCCTGGGCGAGCCCGGCGGGATCGGCGCCGTCCTCCAGACGTACGATCACGGCCTTGCCCTGCACGTCCTTGCCCGCGTAATCGGCGGGTGCCCCCGTTCCGGCGTCGACCACTGCTAGCTCGGTGCGCCCTTCGAGCAGGGTGCCGCCGGGCTGCGCGACGGCCTCGCCGAGCCGTTCCCCGTCCTCGGTGCGCACCTCGATGAGCGGCTTGCCGAGCCGCCAGACCGTGCGGTACTCGAAGCCGCCCTCGGTGACGTCGGAGGTGGGCGTGGCGAAGATGCTGTCGTAGGTGAGCGGGACCTGGACGGCGCCGAACAGGTCGGCTCCGTTCGCCTGCCGGTCGTACTCCATCACCAGCTGGCGGGTCTCGGTGCGCCGGCCGACGTCGGCGGTGATCTCCCGCAGCTCCCGTCCGTCGAGGGTGACTTCGCGGTCCCGGGTCAGATCGATCTCGGGCGCCGCGAGGAAGCCGAGGCCGAGCGAGTCCTCGCCCTTGCTGCCGCGCACGTCGAGGAACGACGTCAGGCTGTACGTGCCGGGCTTGAGCCGCAGCTTCAGGGTGCCGGATTCGCCGATCTCTGCCCGGTACGGATCGACACCCTCGGCCAGCTGCTGCACGACGACTCCGGCGGCGGTCGGGGCACCGTCGCGGTCCTTGACGTGGACGGTGAGGGTGTACCGCTCCTCCTCCTTGACCAGGCCGAACGCGGTGTGCGCCACGGGCGTGCCGGCCACCGAGGCGACGATCTGCCCCGACGTGTTGCCCACCGGCGCCTTCGCCCCGTCACCGGTCACGGTGGTCGACGCGGTGCCGTGCGCCGGCACGGTGAGCGTCGAGTCGCCGAGCGTGGCGACGCCGTCGTCCGCGCCCTGCACGGCGAGGCTCAATTCCACCGCTTCATCCGAGGAGTTGGCGTAGGTGACCGTCCTCGCGACCGGCTTGTTGTCCTCGTACGGCCAGCTGTAGAAGCCCAGGTCGGCGCTGCCCGTGGCGGTGATGTGCGCCGTGGTGGCGTCAGGCACGCTCACGCGCCCGGCGCCCAGCGCGTAGACCGAGGCGTCGAGCTGCTTCGACGTGGACATCAGCGCGTCCTTGAGCTGCGCGCCGGTCCAGTCCGGGTGCTCCTCGGCGAGCAGTGCGGCGACGCCCGCGACATGCGGAGTGGCCATCGACGTACCGCTCATCGACGTGTAGGAGCCGCTGCCGTCGGTGAACTGGGAGCGCGCGGCGAGGATGTTCACGCCGGGTGCGGACAGATCGGGCTTGAGGGCGTTGTCGCCGTAGCGCGGGCCCTCGCTGGTGAAGTAGGCGGCGTTGTCGGCGGAGTCGACGGCGCCGACGGTGAGCGCGCTGTCGGCGGCGCCGGGCGAGCCGATGGTGCCGGGGGCGCCGTAGTTGCCCGCCGCGACCACGAAGAGGGCGCCGGTCTCCGCGGACAAGGTGTTGACGGCCTGCGCCATCGGGTCGGTGCCGTCGCTGGCCTCGGACGACCCGAGGCTCATGGAGACGATCTTGGCGTGGACGTCGCGCGCGGCCCACTCCATCCCGGCGATGATCTGGGACTCGCTGCCGGACCCCTCGTCGCTGAGGACCTTGCCGACGGCGAGCGTCGCGCCGGGCGCGACCCCCTTCTCCTGACCGTCGGACGCGGCACCGCTGCCGCCGACTGTCGAGGTGACATGGGTGCCGTGCCCGTTGCGGTCGGCCACCTCCTGCCCCTCGATGAAGCTCTTCGAGGCGGATATGCGCCCCGCGAGGTCCGGGTGGTCCGCGTCCACGCCGGTGTCCAGCACGGCGACGGTCACGCCCTTGCCGGTGAACCCGGCCTCCCAGGCCTTCGGGGTGCCGATCTGCTCGTTGCTCTCGGCCATGTCGGCCGTCACGCGCCCGTCGAGCCAGATGCGCTCGATTCCCTGGGCGAACGCCGCGCTCCCGGTGCTGCGGGCCGACTCGGCAGCGGCCGGCGCGACGGCCCGCCAGAACGTCCGCCCCTTGTCCGCCTCGACGGCCGCCCCGCCGATGCTCGCCAGGGACCGCACCTTCTCGGCCCCGCGCGGCGTCCCGGCGGCACTTCGGGCGCTCTTCTTGTACGTCACGATCAGCGGCAGCTCGTCGGCCTTCCGGTCGGCGAGCCCCTGCCGTATCAGCTCGGTCACGTCGAACAGCCGCTCATCGAGCGTGCCGGCCTGCAGATACGGCAGCGCCTCGTCGGGTACGACGGTGATGTTCCCGCCGGACATCTGCGTTCGGACGGCCCCGGTCGCGCCGGCCGGCCGGTCGACGGTGACCGTCTTCTTGCCGTCGCCGAGTTCGGTGACGGTCACCTTGTCGCCGGTCACCAGGGTCACGGTGTGGGCGGACCGGTCGGCCTTGGCGCGCGCGGCGGCCGGAGTCGCGGTGCCGTCCGATCCGGCTGCGACGGCGGGTCCCACCGTGCTCGCCGGGAGCAGAACGAGCGCGAGCGAGACCGGCAACAGCCTCGCTCTCTGTCTCGCGGAAGCTGCTCTGGTCATGAAACCTCTCTTCGTCAGCCTCGGGACGGGGTGGTTCCGGAGTGCTGCGAAGAGTGTCAGGGGCCTTGTGTTGCAGGGGAGTTGACGCGACCTGGCGGAAAGGCGCCCCGGCGGCTTCCCGCCATGCGGTACCTGCCCGCCGTCCGGAACCGGGGGCTCCGGCCCCGGCCCCGCATTGCCCCTCCGGGCCCACGAGCGGGGCGCCAAAAGATCGCCCGTTCGGCGGTCCACCCACCCGGCCCAGCCCGGCGCGCGCTCTCCGGATCGCCGCCTGACGATGCAGAAGAGGACCGCCGTCCGGCGGCCCGCACGCGGTCTGCGCTCTCGGGAGGACCTGCCATGACCGTCAATCTGGATCAGCTGCGCCGCTGCCATGTCGCCGTCGACCTGGGGGCTGCGAGGACCCGGGTGTTCGTGAAGGGGGCGGGCCTGGTCGTGGACGAGCCGAGCGCCGCCGCCGTCAACACCCGGACCGGCGCACTGATCGCGGTCGGCGCGTTCGCCGAGAAGATGACGGGCCGCACGCCCTCGTACATCCGTGTGGTACGCCCCGTCTCCGGGGGTACCGTCGTCGACATCGACATGGCTCAGCGCATGTTGCGCGGCCTCATCGGCGAGAAGCTCCGCCGCAACCTGCGCCGCAAGCCCCGGCTGCGGGCCGCCGCCTGCACCCCGCACGACGCCGACCCGCTGGCGCAGCGCGCCGCCGTCGAGACGCTGGTGGGCCTCGGTGCGCGGCGTGTGGAACTGGTGGACACCCTCATTGCCGCCGCGGTCGGCTGCGGCCTGCCCGTCGAGCTCCCCGAAGCCACCATGATCATGGTGTGCGGGGCGGCCACCACGCAGGTCGCGGTGCTCTCGCTGGGTTCGATCGTGACCGCCGAGCGGATCCCGGTGGGCGGTGAGGCCATCGACCACGCGATCGTGCAGCACCTGCGCCACCACCACGAGTTGATGCTGCCGTCCCAGTCGGTGCGCCCGCTGCAGATCGCGCTCTCCGGCAACGGCCTCACGCCGTACGGCCCGGCGACCACGGAGATCCACGGCCGAGACGTGGCCACGGGCCTCGCCCGTTCCGTGTACGTCGACACCGCGGCCGTGCGCGATGCCATCCACACCCCGCTGACCGCAGTGCTCGACGGCATCGGGAAGGTGCTGCGGGACTGCCCACCGGACCTGGTGGCCGATCTGGCGGACCGCGGGATCATGATGGTCGGCGGCAGCGCCCTGCTGCCGGGACTCGACCAGATGTTGCGGGATGCCACGGGTATGCCGGTGACCATCGCGGAGCGTCCCGACGTGTGCGCGATCCTCGGGCTCGGCGCGATGCTGGAGGGCAGGGTCCAGCCGCTGGTCCTGAACCCGCTCTCGCTCGCCGGCTGATGGCCACCGCGGACGGACCGTCCGGCTCGGCTCCGCATCCGGACCGCGGCCGGGCGGGCCGCGCGGTCCTCAGCCGCCGTCGGCCGCGCCGTGCGCGACGGTGTGCCGCGGCTCGTACAGGCCGAGTTGCGCCCCGCTGGGCAGCGTCACCGCGGTGAGCAGCCCCCACCCCTGATCACTCACCGGCCCCACCGTCACGCCCTTGTCGCGCAGCTGCGCCAGCGTGTCCTCGATGTCGTCGCACATGAGATACAGCTCATGGCTCGGCCGTTCCGTGGAGGGATGGACCGCGACCTCCGCGGGCGGCAGCGCGAAGATCAGCCAGCCGCCGCCGGCGTCGACTCCCGGAAACCCGAGCACGTCCTGGATGAAGGCACGATCGGCGACCGCGTCCCGGCTGTAGAGAATGACGTGAACGCCATTGATCATGACTTCATCGTCACACGGGTCCGGGGGCCGGGCCACACGACCCACGCGGGGTACGGCCTGAGCGTCCCGGCTCACGGCGCAAGGTATGTGTGAAAGACCCCTTCCGGGTCGTACCGCGCCCGCAGCGCCTGCAGACGCCTCCAGTCCTCGGGCGCATAGCAGCGCTCGGCACGGGAGGGGCCGGCGGTGAGGTCGGCCTCGCCGACGTAGTGGCCGGTGCCGAGGCGTTCGACGGCGCCCATCACGTCGCGCAGCCAGCGGATGTTGAGGGCGTCGTCCTCGGAGTCGCCCCAGATGGCGAACGGTGCGACATAACTGTCGCCGAGCACCGAGAAGGACATGTCGCGCGACAGGTCCCTGTCCCGGGACGCAGGCCGGATGGGCGCGAGAACGACCGACTGCTCGGAGGGGGCTTCCGCGACGAGAGGCGCGAGCCTGCGCAGCAGCGTCTCGTAGCCGTCGTCGGACCAGAGGGTGTCGACCGCGCAACGGCGCCCCTCGGGCCACAGGGTCTCCGAGACGGCGTAAAGGGACTCGTACGACGACGGCTCGTCGACCTGCCGGGAGAGGACGCGGTCGTCGAGGGGGCAGGTCCGGAGTGGCTCCAAGGCCCGGAACGCTTCTTCCTGCGAGGCGGCGAAGGCGGTGGCGGTGATCTTGATCACCTTGGGCCGGTACGGCGCGGCGGAGTCGGCCGGGTCGGCCGTCCCGAGCTGGTAGGACGCCTCGACGTTCGGCGGTAGCCGGTCCGCGGCTTCCGTCACCCACGCCGCGACGGGCCCGAGATCCGCGAGCGGGAAGGTGTAGGCGGTCTGCAGGATGACCGCGGGGAGATCCCGAAGCCGCAGGTGGAAGCGCGTGCCGACGGCGAAGAAGCCGGGGCCCGCGCCGCGGGCCGCCCAGAACAGGTCGGGGTTCTCGTACTCGCTGCACCGGACGCCGTGCCCGTCCGCGGTGACGGCTTCGATCGCCCGGACGTTCGCACAGGCCGGCCCCCATGCGCCGGAGTTCCAGCCGAGGCCGCCGCTCAGCAGAAAACCGCTCACGGCGACGCTCCCGCAGTGCCCGGCCGGGAACGCGAGGCCGTACGGCGCGAGTTGGGCGGCGAGCGAGCTGCCGGTGACACCGGGCTGCACGACCGCCGTGCGCTCCTCCGGATCCACCACGCACTGGCGGAGCGCGGACAGGTCGATGAGCATGCCGCCGTCGCGGACCGAGGAGCCGATCCAACTGTGGCCGCCCGCGCGTACGGCGATCCGCAGACCACTGGAGCGGGCCAGCCGAACAGCCTCCTGCACGTCCTGCTCCGACTCGGCCCGGACGATCATCTCGGGAAACCGCTGCGGTTTCAGCTCGTTCCGGACCATCTCAGAGCGGATCGCTTCATACGCACTGTCGCCTCGCCGGACGATCTTCGCCTCGGGCATGATCAGTTCCTTCAGCCCATGATCGGTTCCTTGAGCCGGTGGTCAGTTCCTTGAGCCGGTGGTCAGGCCAGAATGCGGCGCGCGGGCGGCATGGGCAACCGTGCTCCAGAAGTCCGGAACACGGCGGCAGACGGGTGAAACACGCGTGTCGCTCCGCGTCCGGACAGCGAAGGCCGCCCAGACTGGCGACGGCGAGGCACCCGCGGCGCGAGTCGGTCACACCGCTGCAGGCCCGGCGCGCCTCGACCGCGCCAAGATCAACACAAAAAGAAAAACCCCAGGTCAGAAGGTTTCTGCACTGGGGTCGCCGAGTGGGGCGGGTGGGACTCGAACCCACGGCCGACGGATTATGAGTCCGCTGCTCTAACCGGCTGAGCTACCGCCCCGTCACGGCGCGCCGCGCACATTTGTACGCGCCGTCTGCCGCAGCATAGCCGTTCATACGATCTCCTGCGTCCCATGGTCGGCGTAGCCGTGACCATGAGGACACCGGGCATGCCCGTGCGCTTCCCACCGACGGGACGGCCATGCCTCGAAGATCCGGTCCGGACATGAAAAAGGACCCCTGAGGGGTCCTTCCCAGCTGCTCCCCCGACTGGACTCGAACCAGTAACCTGCCGGTTAACAGCCGGCTGCTCTGCCAATTGAGCTACGGAGGATCGAGCTCCCCCGACTGGACTCGAACCAGTAACCTGCCGGTTAACAGCCGGCTGCTCTGCCAATTGAGCTACGGAGGATCGCCTCGTTGCATCGAACGTACCTGCCTGGGTATTCGCCAGGCGGCGCGCGCTCGCTGCAGCACATACATTAGCGCAAGCAGGGGGGTGCTCCGCCAATCGGTACTTCCGCGACCGACTCCGACGCAAGGGAAGGGTGGCAGCCATGCGCTACCGGCTCACATTCATCGCCGGTCTGGTCCTGGGTTACGTGCTGGGCACACGCGCCGGACGGGAGCGCTACGAGGAGCTGAAGAAGTCCGCCCGTTCCTTCGCCCAGAACCCGGCGGTCCGCAACGCCGCCGAGTCCGCGGCCCAGCAGAGCCGCGTCTATGCGGGCAGGGCCCTGCATGTGGTGGGCGAGAAGGTCGGCGATCACGTGCCCGACTCGGTGGCCGAGCGCGTACGGGCGCTGCGGGAGCGGACCGGCACCGACGATGACTGGGGCACCAGCAATACCTGAGCCGGTGCCCCCGTCCGGGGGCACCGGCCCCAGGCGCCCGTTTCGCCCTCCGGGCTCGTCCTCAATCGCCGGACGGGCTCGATGTGTGGTGCGGAACACGTCGCGTGGTGCGGCAGAATTTCTGTCATGGGGATAGTCGCCGGGCTGGACAGTTCGCCCGATTTCACTCGCATCATCGTGTGTGACACGGACACGGGGGCCGTGCTCAGACAGGGGTACGCCCCTCATCCGGTCCCCGGCGGCGACGACGGCGGCGGGCGGCTCTCCGACATCGATCCGCAGGCGTGGCTGCTGTCTCTGGGCGAGGCCGCCGGCGGCGGGCTGCTCGAAGGCGTGCAGGCCATCGGCGTGTCGGCGCAGCAGAACGCGGTCGTGCCGCTGGACGCTCAGGGCGGCATCGTGCGTCCGGCGATCGTGGGCACCGACAAGCGGGCCCAGGTCGCGGCCGCCGACCTGATCGACCGGCTCGGCAGCCGGGAAGCGTGGGCGGCTGCGGTCGGCTGCGTGCCGCAGGCGGGGCACCCGGTCACCAAGCTGCGCTGGCTCGCGAAGACCGAGCCCGAGGCCGCGCAACGCACGACCCTGGTCATGCAGGCGCACGACTGGCTGGTGTGGCAGCTCCTCGGGCGGCCCGCACGGCGTACGACCGACCGGGGCGGGGCATCCGGCACCGGTTACTGGTCGGCGGCGACGGGCGCGTACCGGCCGGATCTCGTCGAGATGGCGCTCGGGCAGCGGGCCGTGGTGCCGGAGGTGATCGGGCCCGCCGAGGCCGCGGGCACCACACCCGAGGGGCTGCTGATCTCCGCCGGCACGGGCGACACGATGGCGGCGGCCTTCGGGCTCGGGGTCGGGCTCGGTGACGCGGTGGTGTCGCTCGGCGCGTCCGGTTCGGTGATGGCCGTTCATCATGAGGCGCTGACCGACTCGACCGGCATGATCACATCGCTGGCGGACGCGACGGGCGGGCATCTGCCGGTGGTCCACACGCTCAACGCGGTACGGGTCCTGCGCGGGACCGCGGAACTGCTGGGCGTGGACCTCGAGGGGCTGTCGCAGCTGGCGCTGAAGTCGACGCCGGGCTCGCACGGGCTCGTGCTGCTGCCGTATCTCGAGGGAGAGCGCACCCCGAATCTGCCGCACACCGCGGGCACGCTCGCCGGGCTGCGCCGGGAGTCGATGAAGCCCGAACACCTCGCGCGTGCCGCGTTCGAGGGGATGCTGTGCGGGCTCGCGGACGCGCTGGACGTGCTGCGCGGGCGCGGTGTGGAGGTGCGCCGGGTCTTTCTGCTGGGCGCGGCCGCGGAACTGACCGCGGTTCAGGCCGTGGCGCCGCAGCTGTTCGGCGTGCAGGTCGTCGTGCCGCAGCCCGCGGACTACGCGGCGCTCGGCGCGGCGCGGCAGGCCGCCTGGGCGCTGGGCGTCTCTCAGGGCACGCTCGACCCGCGGACCCCGCCGGCCTGGCAGGGCGCCACTGCCCAGGTGTTCGAACCGGGCGAGGAACTGGCGGTGGGTCAGGCGGTGCGGCAGCAGTTCACGGCGGTACGGGAACAGACCCATCCGGCTGCGTTCGGGTGACCGGCGCGCCGCTGCGAGCGGCCGAATGCCCGTATCAGCCACTCCATTTGCCCGACTTGTACCAATCTTGGGGCAAATATGAGGCAATCATGGGTGCATCTCCCGGCGTAATTGCTTGAGGTAACGCCGGTGGAGTGTCGGACGATAGTGGGGTGGTGCATCCGACCCGTGGTCGGTGCACCGACCCTCCCGCCGACACCGAGAGACGAAGCGTGCTCATACCACTTCTGCGGACCTACCTCAGTCCGTACAAGAAACCGATCGCCCTACTGGTAGTGCTGCAGCTGCTGCAGACCTCCGCCACCCTGTATCTGCCCACCCTCAACGCGGACATCATCGACAAAGGTGTCGTGGAGGGCGACACCGGCTTCATCCTGAGCCACGGCGCCTTCATGCTCGCGGTGACCGTGGTCCAGATGACGTGCAACATCGGCGCGGTGTACTTCGGTGCGCGCACGGCGTCGGCGCTCGGACGCGACATCCGCGCCTCGGTGTTCGACCGTGTGCAGTCCTTCTCCGCGCGCGAGGTGGGGCACTTCGGGGCGCCGTCCCTGATCACCCGGACCACGAACGACGTGCAGCAGGTGCAGATGCTCGTCCTGATGTCGTTCACGCTGATGGCGTCGGCGCCCATCATGTGCGTCGGCGGCATCATCATGGCGCTCGGTCAGGACGTGCCGCTGTCCGGTGTCCTGCTGGCGGTCGTCCCGCTCCTGGGCATCGGTGTGAGCCTCATCGTGCGGCGGCTGCGGCCGCTGTTCCGGACGATGCAGGTACGCCTGGACACCGTGAACCGCGTGCTGCGCGAGCAGATCACGGGCAACCGCGTCATCCGCGCCTTCGTCCGGGACGCCTACGAGACGGACCGTTTCCGCGGCGCCAACGAGGAGCTGACCCAGGTGTCGCTGGGCACGGGCCGGCTGCTCGCGCTCATGTTCCCCGTCGTCATGACCGTGGTGAACGTCTCGTCGATCGCGGTGGTCTGGTTCGGTGCACACCGGATCGACAGCGGCGGCATGGAGATCGGCGCGCTGACGGCGTTCCTCGCCTACCTCATGCAGATCGTGATGTCCGTGATGATGGCCACCTTCATGTTCATGATGGTGCCGCGGGCCGACGTCTGCGCCGAGCGCATCCAGGAGGTGCTGGACACCGAGAGCAGCGTGGTGCCTCCGGCCGCTCCGGTACGGGAGCTCAGGCGCCACGGTCATCTCGAGATCCGCACGGCCGGGTTCCGTTATCCGGGTGCCGAGGAGCCCGTCCTGAAGGCCGTCGAACTGGTGGCGAAGCCGGGTGAGACGACCGCCGTCATCGGGTCGACGGGCAGCGGCAAGTCGACGCTCCTCGGGCTCGTACCTCGGCTCTTCGACGCCACGGACGGCGAGGTGCTCGTCAACGGCGTCGACGTGCAGACCGTCGACCCGCAACTGCTGGCGAAGACGGTGGGCCTCGTACCGCAGAAGCCGTATCTGTTCGCCGGGACCATCGCGACGAACCTGCGCTACGGCAACCCGGACGCGACCGATGATGAGCTGTGGCACGCGCTGGAGGTGGCGCAGGCCAAGGAGTTCGTCGAGCGGCTCGAGGGCGGCCTCGACGCACCCGTCGCACAGGGCGGCACCAACGTCTCCGGCGGCCAGCGGCAGCGGCTCGCCATCGCGCGGACGCTGGTGCAGAGGCCCGAGATCTATCTCTTCGACGACTCCTTCTCGGCCCTCGACTACGCGACGGACGCCGCCCTGCGCGCGGCTCTCTCGCAGGAGACGGCCGAGGCGACCGTCGTGATCGTCGCGCAGCGGGTCGCCACGATCCGCGACGCCGACCGGATCATCGTCCTCGACGAGGGACGCGTCGTCGGCACGGGCCGCCACCACGAGCTGATGGCGGACAACGAGACGTACCGGGAGATCGTGCTCTCCCAGCTGACGGAAGCGGAGGCAGCCTGATGGCCGGGCCCGGAGGACGCATGATGGCCGGGGGCGGCCCGGACCAGCGCTCGATGGACTTCAAGGGGTCGGGCAAACGCCTGATCGCCCAGTTCAAGCCCGAGCGCACCACGATGTACGCGATGCTGGCGGCCGGTGTGCTGAGCGTCGCGCTGTCCGTGCTGGGCCCGTGGATACTGGGCCGGGCGACCGACCTGGTCTTCGCGGGCATCATCGGGCGGCAGATGCCCGACGGCGTCACCAAGGAGCAGGCGCTGCAGGGCCTGCGCGAGCGGGGCGACTCGGGTATCGCCGACATGCTCGCCGGGGTCGACTTCACTCCGGGGCAGGGCATCGACTTCGGCGCCGTGGGCTCCGTCCTGCTGATCGCGCTCGGCACGTTCCTGGTGTCCGGTCTGCTGATGCTGGTGGCCACCCGGCTGTCGACGCTCGCCATCAACAAGACCGTGTACCGGCTGCGCCAGGACGTCCAGGTGAAGCTGTCGCGGCTGCCGCTGTCGTACTTCGACAAGCGGCAGCGCGGTGAGGTGCTCAGCCGCGCCACGAACGACATCGACAACATCGGCCAGACGCTCCAGCAGTCGATGGGGCAGCTCGTCAACTCGCTGCTGAGCATCATCGGCGTACTGGTGATGATGTTCTGGATCTCACCGCTGCTGGCGCTGGTCGCGCTGGTGACGGTGCCGCTGTCCTTCCTGATCGCGACGAAGATCGGCAAGCGGTCTCAGCCGCACTTCGTGCAGCAGTGGCGTACGACCGGCAAGCTGAACGCGCACATCGAAGAGATGTACACCGGCCACACGCTGGTGAAGGTGTTCGGGCGCCAGGAGGAGTCGGCGAAGCAGTTCGCCGAGCAGAACGACGCGCTGTACGAGGCCGGGTTCAAGGCGCAGTTCAACAGCGGCATCATGCAGCCCCTGATGTTCTTCGTGTCGAACCTCAACTATGTGCTGGTGGCCGTGGTCGGCGGACTGCGCGTCGCGTCCGGTGCGCTGTCGATCGGCGACGTCCAGGCGTTCATACAGTACTCACGGCAGTTCTCCATGCCGCTCACGCAGGTCGCGTCGATGGCCAACCTCGTGCAGTCGGGCATCGCGTCCGCCGAGCGGATCTTCGAGCTCCTCGACGCCGAAGAGCAGGAGACCGACCCCGTACCGGGCGAGCGGCCCGAACAGCTGCGCGGCCGTGTCGCGTTGGAGAAGGTGTCCTTCCGGTACGAGCCCGACAAGCCGCTCATCGACGGCCTGTCGCTCACCGTGGAGCCCGGCCACACGGTCGCGATCGTCGGCCCGACCGGCGCGGGCAAGACCACGCTGGTCAATCTGCTGATGCGGTTCTACGAGGTGACGGGCGGCCGGATCACGCTGGACGGCGTCGACATAGCGAAGATGTCGCGCGACGAACTGCGCTCCGGGATCGGCATGGTCCTCCAGGACACGTGGCTGTTCGGCGGCACCATCGCGGAGAACATCGCGTACGGGGCGGCCAAGGACGTCACCCGCGAGCAGATCGAGGAGGCGGCGCGGGCTGCCCACGCCGACCGCTTCATCCGCACCCTGCCGGACGGTTACGACACCGTGATCGACGACGAGGGCACGGGGGTCAGCGCGGGCGAGAAGCAGCTGATCACCATCGCGCGGGCGTTCCTGTCCGACCCGGTGATCCTGGTGCTCGACGAGGCGACGAGCTCCGTCGACACCCGTACGGAGGTGCTCATCCAGAAGGCGATGGCCAGGCTCGCGGACGGGCGTACGTCGTTCGTCATCGCGCATCGGCTGTCGACGATCCGGGATGCCGACACCATTTTGGTGATGGAGAACGGGGCGATTGTGGAGCAGGGGTCGCACGAGACGCTGCTTGCCTCCGGCGGGGCCTATGCGCGGCTGTATCAGGCTCAGTTCGCGCAGGCTGTGGCTGAGGTGGACTGACCGCCGTCCGCCTGTGGGCATGCGTTCCGCCAGGGGCGGAACGGGTGGGCACAGGCGGAACCCCGACGGCGGGCAACCCTCAGTCCAGGTAGCCCCGCAACTGGTCCGCGAATGTGTGGTCGCGGAGTTTGTTGAGGGTTTTGGACTCGATCTGGCGGATGCGCTCACGCGTGACGCCGAAGATGCGGCCTATCTCCTCGAGGGTGCGCGGGCGGCCGTCGGCCAGGCCGTAGCGGAGCTGGACGACCTTCCGCTCGCGCTCCCCGAGGGTGGACAGGACCGCTTCGAGGTGCTCGCGCAGGAGCAGGAACGCGGCGGACTCGACGGGGGACGCCGCGTCGCCGTCCTCGATGAGGTCGCCGAGCGCGACGTCGTCCTCCTCGCCGACGGGGGCGTGCAGCGAGACCGGTTCCTGGGCGAGCCGCAGGACCTCGCTGACCCTCTCAGGCGGCAGTTCGAGGTGGGCGGCGACCTCTTCGGGCGTCGGTTCATACCCGCGCTCCTGGAGCATGCGCCGCTGGACCCGTACGACACGGTTGATGAGCTCGACGACATGGACCGGGACGCGGATGGTGCGGGCCTGGTCGGCGAGGGCCCGCGACATCGCCTGGCGGATCCACCAGGTGGCGTACGTCGAGAACTTGTAGCCGCGCGCGTAGTCGAACTTCTCGACGGCCCTGATCAGGCCGAGGTTTCCTTCCTGCACCAGGTCGAGCATGGTCAGGCCGCGTCCCACGTACCGCTTGGCGACCGAGACCACGAGCCGCAGATTGGCCTCGATGAGGCGGCGCTTGGCCATGCGCCCCATGACGACCAGCCTGTCGAGGTCGACGGCGAGCTGGGAGTCGAGGTCGGGCGTGGAGCCGAGCTTCTCCTCGGCGAAGAGCCCCGCCTCGACGCGGCGGGCGAGCTCGACCTCCTCGGCGGCCGTGAGCAGGGGGATACGGCCGATCTCGCGCAGATACTGGCGGAACAGATCGGCGGAGGGGCTCGCACTCTCGGTGCGGCCGGACGGTACGGGGACCGCCACGGGTTCGGCGACGTCCACGAGGTCGGGCTCGGGCGGCCCGTCCGCGGCCTCAGGCGCGTGAGGCTGGTCGGCGAGGTGCTCGGGCGGACCCTGCGGATCATCGGGGCTCATCACCGCCGCGCCGATCGCGGGATGCCGGCGAACGGCGCTCTGCGGCTCCACCGCCGTCAGCACATCGGGGTCCGCCTCCGGGTCCAGGGCGGTGTCGGTCTGGGTGAGGGTCTGGGTCTGCACGGGGGCGACCTCCAGGGTGATCGCTGCTGAGGCGTGCGACAGCGGTACGACGGGACCGGCGTCGGCGGCCTTGCCGCTGTCCGTCCCGTACGCGATGAGCGGAACCGCGGGGGTGTCGGGCCCGCCGTCTGCGGGCCGGCCGCGCTCCGAGGACTCAGGCACCGCAACCCAGTGTGGGGTACGACACATCACTGCCACGAGGGGCGTGCGGTGACTTTTTGAATCCGGTCCGTGACGGGGCGGTGACCCGCGCCAAAACCCGAATGCTTGTGCCCGAACTCATCTGGCACGATCCCCGGGTGTCAGGTTCCCTCTACGAAACGCATGTCACCGTTCGCTGCGACACCACCGCCGACGCGGACCGGCTGGACCGCTGGGCGACAGCGGCCGGCCTCAAGCTGACGCACATCGTGCTGGCTCGCGGCCGGATGGCGGCGCAGCCGATGCTCACCCTGACCGGTTCCGCGTCGTACGCCGACGAATCGGCACGCGCGCGTGAAGTCGCCGGGCGCCTGCGGGCGGACGGTTTCGCACCGGTCCGCATCAAGATCGAGTCGTCGCCGTGGGCTCCCGAGGTGCCGCGCGAACCGTGCGAGGACGGACGGTACTTCGAGCACCACGTGAAGCTGCTGCTCGACGCGGACGCGGACTTGACCGCCCTGGCCGCGCGGGTCGTGCCGCATGGCGCCCATCTGTCGTGGAACGCACGGCGGGTGGTGGGCGGCGGGCGGCACGAGCGGTTCGTGACGCAGCGGTGCCGCGGGGCGGACGCGCAGGGAGCGGGGCAGGCGCTGGAGCGGTTGCTGACGGAGCTCGACGGCCTTGCAGGACTCCACGGCCTCGAAGTAGTCGATGTGGAGCGGGAGTTCGTGCTCTACGACAGCGATGTGTCGGTGGACGACGGATGGATCGAGGAAACGGTCGTGCAGGAGGTGCGGGGATGAGCGGGACATGGGAGAGCTTCGGCTGGGCGAGCAGCGAGATCCCCAAGGAGCCGCTGGACGACGCGACCCGGACACGGGAGCGGCTGCCGCGCACGCTGCGTCCGGTGCCGGGGGACGACGTGGTGCAGCGCCCGGTCTTCGACCCGGCCCTGAAGCAGTACGAGAACGCCTACCGGGCGACCGACCCCGCGTTCGCCGACCCGGCGAGGGGCGAGGCCTGGCGAGCCGCCCGGCGCCGCGCCCTGGACCTCGTGCCGGCCGCGATCGCCGGCTCGGAGTGGGTCGACTCCCTGGTGCTGCGGGGCAGCATGCTGATGTCGGCGTGGTTCAGCGAGGCCGCCCGCGAGCCCGGCGACCTGGACTTCGTCGTCGTACCGCACACATGGGCGATCGACGACGCGCGTACGGACCGGATGCTCGACGGGATCGCGGCGGCGGCGCAGGCCCTGGCCGACGACCGCGGGCGGGAGATCGGGGTCTCCGCGCGGGGCGCGGTGGTCGAGGACATCTGGACGTACGAGCGGGTGCCGGGCCGCCGCATGGTCCTGCCCTGGAGCGCGCCGGGGCTGCCCGGCGGCCACGTCCAGCTCGACTTCGTCTTCAACGAGCGGCTTCCCGAGGCACCCGAGCCGGTGAAGCTGCCGGGCGGCGCGACCGTACAGGCGGCGACGCCTCGGCTGTCCCTCGCCTGGAAGCTGATGTGGCTGATCAACGACATGCACGCGCAGGGCAAGGACCTGTACGACGCCGTGCTCCTGGCCGAGCGCCATCCGCTCCCGTACGAGCTGCTGCACGACGTGTTCCGGCTCTCGGGCGAGTGGCCCTACCCGTACCGCGAAAAGATCCTCCTCGAAGACGTGGTGGAGGCGGTGGGGTTCGTCGAGTGGGACCACTTCGTCACGGAGTACCCGCAGTTCGCCGAGGACGAGCGGCAGTTCGCGGACCGGCTGGTGCGGGCGGTGACACCGACCTTCGAGGGGCGGGCGGGCTGACGCCGCACCTGCTCGTCAGAGCGCGTCCGCGCCGCGCTCCCGCAACGTCTGCCCGTACTGCTGCAGCACCCACAACTCGTTCTGCACGGCGGCCAGATGGGCCGGGTCGGCGTGCGGGCCCAGGCGGGTCAGGGTGCCCTGGATCTCGCGGATGCGGCGGTCCACGGCACGCAGGCGGACCTGGACGAGCTGGATGCCGCCATAGACCTCGTCGACGGTCTTGCGCAGAATCGGCTCGACGGCCAGCTCGGTGACCATCGCGCGCACCACGTCGTCCGGCGCGGCCTCCCGCACGCGGGCGAGATACGCGGAGGCGTCCCGGACACCCGGCTCGGCGCCGCCCGCCTCCTCGATGGTCTGGCGCACGGCCGCGTACGGCGGGGCGGTGAACTCGTCGACTCCGTACGCGTCGAAGGCCGGGGAGACCAGCTGCGGGTACTGCAGGGCGAGTTTGAGCAGTTCGCGTTCGGTGCGGTGGGCCGGGCTGCGGAGGTTCAGGGCGGGGCCGGACGGTCCGCGCACCGGGGCGTGCGACTGCGGGGTCCGCTGCTGTGCCTCCGCTGATGCCGGTGCCGGGCCGCGGCCGCCGCGGTCCCGGGCCCAGCGCGCCAGCTGCGCGACCCGCCGCACCACGAACTGGATGTCCAGGATGCCGAGCATGCCCGCGAGCTGCACCGCGACCTCGTGCTGTGTGGCGCTGTTCTTGATACGGGCGACGATGGGCGCCGCCTCGTCCAGCGCTGCCGCACGTCCGGCCGGGGTCTCCAGGTCGTAGCGGTTCACGATCTGGCGGAGGGCGAACTCGAAGAGGGGGGTGCGCGGTTCGACCAGGTCGGCGACCGCTTCGTCGCCCTTGGCGAGCCGCAGGTCGCAGGGGTCCATGCTGTCGGGGGCGATGGCGATGTACGTCTCGGCGGCGAACTTCTGGTCGTCCTCGAAGGCGCGCAGGGCCGCCTTCTGGCCCGCCGCGTCGCCGTCGAACGTGAAGATCACGCGTGCGCTGCCGTTGTCCATCAGCAGCCTGCGCAGGATCTTGATGTGCTCGCCGCCGAACGCGGTGCCGCAGGTCGCGATGGCTGTCGTGACACCGGCGAGGTGACAGGCCATCACGTCCGTGTAGCCCTCGACCACAACCGCGCGGCTGGTCTTGGCGATCTCCTTCTTCGCGAGGTCGATGCCGTAGAGGACCTGGGACTTCCTGTAGATCGCCGTCTCGGGCGTGTTCAGGTACTTGGGGCCGGTGTCCGCCTCGTACAGCTTGCGGGCGCCGAAGCCCACCACCTCGCCGCCGATGTCGCGGATCGGCCACATCAGGCGGCCGCGGAAGCGGTCGATGGGGCCGCGGCGGCCCTCCTGGGAGAGGCCGGAGAGGAGCAGCTCCTTGTCGGTGAAGCCCTTGCCGCGGAGATAGCGGGTGAGGTGGTCCCAGCCCTGAGGGCTGTAGCCGACGCCGAAGTGGACCGCGGCGGCCTGGTCGAAGCCGCGCTCGGCCAGGAACGTGCGGCCGGCCTCGGCCTCGGGGCTGGTGTCGAGCTGTTCGGCGTACCACTGGGCGGCGATCTTGTGGGCCTCGACCAGGCGGATGCGCTCGCCGCGCTGGTGGGCGGGGTTGTACCCGCCCTCCTCGTACCGCAGCGTGATGCCCGCCTGTGCGGCGAGCCGCTCGACCGACTCCGAGAAGGAGAGGTGGTCGATCTTCATCACGAACGTGATGGTGTCGCCGCCCTCCTGGCAGCCGAAGCAGTGGAACAGCCCCTTGCTGGGGCTGACCTGGAAGGAGGGCGACTTCTCGTCGTGGAAGGGGCAGAGGCCCTTGAGGTTGCCTCCGCCCGCGTTGCGCAGCTGGAGGTATTCGGACACGACGGCGTCGATCGGGACCGCGTCCCGGACCGCCTTCACGTCCTCGTCATTGATCCTGCCTGCCACGCAGGAATTCTACGGGGCGGACGGACAGCCATGAGGCGGCGGCCGCCTCCCGGTGGTGAGCGCGGGAAGGGCCCGGCAGCTCAGCCGGCGAGGCTCTCCAGCGGCACGGACGGGTCGGCCAGGGCCTCGGGGCCGACCTGCGCACGGGACCGGATCAGCCGCTGGATCGGCTCCGTGACATCCCACACATTGACGTTCATCCCGGCCAGCACCCTCCCCTCCGCGAGCCAGAACGCGATGAACTGCCGCTTGCCGACATCGCCCCTGATCACGACCTCGTCGTACGTCCCCGGCGGCGCCCAGCCCGAGTACTCCATGCCCACGTCGTACTGGTCGGAGAAGAAGTACGGCACCCGGTCGTACGCCACCTCCCGGCCGAGCATGGCGCGGGCCGCGGCCGGGCCGCCGTTCAGCGCGTTGGCCCAGTGTTCGACTCGGATCGGGAAGCCGAGCAGCGGATGGAGGGTGGAGGCGACGTCCCCGACGGCGTAGATGTCCGGATCGGAGGTGCGCAGCGACGCGTCGACGGCGATGCCGGCGCCGTGTGCGCGGTCGGCGATGGTGAGGCCCGCGGCCTCGGCGAGGGCGGTGCGCGGAGCGGCGCCGATCGCGGCGAGCACAGCGTGCGCCGGGTGCTCCTCGCCGTCGTCGGTACGGGCGGCGAGCACCACGCCGTCCTCGCCCATGATCTCGGTGAGCCGGCGGCCGAAGTGGAAGCGCACGCCGTGCTCCCGGTGCAGGTCGGCGAAGAGCTGGCCGAGTTCGGGGCCGAGAACGGAGTGCAGCGGTGTGGGCAGCGGTTCGACGATGGTCACCTCAGCGCCGTACTCGCGCGCGGCCGCCGCGACCTCCAGGCCGATCCAGCCCGCGCCCGCGATCACGAGGTGGCCGTTGTCACGGCCGAGCGAGGTGAGGACGCCGCGCAGCCGATCGGCGTGCGCGAGCCGCCGCAGATGGTGCACGCCCGCGAGATCGGTGCCGGGGACGTCCAGACGGCGGGGCTCGGCGCCGGTCGCGAGCAGCAGCTTGTCGTACTCGATGAGGGCGCCGTCACCGAGGCGCACGGCCTTGGCGTAGCGGTCGATGGACACCACGACCTGCCCGAGGTGCAGCTCGATCTCCGCCTGCGTGTACCAGGCCGGTTCGTGCACGAAGACGCTGTCGCGCTCCTCCTTGCCGAGCAGATAGCCCTTCGACAGGGGCGGGCGTTCGTACGGGTGGTCGCGTTCGTCGCAGATGAGGATCACCCGTCCGGTGAATCCCTCCGCACGGAGCGTCTCGGCCGCCTTCGCCCCGGCCAGCCCTCCCCCGACGATGACGAACGTCTGATCAGCGTCGACCACTTGATGCCTCCTCGTCGGGGATCCGGATCCGGCGACATCGGCGGAGACCGCGGACGTCGGAGCCCGGAACAAACACGGTGCCGCCACTCGAGCGTCCCGCACGGAGCGTGAGGGGGGAAGAGGGAGTGACCCGATCAGGCCACGCTGGGTCACGTCCGTGTGGATGTGCCGGCCCGCACGCTGGTCCTGGACGCGCTGGAGCGGCCCCGGACCACGACCCGGCTCGCCGAGCCGCTGTGACGCTCAGGGGCGGCGGGCTGTGAGCCTGTCGTGCAGGGACCGGGCGGAGGCGTCCGTCAGGGATGCGATCTGGTCGACGATGACGCGTTCGCGCGCACGGTCGTCGGCCGCCGTGTCGAAGAGCGCGCGGAACTGCGGGTCGAGGCCTTCCGGCGCCCGTGCCGTGAGGGCCTCGGCCAGCTCGGCGACCACGATCCGCTGGTCGGCCCGGAGCCGCTCCTGCTCCGCGCGCTGCATGACGTAGCGGTCGGCGACGGCCTTGAGGACCGCGCACTCGTGGCGCGTCTCGCGGGGTACGACCAGCTCGGCCGCGTACCGCGTGAGCCGTCCCGAGCCCCACCTCGCGCGCGTGGCACCCTCGGCGGCGAGGCAGAACCGCCCGATGAGCTGGCTCGTCGCGTCCTTGAGCCGGGCCTGGGCGACGGCCGAACCGTCGTAGCCGTGGGGCCACCACTCCTGGTCGAGGAGGCGGTCGAGGGCTTCGGCGAGCTCTTCGGGGGCGGTGTCCGCGGGCACGTACCGCCCGATGGCCACCGCGAAGATCTCCCTGCGCTCGGGCTCGGCGTGCAGGCAGTTGGGGTCGATGTGCCCCGCGTGCAGGCCGTCCTCGACGTCGTGCACCGAGTACGCCACATCGTCCGCCCAGTCCATGACCTGGGCCTCGAAACACGTACGGCTCGCCGGGGCGCCCTTGCGGATCCAGTCGAAGACGGGGCGGTCGTCCTCGTAGACCCCGAACTTGGGCGACGCGGGGTCGACGGGATGGGCGCCTCGCGGCCAGGGGTACTTGGTCGCGGCGTCGAGGGCCGCGCGCGTGAGGTTGAGCCCGACGCTGACGAGCTCGCCGCTCTCCTCGTCCCGCACGAAGCGCTTGGGCTCGATACGGGTGAGCAGCCGCAGCGACTGGGCGTTGCCCTCGAAACCGCCGCATCCCTGGGCGACCTCGTTGAGCGCCTGCTCACCGTTGTGCCCGAAGGGCGGGTGGCCGAGGTCGTGGGAGAGGCACGCGGTCTCGACGAGGTCCGGGTCGCAGCCGAGCGCGGCCCCCAGCTCGCGTCCCACCTGCGCGCACTCGAGCGAGTGCGTCAGCCGGGTACGCGGGCTGGGATCCCACGCCTGACTGCGTGTGCCGGGGGTGACGACCTGCGTCTTTCCGGCGAGGCGGCGCAGCGCGGCGGAGTGCAGCACCCGCGCGCGGTCGCGCTGAAAGGCCGTACGCCCGGGCCTCTTGTCGGCCTCGCCGGCCCACCGCTCGACGGCCGCCTCGTCGTAGTACGCGTTCAGTTCGGTGCCTTCCATGCACCGACAGTAGACGCAGCTGGTGGCAGAGGCGGTAACGGACGGAGCACGGACAGTGAGCCGCCCGGGATACGGGAGTTTCAGGCCGTGGCGAGGTGCAGGGACGCGGCCGCGGCGGACGTCACGCGGGCCTCGTCATAGCGGTGCAGGACGAGACGGGCCATCGCCGCGTGGGCGCCCATCGGTTCGGCGGCGATCCAGGGCGTGGCCTCGGCGCACTCCGAGGCGAAACGTCCCGGCGCGGTGAAGTACGAGGCGACGGCCACGCGGTGGCGGCCGCGGGCCGCCAGAGCGCGCACCGCGTCCGGCACGGTCGGGGCGGCCGCGGAGGCGTACGCGGGGACGACCGGCACGCCCAGGCGCTCGGCGAGCAGCTCGGCGGTGTGCCTGGTGTCGGTGGCGGCGTCGGGGTCGCGGGATCCGGCCGCCGCCAGCACGACTGCATGGCTGCGCCGGTCGGCCGCGCTGAGCCGCGTACTCCATCCGGCCTCGACGAGCCGCGCGTACAGGGCCTCGACGAGCAGGGGGTGCGGACCGAGCGGTGCCGCGATGTCCACGTCCAGATGGGACGCGCCGGCGGCGGCCTCGGGAATGTCCTGCTTGATGTGGTAGCCACGGCTGAGCAGCAGCGGTACGAGGACGGCCCGGCCGGGGCGGAGGGCGGCGAGCGTGTCGGGGAGCAACGGCTCGTTCAGCTCGATGTGGCCGAGCCGGACGGAGAGACCTGGACGCAGCTCGCGCACGCGCTCGGCGAGGGTCTCGACCGTGCTCAGCGCTCTCGGGTCGCGGCTGCCGTGCGCCACGAGGACGAGGGCGGGCGACTCGGGGCGGCGGCGCCTGCCGTCGAGCGCGACGAGGCTGAGCTGGCTGCCGAGCTGGCTGGTGATCCGGTTCATGAGTTGCGCCGTACTGTCGAGGTGGCCGTCGGTGTGCGCCGGGCCGGGCGGCAGGCTGCTGCCCGAGGGCTGGGTGGACTCGTCGCGAGGAGGGTTCGACGCCGTCATGAACCGATCCTGGCCGTGGCAGGTTGCCGCGGCGTTGCGCGACGATGACGGCTCTTTTCATCTGGGCTCACGCGGCGGGGAACGGCACTGTCAGCCGGACCGCAACCCCGGGCCGTCCGACGGCGTGACTGTCGGTGGGATCGCCTACGGTTGATCGCAGCTGGCCCGGTGCCGGGCGAGCAGGGGGACACGGGGGGTTCGATGCTACGGCAAGGCTGGATGCGGAAGCTGGGCCAGACGGTCCGTCTGCGTCTCGGGCGGCCGCGCAGACCGACATGGCTGCCGCCTTCGTTCCGGCTGCCGCGGACGCGCTCCGCGCAGCGCAGGACGGTGCAGGCGCTGATGCTGGCCTGTGTGCTGGCGCTGCTGCCCGCCGCCTGGCTGTTCGTGTCGGCGGACGGCCGCCTTCGTACGACGGCGGATGTGCCCCGCACCCCGGTGGCGGTGGTCTTCGGCGCCGGGCTGTGGAACGGCGAGCCGTCGCCGTACCTCGCCCACCGGCTGGACGCGGCGGCCGAGCTGTATCGCGCGGGCCGGATTCAGGTGGTGCTGGTCACGGGCGACAACAGCCGCGCGGAGTACGACGAGCCGGACGCCATGCGCGCCTATCTGAGGGCGCACGGCGTCCCGGACGGGCGGATCGTGAGCGACTACGCGGGCTTCGACACGTGGGACTCCTGTGTGCGGGCCAAGAAGATCTTCGGCGTGGACCGCGCGGTGCTGATCAGCCAGGGCTTCCACATACGCAGGGCGGTCGCGCTGTGCGACGCGGCGGGGGTCACGTCGTACGGCGTCGGGGTCGACGACCGGCACGACGTCACGTGGTACTACGGGGCGACGCGGGAGATGTTCGCGGCCGGGAAGGCGGCGCTGGACGCCGCCCTGCGGCCCGATCCGCGGTTCCTGGGGCCTCGGGAAGCGGGGGTGTCGGAGGCGCTGGGGTCCGGGGGAGGCCGCTGAGGGGTGCGGGTCCCTGCGGGGTGTGCCACCGGCCGGCAGCCGCCAACGGTGCACCACGGTTACGCACCATGCGCGACCCCGGCCCGTGGGAGGGGGCACCTCACGTCGCCGCCCACCCCACCGGGAGGTCCCCGTACCGGCTGCGTAACGGGCAACACCGCAGCACGTAACACGCCCGACGCACGCTGGCAGCATGCACTCCGCCCCCGCGACGCCGCCCCCAGCACCGACGGCGGCCCCCACGCCGACCCTGACGCCGACGCACTGCCCGTACTGCTCCCTGCAGTGCGGCATGAACCTGTCGGCGCGCGAAGGCGGCGGCGTGGACGTGGTGGAGCGCACCGAGTTCCCCGTCAACCGGGGAGCGCTGTGCGGCAAGGGCCGCACAGCGCCCGCACTGCTCTCCTCCCGAGTGCGCCTGACCGAGCCGCTGGTCCGTCGCCCTGCCACCGGCGAACTCGAGCCGGCCACCTGGGAGGAGGCCCTCGACCGCATCGCCGAGGGGCTGTCCCGCACGCGCACGGAGCATGGCCCGGACGCGTGCGGGGTCTTCGGCGGCGGCGGGCTGACGAACGAGAAGGCGTACGCGCTGGGGAAGTTCGCCCGGGTGGTCCTCGGCACATCACAGATCGACTACAACGGCCGGTTCTGCATGTCGTCGGCGGCGGCCGCGCACAACAAGGCCTTCGGCCTGGACCGCGGCCTGCCGTTCCCGCTGGAGGACATCCCGCGGGCGGGCTGCGTGATCCTGGTCGGTTCGAACCTCGCGGAGACGATGCCGCCGGCGCTGCGCTTCCTGACGGAGCTCAAGGAGAACGGCGGCAAGCTGATCGTCATCGATCCGCGCCGTACGCGCACCGCCGAACAGGCGGATCTGTATCTGGCGCCGCGGCCGGGCACAGACCTGGCGCTGGCGCTGGGGATGCTGCACCTGGTGGTGGCGCAGGGCCGGACGGACGAGGAGTTCATCCGGGACCGCACGACCGGCTGGGAGGACGCTCGGGCGGCGGCGATGGCGCACTGGCCGGAGTTCGTGGAGCGGATCACGGGGGTGTCCGTTCCCGAACTCCGCGAGGCGGTCCGGATGTTCTGCGACGCCGAGTCGTCGATGGTGCTCACCGCGCGCGGACCCGAGCAGCAGTCGAAGGGCACGGACACGGTGGGCGCGTGGATCAACCTGTGCCTGGCCACGGGCCGCGCGGGCCGCCCGCTGTCCGGTTACGGCTGTCTGACCGGGCAGGGCAACGGCCAGGGCGGCCGCGAACACGGCCAGAAGGCCGACCAGTTGCCGGGTTACCGCAAGCTGGACGACCCCGAGGCGCGCCGCCATGTCGCGGAGGTGTGGGGCGTCGACCCGGACAGCCTGCCGGGCCCGGGCCGCAGCGCGTACGAGCTGCTGGACGCGCTGGGACAGGACGTACGGACGCTGCTGCTCATGGGCTCCAACCCCGTCGTGTCGGCCCCCCGCGCCGCGCACATCGAGGAGCGGCTGCGCTCACTGGACTTCCTCGCCGTCGCGGACGTGGTTCTGTCGGAGACGGCCGCGCTGGCGGACGTCGTCCTGCCGGTGACGCAGTGGGCCGAGGAGACGGGCACGATGACGAACCTGGAGGGGCGGGTCCTGCTGCGCCGACAGGCGCTGACCCCGCCGCCCGGTGTCCGCTCCGACCTCGTCGTACTGAACGAACTGGCGTCACGTCTCGGCGTGGAGAAGGGCTTCCCGACAGACCCGGAGGAGGTCTTCGACGAGCTGCGCCGGGCGTCGGCGGGCGGTCCCGCCGACTACTCCGGCATCGACTACGGCCGGCTGGCGCGGGAGCAGGGCGTGTTCTGGCCCTGCCCGGCGGCCGAGGCGCCGCGGCAGGACGGTCCGCTGGAGGACAGCGAGGACGCCGCGTTCGACGTGCTGCCAGACGATCCGGCCGGGGACGCCGGCAGTGCGCGGGGCATCGCCCGGCACCCCGGCACCCCGCGTCTCTTCCTGGAGCGTTTCGCGACGCCGGACGGGCGGGCCCGGTTCGTGCCGGTCACGCACCGGCCGCTCGCGGAGGAGCCGGACGCCGAGTACCCGGTGCTGCTGACGACCGGGCGGGTCGTCTCGCAGTACCAGTCGGGCGCCCAGACGCGGCGCGTCGACGAGCTCAACTCGGCCGCGCCCGGGCCCTTCGTGGAGATGCATCCGCGGCTGGCCGAACGGCTGGGGGCCGCGGAGGGGGACGCCGTGGCCGTGGTGTCCCGGCGCGGGAAGGCCGTCGCGCCCGCGCGCATCACCACGGGCATCCGGCCCGACACCGTCTTCATGCCCTTCCACTGGGCGGGCGAGGGCCGGGCCAACACCCTCACGAATCCGGCGCTCGATCCGACGTCGCGGATGCCGGAGTTCAAGGCGTGCGCGGTACGCCTCGAACTGGCGGCAGCCCCGACACGGGCCTAGGTGTATTGCCCCGGAGGGTTGTTGACTCGGGTGATGGGTGGCTGGCCTCCGAGTGCGGTGTGGCAGCGATGGTAGTTGTAGTCGTGGAGGAAGCTGTCGAGGGCTGCGCTGCGTTCGTCGTTGCTGGTGTAGGGCCGTAGGTAGGCCCACTCGTCGAGCAGGGTGCGGTTGAAGCGTTCGACTTTGCCGTTGGTCTGGGGCCGGTAGGCGCGGGTCAGCTTGCCGGTGGCGCCAATCTCGGCGAGAGCTTGCTTCCAGGCCTGTCCCTTGCGGTAG